>CAVHFY010000020.1:0-194148 GCA_963635745.1 Lachnospiraceae bacterium
GAAGCTCCATGTGTCGGCGGTTCGATTCCGTCTCGCGCCATTAATTTTATATTTTTAGGAAGGGTAGCGAAGAGGCTAAACGCGGCGGACTGTAAATCCGCTCCTTCGGGTTCGGGGGTTCGAATCCCTCCCCTTCCATAATACGGGCATAGTTTAAAGGTAGAACTAAGGTCTCCAAAACCTTCAGTGTGGGTTCAATTCCTACTGCCCGTGTTAGACTTTTATATGGCGGGTGTGGTGAAGTGGTTAACACACCAGATTGTGGCTCTGGCATGCGTGGGTTCGATCCCCATCACTCGCCTATTTATTATTGGGGTATAGCCAAGCGGTAAGGCAAGGGACTTTGACTCCCTCATGCGTTGGTTCGAATCCAGCTACCCCAGTTACACTTTGCCGGCGTGGCGGAATTGGCAGACGCGCTGGACTCAAAATCCAGTGTCCGCAAGGACGTGCCGGTTCGACCCCGGCCGCCGGTATAGTGGAAGAATAGATGTTAATCTATTCTTTTTTTGTTTAAAGGAGAATATCATGGCAGCTGATATGTTACAACTTTACCAACAAATTTCTCTCCCCAATGAGCTTAGCAGTAAAGAAGTTTTTGCGAGTGCTGAACTGTCAAAGGTTATCATGCACCAAAAAAGTCGACGCTGGGATTTTTTCTTTCTTTTAACTGATTTTCTTGAGATTGAGGAATACCGTACATTTAGTCGCCTTCTCCTAGAGACTTTTAGACAGTTAGATATTCAAGCCACCATAAACATAAGTGTTTCTTTTCCATTTTCAAGTGATTTACTAGATATACTTTCTGAGTATGTGCGTTACTTTATTTGTGAAACTCCTGAGTTACAGCGCATTTTCTCTGGTCTTGAAGTGAAGGAATCGATTTCCTGTAAAGAAAATGCTGTCCAGTTGACTATTCCAGATTTTGTAGATAAGGGCTACTATTCTAAAAAGTATACGAATCGAATAAATGATTTTTTGGTGTCTTGTGGATTCCCAAAAGTGGATGTTAGTTTTGTTTTAGATCATAATTTAGGGGATACACGTCGGAAGGCTATTGAGCAGAGCAAGAAAAAACGGATGAAAGAGGCCGAGGTATTAGGGCAAGAAGCTATTGCACAAGCGGAAAAAAGAGAGAAATCCGAGGATAAACCTGAATCGAAATCTACTTTTACCTTTGAAAAGGTTGAGGAGAAGCGATCAACAGGTGGATTGATGCAACAGACTGTAACGCCTATGGTAGAGGTCACTGATGAAGAAAACAATGTTGTTTTTGAAGGACTCGTTTTTGATATAGAATCGCGGACGACTCGAACAGGTCGGATCATTTTAAACTTTAAGATGACTGACTATACGTCCAGCTTTTCTCTGCAAAGATGGATCAAGAATGAGGAGGAATTGAAGCGATTTGATTTTATCAAAAAAGGTGCTTGGATTCGCGTTCGTGGCAATATTGAGGATAATCGTTTTACAAGATGTTTGGTGATGACTGTTCGAGATGCGGTGGCAGTTGCTCATGAGTCACGGAAGGACTTGATGCCTGAAGGGGAGAAGCGGATTGAATTTCATGCTCACACTAATATGTCAGCGATGGATGCCATTCCTGAAGTCGAAGATTTGGTAAAACGGGCTGCGGAATGGGGACACACCGCTATTGCTATTACTGACCATGGAAATGTCCAGAGTTTTCCACATGGGTATCATGCTGGAAAAAAGAATGGTATCAAGGTTATTTTTGGTTTGGAGGCCAACATTGTTGACGATCAGGTTATGATTGCTTATCAAGCAACTGACCAAATGTTAGACGATGCTGTTTATGTTGTTTTTGATGTTGAAACGACAGGTCTTTCAGCAGTTAACCATCAACTCATCCAGATCGCTGCCTCAAAAATGCAAAAAGGCAATATCATTGATGAATTTGATGTTTTTATTAATCCTGGTCACCCCTTGAGTAAGTTTACAACGGAGTTGACTGGAATCACGGATAATCATGTCAAAGATGCACCACCAATAGAAGAAACGCTAAAAGCTTTTCAAGAATTTTGTGAGGGAGCAATTTTAGTCGCGCATAATGCTAGTTTTGACGTTGGTTTTATGAACGCTAATTATGAGCGATACGGTTTACCGGTTATTAGTCAACCGGTGATTGATACGCTTGAATTGGCACGTAATTTATACCCAGAATACAAGAGGCATGGGTTGGGGCCGCTTACAAAACGGTTTGGCGTTGCGCTTGAACACCATCATATGGCGAATTTTGATGCCGAAGCGACGGGGCGACTTTTATTTATATTTTTAAAAGAGGCTAAAGAAAAACATGGTGTCGTCAATCTCAATCAGTTGAACTATGATTTGATTCGTGAGGATTCTTACCAAAAGGCTAAACCTCACCATACGACTATTTATGTGGAAACACAAGAAGGACTAATTAACATGTTCAAGTTGGTTAGCTTGTCTAATGTGACTTACTTTGCTGGCGTCCCTCGAATTCCACGGTCTGTATTAGATGCTCATAGACAAGGCCTTATACTAGGGACGGCTTGCTCTGATGGAGAGGTATTTGATACGCTACTCTTTAAAGGTTTTGATGAAGCAGTTGAAGTGGCACGCTACTATGATTTTATCGAGGTTATGCCACCTGCATTGTATAGACCTTTGCTAGCTCAAGATATGTTTGAGGATGAGAAGGCGATTGAAAAAACGATTCAAGACCTTGTCGCTATTGGAAAAAAATTGAACAAGCCTGTTTTGGCTACCGGTAATGTTCATTATTTAGATCCAGAAGATGCCATTTATCGAGAAATTATTGTGAGAAGTTTGGGGCAGGGGGCACTCATTAACCGTCCGATTGGTAAGGGCGAAGGCGCACAACCGGCTCCCCTTCCTGAAGCGCATTTTCGAACAACGAATGAGATGTTGGATGAATTTGCCTTTTTAGGGGAAGAAGAAGCTAAACGGTTGGTTATTACGGAACCTAATGCGTTGGCAGAACGATTTGAGGACATAGAGGTTGTCAAGAAAGATCTTTATACTCCCTTCATCGAACGGGCTGAGGAACAAGTTGCTGAGATGACCTATGCCAAAGCTTTTGAGCTTTATGGCAATCCACTACCGGATATTATTGACCGTCGCATCGAAAAAGAATTGACGTCTATCTTGGGAAATGGCTTTGCTGTGATCTATCTGGCTTCGCAGATGTTGGTGCACCGCTCCAATGCTAGAGGTTATTTGGTGGGTTCTCGTGGGTCTGTAGGATCGAGTTTCGTGGCGACCATGATTGGTATTACTGAGGTCAACCCCATGCCTCCTCACTATGTTTGTCCAAATTGTCAAACATCAGAGTTTATTACAGATGGTTCGGTTGGTTCAGGATATGATCTGCCCGACAAAGATTGTCCAACATGTGGGACTCGTTTTCGTAAGGATGGACAAGATATTCCCTTTGAAACATTTCTGGGCTTTGACGGAGACAAGGTGCCTGATATTGACTTAAACTTTTCCGGGGATGATCAGCCTCTGGCGCACTTGGATGTTCGTGATATTTTTGGCGAAGACTATGCTTTTCGGGCTGGTACAGTTTCAACTGTTGCTGATCGAACAGCTTATGGGTATGTCAAGGGATATGAGCGAGATTATCAAAAGGATTATAATGATGCTGAGGTTGACCGTCTGGCCATGGGGGCTGCAGGCGTGAAACGGAGTACAGGTCAGCACCCAGGTGGGATTGTTGTTATTCCAGACTATATGAACGTGTATGACTTCACTCCTATCCAGTATCCCGCTGATGACCTTGAGGCTAGTTGGCGGACGACTCACTTTAACTTCCACGATATTGATGAAAATGTTCTCAAACTTGATGTCCTCGGGCATGATGATCCGACGATGGTGCGGAAGCTTCAGGATTTATCAGGCATAGACCCTAAGGATATTCCCGCAGATGATTCAGGTGTCATGGCTCTATTTTCAGGAACCGAAGTATTAGGCGTGACAGCTGAACAGATTGGTACGCCGACAGGGATGTTGGGCATTCCTGAATTCGGAACGAACTTTGTCCGTGGGATGGTGGAAGAGACGCATCCGACGACATTTGCAGAATTACTTCAGTTGTCTGGCCTTTCTCACGGGACAGATGTTTGGTTGGGAAATGCGCAAGACCTCATCAAGGAGGGGATTGCAGACTTGTCCACAGTTATCGGCTGTCGGGATGATATCATGGTTTACCTCATGCACCGAGGTTTGGAGCCCAAGATGGCCTTTACCATCATGGAACGTGTGCGTAAGGGCCTCTGGCTCAAGATTTCTGAGGATGAGCGAAATGGCTACATTCAGGCGATGCGTGACAATAATGTACCTGACTGGTATATCGAATCTTGTGGGAAAATCAAGTACATGTTCCCTAAAGCCCACGCGGCAGCCTACGTTTTGATGGCCTTACGAGTGGCTTATTTCAAGGTACATCATCCTATTTTCTACTATTGTGCTTATTTCTCTATTCGGGCCAAGGCTTTTGACATTAAAACGATGAGCGCGGGTCTGCCGGCAGTTAAGGAACGTCTAGCGGAAATTGCCCATAAACAAAAGAACAATGAAGCTTCTAATGTTGAAAAAGATCTCTATACGACGCTTGAAATCGTCAATGAAATGTTAGAGAGGGGCTTCTCTTTCGGTCAACTAGACCTTTACAAGAGCGATGCTACTGAATTTCTAATTGACGGAGACACCCTGATTCCGCCATTTGTAGCCTTGGATGGCTTAGGGGAAAACGTTGCCCAACAACTGATACGGGCACGCGAAGAAGGTGAATTTTTGTCTAAAACAGAACTCCGAAAACGCGGTGGCCTTTCTCAAACCTTAGTCGATAAACTAGATGAAATGGGGATTTTGGGTGGCCTACCTGAGGATAACCAACTCAGTCTGTTTGAAGATTTATTTTAATCATCAGAAAAAATCTCTGCTTGACTTATGCAAGCAGAGATTTTTCTTATTCGATAATGAGTAATCCGTCGACTACCTTGAAAGGGTCGTCAGCATTGATATGATCATAAAACATGATGCCGTTAGTGTGATCAATCTCATGTTGTACCACAATAGCATTATAGCCTTTGAATTTGGAACGGTGTTTATTCCCTTCTTTATCAAAATATTCAACTGTAACCCGTGCGTGACGAATGACGTAGCCAGGGACTTCACGGTCGACAGATAGACAGCCTTCTCCATCAGCAAGCGCGGCATCTTGAACAGAATGGGCAACGATGCGTGGGTTATACATCACTTCTGCTAAGCTGTATGCTTCTTTTGGTGGATTCCCCTCGTTATCGTCAGGGTTTGGAACTAGTGTCGCAATAATACGTTTAGAAATGTCCAACTGAGGAGCAGCTAGACCAACACCACCACGAAGGCCTAGTTTTTCAGCCATAATAGGATCTTGTGAGTTGCGTAGGAACTGCATCATTTTCTCTCCTAAAATGATATCCTCATCTGACAAAGGAAATGTCACATCTTCTGCGACCTGTCGTAAGGTTGGATTTCCTTCTCGTATGATGTCAGCCATATCAATAACATGGGCGGCCTGGGTCAATTTGGATTGTTTAGACATGTGCTTCTCCTTGGTTTCATCTAGACTATACTATATCACAAAGACTAGTGAAAATCCAAAGAAGCCCCTTATTTTCTGCCTATTTCAATTGGATTAAACCTTAACCTAAAGCGGATAGAGTTTCTTGACAAGCACCTGGGAGTTTGCTACAATAAGTGAGTCTAATGACAACTACTTTTTCTTGGTTGTGGGCAAGCCAACCCGCCACTCGGATAAAGCAAAAAAGGAGAAAAATTATGGCAATCTCAAAAGAGAAAAAAAATGAAATCATTGCAAAGTATGCTCGTCATGAAGGTGACACAGGTTCTGTAGAAGTGCAAGTTGCTGTTTTGACTTGGGAAATCAACCACTTGAACGAACATATCAAACAACACAAAAAAGACCATGCAACTTACCGTGGTTTGATGAAAAAAATTGGTCACCGTCGTAACTTGTTGGCCTATCTTCGTCGCACAGACGTTAACCGTTACCGTGACTTGATTAGCTCACTTGGTTTGCGTCGTTAATCACGTACGGGGGTACTTAGTTACAATCAAAAAAAGCATCCTCGGGTGCTTTTTTTTGTTGGATAAAGGGTGCCCTTGAAAGAATCCTATGCAAGCTCTCTGGTCTTTTTCAGTAGGGGGCTGTATGCGGTTACTTATTTATGGTACAATAATAAAGTGGGCGCGTGCCCTGAGGTTTAGATTTTAAGGGATTTATGCTAGAATAGACCCTATAGGAGAATTATTTTTTTAGTTTTTTCAGATTTTCAGTGAATGACTGTGAAAAGTTCGAAAGTGTCAGAGGCAAGTCATATGGCAAAGGAATGTTTTGAATGTCAGTTAGCAGGGAAAACGCTTGAGGTTGAAACAGGAGAGTTGGCTAGGCAAGCAAATGGTGCTTGTTTGGTGCGTTGCAATGGGACAACCGTATTAAGTGTAGCGGTGATGTCTGAAGTGGATGCCCAACAAGATTTCTTTCCTTTACAAGTTCTCTATGAAGAACGCGCTTATGCAGCTGGAAAGATTCCTGGTGGTTTTAAAAAAAGAGAGGGGCGCCCATCTTTGGAAGCGACCTTGACGGCACGTATGATTGACCGTACGTTACGTCCTCTTTTTCCAGAGGGCTTCCAGCGTGAAGTTCAGATTGTTAACACTGTCCTTTCCTATGATGCTTCTGTAAGTCCCAGTCTTTTAGGGCTCTTTGGCTCTTCTTTGGCTTTGACACTATCCGATATTCCTTTTGAGGGACCCGTAGCGGCTACCAAGATAGCCTGTTTAGATGACAATCAACCGTTCATTGACTGGGCTCGTCATGTGCCAGAAAATGCAAACTTAGACCTGACAATAGCTGGTACGGCTACTTCTGTGACGATGCTAGAAGGTTCAGGCCAGGAAGTTGCAGAAGAAACGGTAGAGAGTGCCCTGTCAATGGCCCAGGGAATCATTAGGGACTTGGTGGGCTTTCAAGAGCGGATTAGACAGTCGTGTGGTAAGGATAAATGGCTTCTTGAAGTAGCTGACAAAGCGTTCGTTCAGTTGGAATCTTGGGTGACAAAACGTGCTTATAAGACGATCCTAGAACTTTTAAGACGTTCTCCATTAGCTATTGTAAAACCTGAATTGGATAGGTTAGAGACTGCTCTTTTGGAAGACTTGCAAGGGACAGATCTGCCTTGGACAGAAGAGAGTTTTCGACTCATTTTTCAAGAATTGGTGGCTAAGGGAATTCGTCGCTTAATTCTTGATGAGGGGTTGCGACCTGACCGTCGTGGACTAGAAGAAATACGCCCGATCGATGTTCAGATAGATAAACTTCCCCGAGTGCACGGTTCAGGCCTGTTTACACGGGGACAGACTCAAGTTTTGTCTAGTCTGACATTGGCACCGATGTCAGAGGCCCCATTGATTGATGGCTTGGATTTGCCCTATCATCAGCGATTTAGCCACCATTATAATTTTCCGGCCTATTCAGTTGGTGAAACGGGGCGTTATGGTGCGCCAGGACGTCGTGAACTGGGACACGGTGCTTTGGGCGAGAGAGCTTTAGCAAGGGTTTTACCTACTCTGGAGGCGTTTCCTTATGCCATCCGGCTAGTGGCCGAGGTACTTGAGTCTAATGGTTCGAGTTCACAGGCGGCTATCTGTGCTGGAAGTTTGGCTTTGATGGCTGGAGGCGTCCCAATTTCAGCTCCGGTAGCTGGGATTGCGATGGGGCTTGTATCTGATGGAGACAAGCAAGTTATCTTAACGGATATTCAGGGGGCGGAAGACCACTTTGGTGACATGGATTTTAAGGTGGCAGGAACACGGTCTGGCATCACAGCCTTGCAAATGGATATTAAAATTTCTGGTGTTTCGGTAGAACTCTTAGCTAAAGCTTTGAGACAGGCTAAAGAAGCACGATTAGAGATTTTAAGGACTATGGTACAGACGATTGCGGAACCTCGACCAAGGTTAGCTGAGACTGCTCCAAAAATCGCCCGTCTGGTTATCCCAGTTGAGAAAATTAAACGCGTTATCGGTAAGGGTGGCGAAACAATTGACCGAATTATTGCTCAAACGGGTGTCACCATTACTATTGAAGATGATGGACAGACCTTTATCTATGGACCAGATGATCAGGCCAATCAAAAGGCGATTAGTTTGATCAATGGTCTTATACGGGAGGCTGTCATTGGTGAAATTTATGAAGAGGCCGAGGTGACAAAACTGACGAAATATGGTGCTTTTGTTCGATTGTTTGGACAGACAGAAGCCTTTCTCCATATTTCACAGGTCGCTTGGGAACGCACGGATCGTATGGAAGAAGTTTTATCTATCGGAGATCATGTGCGCGTGATATTGCAAAATAAAGATGGTAAGGGACGGCTTAATGTTTCTATGAAAGCGTTATTGCCAAAACCTGAACGAAAACATAGCGAGGATGAACAGCATGCCTAAGCAATTATCAGATGAACTTGACCAAAGTTTGCGTGCATTTATTGAGCAACCGGATCACTTTTTAAAAGGCCTTCAACTGATGTATGCCTTACACAATTATCCGGTTTTAGCCTCAAGTGTGCCCTATATCGTAGATGTCAGTGGTGAGATGGTTATTCCTGTCTTCACCAATGAAAAAGATTTGAAAGCTTTTAAAGCCGAAAATGCTGAAGCCAATAAGCAAACTTGGGTGAAACGACCTACTTTGAAAGTCTTGGAAGATGCAGTGTTGAACGGCATATCAGGGTTGGCCTATAATCTCAAATCAAAAGGGGATACCGGTAATTCAACACTTTTTCGCAACAATGATATGTTGCAATTTATGAAGAATTATACAAAAATTTTAAACCCTCTGTTGAGTAATGAAAACCAGAAGGCTGATCTTTTGGAAAAAGTCTATCTGGTACCTGCCATTATTAATTTATTAGATGAGGGGCGCTACACCCAAACGTTTCCGACACTGGCAGATCCGCATGGAAATCGTTTTATTCCTATTTTTACGAATGTGGCTAGTTTAGCCAAATGGTATGAAAATCAAGAATTCGGAACGCCTTTTCGAATGGAACAGGGAACCATTTTAGCTTGGAATTTAGATGAAATCTATCATCCCCCAGCTGAAGAATCAGAGATTGATGACACAACGGGTGTGGTTGTTAATCCTTTTGATGAACAACAAGTTCTGATTGAGTGGTCAAATCTAGATTAAACCAGACAAAGTGAGATAAAAAGGAGGCGTAAGTATGGGATGGTGGAGAGAAACCATCAATATTGTTAAAGAAAATGATCCGGCGGCGCGGACGTCTCTGGAAGTGCTTTTGACCTACCCAGGGGTCAAAGCGTTAGCTGCACATCGTTTATCTCATTTTCTGTGGCGACATGGTTTTAAACTTTTGGCGCGGATGCATAGTCAGTATTGGCGTTTTTTGACACAAATCGAGATTCACCCAGGAGCGCAAATCGCTCCTGGTGTCTTTATAGACCATGGCTCAGGTTTGGTGATTGGTGAAACGGCCATTATTGAGAAAGGGGTATTGCTCTATCATGGGGTAACCCTGGGAGGCACCGGAAAAGATACGGGCAAACGCCATCCAACGGTACGCCAGGGGGCCTTAATTTCTGCCCACTCTCAGATTATTGGACCGATTGAAATTGGTGAACAGGCCAAAGTTGGTGCAGGGGCCGTGGTTGTTGCTGATGTACCGAGTGATGTGACAGTAGTGGGAATTCCTGCCAAAATTGTTCGAGTCCATGGTAAAAAAGATGAACCGGTTATTCATGAGGAAGAAGAAAAACGCGCTTATTACATGAGTAAACTAGAAAAGGCGCGTGAGGCTAGTCACTATTCGTCTAGTTTATAGGAGGAAATCAGTTGAAGGGGAGAGGTTCCTCCTGGTGGGGGCTTGTTTTTAGTTGTTTTGTTATCTTGTACAGTATGTTTAGGGTAGGAAATGCTATCTACCGATCTGACATGGTTTTTGGTATCCTATGGTTGTTTATCGGACTTGCCAATGCTTACAATATTTATCGTATTTTGAAGGTGTGGCCTAAATAAGGAAAGAGAAAGGATGAGGGCTTGCTTAATCAAGTTCTGATGGTGTCATTATGTTGAAAATCTATGATACAATGACTCGCAGTTTGCGAGAATTTATTCCCATTGAGGAAAATAAGGTAAAAATGTATGTGTGTGGTCCGACAGTCTATAATTACATTCATGTGGGGAATGCTCGTTCAACAGTGGCTTTTGACACCATTCGTCGTTACTTAGAATATCGTGGTTATGCAGTGACTTACGTTTCTAACTTCACGGATGTAGACGATAAGATTATTAAGCGAGCCCTAGAAGAGGGGACAAGTCCTCAGGAAGTGGCGGATAAGTATATAGCAGCCTTTCGAGCGGATGTGGCAGAGTTGGGTGTTAAACCGGCGACTCATCACCCGCGAGTGGTTGATTTTATGCCTGCGATTATTCGATTTGTTTCTGACTTGATAGCCAAGGGTTACGCTTACGAAAGTCAAGGGGATGTTTACTTTAGGGTAGAGAAATCTAAGCATTATGCCAAGTTAGCCAATAAAACTTTGGCTGATTTAGAACTTGGGGCATCCGGTCGAACAGATGAGGAAACAGAACGTAAGGAAAATCCTGTAGATTTTGCGCTTTGGAAATCGGCTAAGCCTGGCGAGATTTCTTGGGAGAGCCCTTGGGGAGCAGGTCGACCAGGTTGGCATATCGAGTGTTCTGTGATGGCGACGGAGCTTTTGGGTGACACTATTGACATTCATGGTGGTGGTGCCGATTTAGAGTTCCCTCATCATACCAATGAAATTGCGCAGTCAGAGGCTAAGACAGGTCAGACTTTTGCGAATTACTGGATGCACAATGGTTTTGTCAACATTGATAATGTCAAAATGTCTAAATCTTTAGGGAACTTTATTACCGTGCACGATGCTCTTGAAACGATCGAAGGACAGACTTTGCGTTTCTTCTTTGCAACACAGCATTATCGCAAACCGATTAACTTTACGGAAAAAGCCCTTCACGATGCCAAGATTAACCTTAAGTATTTACAAAATACCTATGAGCAACCTTTTACTGGTGAAATAGATACTGCCCAACTGCAAGATTTTGAAGCTCGTTTTGTGGCGGCGATGGATGAGGATATCAATACAGCTAACGGTATTACAGTAGTCTTTGACATGGCTAAATGGATCAACTCAGGTCATTATAACCAAGAAGTAAAAGAAACCCTGGCCCGCATGCTGGAAGTGTTTGGGGTTGTCTTTGCGGTTGAGACCTTGGATGCCGATATCGAGGCCTTGATTGCTCAACGTCAAGAAGCTCGTGCCAATCGTGATTTTGCAACGGCAGATAAAATTAGGGATGACTTGCAGGCTCGTGGGATTAAGTTATTGGACACCAAAGATGGCGTGAGGTGGACGCGTGATTGATATCAATCTTATTAACGGCGTTGCCTTGGCCTTTGAGGGAGACGCCGTTTATAGCATGTATGTGCGTCGGCACCTCATTTATCAAGGGTTGACCAAACCTAATCGCCTACATTATGCTGCGACGCGTTATGTATCAGCTAAGGCACAAGCGGCTTTAATTGCCCAATTAGTGGAAGAGGAGCGCCTGACAGAAAAAGAAGTCGCTATCTATAAGCGAGGTCGTAATGCCAATAGTCACACGAAAGCAAAGAACACAGACATCGTGACTTATCGCATGTCAACAGGCTTTGAGGCCGTGATTGGCTATCTGCATATGACTGACCAAATTCCCCGTTTAGAAGAATTAGTGGCTTGGTGCATTGATCGTGTGGAGAGAGTTGCTTAAGCGTAGGCTTATTTTCTTTGAATAATCAGTAATAAAAACGGTCTAAGACTTTTGTCTTAGACCGTTTTTATTACTGATCTGTTTGATTGGCGTCAGAGGCATCTAGGGATTTACCGAGTTCAATCAGGTAGGCTTTGAGATCCTCTTTGACTTGTGGATGCTGTAAGGCGTAATCGATCGATGTCTTCATAAAGCCAAATTTATCGCCGACATCGTAACGTTTACCAGTGAATTCACGGGCAAAGACACGTTGTGTCTTGTTGAGGGTATCAATGGCATCCGTTAACTGAATTTCATTACCAGCACCGGGTTTTTGCGTTTCTAAAATGGTGAAAATCTCAGGTGTCAAGAGGTAGCGACCGATAATGGCTAGGTCGCTCGGTGCATCTTCGGGTTTTGGTTTTTCAACGAAAGATTCTACACTGTAGAGGCCATCCTTGCCTTCACCTTGGGGGGCAATGACACCGTAAGCGGAAACGTCTTCGTGTGGGACTGGCATAACCGCGATGGTTGAAGCATGGGTTTGATCGTAATCGTTAATCAACTGTTGGGTCAATGGTGTTGCCTGATCATCTGTAATATCCATCAGGTCATCCCCCAACATAACAACAAACGGTTCGTCACCAACAAATGCCTTAGCCTGCAAAACAGCATCCCCTAGACCACGAGGGTGACTTTGCCGAATGAAGTGGAGGTTAATAGCAGTTGTATCATTGACTAATTTAAGCAAGTCCGTTTTACCTTTTTGTTCCAAGTTGTACTCTAATTCAAAGTTAGAGTCAAAGTGGTCTTCGATGGAACGTTTTGATTTCCCAGTTACAACGAGAATTTCTTCGATGCCAGACTTGAGGGCTTCTTCAACGATAAACTGAATAGTCGGTTTGTCGACAATCGGTAGCATTTCCTTAGCCAAAGCCTTGGTAGCTGGCAAAAAACGGGTCCCTAGACCTGCAGCAGGGATAACGGCTTTACGAACTTTCTTTTTCATTAGCATAGTGACTCCTTAATTTAATCCTTGGACATTTATTCTGCCCATTCGTTTTCTGAACGAAACTCATTTTTCATCATATTGAGAATAGCTTCTTTGACGTCAGCGCCTTCATAGATGACGCGGTAGATAGCGGTTGTGATAGGCATATAGACATCGAGCTCCTGAGCTAATTCGTAGGCTACTTTTGTGGTAGACAGCCCCTCAATGACCATACCCATATTACGCTCGACGTCTTCGAGTTTTTCGCCTTGACCTAGGGCATAGCCTGCCCGCCAGTTGCGAGAGTGGACAGATGTGCCGGTAACAATCAGATCGCCCACGCCAGACAGGCCACTGTAGGTGAGGGGTTTTGCGCCCATTTTGACACCTAAGCGAGTAATTTCAGCTAAACCACGGGTGATGACCGCTGCTTTTGCATTGTCCCCGTAGCCCATACCAGCTAGGGCTCCAGCCCCAACGGCAATGATATTTTTGAGGGCGCCAGCTGTTTCCACACCAATGACATCGGTGTTGGTGTAGAGGCGGAAGTAGTTGTTGCTAAAAAGAGCCTGAGCATAGGCTGCCACTTCAGGGTCAATAGATGCAGCCGTAATCAGGGTCAAATCACGTACAATGGTTTCTTCTGCGTGGCTGGGGCCTGAGATGACCACGATGTCACTACGGAGGTCACTAGGGATTTCCTCTTCTAAGATCGTTGATAGGCGTTCATGAGTTCCAGGTTCTAGTCCTTTAGATGCATGCATGATGACCACAGGATGGTCTAAAACCTCGGCAACCTGTTGAGCGACTAGGCGAGTGACCTTGGTCGGCACGACAAATAAGACAGCATCTACGTCTTCTAAGGTCTCAGCCAAGTCATTATAAGCTACAATAGCAGGATCCAAGACCACGTCTTTAAAATAACGGGTATTGGTGTGACTAGTATTGATTTCAGCAATTTGTTCGGGGATATTTCCCCAGATGCGGACCTCATGTCCATTGTCATTGAGCACCTGGGACAGGGCTGTTCCCCATGAACCAGGTCCCAAGACAGCAATTTTTTGTTTTGTCATAATTTTCTCCTCAATCGTTATCGAAAAGGGCATTACTATTATACCATAGCTTGCAGGGCCAGAGCTTGCTTTGGCTGTTTAAAATTTTGTGACAAGACAATATTCGACAAGAAAATGATGCAATTTTCAGAAAATTTCGACAAACTACTTTCTTTTTTCAGAAAACCATGCTATACTTTTTCTTAAGAAAAATGAAAAAGGGGTTCGCCATGCGAGATTTGCGAGTCATTTTGTTGAATACCTTAGCTCTTCCAACTTGGCGTTCCTAGACAAGTCGGCTTTTTGAGCTTACTTGATAGCCTCGCCAGCTTTGGCGGGGTTTTTCTTTTTTCGAACCGTCCGTACTTGCGGATAATTTGTTTTAAAGGAGTCTTTTATGACCACATCTATAGATGGCCGCCTGACGGCTAAAAGTTTTCTTCATAAAATCCTCAATGGGACAGCCATCGGGGTAATTGTTTCCCTGTTACCGAATTCCATGTTTTCGGTTCTCTTTTCTTGGGATGTCTTGGCCAAGACCAATTTTTTTGCGACATGGAATACGGCCAACCTCCTCTTTCAATGTGCTTTATCAGCCGTTATTGGCACCTTGGTGGCCTTGGAGTTTAATTTTAAAGGCATGAAAGTTGCTGTCATGGTGGCTGTAGCTTTTGTCAGCTCAGGAGCGACCAGCCGCTTGGCAGGAGTCGCGGATGTTTTGGCGCAAGTCCAGTCTCATCAAGCTTCTCAGGCAACAGTGGCAACTGCGACTAAACTGGCCAACGGATTTTACACCTCTGGGACAGGTGATATCATCAATGTCATGCTCATGTGTGGACTGACAGCCCTAGTACTCTTATGGTTGGAGGGGAAGTTTGCTTCTTTCAACTTTGTTTTGTTGCCTGTCATTGGCACCTTGTTGGGAACTTTTGGGATAAGTATTCTGCCTTATGTTAAGTTGATTTCGACAACGATCGGGCAAGTTATCATGTATTTCACGGAGTTGCAACCCTATCTCATGAGTGTCTTTATCTGCGTGACCTTTGCCATCATGATTGTAGCCCCTTTGTCTACGGTGGCTATTGGTCTGGCTATCGGCTTAAATGGTCTCTCAGCTGGAGCTGCAGCCATGGGAGTTGGGACAACCTGTATCGTTCTAGTCGTGCACATGTTCTTTGTCAATAAACCCGGTGTGACGACTGCGGTTGCTTTGGGGTCAATGAAGATGATGATGCCCAATATTTTTGAGCATCCCATCGCTTACTTGCCGATTGTGTCAACGGCTGTGTTAACAGGGCTTTTAGTGCCTGCC
This sequence comes from Lachnospiraceae bacterium, assembly GCA_963635745.1. Lineage (GTDB taxonomy): Bacteria > Bacillota > Bacilli > Lactobacillales > Streptococcaceae > Streptococcus. The sequence goes on from CAVHFY010000020.1 coordinate 15,225, forward strand.
TTTGGCATTGTGGGAACGCCAGCCTCTGCAGGTTTTGGACTGGTTGGTTTGACAGGGCTTTTTGCCTCAGTGACGGGTGGTCTGTCACTAGCGACAGCCATCCTAGCTTGGCTAATCATTCCTTTGGCAATCGCTATCGCACTTCGTTTCGTCTATGAAAAGGTCCTAAAACTCTATCCGACGAAAATTTTTAGCTTTGCAGACTGAACCTGTTCAAAAAAATACTCCCCCGAGAAAGCTTCTCAGGGGAGTATTTTTTGATTTAAAGGTGTGCTTTTTTTCTTTGGTTTTTGAGTATCTTGTTCATCGTCCAAGAGCCAATTCCTGCTAGAACTAGCGCACCAATCGCCATAGGGACAATGGTGAAACCGGCGATGACAGGCCCATAAGCACCCGGTAAAAGTTGGTAGGCAGCAGTCGCCCCCAAAGCGCCTAGGACAAGGTTGATCACCCAGTGAGCAATGGTGACTTTTTTGGTGAGACATTGTACCAGGGCTGTGGCAATGCCAGCGATGAGAAGGCCGAAGATGATGGTAATGAATGTAGTCATAATAATAATTCCTTTCTGAGAAGTGAGTGCAATCGTTAAGGGAGGTTTACTTTTTGAGGCGAGCTTTCGTGTCTGCTAAGCTTTCGCCATCGTGGCCAAATAATGTTTCAGTGGCTTTGTCGGAGACTTTAGTAAAACCTTTAACAAAAAAGCTTTCTTGCTTTTTCCAAAGACTAGTAGCCGTGTCTTCAGACTTATGATAGGTAGTAATAAGAGTCTTCGCGACTGGGTTTTGAGTAAATGTGTTTGGTATCATAGACTGTATCCTTTCTGGACTCCTTTTGGAGATGGTTTTATTATAGATTAGCTGAGAGGACATAACAACCAGCAATATTTGGATAAAGTGTTGGGGTAATAGATCTCTCATTTCTCTCAAATTTTCAAATCCTTTTACGCCTTTTTAGGCTAATTTTTTGTATAATAATAGAGATACACTTTAGTAAGAAGGTTCAAGGAGGAAATATGCTATTAAAAGCGGTACTTAAGTACAAATGGCAGGTCTTGGGTTCAGTCACCATGGTCTGCCTTTATGTTGCCAGCAGTCTCATGCAACCCTATTATCTCGAACGTGTCTTGGCAGCTGTTTCGAAAAATAATCAAGCGGCTATCTTGCATTTGGGTGGTTGGCTGGTCGGTATTGCCCTCTTGGGCCTCGTGGCGGGTGCAGTTAATACGGTATTAGCAGCCTTTATTGCTCAGTCGGTGTCGGCCGATATTCGCGAACGATTGTTTAAGAAGGTGCAGTCCTTTTCCTATGCTAATATCGAGGACTTCAATGCGGGTAACTTGGTCGTCCGGATGACCAATGACGTCAACCAAGTGCAAAACTTACTCATGATGTTTTTCCAGGTGCTCTTGCGCATGCCGATTATTTTTGTCGGAGCCTTCATCATGGCCTTGGTCACTCTCCCTCAACTCTGGTGGATTGTCATTGGCATGGTTGTCCTCATTGGCCTAGGGATGGGTGTCATCATGGGGCTGATGGGGCCGAGATTTGCGGTCTTTCAGGGATTGATGGATCGTATCAATGGGATTGCCAAGGAGAATCTGCGAGGGGTTCGGGTGGTGAAGTCTTTTGTCCAAGAAAAACCACAAGAGGAAAAATTCCGTCAGGTTTCAGATGAACTCTTAGGTCTCAACCTTTTCATTGGAAATGGATTTGCCTTCTTGCAACCCTTCTTTTTCCTGGTGTCCTACATGGCCCTTTACCTGGCGATTTATGTCGTTTATACCATGATGGGAACGGTTCCTGAGGCTGTTAACCGTTTGGCCTCTTTTGACACTTACTTGATGCAAATCATGTTTGCTATCATCATGTTGGGCTTTTTGTCAACGAATATCACGCGGGCTTTGGTTTCTATCCGTCGGATCAAAGAAGTGCTTGACACGGCGCCTGCCATGACTTTTACCAATGATCAGGTGCAGGATCTCAAGGGAGATATCTCCTTTGACCACGTGACTTTTACTTACCCGAAGGACACAGAACCGACGCTTACAGACGTGACTTTTCATATTGAAGCTGGTCAAATGGTCGGCGTTGTTGGGGCGACGGGTTCTGGGAAATCCACTCTGGCTCAGCTGATTCCACGCTTGTTTGACCCTCAAGAGGGGAAAATTACCATCGGTGGGGAAAATCTCAAGGACATGAGTCAAGGGACCTTGCGGCAGACGGTATCTATTGTTCTGCAAAAGGCGATTTTGTTTTCAGGAACCATTGCCTCTAATATCCGTCAAGGAAAACGTGACGCCAAGGATTATGAAATCGAACGGGCGGCTCGAATTGCTCAGGCGCGTGAGTTCATTGATCGCATGCCAAGTACCTATGAGAGCGAAGTCGAAGAGCGAGGGAATAACTTCTCAGGGGGACAAAAGCAACGCATGTCTATCGCGCGTGGCTTGGTATCCAATCCAAAAGTGTTGATTTTAGATGATTCGACGTCGGCCTTGGATGCCCAATCTGAAAAATTGGTTCAAGAAGCCTTGCACAAGGATCTTAAGGGGACCACGACCATCATTATCGCGCAAAAGATTTCCTCAGTGATTAAAGCTGATAAGATTTTGGTGCTGGATGAGGGACGGCTCATCGGTGAGGGGACACACAAGGAGCTCTTGGAAACGAATGCAGTATACCGGGAAATCTTTGAAACCCAAAAAGGAAAGGAGGCTTAAATGACAACCGCACGTTTTTTCTGGTCTTATTTTAAGGCCTTCAAGCTATCATTTGTGACGATTTTGGTGATGATTCTCGTCGCGACAGTTGCCCAAGTTGTGGCTCCTATTTATATCGGGCAAGCCATTTCAGCCTTGGCGCAACTGGTTCAAGAGCCTCAAAAGACGAGCCATTTCTTCGCGGTTTTGAATGCGATGTTAGTAGCCATTCTTTTAATGACCGTGGCGTCTTTGGTCTATAGTCTGCTCTTCAACCGTATCATCAGTCATTCCACTAACCAGATGCGTAAGGGCCTCTTTGGCAAGCTCGAACGCTTGACGGTGAGCTTTTTTGACCGCCACCAAGACGGGGACATCCTATCACGTTTTACTTCGGATTTGGATAATATTCAAAATGCCTTTAACCAGTCCTTAGTGACTGTGGTGACGCAGGGAGTTCTTTATATTGGTATCGTCATCATGATGTTTGTGGCTAATCCACAGCTGGCCTTGGTGACGGTAGCGACGACGCCTGTTGCTGTGATTTTTCTCATTGTCATTATTCGGCTTTCTCGGAAATACACCAATCTCCAACAAAAAGAAGTTGGAGCCCTCAATGCCTATATGGATGAAAATGTTTCCGGGCAAAAGGCTATTATTGTCCAAGGTCTGCAAGAGCAAGTCGTTTCAGGCTTTATGACACAAAATGATGCCGTCCGCACGGCAACCTTTAAGGGGCGTATCTTTGCCGGTTTGCTCTTTCCTGTCATGAATGGCCTCAGCCTGATCAACACTGCCATCGTTATCTTCTGGGGGTCAAGTCTAGTTTTGGCGGATCACTCCATGACGACGGCGGCGGCTCTTGGTTTGGTCGTGACCTTTGTCCAATATTCGCAGCAGTATTATCAGCCTATGATGCAGATTGCTTCAAGTTGGGCAGAAATGCAGTTGGCCTTTACGGGGGCACAGCGAATTCAAGAAGTCTTTGACCAGCCCGATGAAGTGCGACCGCAAGAGGCACCAGACTTTACAGAGCTCAAGGAAGGTGTGGCCATCGACCATGTCGATTTTAGCTATCTGCCTGGTAAGCCTATCCTCAAGGATGTGTCCATCACAGCTCCTCGTGGTCAGATGACAGCAGTGGTTGGACCGACTGGTTCAGGGAAAACGACTATCATGAATCTCATCAATCGTTTCTATGATGTTGATAGCGGAGCCATCCGTTTTGATGGTCGGGATATCCGTGACTATGATTTGGATAGTCTGCGCCGTCATGTGGGGATTGTCTTGCAGGAATCTTTCCTTTTTTCCGGAACCATCCGAGACAATATCGCCTTTGGAAAACCAGAAGCGAGTCAAGAAGAAGTGGAAACCGCTGCTAAAGCAACGCACATCCACGATTTTATCATGAGTTTGCCAGAAGGCTACGAAACTCAGGTAGATGATGAGCAAAATGTCTTTTCAACCGGACAAAAGCAATTGATTTCTATTGCACGGACGCTCTTGACAGACCCACAAGTTCTTATCTTAGACGAAGCCACATCAAATGTTGACACAGTAACGGAAAGCAAAATTCAAGCAGCTATGGAGACGGTCATTGCTGGTCGAACCAGCTTTGTCATTGCTCATCGCTTGAAGACAATCTTAAATGCGGATCAAATTATCGTCCTTAAAGACGGTTCGGTCATCGAGCAAGGCAGTCATGCAGACTTGTTGGCCCAAGATGGTTTTTATGCCGGGCTTTACCACAATCAGTTTACCTTTGACTAGTGAGAGAACAGCCTATTTGCGGGCTGTTTTTTTGATCTTGTGAGGTAAATTCTTGCATGGGCCTTACCTGATAAGCTATAATTAAGGAGCGTCTGATATGATGGCAAAAATTTCATTAGAGGGGTGATAGTATGCGAATTTTTTACGGGATTTTGGGAATCGTCAATATTTTTCTGGGAATTTTAGGCAGTATTTTACCCATACTACCAGGCTTTATTTTTTATTTCTTTGCTCTGGTCTGTTTCATGCGCATGTCACCTCGCTTTAAACTGTGGGTGCAGCGTCAACCGCTCTATCGTAAGTTGATGAAGCAAATGCACCGTCATCGTAAAAATAAACGCCTTAAACAAATGGCGAAAGCACAAGGATAATGCAATGACAAGATTACGAGGATTTGAATTGATTTCGACCTTTGCTGGGCAAGAAAACCTCTTACCCAAGCGAGAAACGGCTCATGCGGCAGGTTATGACCTTAAGGTAGCTCAAAAAACGATCATCGCCCCAGGAGAAATTGTTCTGGTACCAACAGGTGTCAAAGCTTACATGCAGCCTGGCGAGGTGCTCTATCTCTATGACCGCTCCAGCAACCCGCGCAAGAAGGGGCTGGTTCTGATCAACTCAGTTGGGGTGATTGATGGGGATTATTATGGCAATCCTAATAATGAAGGACATATATATGCCCAGATGCAAAACATCACCGACCAAGCTGTTGTTCTAGAAGTGGGAGACCGGATTGTTCAAGCGGTTTTTGCGCCATTTCTTATAGCTGATGGGGATGAAGCTGACGGTGTGCGAACAGGTGGCTTTGGCTCCACAGGTCATTAATACAAATACGAATAAGTAAGAAAGAGTGCCCGCGACCATTGTCCCAGGCCCTTTTTCGTGAGAAAAGTAGAAAAGAGATAAGTTAGCGATGGCTAAGAAAAAATCAACCTTTGTCTGTCAAGAGTGTGGCTACCATTCGCCCAAGTATTTGGGGCGCTGCCCCAACTGTTCGGCTTGGTCTTCCTTTGTCGAAGAAGTCGAGGTTGCCGAGGTCAAAAATGCACGTGTCAGCCTGACGGGTGAGCGCAGTCAGCCCACCAAGCTCAAGGATGTGACCTCTATCAGTTACGACCGGACGCAGACGGATATGGACGAGTTTAACCGCGTTTTGGGTGGAGGCGTGGTTCCAGGTAGCTTGGTACTTATTGGTGGAGATCCTGGTATCGGAAAATCGACCCTGCTCCTGCAAGTGTCCACTCAGTTAGCATCTAAGGGGACGGTTCTTTATGTATCTGGTGAAGAATCCGCCGAGCAGATTAAGCTACGCAGTGAGCGCTTGGGCGATATTGACAATGAATTTTACCTCTACGCAGAGACCAATATGCAGGCCATTCGCGCGCAAATTGACCAGATTAAGCCAGATTTTCTCATCATTGACTCCATTCAAACCATCATGAGTCCGGAGGTGTCCAGTGTCCAAGGGTCGGTTTCTCAGGTGCGCGAGGTGACAGCGGAGCTCATGCAACTGGCCAAGACCAACAACATCGCCACCTTTATCGTAGGGCATGTGACCAAGGAGGGTCAATTGGCAGGCCCTCGTATGCTGGAACACATGGTGGATACGGTCCTTTATTTTGAAGGGGAGCGCCACCATACCTTCCGCATATTGCGGGCAGTTAAGAACCGTTTTGGTTCCACCAATGAAATTGGCATTTTCGAGATGCGTTCTGGTGGCCTGGTCGAAGTGACCAATCCCAGTCAGGTTTTCCTAGAAGAACGCCTGGATGGGGCAACGGGTTCAGCCATTGTCGTGACCATGGAGGGCAGTCGGCCCATCCTGGCTGAGGTCCAATCCTTAGTGACCCCGACTGTTTTTGGCAATGCCAAGCGGACCACGACGGGTCTAGATTTTAACCGAGTCAGCCTCATCATGGCGGTATTGGAGAAGCGTTGTGGCCTGCTCCTGCAAAATCAAGATGCCTATCTCAAGGCAGCTGGCGGGGTGCGTTTGGACGAGCCAGCTATTGACCTGGCTGTGGCTGTAGCCATCGCCTCCAGCTACAAGGAAAAGCCAACCAACCCGCAGGAGTGTTTCATCGGCGAAATCGGCCTGACCGGTGAAATCCGGCGCGTTACCCGCATGGAACAGAGGGTCAATGAAGCCGCCAAATTAGGCTTCACCAAAATCTATGCGCCTAAAAATGCTTTACAAGGCTTGAATTTCCCTGACACCATCCAGGTCGTCGGCGTCTCCACCGTCAGTGATGTGCTCAAGGCCGTGTTTGGGTGAAGGAAAACAAGGACCTCTGTCGAGGTCTTTTTTAACATAGATAAATGAGATTTTTTACAATTTTGGAATAAATAAAGCGCAGGTTCAGCTGAATCATAAAAACACCTGAAAGTTAGACTTTCAGGTGTTGGGAATCTTACGTTTGCCTTTTTACTTCTTAGAATCTGAAAAAGGAGAGGATGCTGACCCAGGCCCAGGTCAGCCAGTTGTTCAGGCCACGGGTCAGAAAGCCCCTGCCTAGGCTAAATTGGAAGCCTAGGAAGCCTGCTTGTTGTCCCTGGCCATGCTCTGGTACTGCTTGAGAGGCTGGCTGCTGGTTGGGTGCTTGTGGGCCTGCCTGGGCTTGTTCAGTTTTTTGTAGCGACTGGACTTTGACTGGCCGGGATGGACCCTTCTGAGCAGCATTTGTCGTGTCATTTTGACCATCTGCAGTGTCTGTTGTGTCCGTTGCGTCAGTTGTATCCGTCACGGTCTGTTCACTGTAGTTGTCTGCTGAAGTGTTGTCACTTGTGCTGTCCGCGTCCGCCGTGTTATCTCCATCGCTGTCGGCGGTCGTCTCATCGGCGCTTGCGTCGGTCGAGTCCATCGTAATATCTCCATCGCTATCGGTCGTTTGGCCGGCGTTGGTATCCGTTGATGCTTGCTCGCTGGTTTCAACGGTTGTGTTCGTCTCGTTAGCTGCCGTCTGGTCAGCGGTCTCGTCCGTTGTCGTGGCGTCACTTGGCCATTCTGGTCGCTCGCCACTCGGTGGGGTCATATCGCCAGATGGCAATTCTGGTGGGGTTGTCCCTTCGCCGCCAAAGTCACCAGGATCAGCATTTTCAGTGGTTTCTGTTGTCGCAGTGGCTGTCGTAGTCTTGCCGGCCGAGGTGGTTACGCTGTAACTACCGCCTGAGGTGATAGCTTCAGTAGAGAGTACGACATTGCTGAAGGCCACGTCCGCTGTTGTCGTGGCGATGACATTGCCCTCGCTGTCGGTCACGGTGATGGTATCACCCGCAGAGCCAGAGATATTGACCATGATGTAGGCCTGGCTAGAGCCCGTGTCAAAGGCTTGCGCCATCCCTGTCTGGCCAATGGCCCAGGTGGTCCCGCCGGTCACGAGACCTGTTCCGTCATAGTCCAGAGCACCATTGTCCTCGGTGGTGGACTGGGTCTTTAGCGTCCCGCCGGTCACGGTAAAGTCTCCATTAGAGTCAATGCCGTCGCCGTCTGCGATAACCGTGGTCGTGCCGCCATTGATGGTGATGGAGACACTGTCTGCAGCATTGTCTGTCCCGTAGAAGGGGTCTTTGGATACAATCCCGTCGTCGCTGGCGACCAGGTAGAGGGTGCCACCGTTGATGATGATGTCGCTTCCTACCAGAGCTTCATAGGAACTATTGACTGTGATCGTGCCATCGTTTACCGTCAGCGTGTTGCCCGATTTGATGCCGGCAGTCCCATCGTCGTTGCTGGCTGTGATGGTAATGGCTCCGCCATTGATGGTCAGGTTGGCCGCATCAGGGTCCGTCGTTGACACGACCCAAATGCCTGAACCGCTGGAGGTGATGACTAGGGTGCCGCTAGTGATGGTCAGGTCGTCGGTCGTCACGATACCGTAGCTAGCGACATCGGAAATGGTCAGGGTGCCCGAGCCTTCGATGGTTAGATTGGTCGCTGAGATACCATAGCTGCCGCCTGAGAGCGTGTTTTCAGAGTTGTCAGTCAGGTAGAGTTTATTACTCCCTGTGCTGTTAAAGGTTATGGAATAGAGGGCGGCGTTGTTGAGAATGATAGTGACGGTGTCGGTCACTGTCTCGGATACTACCACAGAATACTCACTCATGTCGCCGGTCAGAGTGACGCTACCTGCGCTGGTCACGGTGATAGTCTTGTCCTCGGTATTGACGGTAACTGCATCAGAAGAAGTTGTCACGACGCCATCCACCAGGCTGACCGTGGTCTCGCTGGCCGTACTGTTCTCTGTTGTGCTGTTGGCTGCTTCAGTGGCCGTTGTCGTGCTAGTCACACTTGTGCTGTCTGTCGTGTCAGAACTGTCTACGGTTTCGCTGGTGCTGGTCGTAGCACTCGTCTCGGAAGTGGCTGTTTCAGAGCTAGCCGTCGTGCTATCGCTATCTGTGCTAGTGCTGTCAGTTGTCTCGCTTGCAAGGTCAGTAGCTGTTCCCATGCTGGTCTCGGTACTTGTCATGTCTTGACTGGTTGTGCTACTGCCGCCTGTAGCTGTCGTTTCTACTGTTGTATCCGTAGTTGTTGTGGTGCCAGCTATCGTTTCCTGATTGCTGTCGCTGTTTGTGGTCACGGTCGTGATAGTGTCAGTAGTCACTTCGTCAGCTGAGACGGTTGGGCTAGCAGCTAAGATCGTGATTGCCCCTGCCAGGACAATGCTGGACACCAGGCCTTTTTTAGATTTTCTCAGAAATCCGTGACCGGATTGGTTGATTTTAGTTCGGTTTAAGCTCTTTAAAATTGTCATATTATATTTCTCCGTTCGTTTTTTCTGCTGCAACGTGGCCCAGTATAGGGGGTCTGTCTTATTTTTTTCCTAAAATTAGGTATTGTGTCTGCAAAAGAACATTTTATGTTTACACACTTTTTCATCGGGAGACGTCTCCTGACAAATTCTTGTAAAAGTGGTATGATTGGCAAAGAGTATGGCCAGAGTTTGGGCTAACAAAGGAGAATGTATGACCTATTTTTCAAATTTTCTCAAGGCCAATGAAGCCTATGTCGACCTGCATGGTACCCAACATTTGCCTATCACACCAAAAACCAAGGTGGCCATTGTAACTTGTATGGATTCTCGCTTGCACGTTGCCCCAGCCTTGGGTTTGGCTTTAGGAGATGCGCATATCCTTAGAAATGCTGGTGGGCGTGTTACCGACGATGTTATTCGTTCTCTGGTTATTTCGCAACAACAGTTGGGAACAGCTGAAATCATTGTTCTCCATCATACAGACTGCGGAGCCCAGAAATTTGACAATGCGGCTTTCCAAAAAGAGTTGACAGAGACATTTTCAGTAGACACGAGTCATCTGGACTTTTTACCATTTTCAGATCCAGCTCGTAGCGTTATCGAGGATATTCAAAAACTAAAAAACTCTCCTTTAATCCCTGACGATTGCCCGATTTCGGGTGGGGTTTACGATGTGGATACAGGCCTCATCACTCCTGTGGAAAGCTAACTCGTTTTTCACCGTCAGCTAAAATCGACATTTCCTTCCTAAAAAAGAGTTGAGAGAACCTAAAGGGTTCTTTTTTATCATTTTGAAAAAAACCTTGACAACAGTCTATAAGAGAGTATAATAGTTTGTATCAACTTGATAAAAATAAGGTTTTAAGGAGTTATCATGTTACACAAATTGGCACAATCGAAGTGGTTTGACCTCTTGGGGGTAGCTATCGTGGTGGGGATTGCCCTGGCCAGTGGCTATTTGACAGAAACTTTGGCTGATGTGGTTAATTGGGGAGCTTGGACGGTTTTTGTTCCTTTTGGGTTAATTTCTATCGGCAACTCGGTCTTGTCCATCATGTCAACTCGCCTGACAGGACGTATGAGCAATGTCGGTAATATCGTCGGCATTATCAACGTGGTCTTATCTGGCACGATTGACTACCTACTGGGTAATAAAGCCGCCATTATCACCTATCCCGTGACCTTCATCATCTACACCTTTGCCATCAATAAATGGATGAAGACAGAGAAATACCAAGCGTCACGCCCACTGACTGGAACAAAAGGGATCGCGACCATGGTGGCAATCTTTGCAGGTGCTCTGATCTTTTCCTTTGCGACCAACTATGTCGGCTACGCAGGACAGATTAACCTCCTCTTTTGGGTGACAACTTTGGCCTTTGGGCTGTCCATGGGGGCAAATGTCCTCAATGCCATGAAACTCACCATGCAGTGGCGTTTTTGGTTTTTATATAACTTAGTTCAGCTGGTCAAGGCCTTGGTTCAGGGCAATTGGGCCAACGTCGGCAAATACATTTACTACATTATCAACAGCATTGCAGCCTTGAGTTTTTGGACTAAACCTCAAGAAACAAGAACTTCTGCTGAACTGAGTCACTAAGGAGTTAAGCCGTGAAAAAATTTGAAAGTCAGGCGCAAGAACGTCGTTATTATGAAGAAGAAGCGAGTGAAGCTGAGTTTTTAAAGTGGTACCATCAGCAGGACTGGCCAGATTATCCCAAGCCTAGTGTGACGGTGGACTTTATTCTTTTGCGCTATAACCGTCAAACCGCCAAGTTGGAATGCCTTTTGATTCAACGCAAACACCACCCTTGGCGGGGGCAATATGCCCTGGCAGGCGGTTTTGTGGAACCCCACGAGGACATTGTAGCCGCTGGTATCCGTGAACTCCGTGAGGAGACTGGGCTGACCCTATCACTAAAGCAAATCAAGCAACTCCCTGCCTGGTCTAAACCAGACCGTGACCCACGTGGTTGGGTTATTACCAATCCTTTGGTCGTGCAATTAGGCCCTCAAGAAGGGCAGGAGGCTCTGGCTGGCGATGATGCCCAATCCCTTTCTTGGTTTGCCCTATCTGAACTACCGGAAGTCATGGCTTGTGACCATAAGGAAATCCTGGCCTATGCCTTGGATACCGTTCGCACGCGTCTGGCCACCCAAGGTCTCTACGCCATTCAGGCTCTCTTAGGGGATCAGTTTACCCTGGCAGAGCTTCAAGCTATTCTAGAAAGTCTCTTGGGACACAAGGTCGTCCGGAGTAACCTCAAGCGCAATTACCGCGACCAACTGGTTATCCTGGGGACGCAAAAAAATGCCAGTGGTCGTCCAGCCGAAGTGCTGGGACTGGCTTAGCTAGCGATAAATGAAGTGCCATCACCCAAAATGAGATGGTGTTGAAACCATTAAAAAAGCGCCTCACCACTTCTCCAAAAAGGAGATAACTGGTGAGACGCTTTTTGTGTTTAGAAGTGCTGTGGTGACAGCTGAAATGAGTAGAAGCAAACAATGCGGTTCTAGTGTTTGGAGGTTTTACTAAAATCTAGTCTACGGTAATTTCGGGGTGATTAATAGACATCGTCACGTCTTCCTCTCGAATTGGTGTGTAGACTTGTCCACTTGAGATGTCACTAGTTGGGCTAACTGATGATGGTAATGGGTGCGAAAATGAAGAAATGAAAATATGATTAAAAGATATTGTTTAAGCCAACATTTAGTCTTCCTTAAGGCCTTTTTAAGTCACAGTGGCTATACTATAGTCATCCCAAAACTTTTCTTTTTCATAAATCTCCAGAGAACACCTGACAACCGTTGGGTGTTTTCGTTTGTTGTCAGATGGGGCAGTCATTGTTTGGGATTTGAAAAAGCGTGTCATTATTTTGGAGAAAGTCTGGATAGTTAGGGATATCGTAGTCTGACACTTCCGATGTAATAAAAATGCTTGAAGCTAGGCGTTTCAGGGAGACAGACAGAAATTGGTGGCGCAAGGCGCACGATTTCGTGTTTCGTCCTCTGCACAGTTTATTAGGAACTTCAGGCCCAATGAACCACTGCTAGTCACGGAACTCATAGCAAGAGGTCGCTGACGTCCGCTATTACATGAGAGAGTGTCTATAAAAAGGCTAGTCAACTGTAGCCGTTTTCCCTTTTCAAGTTCAAGGCTTTAGGCTATAATGGCTGTAGAACTATGAGGAGGATACTAATGACAGCTTTAGATTCATCATTTACCGACCGTCTTTATGCCAACTATGAGGCGAACCCAACTTTTTCAGCCATGGAAAATGCCATCACGCATAATGGCTTGCTCAAGTCCTTGGAGACTCGGGCCGGTGAGGTTAACAATCCCTTTGCTTTTTCTATTGACTTGACCAAGGATCCCGTCGCTGACCAAAAAGCGTCTGGACGCTGCTGGATGTTTGCGGCTCTCAACACCTTTCGTCATAAACTCTTGACGGATTACCAACTGGAAAATTTTGAATTGTCACAAGCCCATACCTTTTTTTGGGACAAGTATGAAAAATCCAACTGGTTTTTGGAACAAATTCTGGCAACAGCTGATCAAGAAATCGGTAGCCGTAAGGTGAAGTTCCTCTTGGACACGCCACAACAAGACGGTGGTCAGTGGGACATGGTCGTCACGCTCTTTAACAAGTACGGTGTCGTGCCAAAAAGTGTTTACCCTGAGTCAGAAGCGTCTAGCAATAGCCGCGAACTCAACCAATACTTGAATAAATTGTTGCGTCAGGATGCACAAATTTTGCGAGAATTAGTGGCTACGGGTGCCGACAAAGCAACTATCCAAACGAAAAAAGAAGCACTTTTACAAGACATCTTTAACTTCTTGGCCATGACCTTGGGACTGCCCCCTCGTCAGTTTGATTTTGCCTATCGGGATAAGGAAAATCAATACCACACGGAAACAGCCATCACGCCACAAGCTTTCTTTGCTAAGTATGTAGACTTACATTTAGAGGACTACGTGTCTATCATCAATGCCCCAACCGCTGACAAGCCTTATGGCCAATCTTATACCGTTGAGATGCTGGGCAATGTCGTGGGTGGACCAGCTGTCCGTTATCTCAATCTGGATATGGAACGCTTTAAAGAACTAGCTGTTAACCAGCTCAAATCTGGGGAAACCATCTGGTTTGGGTCCGATGTCGGTCAGGTTTCAGACCGCAAAAAAGGCATTCTGGCGACAGATGTCTATGACTTTAGCTCTGGTATGGATTTGGCCTTCACTCAGGATAAGGCGGGGCGTTTGGACTACAGCGAAAGTCTTATGACCCATGCTATGGTCTTGACCGGGGTAGACTTGGACGAGGCTGGTAAGCCACGGCGTTGGAAGGTGGAAAACTCCTGGGGAGATAAGGTCGGCGAAAAAGGTTATTTCGTTGCCTCTGATGCCTGGATGGATGAGTACACCTACCAAATCGTTGTCCGCAAAGATCTTTTGTCTACTGAAGAATTGGCCGCCTATGAGGCAGAGCCTATCGTTTTAGCCCCATGGGATCCTATGGGTGCCTTAGCTAGCAAATAATAAGAAGCAAGCTTAGAACAATCTAGGCTTGTTTTTTGAGGCATCTTATTCAAAGCTGCTTTATCTGATGTTGGTGACGAATACATGGTATTTAGCCTTGATTCGTAGGGCTTTCTGGTGTAAAATGCTAAAGAATACGCCGTCAAAGTGCTAAGGATAAGGAAAATATATGGTAACCATTAAAGATGTGGCTAAACGAGCTGGTGTGAACCCATCGACGGTCAGTCGCAGTTTAAAAGACAGTAAAAGTATCTCAGAAAAGACCAAGGCCAGAGTAAGACAAGCCATGAAAGAGCTCAATTATGTGCCCAATGTCGCTGCCAGTCAGTTAGCCAGTGGGTTGACTCACTCGGTCGGTGTCATTTTTCCACCAAGTACCTCGCCAGACCGTTTGACACAGCCTTTTTTCATGGAAATTTTAACCGCTATCAATGATGAAGCCAAGAAACATCATTTTGCGATCGCTATCGGGACTGGGGATAGTGCCAATGATTTAAAAGAACAAGTGGCTCTGATGCATAAACAAAAGCTTGTTGACGGCTTTATCGTTCTTTATACGGAAAAGGGCGATCCCGTTAGCGCTTATTTGCAGGACAATGAGATTCCCTTTGTCAGTGTCGGTCAGGCCGAAGATGGGGTGAAGACACGGAGTTTTGTCGATAATGATAACCTCTTGATGGCCAAAGAAGCTGTGGATTATCTGGTTTTGAAAGGGCATGAACGTATTCTCTTTGTGACAACGAGTGAAAGTGAAACCCTGAGTCAGGTCCGCTACGATGGTTATGTTCAAGGCATGGAAGCTCATCGTTTGCCCTCCTTTCCAGTCGGTTTATTTGCGCCAAAGATACCTGAAACAGTTGACCAGTTGGTTCATTTGATTAAAAGTCAGAAAATTACAGCTGTCATTGCCCTAGATGATCTCTTGGCCTTGCGCCTCATCCAATTGCTATCCTTTTATGATTTAGCTGTCCCTGATGATGTGTCTATATTGAGTTTTAATAATTCGCTTTACGCTAAAATCCTGCACCCTTACCTGACAACGTATGATATTGGCGTGACAGCCTTAGGGCAAGACAGTTTAAACCATCTGTTAAAAGAAATTGCTGAAAAAACAGCGAATCCTCAACAACTCTTGGTTCCTTTTTCACTCAAAGAGCGCGAGAGTGTCCGCGACTTGCGAAAATAATCCGTAAAACGCTGAAAATTCAGCGTTTTTTTAAATTTTTTCGAAAAAATGACAAAGAAAGCTTGACTTACGCAAACGCTTGCGTTAAACTAAAACCAATCTAGGAAAAGAAGAAAAGTTAAGGAGGCTAGATTATGGACAAACGGGCGAGTGGAATTCTCATGCACATCACATCACTTCCCGGCCGCTTTGGAATTGGGACTTTTGGACAAACCGCTTTTGACTTTGTTGATTTCTTAAAGGAAACCAAGCAGACCTATTGGCAAATTCTACCTTTGACAACGACAAGTTATGGCGACTCTCCTTATCAGTCTTTTTCAGCAGTGGCTGGAAATACCAACTTGATTGATTTTGATGTACTGATTGATCAGGGGTTGTTGACTGAGGAAGATCTTGCAGGAATTGATTTTGGACGAGATCCTCATCGGGTGGATTATGGCTTGCTGTTTGAGGTGCGTCGTCCTCTCCTGGAAAAAGCGGTAGCCACTTTTTTGGCTGATCCAGATAATGTCAAGCGGTTAGCTCGCTTTGAAGCCGACCAAGTATCTTGGTTGCCAGATTTTGCGGATTTCATGGCAATTAAGGAAAGTTTTGGCCATGTTGCCTTGCAGGAATGGTCTGACCAAGATTTATTGCAACGCGATGCCTTAGCCTTAGAAAAAGCGCGTGAAAATCTAGCTGATGCGATTGTCTACCATAAGGTTACCCAGTATTTCTTCTTTGACCAATGGCAGGCGCTTAAAGCCTATGCCAATGCTCAGGGGATTGCCATTATTGGAGATATGCCTATTTATGTTGCTGCAGACAGTGTAGAAGTCTGGACCAAACCTGACCTCTTTAAGTTAGATGCCCACAGGGTACCTAAGGTCATTGCTGGTTGTCCACCTGATGACTTTTCAGATGTGGGACAATTGTGGGGAAATCCCATTTATGATTGGGCCTACCATGACAAAATGGGCTACTCTTGGTGGATTTATCGGATTCAAGAGTCATTAAAACTGTATGATTTTTTACGGATTGACCATTTTAAAGGTTTTTCTGACTTTTGGGAAATTCCTCAAGGTGAAAAAACAGCCCGCAATGGTCAATGGGTGTCTGGTCCTGGAAAAGCCCTTTTTGCAGCGATTAAGGATGCGCTTGGCGAGGTTCCCGTTATTGCTGAAGATTTGGGCTACATTGATGATAAGGCGAGAGACTTGTTGGCCTTGACAGGATTCCCAGGCATGAAAATTCTCGAATTTGGTTTTTTGGACACGACGGGAAATAGTATTGATGCCCCTCATACCTTTACCCAGCACAGTCTTGCTTATGTTGGTACCCATGATAATGACGTTGCAAACGGCTGGTATGCCACTTTGACCAGTGACCAACGCCAGTATGCTAACGCCTATATGCACCGTGGTCCGAGAGAATCGATTGCCCATGCTCTGTTACGGACACTCTTTGCCAGCGTCAGCAATACAGCGATTGCCTCCATGCAGGATGTTCTTAATCTCCCTGCGGAGAGTCGAATGAATATTCCTAATACTTTAGGGGGTAACTGGGAATGGCGTATGACGACTGACCAACTGACGGAGGCCCACAAAACTTATCTTAGTCAATTAACGACCTTATACAGCCGAGCCAATCATTACAAAGGAGAATAATTCACATGTCATTTACGGCTTATATCACAGAACACACTGGGCGCGATTTGCGTGATTTGGATAATGAGACAATTTATAAAGAACTTTTGGCCTATGTCAAAACCTTGGCCAAAGACAAACCTAAAAATACAGGGAAACGGAAGGTCTACTACGTCTCTGCAGAATTTCTTATCGGAAAACTTTTGTCAAATAACCTGATCAATTTAGGTATTTACAAGACCACTAAGGACGAGTTGGAAAAAGCTGGCAAGTCCATGGCTCAAATTGAAGATGTTGAACCAGAACCTTCATTAGGGAACGGTGGTTTGGGTCGCTTAGCGTCTTGTTTTATTGATTCGATGGCAACGCTAGGGATCAATGGTGAAGGGGTCGGCTTGAACTACCATTGTGGTCTGTTTAAACAAGTTTTTTGTGATAATCAGCAGGAAGCAGAGCCTAACTACTGGATTGAAAATCCGTCTTGGCTCAACAAAACGAGTGTTCACTTTGATGTTCCTTTTAGAGATTTCACCCTCAAGTCTCGCTTAGACCAGATTGATGTTTTGGGCTATCATAAGGAGCATAAAAATGCTTTGAATTTGTTCGATATTGAAAGTGTTGACTATGGCTTGATTGATAAAGGTATCTCTTTTGATAAGACAGATATCCAAAAAAATCTGACACTCTTTTTATATCCGGATGATTCGGATAAAAATGGGGAACTTCTTCGGATTTATCAACAATATTTCATGGTATCAAATGCTGCTCAATTGATTTTGGCACAAGCCCTTGAGCGAGGGTCAAACTTGCATGATCTCCCTGACTATGCCTATATTCAGATCAATGACACGCACCCGTCTATGATTATTCCAGAAATGATTCGCCTCTTGACACAAACCCATGGTTTGGCCTTTGCAGAGGCAGTCGATATCGTCCGTCAAATGACAGGCTACACCAATCATACGATTTTAGCGGAAGCCCTAGAAAAATGGCCGGTAGCTTATCTAGAAGAAGTAGTGCCTCATTTGATGACCATTATTCGGGAATTAGATGCTCTGGTACGCCAAGAATATAGTGATCCCGCTGTTCAAATTATCGATGATCAAAACCGGGTGCACATGGCTCACATGGATATTCATTATGCTAATAGTGTCAATGGGGTGGCAGCCTTGCACACGGATATTTTAAAAAACAGTGAGCTCAAGGCCTTCTATGCTATTTATCCTGAGAAATTCAATAACAAGACCAATGGGATTACCTTCCGTCGCTGGTTGGAATTTGCCAATCAGGATCTGGCTGCCTACATCAAGGAACTCATCGGTGAGGGCTACTTGACGGATGCGACCCAGTTGGAGAATCTGTTGAACTTTGTGGGAGATCAGGCGGTTTATGAGCGCTTAGAGGCCATCAAACAAGCCAACAAATTATCTTTGAAACGCTATCTCAAAGCCAACAAAGGTTTGGATTTGGATGAAAATTCCATTATTGATACACAAATCAAGCGTTTCCACGAGTACAAGCGTCAACAGATGAATGCCTTGTATGTGATTCATCAATACCTGCAAATCAAAAAAGGCCATCTGCCTAAACGGAAATTAACCGTGATTTTTGGTGGAAAGGCAGCTCCAGCCTATGTGATTGCCCAAGATATTATCCATCTGATTTTGTGTCTGTCTGAATTAATTAACAATGACCCTGAGGTTAGCCCTTATTTGAATGTTTTCTTGGTTGAAAATTACAATGTTACAGTGGCTGAACATCTCATTCCAGCGACGGATATTTCTGAACAGATTTCTTTAGCTTCAAAAGAGGCTTCAGGAACCGGTAATATGAAAATGATGTTAAATGGGGCTTTGACCTTGGGAACGATGGACGGTGCCAATGTTGAAATTGCTGATCTCGTCGGAAAAGACAATATTTATACTTTTGGAAAAGACAGTGATACGGTTATTGACCTCTATGCCAAAGGGAGTTATTCTTCTCAAAGTATTTACGCAGAAGACACAGACATTAAGGAAGCTGTAGACTTTATCGTGAGTCAAGAGTTATTGGCTTTAGGAAAACGTGAGCGTCTCGAACGCCTGCATGATGAGCTCCTCAATAAGGATTGGTTTATGACCTTGCTAGATCTGAAGGACTATATTGCGACAAAAACGGCGATGCTGGCAGCCTATGAGGATCGTCAGGCATGGCAGGAAAAAGCCTTAATCAATATTGCAAAGGCAGGTTTCTTCTCCTCAGACCGTACTATCGAACAATACAATAAAGACATCTGGCATAGCCAAGTGACCAAGTAGGCTGTTTTCTGGAAAGACTGTTCTTAAAAGAGCAAACTATTTTACAAAAAATGTGACATTAAGCTTCTTGCAAGACTTCTCTAAGTAGGCGTTAAGGTTTGCAAGGTATACTAGTCCCATCTTCAAAGAAGTGAGGTAAATCTTATGACACTCAAGATTAAAGTAACTTATGGAAAAACCTTTCAAAAAAACAAAACGCCTAAAACAACCTATGGAAAATAATTCACTTTGAGAGAAAGTGATAAGCTAGAGCTTTTTATGGCTCTAGCTTTTTTTGTGTGACTATCGTTTTAATGGCTTCTATGTTATAATAAGAAAAAAGTTTCAGGAGGCTTGGATGATCTTTTCAGATGATAGCCTGACCTTACATACCGACTTGTATCAGATTAATATGATGCAAGTTTATTTCGATCAGGGAATTCAGGACAAACGGGCGGTTTTTGAAGTGTATTTTCGAAAAGAGCCTTTTCATAATGGCTATGCGGTTTTTGCAGGTTTAGAACGTGTTGTGCGTTATTTGGAGCAACTTCGTTTCTCAGAAACCGATTTGGACTACCTCAGAAATTTGGGTTACCCAGCGAAGTTCCTAAGTTATCTGGAGAACTTGGAACTCAAGCTCAGTCTGCGTTCGGCGCGTGAAGGCGATCTGGTGTTTGCCAATGAACCAATCATGCAAGTCGAAGGGCCACTAGCCCAGTGTCAGCTGGTAGAGACGGCTATTCTTAATATTGTTAATTACCAGACCTTGATTGCAACCAAGGCGGCTCGGATTCGTTCTGTTATCGAAGACGCTCCTTTGTTGGAGTTTGGTACGCGACGGGCACAAGAAATGGATGCTGCGATTTGGGGAACGCGCGCAGCAGTCATTGGCGGGGCTGACGCTACATCTAATGTGCGTGCAGGGAAACTCTTTGGGATTCCTGTTTCTGGAACACATGCCCATTCGTTGGTTCAGGCCTATGGCAATGACTATGAGGCTTTTAAGGCTTATGCAGCAACTCATAAGGACTGTGTCTTTTTAGTAGATACATACGATACTTTGCGTATTGGCCTTCCGGCAGCAATTCGAGTGGCGAAAGAATTGGGAGATCAAATTAACTTTTTAGGGGTGCGTATCGACTCTGGTGACATGGCCTATCTGTCTAAAAAAGTTCGTCAACAGTTGGATGAAGCAGGTTTTACAGAGGCTAAGATTTATGCCTCAAATGATCTGGATGAAAACACCATTCTCAATCTCAAGATGCAAAAGGCTAAAATTGATGTTTGGGGAGTGGGGACTAAACTGATTACAGCTTTTGACCAACCGGCTTTGGGTGCGGTTTACAAGATTGTCTCTATCGAAAAGGACCAAGGTCAGATGGAGGATACGATTAAATTGTCCAATAATGCCGAAAAAGTGTCTACACCAGGTAAAAAGCAAGTTTGGCGTATCACCAGTCGCGCCAAGGGCAAGTCTGAGGGTGATTACATTACCTTCTGGGATAAGGAACTCAGCAAGGAAACTTCTCTTGATATGTTTCACCCGACTTATACCTATATCCGTAAAACGGTTCGAGATTTTGATGCGGTACCTTTATTGATAGACATTTTTGAGCAAGGGAAATTGGTCTATGACCTCCCCGATTTACAAACCATCAAAAACTATGCCCGTTCTAAGTTTGACCAATTGTGGGATGAATACAAGCGACTGCTGAATCCACAAGATTATCCTGTTGATTTGGCGCGCGATGTCTGGGAAAACAAGATGGGTCTCATTGACCAAAGACGCAAGGAAGCATTTGGAGAGGAAGACAAGTAATGACCTTACAAGAAGAAATTATTCGTGAACTTGGTGTTCAACCTGTCATTGACCCGCAGGCAGAAATCCGTCGGTCGATAGACTTTTTAAAAGCCTATCTTTTAAAACACCCTTTTTTGACCAGTTTAGTTCTGGGAATTTCAGGTGGGCAAGACTCTAGCCTCGCGGGGCGTTTGGCCCAGTTAGCTATTGAAGAACTCCGCGCTGAGACAGGTAAAGAAGACTACCGCTTTATTGCCGTTCGGCTTCCTTATGGTATTCAGGCGGATGAAGCAGATGCCCAAAGGGCTCTAGCCTTTATCCAACCAGATATTAGCTTGTCGGTTAATATTAAAGCTGCAGTGGATGGGCAGGTGGCGGCCCTATCTGAAGCAGGCGTGACGGTTTCTGACTTTAACAAAGGGAATATCAAAGCCCGTCAGCGGATGATTACCCAGTATGCGATAGCGGGAGAATATAAAGGAGCTGTCATTGGGACAGACCACGCGGCAGAAAATATTACGGGCTTTTTCACTAAATATGGTGATGGTGGCGCAGATGTCCTCCCCCTCTTTCGACTAGACAAGCGTCAGGGCAAGGCGCTTTTGCAAGAATTAGGAGCAGACCCTGCCTTATACGAAAAAGTCCCGACTGCAGATTTGGAAGAAAATCAGCCCGGCCTAGCTGATGAAGTTGCCCTAGGGGTCACCTATACAGATATTGATGATTACCTAGAAGGCAAATCCGTGACACCAAAAGCCCAGGAAATCATTGAAAATTGGTGGCGAAAAACAGCCCACAAACGTCATCTTCCGATTAGCGTATTTGACGACTTTTGGAAATAGCCAACGAACGCATGAGAGGAAGAAAAACGTGTCTGAGACTTTTGTCTCAGACACGTTTTTTAATTGCTGGTTGTGGCGTTTTCGCCAGCTGTGGTATTTCCGCCAGTATTGCCTCCGGTATTCGTATTGGTGTCGGTGTTTCCACCAGTATTCCCGCCAGTGTTATTGCTAGTATCGCTACTTGGGGTCACTGGAGTAGTGCTAGGCGTTGTTGGCGTTTCAGTAGTGGATGGCGTTGTCGGCGTTTCGACCGTCTGATTATTTTGTTGACTATCCGCTGCGGTATTTGGTGTTGTTACAGAACCGGTATCTGTCGTAGCAGAATCGTATCCCTGGGTGTTTTGGTCCGCTTGGCTAGCTTGATTTGTGGCTTGTTCTGTGGCCTTAGCTTGAGCTTCTGCTGCTAATCGGTCTTTGACAGCCTGGATGCGGGCGTTGAAACTATCTTTGGCTTCGCCGTCTGGTAGGACGTCAACGGCTGCTTGTGCGCTTGCTAGGTTATCGTCGCTTGGATCTCCTTCATAGAGAGAGACGGCAGACTCTGCAGCGGAAATCAAGGCAGACTGGGCAGACTGGGCATCGATGTTGGCCCGAACAGCAGTGATCCGTTCTTGTAGCTGGGTCTTGCGTTTAGAAGATTTGAGTTTGTCAACGGCTTTTTGTGCCTTGTTCAAATTTTCTAAAGACTGTTCGCCTTCAAGGATTTGGACTAATTCTTCTGCAGTAGAAAGTTGGCGTCGCTGAACAGATAATCCTCGGTTAATCTGAGCTTGCTTGGCATCAGTCGTAGTGAAAAAAATGGTGCTAGCGACGATAAGTACCAAAGCACTGACAGACAGAGTCAAAAGCTCCTTGATTTCGAGAGGTAATTGTTTTATATTCTTCAGGTTTATCCATTGTCTTACTTTTGATATCATGCCTTTATTTTACCATAAAGCACCTTTTCTTGCCTACTGATAACAAAAGAAAACAAGATACTAAAAACTTTTGCTTGTCAAGAAATATGCTCACCGAGTTAAAAATATGCTATAATAGGGGCGAAATAAGGCCTATAAATAAAAGAAAGCGTGTCAGAATGCAATTAGATCAAGGGAAAACGGATACAACTTATCAGGTGGTTAGCGTAGATTTGCCAGAAGCAGACAAGCGTCATCTGGCCAATCTGGGTGTGGCTGTCGGTCGTGACGTCAAGGTGGTATCGAAAACCAAGGATAGTGCCATTCTTATGTTGAGGGGCAGTCGACTCGCTTTGGATCAGTCTATTTTGTCAAGAGTAGGGATTGCTCCTGTGACGGAAGCTTTCGAAACCCTTCCGCTATCGGAACTCGCTGTTGGAGAACAGGCTGTTGTAGTAGCTATTCATGCTCTAGCGGAGGCCAAGCGTCGTCTGATGGATATGGGGATTACACGCCATACGTCAATTTACCTGAGGAAGGTGGCTCCCTTGGGGGATCCCATTGAGATTAATCTTCGTGGCTATGAATTAACTTTGCGAAAATCAGAAGCTCAACTTATCTCAGTAAAGCGACTCAAGGAGACAGATCTATGATAGAAATTGCGCTTATTGGAAATCCTAACAGTGGAAAAACCAGCCTGTTTAACTTGATGACAGGGACCAATCAAAAAGTAGGGAATTGGCCAGGTGTTACGGTAGAGAGGCGGTCAGGGGCCTCTAAAAAACTCAAGGATGTTATGGTTCAAGATCTGCCGGGGATTTACTCCTTGTCTCCTTATTCTCCTGAAGAAGCGGTCGCTCGGGATTACTTGCTAGGCAATCAAGTGGAGGCTATCTTGGACGTGGTGGATGCGACCAATTTGGAACGTAACCTTTACTTAACGACTCAACTGATTGAAACAGGGGTTCCTGTCACCATCGCTCTTAATATGAGTGATGTGTTGGCAACGCAGAAAAAACAGATCTCGACAGAAAAACTGAGTTATCAACTAGGGGTGCCGGTTATTGCCACCAGTGCTGTTAAAAATACTGGGGTGGATAAGGCCCTAAAAACAGCTCGTAAACACCTACGAGGTGAAAGCGAGATCAAGTACCCTGTCTACAGCGATCAGTTTGAATCAGCTATATCAGAGATAATCACGATTTTAGGGGATGTTGTCCCGGAACATCGCTTGCGCTACTATGCCATCAAACTTTTTGAAGGAGACGATTTTGTTTGGCAGCATACTCCCCTATCCTCTTTTCAAGAAAATGAAATTCGTGATGTGATAGCTATTACTGAGGAAATCTTTACGGAAGATGCAGAAGCCATTGTGGTCAATGAACGCTACGCTTTGATTGAGCGTATTACCGCGATGGTGCAGACTCAGGACAGTGCTTTTGATATGACCTTGTCTGACAAGATAGATAAGGTAGTGACCAACCGTATCTTAGCTTTACCGATCTTTGCTGTCGTGATGTTCTTGGTTTATTACCTGTCTATTCAGACGGTTGGCACGATTGGGACAGATTGGGTCAATGATGTTCTATTTGGGGACTATATTCCAAAGGTAGTCACTGCTGGTTTGCAGGACTTGCAAGTGCAACCTTGGTTGCAGTCTTTGATTGTTGATGGCATTATTGCGGGAGTGGGAACGGTTTTGGGCTTTATCCCACAGATTTTTGTCCTCTTTTTGTGTTTGGGTATTCTAGAAGACGTTGGCTATATGAGTCGTATTGCCTTTGTGATGGATCGTCTTTTTCGGCGGTTTGGTCTGTCTGGCAAGTCCTTTATTCCGATTTTGATTTCCACGGGGTGTGGGGTGCCGGGAATAATGGCCAGTCGAACCATTGAAAATGAGCGTGATCGGCGGATAACCATTATGACGGCAACCTTTATGCCCTGCTCTGCTAAATTATCCATCATCGCCTTGATTGCAGGGGCTTTCTTTCCGCATAATCCTTGGGTGGCACCGAGCACCTATTTCCTTGGATTTGCGACCATTATTTTTTCAGGGATTGCTCTTAAGAAAACGAAATTGCTAGGAGGCTATGCCAGTCCTTTCATCATGGAATTACCAGCTTACCACTTGCCTAAGGGACAGGCGGTTTTGCGTTATGCAACCTCTAAGTCAGTTAGCTTCGTTAAGCGGGCGGGAACGATTATCTTTGTTTTGACGGTTGCTATTTGGTTTTTATCTAATTATACAATAACCTTACAAGCGGTAGAGACCGAGAACAGTATTTTGGCTAATCTGGGTAAACTGTTAGCTGGGCTTTTTGCTCCGCTCGGTTTTGGTAATTGGAAGGCCACTGTGGCGGCACTGACAGGGCTGGCAGCCAAGGAGACAGTAGTAGCGACCTTTGGGATTTTATACCATCAGGCGGGTGCCACGGAAACGACACGTAGCCTTTGGCAGACCTTGGGGCAAGATTATACGCCACTTGCCGCGTATTCGTTTATGGCTTTTAACCTCTTGTGTGCGCCTTGCTTTGCGGCTATCGGAGCGATCAAACGGGAAATGGCAGACCTGCGCTGGACCTTTTTAGCGGTCGGTTTTCAGACGGGGCTAGCTTACCTGGTTAGTTTGATGATTTATCAATTTGGTTTGGTTCTCTTTTATGGTAAGTCTTGGACGCTGTGGACGGGTATCGCTGTTGTTGTCGCTGTTTCTTTGGCCTATCTCGTCCTGCGTAAACCCACGCGAAAAGATTTGACAGTCATCAGTCTGGATAATTTGCAGCAAACTGCTCTCAAACATTCCTAAGAAAGAAGGTAATTTATGGCAACTTATATCATTGCTGGCTTAATAGCCCTTTGTGTGCTCTTGGCCAGCCGCTCTTATATTAAAAAGAAAGGTTCCTGTGGCGATTGCCATTGCTCCTGTCCTATCAAAGAAGAAATGGAGCACCCTTCGGATATTCACCGTTAATGATGGACAAGGCAAGCGAGTTATGATAGAATATTTTCCATGAGAGAAATTTTCGTTGAAAGCTCGATATAGCGAGTCTGGGAGAGTGAAAGCCAGGTGCGAGCAGACGATAATGGCGCTTTCGTGGTAGTTAAACAAAACAATGAAGTAAAAATAAGGGTGGAACCGCCGTTTAACGGCCCCTGTCACAAGCGACAGGCCGGCATGCGAGGGTTTCCCCTTTTTGTGTGGACCTGGCGCCAATCAAAAGAAGGAGATGTTATGTCAAAACTATTGATTTGTCACGGCATCAGAGGCAGGACCTTCTTTTTGTCGGACTGCCCACGGCTCAGCACTCATGTGCCTGATCTAGACACAGTATGAACTCGTCTTGCTTTGTAACATCGACGAAACAGACTCGTGTCGCAAGAAACCATAGAATATAAGGAGTATTCGATGTCTCAGAAATTAACGTTTCAGGAAATTATCCTGACCTTACAACAATTTTGGAATGATCAAGGTTGTATGCTCATGCAGGCCTATGATAATGAAAAAGGTGCTGGAACCATGAGTCCTTACACCTTCTTGCGAGCTATTGGACCTGAACCTTGGAACGCGGCCTATGTGGAACCCTCTCGTCGACCAGCAGATGGTCGTTATGGAGAAAATCCCAACCGCCTTTACCAGCACCATCAATTTCAAGTGGTGATGAAACCATCACCAAGCAACATTCAAGAGCTTTACTTAGCCTCTCTGGAAAAACTAGGGATTAACCCGCTGGAGCATGACATTCGCTTTGTGGAAGATAACTGGGAAAATCCTTCGACAGGGTCTGCTGGGCTAGGCTGGGAAGTCTGGCTGGATGGGATGGAAATCACGCAGTTTACCTATTTTCAACAGGTGGGTGGTTTAGAAACTAGCCCGGTCACATCTGAAGTGACCTATGGTTTGGAACGTTTGGCTTCTTATATCCAAGAGGTTGACAGTGTCTATGACATTGAGTGGGCACCTGGGGTCAAGTATGGGGAAATCTTCCTACAACCAGAATTTGAACATTCAAAATACAGTTTTGAAGTCTCTGACCAAGACTTGCTTTTGGCCAATTTTGACCACTTTGAAGCGGAAGCACGCCGCTGTTTGGATGAACACCTGGTGCATCCTGCCTATGATTATGTCTTAAAATGTTCACACACTTTTAACCTTTTGGATGCCCGTGGTGCCGTTTCGGTTACCGAACGGGCGGGTTACATTGCCCGTATCCGTAACTTGGCACGTCAAGTGGCTAAAACCTTTGTGGCAGAACGTAAACGCTTGGGATACCCACTTTTGGACGAAGCTAGCCGTCAACGCTTGTTAGCAAAGGAGGATGCTAATGACTAAACAATTATTGGTCGAACTTGGCCTAGAAGAAATGCCGGCCTACACGGTCACTCCTAGTATGAAACAATTACGCGACCGTATGGTAGGTTTTCTGGAAGACAATCGCCTGAGCTATGAGCGCGTGGAAATGTTTTCGACCCCGCGTCGTCTGGCTGTGCGCGTGTCTGGCTTGCCAGACCGCCAAGAAGACTTGACGGAGGATTTCCGTGGACCATCCAAGAAGATCGCTCTGGACGCCGACGGCAACTTTACCAAGGCGGCCCAAGGCTTTGTTCGTGGTAAGGGTTTGACTGTTGATGCCATTCGTTTTGAAGAAGAAAAAGGCGAAGAATACGTCTATGTCACGAAAAAAGAGGCTGGCCGTAGCCTAGAAGAACTGGTTTCTGGCATTCCAGCTATCTTGGAAGCCATGACATTCCCGGTGAATATGCACTGGGCAAGCAACAGCTTCGAGTACATTCGTCCTGTCCATACCTTTACGGTTTTGATTGATGATGCGTCGTTTACCCTGCCGTTTTTAGACATCGAAAGCAATCGTACTAGTCGAGGCCACCGTTTCTTGGGCCATGAGGTCTCTATCCAGTCGGCTGCAAGTTATGAAGCTGACCTTCGTGAGGTTTACGTCATTACAGATGCGACAGAGCGTGAAAATATGATTATTGAGCAGATTCGTGAGCTCGAAAAGGCGCACAATATTTCTGTGGAAATTGATGAAGACCTGCTCAATGAGGTGCTTAACCTGGTTGAATACCCGACTGCCTTTATCGGCCGTTTTGATGAAAAATATCTAGACATCCCTGAGGAAGTCTTGGTGACCTCCATGAAGACTCACCAGCGCTACTTTGTTGTGCGAGATGCTTCAGGCAAGCTCCTGCCTTACTTTGTCTCTGTCCGCAATGGAAACGACCAGTATTTGGACAATGTGGTCAAAGGAAATCAAAAAGTTCTTGTGGCTCGTTTGGAAGATGCAGAATTCTTCTGGCGGGAAGACCAACGCTTGAAGATTGAGGATTTGGTCGCTAAGCTGCAACAGGTTACTTTCCATGAAAAAATCGGCTCTCTTTACGAGCACATGGAACGGACCCGCGCCATTGCGGCTTTGGTTGCTGACTTGGCCGATTTATCGGATAGTGAAAAAACGGAATTGGACCGGGCTAGCCAAATCTATAAATTTGACCTCTTGACGGGAATGGTCGGAGAATTTGATGAGTTGCAAGGTCTGATGGGGGAAAAATATGCCCTTTTGGCTGGGGAAAGTCCTCGGGTAGCCACAGCTATTCGCGAACATTACTTGCCAAACAGTAGCGATGGAGACCTGCCTGACAGCAAGGTCGGTGCCGTTTTAGCGATTGCTGATAAGCTTGACACGATCTTGTCTTTCTTCTCTGTCGGTCTGATTCCTTCTGGTTCCAACGACCCTTATGCGCTACGCCGGGCGACGCAAGGAATCGTCCGTATCTTGGACAAGTTCGGCTGGGATATTGCCTTGGATGACCTGCTGGATGCTCTTTACGGTCTTAGTTTTGACAGCTTGACTTATGCCAATCAAGCAGAGGTTCTGGATTTTGTCCGTGGTCGTGTCGAAAAAATGATTGACAGTGGCGTGTCCAAAGATATTGTAGCTGGGGTATTAGCTAGCTCAACCTTTGTGGTGCGTGACTTGATTGAAACGGCTCAAGCTTTGGCGGATAAGTCCAAAGACGCAGATTATAAGCCTGCCATCGAAGCTCTGTCTCGGGTCTTTAATTTGGCAGATAAGGTCGAGGCAACCCGTCCTGTGGACATTGCTCTCTTTGAAAATGCAAGCGAAGCGGCCCTCTATGAAGCGGTTGAAGCATTGCATTTTGGAGATGAAGCGAGTGACAATGTGGCGCAACTCTTTGCCTTGACGCCTGTTATCACAGACTTTTTTGACAACACTATGGTCATGGTCGAGGATGAAAACCTTAAAAACAATCGCCTGGCCCTGCTCAAGTCCTTGGCTGACAAAGCTGGACGCTTGGCGAAATTTAACAAAATCTCAAGTAAATAAGGAGTATTCTCATGGACGATAAAAAAATTGAACGCATTAATGAACTCGCTAAAAAGAAGAAAGAAGAAGGCCTGACCGAAGCAGAAGCTCAAGAGCAAGCTGCTTTACGCCAAGAATATATCGAAGGCTACCGTCGTTCGATGCGGAGCCATATTGAAGGCATCAAGGTTGTTGACGAAGACGGCAATGACATTACCCCTGAAAAGCTCAAGGAAATTCAACGCCAAAAAGGTATCCATGGCCGCAAACCCGGTGACAATAGCTAAGGAGAAACAGATGACTGCACAAAAAATGACTGCTCAAGAAATCATTGCCTTTATCGGTAATGCGGAAAAAAAGACCAATGTTAAGGTCACTTATCAAGGGGAATTAGCTGGTCAAGTTCCAGAAGGTGTTCTTAACTTGGGGAACGTTTTGTTTGGAGACTGGAAAGATTTGGCACCGCTTTTGGTTAACCTGACGGAAAATGTTGACTACGTCGTGGAACAAGACGGTCGTAATTCGGCTGTACCCTTGTTGGACAAACGCGAACTCAACGCTCGAATTGAACCAGGAGCTATTATTCGTGACCAGGTGACCATTGCCGACAATGCCGTTGTTATGATGGGGGCTGTGATTAATATTGGTGCTGAAATTGGTGAAGGCACCATGATTGACATGGGAGCTGTCTTGGGCGGTCGTGCTACTGTTGGTAAAAACAGTCACATCGGTGCCGGAGCTGTTTTGGCAGGTGTTATCGAACCAGCTTCAGCCGAACCCGTTCGTGTTGGTGATAATGTCTTAGTTGGTGCCAATGCAGTTATCCTTGAAGGGGTTCAAGTGGGTAGTGGTTCTGTCGTGGCCGCTGGTGCTATTGTTACCCAAGATGTGCCTGAAAATGTGGTTGTCGCTGGTGTGCCGGCTCGTATTATTAAAGAAATCGACGAAAAAACCCAACAAAAAACCGCTCTAGAAGACGCCTTGCGTAATATCTAAAGCAGTTCCCAAAAGCCTGTGGCAGCTGTCCCAGGCTTTTCTGGAAGAAAGGAGACAAAGCCATGTTGGATTTAGTAGCGGTGCGTCGGCACCTCCACCAGATTCCTGAGATTGGATTAGAAGAATATGAAACCCAGGCCTACCTCTTGCATCTGATTGAAGCACTGATAGAGGACAAACCTTTTGCCAGTGTCAAGACTTGGCGAACAGGTATTTTGGTTTATCTCAAAGGGCGCGAGGGCGAAAGAACGATTGGCTGGCGTAGTGATATGGATGGCTTACCAGTGACCGAAGAGACGGGTCTGCCTTTTAGCAGTCGCCATGAAGGCCGTATGCATGCTTGTGGGCATGATATTCACATGACGGTTGCTTTGGGCGTGCTTGAGGCCATGTTGGCGCAACAACCTCTGGATAATGTCCTTATCCTCTTTCAGCCGGCTGAAGAAAATGAAGCTGGTGGTAAACTCATGTATGAAGCGGGAGCTTTTGGCGACTGGTTGCCAGATATTTTCTATGGTCTGCATGTCCGTCCAGATTTCCCTGTTGGGACTTTTGCGACCAATGCGCACACTCTTTTCGCAGGGACTTGTGAGGTGCTAGTGACTATCAAAGGTAAGGGTGGACACGCTGCCTTTCCGCATGAAGCCAATGATGCTATTGTGGCAGCGGCGCATTTTGTCACCCAGGTGCAAACCATTGTTAGCCGAAATGTCGACCCTATCGAAGGTGGAGTGGTGACTTTTGGAAGTCTCCATGCCGGAACGACCAATAATGTCATTGCTGAAGAGGCTAGCGTTTATGGGACCATTCGTACCCTGACTCAGGATATGAACCAACTTATCCAAAAGCGCCTTCAAGAGATTGCAGCAGGCATTGCGACTGCCTTTGGTGTGACTGTAGATGTCAGTCTCAAGCAAGGGGGCTACTTGCCTGTGGAAAATAACCCTGAGTTGGCCAAGGAATTGATGACTTTTTTTGATCAAGAAACAGGCGTTGACTTAGTGGATTGTCTACCTGCCATGACGGGTGAGGATTTTGGTTATCTGCTCCATCAAGTGCCTGGTGTCATGTTCTGGTTAGGGGTTGGAGCACGAACCGCTCTGCACACACCAACGATGTCACCGGATGAAAGCGTTCTGCCTTTGGCAGTTACTCACATCAGTCATTTTTTGAAAGCGAAGGCCAACCATGAGCTCAGTTAAAAAAACCTATCGTAGTCAGGTCTTACAGCAGATGAAAGCCTTATCTGCCAAGGCAAAGGCAGACTTGGACCACGCCCTTTTAGCGCAATTTGTTGCTCACCCAGCCTATCAAAAGGCAAAAACCATTGCTACCTATCTGGCGATGCCCCATGAGGTGGACACCTCGCTTTTTATCCAACGTTTTTTGGACGACGGGAAGACAGTTTTAGTGCCAAAAACCTATCCTGACCGAGTTTTGGCCTTTGTGCCTTATGACCCGGCGACGCTTGAAGTCACTTCCTTTGGCCTTTTAGAACCAATCAGTGATGCTAGAGTTGCGCCTGAGGCCATTGACCTCATCCATGTACCAGGGGTGTGCTTTAATCCTGAAGGCTACCGCATTGGTTATGGGGCTGGTTTTTACGACCGATTCCTAGCTAACTATGGTGGTCAAACCTTATCAACCGCCTATGCTTGTCAACAAGTCGATTTTAAGCCAGAAAACCATGATGTTCCAGTAGGAGAGGTATTCTATGCACCAACAGTTTAAAAAGTACCCAGTAACCAGTGTGTTATTGGCACTGACAACTCTTGTCTTTTTAGCCATTCAAGTGTTGCGTTTTGGTCAAGCTAGCTCTGCTTTGACCATCTATGAGTTTGGCGGGATGTTTGCTCCGAGTATCAAGGCACAGCCTTGGCAATTATGGCGTTTGGTGACGGCTATTTTTGTTCACATCGGCTGGGAACATTTTGCTTTCAATGCGCTAACGCTTTATTTCATTGGGCGTATCTGTGAGGACCTCTTTGGGTCGCTAAGGTTTTCGATTCTCTATTTCTTGTCTGGGATTATGGGGAATCTGGCCGTCTTGGTCTTTACGCCCAATGTGGTCTCCGCAGGCGCTTCAACATCGCTCTTTGGACTCTTTGCGGCTGTAGTGATTGTTGGTTATTGGGGGCGCAATCCCTATGTCAAACAACTAGGGCAGTCTTATTTGGGCCTCATTGTCGTCAACCTCATTTTTAACCTGCTGGTACCAGGTATTTCCATTCCTGGTCATCTAGGAGGTATTGTTGGTGGGGCCATCCTCGCTTGTGTCCTGCCCACTCAAGTTGAAGGTCACCTCTTTAAAAAAGACCAACGCCGACTAGCTTGGGTAGCTTATGGCGTTCTAGTCTTGCTGGCTCTTATTGTTGGATTGAGGTAAACCTAAAAACGCCTAACCTTTTCCTGTAGCGGGACTGGTTAGACGTTTTTTGTTTTTGGGAAAAATGTCGCGTTTGCCATAGGACTAGAGACACAACGTTTGAAAAACAAGGAGTTGTACTTCTCATTCATAGAGACGCTTCAGAAATGTAGCAGAACTCAAGCCCTGAGTAGGACTCATTTGTCGTGGAAATCCTCTAAATCGCAAACAAGTCATTGAGGTTTTCGGCTAATGTTGGGTGAGTAAAGATTTGTTGGGTGAAATAGGTATAGGGGATATGGTTATCCATAGCCATGGTGATGAGGTTGATGATTTCTTCAGCTCCTTGGGCAAAAATTGTTGCCCCGAGAATTTCTTTGGTCTCAGGATTGACCACTGCCTTGAAGGCTCCTCGCAGGTCTCCATTGACATGGGCTCTTGGCATACCAGCGACAGGCATTTCTTTACTAGCGACAGGAAGCCCTTGAGCTTTGGCTTGGGCTTCGGTCAAACCGACGCTAGCTAGAGCAGGGTGGATAAAGAGAGTATTTGGCAGGGTGTGACGGGTTTCTAGGTTATAGCTGCCATCTCCAGTCAGGTAACTAAGGACGATACGGCTGTCGTCCAATGACGCATAGGTGAATTGTGGACCGCCATTGACGTCACCGACGGCAAAGACACCGGCAACAGTGGTCTCAAGATGCTTATCCACAACAATGGCACCACGATCGGTGAGAGAAATTTCTGTGTTTTCCAGACCAAGACCAGCTGTGTTTGGCTTGCGGCCGGTTGCATAGAGCAGGGCGTCAAAGCTAAAGTCGCCTTGGTCAGTGACCAAAGTCACTTGATTAGCTTCTGTGCGGACGAGGTTAGTGTGTACCCCTTGTTTGATGGTGATACCATCTTCTTCGAGGTAGCCTTTTGCCAGTTGGGCGATGCTAGGTTCTGTACGAGGCAGGAAGGTTTCAGAAGCATCTAAGACGGTCACTTGACTGCCGAGCTTGTTATAGAGACTGGCAAATTCCAGTCCGATTGGGCCAGCACCGAGGACACCCAAACGCCGAGGTTGTTTGTCTAATTGTTGGATGGCCGTAGAGTCATAGGCTAGAGGGCTGTCTGCTAAGCCTGGGATAGGTAAAATATTGGAAACAGCTCCAGTGTTGATAATGATAATATCAGCAGTGATTTGGGTACTGTCGTCCCCTTTTTGGGCTTGGACGACCTTATTAGAGATAAAGCGTGCCTTAGCATCAATGACATCTACCCCATTGCCAGTGGCTGCAGCATAGTTTTTACCATTGAGGCGCTGCGTAACAGCCTGACGTTCTGCCATAACTTGGTCAAAGTCCCAGCCTTTATCGGCTGCCACAATCATTGTTTTCGTAGGGATACAAGCGATGTTAATGCAGGTGCCCCCGTACATGGACGGACTTTCTTCGATGATAGCTACTTTTTTACCAGCCTTGGCGAATTTTCCTGCTAAGGTTTTTCCGGCTTTACCAAAACCGATGACCAGCATATCGTATGTCAGCATAAGACATACCTCCTTTGTTTTTTTCTAGCCATAGTCTACCACCACAGGTCTCAAAAAGCACAGATTTAATCTGAAAAGTGTTTTGGCTTTAAGAGCTCCCTGGCATCCCATTCAGACCTCCCTTAGGTGAATATGCTATAATAAAAACATGACTGACAAGAAAAAACTTTTACTGATTGATGGCTCTTCAGTGGCCTATCGTGCCTTTTTTGCCCTCTATAATCAGATGGACAATTTTAAAAACCGCTCAGGTTTGCATACTAATGCCATTTACGGTTTTCACCTCATGCTCAATCATTTGATGGAGCGCATCCAGCCGACTCATGTTTTGGTGGCTTTTGATGCTGGCAAGACCACTTTTCGAACCGAGATGTTTGCGGATTATAAGGCTGGTCGGGCCAAGACGCCGTCTGAGTTTCGGGAACAATTGCCCTACATCCGTGAACTTTTAGATGGGCTAGGAATTGCCTATTATGATTTGGAAAATTACGAAGCTGATGACATTATTGGGACCTTGGATAAACTAGCTGAGGATGGTGAGCACTATCAGGTGACCATCGTCTCTGGTGACAAGGATTTGATCCAGCTGACGGATAGCAACACCGTAGTCGAGATTTCCAAAAAAGGGGTGGCTGAGTTTGAGGCTTATACGCCTGAAGCTCTTATGGATAAACTGGCCTTGACGCCTAAGCAATTCATTGACCTCAAAGCCCTCATGGGAGATAAGTCGGATAATATTCCTGGTGTCACCAAAATCGGGGAAAAAACAGGTCTTAAGCTCCTGCATCAGTTTGGGAGTTTAGAAAATCTCTACGACAATCTGGATCAGCTCAAACCGTCTAAGATGAAGGAAAACCTCATCAATGACCGCGAGCAGGCCTTTTTATCTCAGACTTTAGCGACGATCAATACGCAGGCGCCTATCACTATTGGTCTTGATGATATTGTTTATCGAGGCAAACAGATTGACCAACTCAAGCCTTTTTATGACAGCATGGGCTTCAACCAGTTTCGTCAGCAATTGACCCAAGATAGCCCCCAAACGCCAGCTGAAAACGTGCGTTTTGAAGTGGTCAGCGAAGTAACTGTGGATAGCTTAGATGCCCAAGAGTTCTTTTACTTTGAAATTTTGGGAGAAAATTACCATACCGAGCAGCTCCTTGGTTTTGCTTGGGGCAATGCGGATAAGATCTACGCATCAGACGATATCACCCTTTTGCAAGAACCTGTTTTCAAAACCTTTTTGGAGCAGACAGCACTTAAGACTTACGATGCCAAACGCAACAAGGTGCTTCTGGCTCGTCAGGGGATTGACCTTGTGCAGGCTCGTTTTGATAGTCGTTTGGCCAAGTACCTCTTGTCGACTGTCGAAGACAATAGCTTAGCCACCATCGCTCGCCTCTATGGGAAGTCACCTTTGGCGGAGGATGTTGAGGTCTATGGCAAAGGCGCTAAACAGGCCTTACCAGAAAAGGAAGTCTTTCTTAGCCATTTAGCGAGCAAGGTTCGGACCTTAGTGGAGACTGAGCCGGTCATGCTGGCTCAATTAGAAGAACAAGAGCAACTTGATCTGCTCTATGAGATGGAGCTGCCTTTGGCGGATGTTCTTGCGAAAATGGAATTGGCTGGCATTCGTGTCCACAAAGAAACCCTGCAAGCCATGGAAACAGCCAACGAAGCCGTCTTAGACCAACTGACCCAGGACATTTATGGTCTCGCTGGTGAGGTGTTTAATATTAACTCCCCTAAACAGTTGGGGATCATTCTCTTTGAAAAATTAGGTCTGCCTTTGTCAGCCACCAAAAAGACCAAGACGGGTTACTCCACAGCGGTGGATGTTTTGGAACGTCTGGCACCTGATGCACCGATTGTACAGAAAATTCTGGATTACCGCCAATTGGCTAAGCTTCAATCCACCTATATCAAAGGCTTGCAAGAAGCGATTGCATCTGATGGGAAGATTCACACCCGTTACCTACAAGATTTGACCCAAACCGGTCGCTTGTCCAGTGTGGATCCCAACCTGCAAAATATTCCTGTTCGTTTGGAGCAAGGGCGCTTGATTCGCAAGGCTTTTGTTCCCGAGTGGGAGAATAGTGTCTTATTGAGTTCGGATTATTCTCAAATTGAGTTGCGCGTGCTGGCTCACATCTCAGGGGATCAACATCTGATTGATGCCTTTAACCACGGAGCAGACATTCATACCGCAACAGCCATGCGAGTCTTTGGTATCGATAAGGCTGAAGAGGTGACGGCCAATGATCGCCGTAATGCCAAGGCTGTCAACTTTGGGATTGTTTATGGCATTTCAGATTTTGGTTTGTCCAATAATTTGGGCATTTCTCGCAAGTTAGCCAAGCAATATATTGATACTTATTTTGACCGTTATCCTGGCATTAAGGCCTATATGGAAAGAGTTGTTCGAGAGGCCAAAGATAAGGGCTATGTTGAAACCCTCTTTCACCGTCGCCGTCAGTTACCAGATATCAATGCCAGAAATTTTGCGGTTCGCTCCTTTGCGGAACGGACAGCCATCAATTCCCCTATCCAAGGGTCAGCCGCAGATATTTTAAAAATTGCCATGATTCGCTTGGAACAGGCCCTGACCGAAGGGGATTATCAAGCCAAGATGCTTTTGCAGGTACATGATGAAGTCGTCCTTGAAGTGCCAGAAGATGAACTGGACGCTGTCAAGGCTTTGGTCAAAGAAACCATGGAGTCTGCGATTGCTATGGCGGTACCTCTAGTCGTTGATGAAAATGCCGGAAAAACCTGGTATGAAGCCAAGTAAACCTAAAAGGAGACGCTTATGACTTATCAATTTATCAATGCGCCTCATGATGTGATCTATGATATGATTCGTGAGTCGCGTACCATTGCTGTGGTGGGATTATCTGACCGGGAGGAAACAGCCAGTTATCGCGTGGCAAAATTTATGCAAGACCAGGGCTTTACTATTATCCCTGTCAATCCTCGTAAGGCGGGTCAGACCATCTTAGGGCAAACGGTTTATGCCCGCTTGCAGGATGTCCCTGTTCATATTAATATCGTGGATGTCTTTCGAAAGAGTGAGGCCTTGCCTGAGGTGGCACGAGACTTTTTAGAGACGGATGCAGATATTTTTTGGGCTCAGCTGGGGCTCCAGAGTGAGGAAGCCAATCGTCTCTTGCGGCAAGCCAACCGTCATCGGATTGTGATGAACAAGTGTCTGAAAATCGTTTATCAAGAAATGCTTGACCAAGGAGATTAAACTGTGACCACTATCAATTTCGATAAAATCGAGCAGGCCTTTGACCTGCTTTTATCCAATGTTCAACAGTTGCAAAGTGACCTCGCAACCAATATCTATGATGCCATTGTAGAGCAAAATGTCTACTTTGTTCAGGGTGGGGAGAAGTTAGCCAAACTAGATGCCAACAATGAGGCCTTGCGTAGTTTGAACTTGACAGCAGAGGAGTGGCGACGGGCTTATCAATACCTTTTGATGAAAGCCAACCAACAAGAACCCCTCCAACGGAACCACCAGCTAACCCCTGATGCTATCGGCTTTTTATTGCTCTATCTGATAGATGTCCTTGGTCCCAAGGATCAGATAGATCTTGTCGAGATCGGGTCTGGTACGGGTAATTTAGCGGAAACCTTGGTTATCAATAGTAGCAAGCAGATGGACTATCTCGGGCTAGAAGTCGATGATTTACTGATAGACCTGGCAGCGAGTACAGCTGATGTTATCGGGACGGATCTTCACTTTATTCAAGAAGATGCTGTGCGCCCTCAGCTCCTCAAGCCATCAGATATCTTGGTGGCTGATCTGCCTGTTGGTTTTTATCCTGATGATGTGATTGCTAGTCGCTATCAAGTGGCAGCGAAAACTGAGCACACCTATGCCCACCATCTCCTCATGGAGCAAGGGCTAAAGTACTTAAAAGCCGATGGCCTAGCCATTTTTCTCGCTCCCAGTGACCTTTTGACCAGTCCACAGAGTAACTTGCTCAAGGCTTGGCTAAAAAAAGAGGCCCAAGTTCTTGCCATGGTGACCTTACCAGAAAATCTTTTTCACAGTGACAAGGATGCTAAGACTCTCTATGTCTTGTCTAAAGGCCAGAAACCCATTGAAGAGGTTTTTGCCTATCCTTTAACAGACCTCAATGATGCAACTGTTATACGTCAGTTTATGACGGATTTGACTGCTTGGCAGGCAAAAAATCTTTCCTAAATGCGTGGAAATTGGTATAATATTTCTGAAACCGATTACAAAAGATGGAGGCTAACATGGGGAAATCATTAGCAGTAAATGCAGGAAGTTCAAGTTTAAAATGGCAACTTTACCAAATACCAGAAGAAACAGTTTTGGCAAAAGGGCTGATTGAACGAATTGGATTGGATGTTTCTTATTCGACAGTGGCTTTTGCCGGTAAAAAAGAAAAGACGCAGGTCGCTGTTCCTGACCATACTGCTGCTGTGGAACTCTTGCTCAATACGCTTAAGGCAGATAACATTATCGAAGATTTTAGTGAAATCACTGGTATTGGTCACCGGGTTGTAGCAGGAGGCGAGCGTTTTAAAGGATCCGAAGCACTCAGTGATAGCGTTATTCAAGAAATTGCGGATCTCAGTGTTCTTGCGCCCTTGCATAACCCAGGGGCTGTTCAAGGGATGCGCGCCTTTCAAGACGTTTTGCCAGATGTCTTTGGCATTGCCGTTTTTGACACGGCTTTTCATGCGAGTATGCCTGAAAAAGCTTACCGTTACCCAATTGCAGAGAAGTATTATACCGATTTTAAAGTTCGCAAATACGGGGCGCATGGCACCAGTCATCAGTTTGTAGCAGGTAAGGCTGCGGAACTCTTGGCAAAACCTATCGAAGAGTTGAAAATCATCACCTGTCATATCGGAAATGGGGTGTCATTGACTGCCGTTGATGGTGGCAAATCTGTCGATACCTCTATGGGCTTGACCCCACTAGGCGGTGTTATGATGGGGACTCGTTCTGGAGACTTGGATCCTTCTGTGACTTCCTTTATCCTGAGTCAGGATGCTAGTGTAGAAACTGCCCAAGATATGACAGATATCTACAACCGTCAGTCTGGGCTTGCTGGCGTGTCTGAAGTCTCTAGTGACATGCGTGATATTCTAGAAGGTGTTGCCAATGGCAATGCCAAGTGCCAGTTGGCCTATGACATGTATATTGACCGTCTGCAAAAATATATCGGCTCTTACTTAGCTGTTTTAGGTGGGGCAGATGCCATTGTCTTTACAGCAGGAATTGGGGAAAATTCACCTGAAGTCCGCCGTGATGTTTTGAAAAACTTTGCCTGGACAGGCCTTAAGCTGGATGAACAAAAAAACGAGACCCTTCGTGAAGGAATTATTTCACAAGAGGATTCTTCAATTGCGGTATTGGTCGTACCGACCGATGAAGAGCTGGTCATCGTGCGCGACATCGAACGTTTGCGGTCTTAAGAACACATACAAAGAGACGTTAAGCGTCTTTTTTGTTGCTTCTTAATGACTTACTTGAGAAGTGTAGCTGTCAAATGAGTCCATAGACAGTCTTGCATACGCAACTAAGCGATGTTTAAAAAGGATATTTGCTGGACTAACACGTTCAATTTTTTATGGTCTCTCCCCCGAAATTTTGAGACACTAAGACGACTAAAAGAAAAAGTACGCGAGAATGATGGGGCAACAGGAGATTCACCGTTGGTTGTTGACCCATCTAGAAAGGAATACTATGGATACTGAACTTCGCAGAGGCTTGAGCCAAGAAGAAGTAGCTCACCAACAGGCAACTGGCAAGGTTAACAAGGTGGTAGTCGAGGACACCAATTAAGTGATTATTCATTTGAACATATTAGAAAAGATTTGAAATTCAGTCATTCCAATATGCAGATCAATTCGTTGATCAAAGAGCGTTTTGTATTTTAAACGTCTAAGCCTGCAGTGGTTTAAAGTTAAACAAAAACACCAGCTAAATTAGTTTTTGGCTGATGTTCTTTATATATAAGGCCTAATACCCCCGGATCTTATCCACAGTTTTGCGGTCGAGTTTTTTGACTAGGGCTTGAAGGAAAGCTTGAGCTTGCTGGAAGTCGTCCAGATTGAAGAGGGTTTGGTGGGAGTGGATGTAGCGGGCGCAGACACCGATAGTGGTGGATGGCACGCCACCAGCTTGGAGGTGGGCTGCTCCTGCATCGGTGCCACCCTTGCCACAATAGTATTGGTAGCGGATGCCATTTTCCTCAGCGGTTTCGAGGAGCAGGTCTTTCATATCTTCCAAGAGGACGTGGCCAGGGTCGTAAAAGCGAATGAGGGTCCCCTCACCGATAGCACCTTGATCGCCGTAAACATCACCTGCAGGCGAGCAGTCCACGGCTAGAAAAATATCTGGTTGGAAGGTCTGGGTTGAGGCATGCGCCCCACGTAAGCCGACCTCTTCTTGGACATTGGCTCCTGCAATTAAGGTATTTGGCAGATCGGTGTCCGCTAAATGCCTGAGCAGTTCGGTCACCATGAGGACACCGTAGCGGTTGTCCCAGGCCTTGCTGATGACGTTTTTGTCGTTGGCGGTCAGTATAGTTTGGCTGTCAGGAATGATGGTGTCGCCCGGGCGCACGCCGTAGCTTTCGGCTTCGACCTTGTCGCTAAAGCCTGCGTCAAAGACAATGTCTTCAACTTTTGGCAGACTTGCTCCAGAGGTTCCTCTGAGGAGGTGAGGAGGAACGGCACCTGAGATGACTGGGTATTGTTCCCCTTTTTGTGTGGTTAGGGTGAAGCGTTGGGCACTAACTACCAGAGGGTTCCAACCGCCTAGCGGTACCACGCGCAGAGTACCGTTGTCCTGGATGTTGCTAACTAGAAAGCCCACTTCGTCCATGTGGGCGGCTACTAGGATGGTTGGTGCGTCCGCGTCCGCATGACGGCGAATACCGAAAATACCGCCCAGACCATCGGTTTTAAGGTCGTCAACATAGGGGCTCAACTGGTCCTTGAGGTAGTCGCGTACAGGGCGTTCGTGACCTGCCACGGCTTGCAGTTCGGTGACAGTTTTGATACGGTCAAATAATGTCATAGCATTCTCCTTTAGATGAAGTTTGTCCCTTTTATTTTAGCATTTTTGTGATAAAATTTAAGATATGAAAGTAAAGAAAACATGGCTCTTGGGAGCAACCCTAGTAGCGACAGGTCTGGTCTATCTGGGCTATCGCACAACGAAGAAAACATGGGCTGATAAGAAACGCCAAGCTCTGATCCAGCGTGTCCGCGATGAATGGGCATCAGAAGACATCGCTGTTGTCTATGTGGAACCTCAAGAAGAATTAGGAGATTTTTCCGGTGGTCTGGTTCTGACAGATGGTCAGGAATGGCGTTTTTGGCTGGAAGGCCGCGACCTAGTTATGGAAGAGGTGGGGGCATGATTATCCCAGCAACCATCGAAGAATTAGCGACTTATGTTCAAGCGCCTGGTCGTCAGGTTTTTTATTTCAAGGCGGACTGGTGTGGCGATTGTCGTTTTTTAGAGCCGGCTTTGCCTGAGATTGAGGCTCGTTATCCGGAGGCCAATTTCATTCAGGTGGATCGCGATCAGTTTCTGGCGGTAGCCCAGGAATGGGGTATTTTTGGTATTCCTAGCCTGGTTGTTCTCGAGGATGGTCAGGAGATTGGTCGCTTGGTCAATAAGGCTCGTAAAACCAAGGCTGAAGTGATCGCTTTTTTGGACGCATTATAAGAGAGGTTCTATGATTTTTACATATAATAAAGCCCATGTGGGCGACATTTTGATGGTAATTGTGGCAGATGACAAGGGGGCTAAGTTGGCTGTGGAACGCCGTGGTCCCATTGCACGGGTCTATCGTGAGGACAGTCAGGAGACGGTGGGTTGGAACATTTTTGACGCCTCCCGACTAGTGACTATCGAGGGTACGGGACAAGTCTTTCTGACTGATGCCGACGTGGCTGTTCTCAATGCCCAGTTGAGCGAGCAAGGCTTCGAGGAAAAACTGGTCAATGACCTAACACCCAAGTTTGTCGTGGGTGAGATTGTGGCCATGGAAGCCCACCCAGACAGTGACCATCTCAATATTTGCCAAGTGGACGTGGGGGCTGACGCTCCCATCCAAATCGTAGCTGGTGCGCCCAATGCCCGTGTGGGTCTGCAAACCATCGTGGCTCTGCCCGGAGCTATGATGCCCAATGGTAGCCTGATTTTCCCAGGTCAGTTGCGTGGCGAAGACAGCTACGGCATGATGTGTAGCCCGCGTGAACTGCAACTGCCAAATGCGCCTCAAAAACGTGGCATCATTGAACTGGAAAATGCCCAGGTTGGTCAGGCCTTTGATCCGTCGCTTCATTGGCATGGATAATTTGTCGGTAATATAAAAAGTGGTGAATAATTATACAAAAAGACTCTTAAACTGTTGATTAAGAGTCTTTTTGTGTTGTGTCACCTCTGTAACAGAATGTCAATTTTTGTATAGTCATATTAGCATAAAATGCTATTTTAATAGTTACAACAAAACTACGGCAAAAGGAATATATCAAAAAACAGCAATTCATGAAGAAATGTTACAATTGTTTTTCGGAAACTTTACAATGGAATAATTTTACGTGACATAAGCTTAAACTGACTTAAAACTACCTTAAAATACGATATACTTTTTGTGTAATATTAACTTTTTAAGGAGTTGTTTTATGGAAAAGAAGGTTCATTACACCTTGCATAAGGTAAAGAAATCTTGGGTGGCTGTAGCGGTCTCTACTTTATCGATTGCGGCCTTGACAGGGGTCAGTGGGGAAACGGTTGTTTTAGCTGACCAAGTGGATGCTCAAGCTCAAGTAGATCGACAAGCCAGCGACCAGACCACGGATACGGTGGCTGTTGATCTTACCACTGACACGGCTGGGCAAAGTACAACGGATCAAGCGGTGGCAACAGGAGCGACCATTCAGGATGATGCAAGTCAGACGCAAGCGCCAGATCAGGCATCAGACCAGACGACTACTGAGGCAAGTGTATCGACTGATAGTACGACGACAACCGTAGGAACCGATAGCCTAGTCGATAACAGCCTATCAACAGATCAGGCAAGAACTTCTTTGGTTCGTCGCACGCGCGCAGTCAGTGATGACACGCCAACTAGTGCAGCGACAGGTCATACCCAAGAAATTGGCGGGAAAACTTACTTAGTCGATGACCAAGGGAATGTCCTTAAAAATTATGTAGTAGAAAAAAATGGTGGGAGCCAATATTTTAACAACAGCACTGGGGAATTAACCAATCAAAAGGCTTACTGGTTTGGTCAGGACGGTGGGTCAACGGTTGACCCTAATAATCCTGCAACAAAAGGGGACAAAAATGCTCTCTATAGCACCAGTGAAAAGGATGTCGAAACCGTTGATGGTTACTTTACAGCCGAGACTTGGTATCGTCCCAAAGAAATTCTCAAAGATGGAACAACTTGGACAGCTTCAACGGCAGATGACAAACGTCCGCTTTTGAGTGTTTGGTGGCCAAGTAAAGATATTCAAGCGAAATATCTCAATTACATGGCACGTCAAGGTTTGGGAACCGATCAAAATTTCACATCTGCTAGTGATCAAGCCACGATGAACCAAGCGGCTCAGGATATCCAAAAGGCCATTGAAGTGCGTATCGGAAAAGAAGGGACAGCTTGGTTACGAGCAACTATTTCAGATTTTGTCAAGACCCAACCAGGTTGGAGCATTGCCTCTGAAAACTATGATACCAACGACCACCTACAAGGCGGAGCCCTACTGTTCAATAGTGATAATCGGACGACTCAGGCCAATTCAGACTATCGCCTTTTGAATCGCACTCCAACCAACCAAACCGGCGTTCACAACCCCAAATACACGGCAGACATGACCAACGGCGGTTTTGAGTTCCTCCTGGCTAATGACATTGACAACTCCAACCCTGTCGTTCAAGCAGAACAGCTTAACTGGCTTCATTATATTATGAATATTGGTAGCCTAACGGGTGGAGATGCTTCTGAAGATTTTGATGGTTTACGTGTTGACGCAGTGGATAATGTTGATGCGGATCTTTTGCAGATTGCTTCAGATTACATGAAGGCGCGTTATAAGATTGATCAAAGTGAAGCTGATTCGATCAAACATCTATCTATCCAGGAAGCTTGGTCACACAACGACCCTTACTACACGACTGATATGAAAGATGCCCAGTTACCGATGGATGACTTGGCTCGTTTGTCAATGGTCTTTTCTTTGTTGCGTCCCATTAATGGAACAAATGGTGCACGATCTGGTCTGGAACCTTTGATTGACAATTCTTTAAACCCACGATCTGCTGGAAAGAAAAACACTGACCGTCGGGCAAACTATACCTTTGTCCGTGCCCATGACTCTGAAGTTCAGACGGTTATTGGTGAGATTATTAAACGAGAAATCAATACCAGTTCCACAGGGAATACCTTCACGCTGGATGAGATGAAGAAGGCCTTTGAAATCTATAATGCCGATATGCGCAGTGCTACCAAGCGCTATACTCAGTACAATATTCCTTCTGCCTATGCGCTGATGTTGTCCAATAAGGATGTGGTGCCACGGGTCTATTATGGAGATATGTATACCGATGATGGTCAGTATATGGCGCAAGAATCGCCTTACCATAAGGCTATCGAGACCCTGTTGAAAGCCCGCATCAAATATGTGGCTGGTGGTCAAGATATGCAAATGCATTATGACATAACATCAAGTCGTCCATCTGAACTCAGTGGCTGGACACCTGCTGACATCTTGACTTCTGTTCGTTATGGTAAAGGGGCCGACAGTGCAACAGATGCTGGGACAGCGGAAACACGCACGCAAGGGATGGCAGTTATTTTGGCCAGCAATCCAACCATGAAACTGA
Organism: Lachnospiraceae bacterium; assembly: GCA_963635745.1. Taxonomy (GTDB): domain Bacteria; phylum Bacillota; class Bacilli; order Lactobacillales; family Streptococcaceae; genus Streptococcus. The sequence goes on from CAVHFY010000020.1 coordinate 59,737, forward strand.
CCGGTACTCTGAAAATCAATATGGGAGCGGCCCACAAAAACCAAGCCTACCGACCTTTGCTCAAAACTTCTAGTCAAGGCTTGGATGCCTATCTCAATGATAGTGACACGAGTCTGGTCAAATACACAGATGAAAACGGCTACCTGATTTTCACTGCTGGTGAAATTGAAGGAACGCGGAATCCACAAGTCGATGGCTACTTGGCTGTTTGGGTTCCTGTCGGAGCTAGTGAGGGTCAAGATGCACGAACGCAAGCCAACAACCAGAAAAATAACAATGGCTTGGTCTACACGTCATCTGCAGCTCTAGATTCTCAAGTCATCTATGAAGGTTTCTCTAACTTCCAAGACTTTGTGCAAAATGATGCCCAATACACCAATAAGATTATTGCGCAAAATGCCGGACTCTTTGCGTCATGGGGGATCACGAGTTTTGAATTCCCACCACAATATGTTTCAAGTACGGACGGCACTTTCTTGGATTCTGTCATTCAAAATGGTTATGCCTTTAGCGACCGTTATGACATCGCTATGAGTCAAAACAACAAATACGGTTCTCTAGCTGACCTTAAAGCAGCCCTCAAAGCGGTTCACGAGCACGGCATGTCAGCGATTGCAGACTGGGTTCCCGATCAGATTTATAACTTGCCTGGCGATGAGGTCGTGACGGCCACTCGAGTCAACAATTATGGAAAGACAAAAGATGGAGCGCTCATCAACCATAGCCTTTATGCAGCCAAAACACGGACCAAGGGCGATGATTACCAAGGTAAATACGGTGGTAAATACCTGGACGAACTCAAGGCGCTTTACCCACAAATCTTTGAACGTGTGCAAGTCTCAACAGGTAAAACCATTGATGGTTCTGAAAAGATTACCGCTTGGTCAGCCAAATACATGAATGGCTCTAACATTCTTGGACGAGGGGCTGACTATGTGCTTAAAAACAGCGCAGGTACTTATCTGAGCACGCGCGATGGTAATCTCAATCTTCCGCTGGTACTTGCAAGTGGTCAGGGGAATAACCAAAACCAAACAGATGGTAAGGGACGTTTTGTCCGTCGCTTGGGAAGTGCTTATTACTATTACACAGATGGAAATATGGCGCGTAACACCTTCATCCAAGATAGCAAGGGCAATGTTTACTATTTCAACAACCGCGGCCGGATGGTGACTGGTCAACAGACCATTAAAGGGAAGTCTTATTACTTCTTGGCTAATGGGGTACAATTACGCAATGGTTACCGCCAAGATACCAAAGGTCACGTGACTTACTATGATGCGCAAGGTGTGCTTTCAAAAGATTTACCAAGTCCACAGCCACAACCAGACATCAAAGGTCGCTTCGAACAAATTGGGGACAACGTTTGGGTTTATCTGGACCAAACAGGCAAGCGTGTGACGGGTCGTCAAATCATTAATGGTCAAAACCTCTACTTTGATCAGGACGGCATTCAGGCCAAGGGGCGTGCAGTCACAGTAGATGGCGTCTTACGTTACTACGATGTCAATTCTGGTGAGATGATTATCAACCGTTTTGAACAAATTGGAGACAATGTCTGGGCTTACTTCGGCAATGACGGCGCAGCACTTAAAGGCTTGCAACATATCAATGGTCAAACCCTTTACTTTGATCAAGAGGGTCGCCAAGTAAAAGGAAGAACAGCAGTCGTCGATGGACAAACCCGTTACTTTGACGCCAATTCTGGTGAAATGATTGTCAATCGCTTTGAACAAATTGGCAACAATGTCTGGGCTTACTTTGACCAAAATGGGAATGCCGTAAAAGGGCGTCAAACCATCAATGGTCAAGACCTCTACTTTGATCAAGATGGTAAGCAAGTCAAAGGTCGTGCAGTGACTATCGATGGTAGCTTGTATTACTATGATGCGGACTCTGGTGAGATGGCTAAAAACCGTTGGGTAGAAATTTCACAAGGGGTTTGGCGTTACTTCGACGCTCAAGGGCGTAGTTGGACCTAAAGCAATAATATTAGGAATTATTAGGAATATTGAGGAGATCTTTTTGCCATGCAAGAAAAAGTTCATTATAAATTACACAAGGTTAAAAAAACCTGGGTCGCCCTAGCGGTGTCTAGTCTGTCGATTGCAGCACTGGGAGCAACAGGGGAAACGACCGTTTCAGCGGACCAAGTCAACACTTGGACGGGGAATGGGTTTAATATCAGTGTCTCAACGGATGATAATACCACCACTAGGGTGATTGTCAACGGTCAAGATGTGGCACCGACAACGACAACAAATCCAGCTACAACAGATACACCAAGTGCTAATCAAGGACAAGGTTCAACCGACTCGACGGATACGACGGCTACAACAAATCCAGCCACTAGCACTGTCACCGACAAGCAAGCCAGTCCATCAATCACGGACGCTAATTCACAAGCGACGCCGACAGCGACAGATACCACGCCATCAGTCCCTTCTGATAGCCAGTCACGGATCGAAAATGACCGTCCGGCGACCTCTGCTTCAACAGATCACATTCAGACAGAAGATGGCAAATCTTATTACGTAACTGACTACGGCAACCGTCGTAAAAATTACCTCCTAGAGGATGGCGACAAGACCTATTATTTCGGCCGAGATGGTGCCCGGGTGGATCAAACTGTCAGCCCTGTTTTAGATGAAAATGCTCCCGTGACTACCTATGCCCAAGGAAATCGCTTGGTTAATACGGATGAAAAGAGCATTGAAGCCGTTGATACTTTCTTGACTGCCGATTCTTGGTACCGCCCCAAAGCCATTTTGACAAATGGGACAACATGGACCGACTCTAGTGAAAATGACCTGCGTCCTCTTTTGATGGTTTGGTGGCCAGATACCACAACTCAAGTAGCTTACTTGGACTTTATGAAAAAAACGGGTCTGGGTGCTACGACGAGTTATTCTGTTTCATCAGATAGCGCAACCTTAAACAAGGCAGCACAAGAAGTGCAAGCCAAAATTGAACAACGTATCAGCAGCGAAGGCAATACCCAATGGCTGCGGACGGCCATGTCTGACTTTGTCAAAACGCAAAACCAATGGAATATCAATTCCGAAAACAAGGGAAATGACCACTTACAGGGTGGCCAACTGGTCTTTGAAAATGCCCAAGGTAAGACCGCTGGGCGCACGGATTATGCCAATTCCAACTACCGTTTGCTCAACCGGACACCGACCAACCAAACAGGCACGCCTAAGTATTTCGATGACCGTTCCTTAGGTGGAAATGAATTTCTCTTGGCTAACGACATTGATAACTCCAACCCAGCCGTTCAAGCAGAGCAACTCAACTGGCTGCATTACATCATGAACATTGGTTCAATTATGGCTAATGATAGCAGTGCCAACTTTGACGGTGTGCGTGTTGATGCTTTGGACAATGTTGATGCTGACCTCTTGCAGATTGCTTCAGATTATTTCAAACAAGCCTACGGTGTGGATGACAGTCAAGCTAAAGCCATTGCTCACTTGTCTATCTTTGAAGGCTGGTCTTACAATGACCCTCTCTATAACAAGGATCACAAGGGCGCACAACTGGCCATTGACAACCACTTACGAGAAGCTTTGGTCAATCGCTTCCTCTGGTCACCTGGCTCTCGTAGCTTGGACATGAAAGTCCTCATGACTAATAGCTTGAGCCCACGTAATGCTGAGGCAAAAAATACCGAACGAACGGCCAATTATCTCTTTGTCCGCGCCCACGACTCTGAGGTGCAGTCGGTTATTCAAACCATTGTCCAACAAAATATCAACTCTTCTGTCACCGGCTACCGCATGACGCTGGATGAAATCAAGCAGGCCTTCAAGATCTACAATGAAGACATGAAGAAAACCGACAAGCGGTATACCCAGTACAATATTCCTGCGGCCTATGCCTTCATGTTGACCAATAAAGACACCGTTACGCGGGTTTACTATGGCGACGTCTTTACCGATGACGGGCATTATATGGCGGAAAAATCACCGTATTACGATGCTTTGGATGCCTTGATGAAAGCGCGTGTCAAGTACGTGGCTGGTGGGCAGGACATGACCGTTCAAACCGTTGGTTCAGGTGATTTGCTGACCTCCGTCCGTTACGGAAAAGGGGCAAATAGTGTGTCTGACCAAGGGACAAATGACACCCGTACCCAAGGGATGGTTCTTTTGATGAGCAATAACACCCAGCTCAATCTAGGGGGCAATACACATACCGTTGCTATGGGGGCTGCGCATAAGAACCAGGCCTACCGCCCAGTCTTACTCAGTCGTGCCGACGGTTTGAGTGTTTACAATACAGACCAAGAAGTACCATCCCATCTGATTAAGTACACAGATAGCAATGGGAACCTGACCTTTACAGCTAGTGATATCTTTGGTGTGGCTAACCCACAGGTCTCAGGTTACTTGGCCGTCTGGGTGCCAGTTGGGGCTAGCGATAACCAAGATGCCCGAACCAAAGCTACCGATACTAAAAATAGTAGTGGACTTGTCTATGAGTCCAATGCTGCCTTGGATTCTCAGTTGATTTTCGAAGGTTTCTCTAACTTCCAGGCCTTTGCCGAAAACGAGAGCCAGTACATGAACAAAATCATCCCGCAAAAGATTGACTTGCTCAAATCTTGGGGAGTGACATCCTTTGAAATGCCACCACAATACGTCTCTAGCAAGGACGGCACCTTCTTGGATTCTGTCATTGATAATGGCTACGCCTTTAGTGACCGCTACGACATCGCCCTCTCTGGCAATAACAAGTACGGTTCTCTGGATGATTTGCTCAATGCCATTCGGGCCTTGCACGCAGGTGGTATGTCCGTGATGGCGGATTGGGTTCCAGACCAGATTTATAGCCTGCCAGGTAAAGAAGTCGTAACCGCTTCACGAGCAGACGGTTATGGCAATCCCCGCTCAGGAGCCAACATCTACCATTCCGCTTATGTCGCTAATACCAAGACCGATGGCACAGACTATCAAGGCCAGTATGGTGGGAAATACTTGGATGAGCTCAAGGCCAAATACCCAGCTATCTTTGAGCGCGTGCAAATCTCTAATGGTAAGCAAATGCCAACTGATGAGAAAATCACGCAGTGGTCAGCCAAATACTTCAATGGAAGTAATATCTTAGGTCGTGGGGCAGGTTATGTCCTCAAAGACCAGAGTACGGGGAATTACTTTGATACCAGCGCTGACAAACTCTTATTGCCACAAGCTTTGCGTAAGACCGATGGTTCTGGTTTTGCAGCGCAAGACAATAAAGTTATCTACCGCTTTAGTGATGGCAAACAAGCCAAAAGTCAGTTTGTGACCGTAGATGGCAACAGCTATTACTTTGACCAAAATGGTTACATGGCCACCGGTAAGCAAACCATCAATGGCAAGCAGTATTATTTCTTGGCCAACGGGGTGCAAGTGCGTCAAACCTTCCGCCAAGAAAAAGACGGTAGTCTCTATTACTATGCCTTGGATGGGGCCATGGTCATCAACCAATTCTTTGATTTTGATAGCACACGGACCTTGGTGCGTGCCTTTACCACGACAGGTAAGATGGTGACAGGTCTCCTTAATTGGGGCGGTGGAACCTATTACTTTGATAAGGAAAATGGCTTCCAAGCCAAGGACAAAATTATCCGCTTCGCTGATGGTAGCTTGCGTTACTTCTTGCCAGATTCAGGTAATTTAGGCCGTAACATCTTTGCTCAAGACCAAGGAACAGGAGTTTGGTATTACTTTGGCAATGATGGTCGAGCTGTGACAGGCGCACAAACCATCAAGGGGCAAAAACTCTACTTTGACAAGACTGGCGCTCAAATTAAAGGGCAACTGGTCTTTGACAATGGTAAGTCTACCCCACGCTATTATGAGGCTAACTCAGGTAGCCTTTTGACCAATAGTTGGTATAGCCCTGGTGACAATGTGTGGTATTACTTTGGCGCAGATGGTAATGCCTTGACAGGCTTACAAACCATCAGAGGTCAACGCGTGCTCTTTGCTAGCACAGGTGTGCAGATAAAAGGGGCTATGGTGACCCTTAATGGCAAGACCTATCAGACAGATGCCAATTCAGGCAGTCTTTTGACCAATACCTTTGTCAGCGATCAGACAGGCAACTGGTACTACCTAGGTGGCGATGGGGCAGCAGTCACTGGCCAACGGACGATCAATGGGCAAAGCCTGTATTTCTACAGCGATGGCCGCCAAGCCAAGGGAACGCTGGTTGAGAGCGGGGCTAGTTGGGCCAAACAAATACGTTATTATGATGCTAACTCTGGCGAACTCTTCCGCAATGGCTTTAAAACCATTGATGGCAAACTCTATTACTTTGCGCGCAATGGTTTAGCGTATGTCAATACGACACGTACCATTGACGGTCGTCGTTACCGCTTTGATGCTAACGGTATCGCGACAGCGGTCTAAGTAATGCTCCAGAAAAGCACCTCTTAGGAGGTGTTTTTTTGCGTTCGAAAGTTAGATAGCGAAATTTTTTAATAAGGACGCTTGACAGAGTGAAAAAAAGGTGTATACTGATACTTGTATTCGATACAGATACATAATACAAAAAGGAGTCCCATGGATACTAAATTTTCAGTCGCCCTACACATTTTAGTCATGATTAGTGAGCGGGGTGGGGATTTAAGTTCGCAGGCCCTGGCGACCAGCGTCGGGACCAATGCCAGCTACATTCGCAAAATCACGGCTCTCTTGAAAAAAGCAGGCCTGCTGGCGTCCCAGCAGGGCAAGTCGGGCTACCAGCTGGTCAAGTTGCCCAAGGACCTGTCTCTTCTGGAGGTTTATTATGCCACCCAGGAAGTGGATCATTTCACCCTGTTCCAGGTCCATCAGCATGCCAACCCTGCCTGCCCTGTCGGCAAGCATGCCAAGGGCGTCATGTCAGCTATCTTCGGCACAGCTGAGCAGGAGGTGGCAGACAAACTGACCCATCAGACCCTGCAGGACGTGATCGACGAACTCTATCATCAAGTCAAAATCAGCCAAGTCTGACGCAATCAGTCAGACCTTTTTACCCAAAGCTTGTATCAGTAAGTGATACAAGCAGTGAGGAAGCCCTATGAAAGCCACACAATACACACGTTACACCAAACAAGCTCCCCAAGTCAGCCTGACAGAAGTAGCCAAGCCCACATTCAGCCTGACCAGGTCCTGGTCAAGGTCGCAGCCGCTGGGGTCAATCACCTGGGTATTTTGAAAACAAGAGGCCACCTGGTATCGCTCAAGGACCTGCTCGATGTAGCTTTCGCCCAACGGATGGGCCTTGCCAAGTGGAAACAGTTGCTCTTTTGGCTGGTCGGCGGCAAGCTGGACAGGCTGGTAGCCAAGAAGCCGCGCGCATCCTAGCAGAGCAGGGCGTTCGCCCTGCCATCGACAGCCTTTACCCGCTCGATGAGGCCAATCCTGCCCTAGTCAAGCTGGAAAAGGGCGGCGTCTGTGGGAAAAACGTATTAAGCATGGAAGGAAAATAATATGTCATATATCACAAGTAAAAATCACTACATCCAAGTCCAAGGTAACAAGATTGCCTACCGCGAGCTGGCTCAGGGAAAGTCCAAGCGTCCGCTGGTTCTCCTGACCCATTTGACTGCCACCTTGGACAATTGGGATCCCCTGCTGCTGGATTTGCTGGCTGAGGAGCGGCATATCCTGGTCATGGATCTGCCAGGTGTCGGTGCCAGCCAGGGGAAGATTGGCAAGACCATTCCAGACATGGCCGAGCAGGCGGTGGCCATTATCGCAGCCCTGGGTTATGAGCAGATTGACCTCCTCGGTCTCTCCATGGGTGGCATGATTGCCCAGGAAATCGTGCGCCACTATCCAGCCCTGGTCAACCACCTCATCCTAGCAGGAACGGGCCCTCGTGGTGGTTTTGAAATGGATAAAGTTTCCAGGAAGACCTATAAGTACATTTATCGTGGCATTCGCCATCATGTTGACCCTAAGCGCTACATCTTTTACAATCATGATGAGGCAGGTCGCTTGGAGGCGGAAAAGGTCTTCGGCCGCATGGCTCAGCGTCGTGCGGAAGATGCAGATGACAAGATTACCCTATCTGCCATGCGCCAGCAGCTGCGTGCCATCAAGCGCTGGGGCAAGGCACCAAGTGACGACCTCAGCTATATAAGTCAGCCCACTCTGATTGTCAATGGGGATCAGGATATGCAGGTCCCTACGGAAAATTCTTACGATCTGCACCACAAGATTGCTGGCAGCAAGCTCATCATCTACCCTGATGCGGGGCATGGGTCTATTTTCCAGAATGCAGAAGCATTTTCCCAGGCCCTACATGCTTTTCTAAATCAGGCCAACTAGTCCAATCTAGCGAGCAGCGTCCGCCCAAGGGGTGGCGCTTTTTTGCTGCCTCCACCATTTACAAAAACCTTAATCCATGCTAAAATAGATAGGTTGCAGACCTGCAAATTTTCAAGAATAGAGGAATTGTTTTGTCCATTTTTAGACGTAAGAATACCAGCACCGGACACACGGAAATGAACCGCCATCTCAAGCTATGGGATCTAATTTTTCTTGGTTTAGGATCGATGGTGGGAACCGGTATTTTCACCGTAACGGGGACAGGAGCCGCCCTTTATGCAGGACCAGGACTGATCATCTCCATTATCATTGCAGCTATTGCTGTAGGGATTTCAGCGCTTTTTTACGCCGAATTTGCCTCACGCATTCCGTCCAATGGGGGGGCCTACAGCTATACTTATGCCACCTTGGGAGAATTTCCGGCCTGGCTGGTTTCCTGGTTTTTGATTTTAGAATTTTTGATGGCGATTTCAAGCGTCGCCTCGGGCTGGGGCTCATACCTTAAGGGACTTTTAGCCAGTTTTGGGTTAACCTTACCCCAAGCCCTCAATGGGACTTTTGACCCCAGTCAAGGACATTTTATTGATTTGTTACCAATCTTGGTCATGGTATTTGTGACGGCTTTAGTCCTGACAGATGCCAAAGCCGTTTTACGCTTTAATACCAGTTTAGTGGTGTTAAAGTTCTCAGCCTTGGCCTTGTTTATTCTAGTGGGACTCTTTTTCATTAACCCACAGCATTGGAATGACTTTGCTCCCTTTGGTATGGGGACGGTCTTTGGAGGTCGTACGGGAATCTTAGGTGGTGCAGCGATTATGTTCTTTGCCTTTTTGGGCTTTGAATCGATTTCCATGACGGTTGACGAAGTCGAAAAACCGCAAAAACTCATTCCTCAAGGGATTATTATTTCCTTAACTATTGTGACCATCCTCTATACAGTGGTTACTTTGGTTCTGACAGGTATTGTTCACTATACTAAGCTAAATGTCGATGATGCGGTTGCCTTTGCCTTGCGTCAAATTGGTATGGGCTGGGCGGCGAATTATGTCTCAGTTGTTGCCATTTTGACCTTGATCACTGTCTGTATTTCGATGACTTATGCGCTAGCTCGGACCATTTACAGTGTGAGCCGCGACGGTTTGTTGCCACAAACCTTTAGCCAAGTCACCAAGCGCCGCCGTATTCCCAAAAATGCTACCCTTTTAGTGGGAGGGACGGCCATGATTTGTGGAGGCATTTTTCCACTGGCCAGTATGGCTGAATTTGTCAATATCGTGACACTAGCTTATCTGGTTATTTTGGCAGTAGGGTTAATCGTTTTGCGACGCAGAGAGGGTCAACCCAAGGAAGGACAATTTAAAACCCCCTGGGTACCGTTTTTACCGTTAGTATCCATTGTGATTTGCTTGTCGTTGATGAGTCAGTTGCAACCTGCAACCTGGTTAGCGTTTGGTATCGCTGTCTTAGTAGGCTGTGTGATATATGCCGTATACGGCTACAAGCATTCAGTCGTTGCTCATGAAAAAGAGTAGGTTTTGGCTGGCTGATTTTTAACAAGATATAAAAGAAAAGAGACCCTTAGGGTCTCTTTTTTAGCTATTTTCTTCCATGTCGTTTTTCTGAGATGCATAAAATAAGATAAATCGGTGACGTGTTTTAAGGGAGAATCACTGTTTTTGTTTGTTTTTTTGTTTGTAAGGAGACGACAAATGTCATAAAATTACATGTTTTTCATTTTTTTACTTGAAAAAGAAACAGCATCGTTCTATCATGAGAGTGAGGGACAAGATAAGAACAAACGAAGGGGGAAAATCATCAAACCAGGTGTTTGGTGACACAAAAATGGAGGCCTGTCATGAAAGAAAATAGACATGTGGCAATCCTAAACGAAGTGGACAGTAAGGGTGTTGTTACGGTAAAGGAATTGGTCGCCTTATTAGGGGTGACAGATATGACCATTCGGCGTGACCTGATTACGCTAGAAGAACAAGGGTTACTGGTGCGGGTTCATGGTGGCGCCCATCGCAAGACACCAGAGAGTCTTTTGGATGCTACTCGCAAGGAAAGAGACATCAGCCATATCGATGAAAAACGTGCGATTGCTCAAACTGGTGTTGCTCGCATTAATGATGGGGATACCGTCTTTATTGGCTCTGGGACAACCGCTGCCTTGATGGGCGATTACCTTGGCGATAAAAAAATCAGTTTGGTTACCAATTCACTCCTGCTCTTTGAGCGGGTAAAACAGATGGCGCTACTCGACGTTTTTCTCATTGGCGGACGTTATCGCCAAAAGACCGATACCTTTGTAGGGAAGTTTGCCCAGCGCGTTTTAGAAGGTATTCAGATTGATAAAGCCTTTATTGGTACGGACGGTATTTTGGGTCAAAACATCACAACAAACAACGAAGAAGAAGGGGGTGTCAATGCCCAAGTTCTGCTGCAGGCGAAAGAGCGCTACGTCTTGGCAGATGCCAGCAAGTTTAATCACCAAGGCTTCTTTAACTATGCCGATTTAGAACAAATCACAGCTATTATCAGTGACCAGCAGTTACCAAAAGACCTTCAAAAGCAGTATCATAACACGTTGCAATTGTCTTCTTAAAACACACTACCTGTCAAGCGATGCGCTTGACAGGTTTTTGTATCTACAACCTTGGCAGGCACCTGTCTGAGTGGTAAAATAAACCTAATACGGATAGGAGAGTTACCATGATAAAATTAGTAGCCATTGATATGGATGGTACCTTGCTAGATAATGATAAACACTTGTCACAAAAAAATGTTCAAGCCATTGCCAGAGTGGCTCAAGCAGGTGTCAAAGTGGTCATCTGTACAGGCCGACAATTGTCGGGGGTCAAGCCCTATTATGACCAATTAGACTTAGGGGCTGACCAAGCGTTTGCTGTTTTAAATAATGGTTGTAGCATTTATCAGACGAATGGTTGGACTTTACTAGAAGCGCAGACGCTTCCTCACTCGGCCTTGAAAGACTTGTTGGCACTATCAGAACCCTTTTCTGGGGTTCATTTGACCTTAGTGAGCGACCATTATGATGTTCTGGCCAAGGAAGTACCTGCGATTGTTCAAGCGGATGCTGATTTGGTTTTTGATCAAGCCAGGGCTGTTAGTCTAGAAGATATGGTTGGCGAAAAGGTCTTTAAAGCCATGTACATGGCAGAACCAGATCTGATGGATCGTTTTCAAGCGCAAGTTGAAAAAAGCCTAGAGGGGGATTACTCAGTAGTGCGTTCGCAACCCTATCTTTTTGAAGTGCTTCCTAAAGGGGTCAGCAAGGCCTCTGGCCTTAAGAGTCTCTGCCAAGCGTTAGGCATTGCTCTGGCAGACGTCATGGCGATTGGAGATGCGGCGAATGATTTAGAAATGCTAGCAGAAGTCGGCCACCCTGTCGCTATGGGAAATGCTAGTACTGCAGTCAAAGCCTTGGCCCGCTATCAGACAAAAAGTAACCAAGCTGATGGTGTCGCTTATGCTCTGGAACATTGGGTGTTGCCTTAGAAAAGGCTGTTGAGTTGCTCTTGTGCTGGTCTCAGAGTGATTGTGTGAGAAAAACTAACATTTAACAGTAAAATTAAGCTTTTTTTAAGAATACAGGGTATAATAGGAGCAATAACTGAAAAAATATAAAAATAAAAATGTTTTTTTCAGAAAAGAAAGGAAAGCGTATGAAAAAAAGCTTTATTCACCAGCAGGAGGAGATCTCCTTTGTCAAAAACACCTTCACGCAATACCTCAAAGATAAACTTGGAGTTGTTGAAGTGCAAGGGCCTATTTTGAGCCGTGTCGGCGATGGGATGCAGGACAATTTGAATGGGATCGAAAATCCGGTGTCTGTGCGCGTGAAGCTGATTCCTGAGGCCCAATATGAAGTGGTACATTCATTGGCAAAATGGAAGCGTCATACGCTGGCACGCTTTGGTTTCAATGAGGGGGAAGGGCTCTTTGTTCACATGAAAGCTCTCCGTCCAGATGAGGAAGAACTGGATCCTACCCATTCCATCTATGTGGATCAGTGGGATTGGGAAAAGGTGATTCCAGATGGCCGACGCGACATTGCCTACCTCAAAGAAACGGTAGAGCAGGTCTATAAGGCGATTCGTTTGACAGAACTTGCTGTTGAGGCCCGTTATGATATCGAGGCCGTCCTACCCAAGCAAATCACCTTTATCCATTCGGAAGAATTGGTGGAGCGTTACCCTGATTTGACGCCTAAAGAACGTGAAAATGCGATCACAAAAGAATACGGGGCTGTCTTTTTGATTGGTATTGGAGGCATTTTACCAGACGGCCAACGGCATGATGGCCGTGCGCCCGACTATGATGACTGGACAACTGAGTCAGAAAATGGTTACAAAGGTCTTAACGGAGATATCTTGGTTTGGAACGATGTCTTAGGTTCTGCTTTTGAATTGTCTTCTATGGGAATTCGGGTTGATGAAGAAGCCTTGAAACGCCAATTGGCGATCACAGGTGACGAAGACCGTCTTAACTACGAGTGGCATAAAGCTCTCTTGCATGGTCTTTTTCCACTAACTATCGGTGGAGGAATTGGACAATCTCGGATGGCCATGTTCTTGTTGCGTAAAAAACACATTGGTGAAGTGCAATCTAGTGTCTGGCCTACAGCCGTCCGTGAAGAATTTGATAATATCCTATAAGAAAAAAGAGGCTTAAGCCTCTTTTTTTACGGTTTTCATCTGATACTTGTAAAGACATAGACTAGCTAGGTCGGCGACTAGAAAAGCATAGGGAATCAGGGTAGCATTGAGCGTTAGAGGGAAAGATAGCCTCATAGGCGAGTGGTTGATGACGGTTACGAGCCCTTGTGTCAGGATAAGTGCTCCTGTGGCTGTCTCAAGGGCTAGCCAGAGATAAATCCCAAAGAGACTAGGCTGGTTAGCCTGCTCTCGTGGTGGAAGCAGGAAACGCCGGCTGAAAAAATGAGCACCGATGAACACGAACACAAGCACTATAAAAGCAATGGCACCGCTACCTTGTGCGATATAGATAAGTGCCATGTGGGCATCTTGTTTATTGAGGAGAAGACGCCGTGCCTCTTTGTTTTTTCCAAACTGTGCTTTAGCTTGGTTGAGGTAAGTTTCATTTCGGAATTGGAGGAGGTAAATAGAGGGAGTACGCTTGGTTAAGAGCCATGGCTGTTGTGACTTTCCAAAAACGATTTGGGACAAACTCGTTTTTTGGAGACTAACCAGACCAGGGAGGTTTTGCCAGTCGTTTGAAGTCAATGGTTGCGGGCTATTACGCTTATCTTTGAAAACACTTGAAACTTGTTTGATATCGTTGGGTAAGTGTGTCAGGGCCAATGTGTTTTCAGGGAGATAGTGATGGATGCGATGGCTCGCGCTTTTTTCCCAACTATTGGTCACTAAACGACTGAATAAGAGGAGCGTGAGTAGTATGAGGGTCATGAGCCATAGGCTTGCGGTTCTGAGAGGGCTAGACCAAAGACGGTGGTGACTTGACCTGAGGTAGCTTAGCCCGTCTTTAAAATGAGAAGACATAGGAACTCCTTTGTTGTTAGTCTTACCTTAAATTGTAAAAGAAAAACGGAGCTTTTGCAATGGTGAAGCGTCCGTTAAAAAGGATAAAAATTAACTGAAAAACGTCAAAATATGACATCTTTACAACAAAACGTGAGAAAACGCTTCGAATGGGGTTATTTCTAGGTGGTTTTATGATACAATGACGGAGGTTTATAATAGAAAGGAGTGCTAGGATATGCAAATTCATATTTTAGAAGATGACGGGCGTCAGAGCGCCTTTATGCTGGATGTCGTTCGAACGGCTTTGATCAATAACAAGCTAAATGATGCGACTGTCCATACTTATCGGGAACCTAGGGAACTTCTTTCTCAGCTGAATCGCTTAGAGGATATCGATCTCTTTTTCCTTGATATCGAACTTGGTGGTCAAAATGAGCGGGGCTTTGAAGTAGCCAAGGAAATTCGTCAACGGATGCCACATGCGCAAATCGTTTTTGTGACAGCTTATACCGAATTTTTGCCTTTGACTTTCCAATACATGGTTTCAGCCCTCAAATTTATTGATAAGGGCTTGGATAATCGGACTTTCTATAAGGAAGTTGAAGCTTGTTTACTGTATGTTGAAACCATGCGTGAGCAAAATGCGGACTGGTTTTTGGTTTCGACCAAACGGACGGAAATCAAAGTTCCTTTTAGTGAGGTGCTCTTTATCGAGACTTCAGATACCCCTCACCAGTTGGTGCTTCACATGCGTGAAAAGAGCATTGCCTTTTATGGAAATCTCAAAGACATTGCTTTGATTGATAAACGTTTGTTCCATTGCTACAAATCAGCTGTAGTCAATATTCAAGCCATTTCACGAATTGATAAGTCTCAACGTCTCGCTTATTTCACAGATAGTGATATGTCTTGTCCGCTAGCTCGTAACAAGGTGACCAAGGTCGTACAACTCTTGAACCAATATCAAGAAGGAAGGCTTTAAGTTTTTATGTTGACGTCTTTTGGCTTTATCACAGTCATGTGTTTTGTCTTTGCGCTGGTTTCACGGATTCGTCCGACCAAGTGGCAGTGGGGAATTATCTTACTGGTGAATGACCTGATGGTCATTGCCTTACCCCAATACTATTTCTTTATTTTACCCTTTTACTTTCTCTTTTTGGGAATTTGGATTAATGGTAAAAATGAACCAATTTTGTGGTATTGGTACTGGATTGTTTATCCGATTGGTATTGTACAACTCTTGGTAGATGCTTTTAAAAACTATCTGCTTCCTGCGATGGGCTTTTACCATAAGGGGTTGTTTTCGGACTCGGTATCTGGCTTTATCGTACTTTTTGCGATAACCTTGGCTCATCTCTTATTGAGTATTGCTGTTGGAGAACGGCCGATGGGAGATGGGGGGTCAATGTCTGATGCCATTTCGCATCTCAAGCCTCATTTGCGAGATCGTATTCTCTTAGGTATCGGGCTCGTTGGCACCATTTATTACGGCTACTCAGTGGCTTATCGCCTGGTCGGGGTTCCCTTGTCCATTATCACCATGAATTGGGTTCATGCCCCTTTGGCTTGGCTATACTCGCAACGTATTTTGGCTACTATTGCCGTCATTTTGTTGCTTTTGATGATTTTATCGGTCAATTACTTCTTTCAAAAGCAGTTGCGAGTGAACAACCAATTGGTTTACCAGAATAATATCGATAGCATGAGCCACTACGCTCAGCAGGTCGAGGGACTTTATGAAGAACTGCGTGGTTTTCGCCATGACTATGTTAATATTTTACGTTCCCTGCAACTCTCAATTGATAAGGGGGATATTCAGGAAATTAGAGACGTATACGGTTCTATCGTAGAACAAACAAAGACAATTACCTATGACCCACGTTTTGAGGTTGGTCGTCTCTCTGCAATTGAGATTCCAGCGGTCAAGAGTGTCCTCTTTACCAAGCTGATTGAGGCAGAGTCTGCCGGTGTTGATGCTCATATAGAGGCAACAGGGCAGCTAACGGATGTCAATTTGCCCTTGATTGATTATATTGTGCTGTTGACCAATCTTTGTGATAATGCCATTGACGCAGCGAGACAGTCGGCCCATCCCAAATTGGATATGGCCATGATTGCAGAGGATCATCGTGTGATTTTCATTATTGAAAATTCGACAGCGGAACAACGGGTTTCTGTTACTAAAATCTATAGTAGTGGCGTAACGAGTAAGGCTGGGCACCAAGGGCTTGGTTTGTCTAACGTTGCCAACTTGGTAGATAAATACCCTCAGGTTACCCTAGAAACACAAAGTTATCAGTACAGATTCCGACAAATGTTAACGGTTCATACTGATGGAATAGTGGAAAAAGACTAAAATAAACAAAAAATTCCCCAAGATTCAAGTCTTGGGGGATTTTTATGTCGTTCATGAGACCACAACTGCTGATAGCACAAATCGTAACAGGCCATTGAAATTTAGTCAAATTGGTAGTTTTGGAGCTTGCTACAACCAATAAAGACAAGGACAAAGATTAACATGAGCACGCCATAAAGGGGAAGCGTTGAACTACTCAAGGTGCTAATCCCGATAAAGTGACGTAAGATGAAGGCTGAGCTATAAAAACCAACCACCGAAAAGAGAATCAAACCAGCTCGCCAAATGTTGAGTGGCAGACAAGCGCGGATAACAGATAGGAAACTAATGCTTCCGAGGAGGTAATAGGATAAGGTTGCCATATCGCTAGCCGACCAACCTTGTAGATTCCCCCAGATGGTTACCAAAATCACGCTGAGGACAATCATGATAGCACTTGGAAGTGCCAGAAGCAGAGAGCGTTTGAGGAAATGTTTCTCGACGGGTTTAATATTGCGTTCAAAGGTTAAAACGAATGGCGGGAAGCCTTCAACAAATTGGTCGATTAATGTGATTTGAATAGGGATAAAGGGGAAAATCAAGAGCCAGTTGGCTTTGAAAAAGAGGGCAGACGCCATACAGATAATGGCCAACAAGAAAGAGTAGATGGTCTTGATGAAGAAAATCGGAGCAATACGGCCGATATTATTGATGACCCGGCGACCTTCAAAGAGAATTTCAGGCACATCGTTAAAGTCTGAGTTAAGGAGTACCAGATTGGCGATTTGTCGTGTGGCAGGGTCGCCTTCAGCCATTACAATGGAACAGTCAGCCTCTCTAAGGGCTAAAATGTCATTGACTCCGTCTCCAGTCATGGCTGTGGTGCGGCCTTTAGCCTTGAGAGTTTGCACCAAGAGCTTCTTTTGATGGGGAGAAACCCGACCAAAAATAGCAGTCGTTTCACAACTCGCCACTAATTCCTCGTCGGTGACCTTGCTACAGTCTAGATAAGAAGCAGCCTGGTCAAAGCCAGCTTGGCGAGCGATATGAGAGACCGTGACAGGATTATCTCCAGAGATGATTTTCAAATCAATGCCCTGTGAACGCAGGTATTCTAGGGTGTCCGCTGCTCCCTCACGGATAGGGTCAGTGATTTCTAAGACAGCAATCGCGCGGATATCGGCTGGCAATTGGCTATGGTGTGGGTCAAGTCCTTGATGGCTTTGGGCTAAGACCAAAACGCGTGATCCGCGGGCTTGAGCCTGGCTAACAGCTGGTGGATTTTCGGACAAAAGCATTTCAGGTGCTCCTAAAAAGAGGCTCCCAACAGGCGCTATTTCCATAGCCCCCCACTTTCGGTCGCTTGAAAAAGGAATGATATGGCCGACATGGTAATCAGCGCTGGTTTCCTGATAGGCCTTGCGAATGGCTTTGGCCGTTGGATTGCTGTCATCGCTATTGGCCATATAGGTGGCCAATAGCTGCTCTAACCGTTTTTGGCCAAAGTCATCTGTTAAAGAAGTCATGGCCTCAACAGTCATTTTCCCTTGGGTGATGGTTCCAGTCTTATCCAAACAAAGCGTATCCACTCGTGCTAGCGTTTCTACAGAGTACATTTCTTGGACCAAAACCTTGCGCATACCGAGTTTAATGACAGCAGTCAAAAGTGACGTAACAGTCAAAAGGGCAATTCCCTTGGGCAACATGCCTAAAAGTGGAGTCGCCGTTGTAATAACGGAATCCTTTAGGGGAAGATGTTTCATGAGGAGAGCTTCCAAAAGTAAAATAAGCCCAAAAGGAATGATGATGCGACCGGTTACCCGAGAGATACTGTTGAGACTGCTAAGAATCTCTGATTGGATGGGTTTTAGAGTTTTGGCCTCTAACATTAACTGGTTAGCGTAGTTGTTTTCTCCGACACGAATAACCTGTGCATAGACGCGGCCACTAGAGAGAAAGCTACCAGAGAGTAGTTCGTCGCCGCTTTCTTTGAGGACAAGGTCGCTTTCACCCGTTAGCATGGCTTCGTTAGCTTCACAAAGGCCACTGAGAACCGTCGCATCACTTGGAATCTGTTCTCCAGCAGATAGGATAATCACATCGTCTAGGACAATGTCTTGTGGGTCAATCTGGATTTCCTTTCCCTCACGAATGACAGTAATGGCTTCTCGACTCATGAGATTGAGTTTGTCAATCATATGTTTGGCACGTAACTCGGTAACGATACCAGAGACAGCATTGAAACAAATGACGGCAAAGAAGACCAAGTTACTCCAGGCTTGAACCGCCGCCAAAGCTAGCGCAATGGCAAAGTTCAACGCGTTAAATAAAGTGAAAACATTGCGCTTGATAATCTGCCAGGTTGATGTGCTTGTGTCGGCACTAAAGCGGTTGACCGCGCCCTGGTCCAGACGGTGGTTTACTTGGGCTTGTGTCAAGCCTTCATACATTTTTTTAGTCATAAGTTTATGATACCATTTTTAGTAAGAAGTCCCAAAAAATATGCTAATTTTAAGTGAGAAAATGTTTTAAGTGATTTTCAAATGTTTGGGAGTTGGCTTGTACATCGATAGCTTGTGCGGTTAGAGGGTGCGTTAAACGCAAGCGATAGGCGTGTAACATGAGACGGGGTGCTTGGTGATGACTGTAAAGCGGGTCACCTAGAATAGGAAAGCCTTTGTAGCTCAGATGCACACGAATTTGGTGGGTGCGTCCGCTGTCGAGTTGGCAGCGTAACAGACTAAGATTGGACTGGGTCTTTAAGCGCGTTAGGCGCGTCCGAGCCCAATCACCATGGCGGTGGTCTACGATGCGTTTGCGTCGATCGTGACGGTGACGCCCAATGGCTTCTGTTACGGTAAAAGTTTTCGGTGTTTGTCCATCAACCAAGGCCCAGTAGTCTCTCTGGATCGCTTTTTTTTCTAGGAGACGCCCTAAAATGGGAAGGATAAAAGAAGTCTTAGCAAAAAGAACGAGACCACTGGTCTCCTTGTCAAGGCGATGGACGACATGGCAAGGGTGACCAACGTGAGCGGAAACGTGATTGAGCAGGGCGATCTCTCCGGGGGCATTGGCATGCGTTTTCATGCCTTCTGGTTTGTTAACGATAATCATTTGATCATCTTCATAAACCACTGGAACCAGATCAGCTTGTCCAAGGGGGAGTTCTCGCTCGGGATAATCTGTTGGATCAAAAAAGAGGTCAATATGATCTCCAGGTTTCACTAGAGTCTGCCAATGAACGGACTGATGATTGACTAGAACGTGTTTTTTTGTCCGTAGAAAGTGCCGTATTTTGCGAGGAATTAAGAGATGGTCCTCCAGTAAGGCCTTGAGTGTTCCTTCTGGATAAGGGTTGGAAAATGAGATATGCATGGTCATAGAATCATTATATCATGATACAGGCGTAAGTTTTTTGTTTGGCAATTAAGGTTGGGCTGTTATAATGACTTTATGAAACTAATGGATTTAATTAAAAAGAAATTTTTTCCCAAGGCTTATCGTGAGCAAGTCAAGCGTCAGGGAAAACAAGCAGAATTGGCGCAAAAGCGTCAGCAAGCTCAGGAGGCAAAGGAAGGTCATGAACCCAATTTTCAACGCCGTCACCAAGACGAACCCCCTGAGAAACAGACAGGGTGGCGGGGGGTTATAGGGCGCCTGCGTTTGCCTCGTAACCACCCCCTTCGCCGTTTTCTTCGGCGCTACCATGTGGGCAAAATTTTAGCTGCATTAGTGGCATTTTTGGTTTTAATTGTTAGCGGTTATCTTTTTTACATCGCTAAGACAACCAATGTTTCTGATTTGCAAGCGTCTATGAAATCCAAAACGGTGATTTATGACCGTTCCAATAACGAAGCAGGTTCACTGTCGGGACAAAAAGGGACCTATGTCGAGTTAGATAGTATTTCTCAAGATTTGCAAAATGCTGTCATTGCTACGGAAGATAGAACTTTTTATGAGAATAAAGGGATTAATTTTTCACGCTTTGTTCTAGCACTTGTGACGATGGGGCGTTTTGGTGGTGGCTCAACGATCACGCAACAATTAGCAAAAAATGCCTATCTGAGCCAGGAGCAAACCATTGAGCGTAAGGCCAAGGAATTCTTTTTGGCCATTGAAATCAATAAACATTACAGTAAGAGTCAGATTTTGACTATGTACCTCAACAATGCCTACTTTGGAAATGGGGTTTGGGGAGTTGAAGATGCTTCTAAAAAATATTTTGGGGTCAGTGCTAGTCAACTGAGTCTAGACGAAGCCGCTACTTTGGCGGGCATGCTCAAAGGACCTGGGATTTACAATCCGATCTATTCCACACAAAATGCCACCAACCGACGCAATACGGTCCTACAAAATATGGTTGCTGCCAAGTATATCAACCAGAGTCAAGCCGATGAAGCCGCTCAAGTCGATATGAGTTCACGCTTGAGTGATACCTACACAACCAGTAGTGCAGACTATCGCTACCCATCCTACTTTGATGCGGTGATCAATGAAGCGATGGAGCGCTATGGATTGAGTGAATCAGAGATATTAAATAATGGCTACAAGATCTACACTGAACTTGATCAAAATTACCAGAGCAATATGCAAGCGACCTTGGATGATACCAGTCTTATTCCTGTATCTGATTATGATGGGTCCATGGCGCAAGCGGCTAGTGTTGCTGTAGATCCGTCAACAGGCGGTGTCCGCGGTCTGGTCGGACGGGTCAATAGTGATGTTAATGTGACCTTCCGGAGTTTCAACTATGCTACTCAATCCAAACGGAGTCCAGGGTCTTCTATTAAACCTCTGGTTGTTTATTCGCCCGCAGTTAGCGAAGGGTGGAGCATTACCACATCTTTGCCGAATACCAAACGGGATTTTAACGGTTATAGTCCTTCTAACTGGGCTAATATTGAGACGCAAGACATTCCCATGTACCAAGCTTTGGCCAATTCCTACAACATTCCAGCCGTATACACCTTGGATAAGATTGGGATTGACAAGGCCTTCACCTACGGGAAAAAGTTTGGTCTATCCATGTCTGGTGTTTCTAAGGAATTAGGGGTTGCCTTAGGTTCTGGTGTGACGACCAATCCTCTGCAGATGGCGCAAGCCTATAGTACTTTTGCTAACGGTGGCGTCATGAACGATGCCCACCTTATTACCAAGATTGAAAGTGCCAGCGGTGAAGTTATTGCCAACCACAAAACCACTAGCAAGCGTATCTTGAGTACTGGCGTCACTGACAAAATGACTAGCATGATGCTAGGAACGTTTTCTAACGGGTCAGCTGTCAATGCCAATGTTTATGGTTATACCATGGCAGGTAAGACAGGGACAGTCGAAACGAGTTTCAACGCTGATTTGACGAGCGATCAATGGGTTATTGGCTATACTCCAGATGTGGTCATCGCTCAATGGTTAGGTTTTGAAAACACCGATGAAAATCATTATTTGACCGATGCCAGTTCAGGGACTGGGGCAACCCTCTTTCAAGCAGTAGCTTCTGGGGTCCTGCCTTATACTAGTGGGACAGCCTTTACGGTGGAAAATGCCTACGTCACGGATGGGCAAACGTTGACCTATTCGACTGACGGGACAGCTTCTTCTTCGAGTTCAGACACTGCCAATAATCAGGTGCAATCTATCTGGAATAGCATAACTGACGGTGCCAACAAGGTGAAAGATAGCATTGTTAACTCAAATGTCGGACAATCCGTCAAAAACGCCTGGGATAGCCTGATGAATTCCTTCAATTAACTTGTCAAAGCTTTTCTTTCGTGTTAAAATACAAGTTATGGCACAGAAAAAAGCAAGCCTAGCCTGTACCCAATGTGGGTCAAGAAACTACTCTATCGCAGTTTCTAGTAACCCCAAACCGAAACGGCTAGAAGTAAATAAGTTTTGTAAGTACTGCAAGGCCTACACCTTGCACAAGGAAACACGATAGGAGCAGATATGAGATTCATCGGTGGCGTTTTTAGGGTTCTCAGTGACACCACTTGGCCTGATCGCAAGCAACGTTGGCACGATTTTATTTCGATTTTGGAGTACACTGCCTTTTTCACGGTCATTATTTATGCCTTTGACCAACTGATTGAAACGGGGCTCCTACGTGTAATATCTCTTTTTTCCAAATAAACGGACAAATCGTCAGCAATATGCTATAATACAAAAAAGACAAGGAGTCCTCATGACGAGGGCTTTTTCTTAACGAAAGGATTATTATGTTAGATTCATTTGATAAGGGCTGGTTCGTCCTCCAAACATACTCTGGTTACGAAAACAAGGTTAAGGAAAACCTGTTGCAACGTGCTCAGACCTATAACATGATGGAAAACATTCTCCGTGTGGAAATCCCTACTCAAACGGTTAATGTTGAGAAAAATGGCAAGCGTAAAGAAGTTGAAGAAAACCGTTTCCCGGGTTATGTCTTGGTTGAGATGGTTATGACCGATGAGGCTTGGTTTGTCGTACGGAATACGCCAAACGTTACCGGTTTTGTGGGTTCTCACGGAAACCGGTCTAAACCGACACCGCTTTTGGAAGATGAAATCCGTCAAATTTTGATTTCTATGGGACAAACGGTTGATGTGGTTGATACCAACATCAAGCCTGGTGATACAGTCAAAATCATTGATGGGGCTTTCAACGGTCAAGAAGCGCGTGTGCTTGAAATTGATAAAAGCAAGGTGAAACTGATGTTGGAGATGTTCGGAAAAGAAACCGAAGCAGAAGTGGAACTCTATCAAATTGCAGAAATCTAAAAAAAGAGCTGATGCTCTTTTTCTTTTTACACAGAGTTCTGTTGTGTAAAAGGTTTATCATCTATCTTCTTAAATGGTGGATTAAAGTTCCTATTTTGTGTGAGAGCTTGTCAAAAGTGTTGAAATATGGTAGTCTTAGTAGGTAACATAAAGAAAAGTTTAAGGAGACTTTATCATGAATACAGCAGAACAATGGCTAGCCATCAATGCCAAATATTTTCCAGCCGAGCAATTGCAATACATCCGCCAACGTTTGGAAGTCTTACCAGAGACGCAATTACAGATGCTTTATGGCATTAGTTTTCAAGACCCAACCACACTTTTGATTATCTCAATTGTCGCAGGGGGACTAGGTATTGACCGCTTTATGCTTGGTCAAGTTGGTCTAGGTGTTGGTAAACTGTTGACTGGTGGCGGTTGTGGGATTTGGTCCATTGTGGACTGGTTCTTGATCATGGATGCTACGCGTCAATCTAATGCTCAAAAACTTTACCAAGTGATTGGCTAATGACAACTTATGTGAAACGCTTGTGGGTATACCATCGGCGTTTTTTGCGTCTTTATGGCTTACTTATCATAGGCGTTTATGGGGTTAACCTCCTGCATTTACCAACCCCTCTGAGTCTTTTACTCAAACCGTTGGGGCTACATTCGTGGAGTGCTGGTTTGACCCGTGCTAGTCTACAAATCTTGCGGGGGAATCTTTCGGCTGCTTGGGCTTACAATCCCTTGATTTTTCCCTTGATTCTCTTTATTTTGGGTTACATTTTTCTCTCACCACTTTTACCGTCAGCCAGACGTCAATATGACTGGGAATGTCAGCGTAACTCCAAGGAAAAAGCGGTTTTTAAATCCTAGGAAACGTGCTATAATGGAGGGGATTAGATTTTTACATGGAGACTGCAAATGGCAACTTACAATCACAAAGAAATTGAGCCCAAATGGCAAAAATACTGGGCAGACCACCATACCTTTAAGACAGGGACAGACGCAGAAAAGCCGAACTTTTATGCCTTAGATATGTTCCCTTACCCGTCTGGGGCTGGTTTGCACGTCGGACACCCAGAAGGTTACACGGCGACGGATATCCTCAGCCGTTATAAACGGGCCCAAGGCTTCAATGTTCTTCACCCTATGGGATGGGATGCTTTTGGTTTGCCGGCAGAGCAATACGCTATGGATACGGGAAATGACCCAGCGGAATTCACAGCGGAAAATATTGCCAACTTCAAGCGCCAAATCAATGCACTAGGCTTTTCTTACGACTGGGATCGTGAAGTCAATACCACAGATCCCAACTATTACAAGTGGACGCAGTGGATTTTTACCAAACTTTACGAAAAAGGCCTGGCCTATGAAGCAGAAGTGCCCGTCAACTGGGTGGAAGAATTGGGAACAGCCATTGCCAACGAAGAAGTTCTGCCTGACGGAACCTCTGAGCGTGGGGGCTACC
This sequence comes from Lachnospiraceae bacterium, assembly GCA_963635745.1. Classification (GTDB taxonomy): domain Bacteria; phylum Bacillota; class Bacilli; order Lactobacillales; family Streptococcaceae; genus Streptococcus. Next base: position 84,114 of record CAVHFY010000020.1, read on the forward strand.
CAGTTGTCCGTAAACCCATGCGTCAATGGATGCTGAAAATTACGGCCTATGCCGAACGTTTGCTCAATGACTTGGATGAGTTGGATTGGCCAGAGTCCATCAAGGACATGCAACGCAACTGGATTGGTAAATCCACCGGTGCCAATGTGACCTTCCACATCAAGGATACGGATAAGGATTTCACCGTCTTTACCACCCGACCGGATACTCTGTTTGGAGCGACTTATGCGGTCTTAGCACCTGAGCACGCTCTGGTAGATGCCATCACGACACCTGAACAGGCTGAAGCCGTGGCTGACTACAAACGACAAGCCAGCCTTAAATCTGACCTGGCTCGGACAGACTTGGCCAAGGACAAGACCGGCGTTTGGACTGGCGCTTATGCCATCAACCCGGTCAATGGCAAGGAAATTCCTATCTGGATTGCCGACTATGTTTTGGCTAGCTACGGAACAGGGGCTATCATGGCCGTGCCTGCCCACGATGAGCGTGACTGGGAGTTTGCCAAACAGTTTGGTCTGCCAATCGTAGAAGTGCTTGAAGGTGGAAACGTTGACGAAGCAGCTTACACCGAAGATGGCCTGCACGTCAACTCTGACTTCCTGAACGGACTCAACAAAGAAGACGCCATTGCTAAAATCATCGCTTGGTTGGAAGAAAAAGGTGTCGGTCAAGAAAAGATCACCTACCGTCTTCGCGACTGGCTCTTTAGCCGTCAACGTTACTGGGGGGAACCAATCCCAATCATTCATTGGGAAGATGGAACGTCAACAGCTGTTCCAGAAAGTGACTTGCCACTTGTCTTGCCAGTGACCAAGGACATTCGCCCTTCAGGAACGGGTGAAAGCCCACTGGCGAATCTGACGGACTGGCTAGAAGTAACGCGTGAAGATGGTGTCAAAGGTCGTCGAGAGACCAACACCATGCCACAATGGGCAGGTTCAAGCTGGTATTACCTTCGCTATATCGACCCACACAATACAGAGAAATTGGCAGATGAGGACCTGCTCAAGGCTTGGCTTCCTGTGGATATCTATGTGGGTGGGGCAGAGCACGCTGTGCTTCACTTGCTCTACGCGCGTTTCTGGCACAAATTCCTCTATGACCTGGGTGTTGTACCGACTAAAGAGCCTTTCCAAAAACTCTTTAACCAAGGGATGATTTTGGGAACCAGCTACCGTGACCACCGAGGAGCACTGGTTGCGACGGACAAGGTTGAAAAACGTGATGGTTCCTTCTTCCATGTGGAAACAGGAGAAGAGTTGGAGCAAGCACCAGCCAAGATGTCCAAATCGCTCAAGAACGTGGTCAACCCAGACGATGTGGTGGCCCAATACGGGGCCGATACCCTGCGGGTCTATGAAATGTTCATGGGACCACTGGATGCCTCCATCGCTTGGTCTGAAGAAGGACTGGAAGGAAGCCGTAAGTTCCTGGACCGCGTTTACCGTTTGATTACAACTAAAGATATCGTTGCGGAAAATGACGGCAAGCTGGACAAGGTTTACAATGAAACTGTCAAGGCTGTCACCGAGCAAATCGAAGAGATGAAGTTTAATACGGCCATTGCTCAGTTGATGATTTTTGTCAATAGTGCGAATAAGGCCGACAACCTTTATGTGGAATACGCCAAAGGCTTTATTCAATTGATTGCTCCATTTGCCCCTCACTTGGCAGAAGAACTCTGGCAAACCGTGGCAGCGACCGGTGAATCTATCTCTTACGTGGCTTGGCCTACTTGGGACGAAAGCAAATTGGTGGAAGACGAAATTGAAATCGTTGTCCAAATTAAAGGAAAAGTCCGTGCTAAACTCACCGTAGCCAAAGACCTGTCCCGCGAGGAATTGCAAGAAATCGCTCTGGCTGATGCGAAAATTAAAGAAGAAATCGCCGGCAAAGAAATCGTGAAAGTGATTAGTGTACCTAATAAACTCGTGAATATTGTGGTGAAATAAAACAAAAAAGCTTCAGAGCGTTGACTCTGAAGTTTTTTTGTTTAGACCCTTTCTCTCGCAATGTATTTCTCATAATAGCGATTACTGGCAAAAGGATAGGCAGTGTTTTTTGACTTGAAAATCTGCTCGGGGATCAAAGCGACACCACCAACAGCAATGATACCGACAAGGACACCGATAACAAGCATTTCAAGGCTTCGCAGATTCTCAGGATATTGGGTCAGGATATAGTACAGGGCGTGGATGGTAAAGAGCACAGCGGTTACAAAACCGGGGTTGTAGATGGTTTTTTTGCCCACTGCACGGAAACGGTTGTACATATTGAAGCCAAAGATCAAGTGCCCCGTCATTTCAAGGAAACAGAAGGTCAAATGCCAGATGACGATGATTTGATTGACTCCGAAGAAAAGGCAGGCAATCCCTATCAGCTCAGCCAGTATAATAGTCCACATATCGGAAAACTGGTTCATAGGGTAGCGGTCGGGCAAGTCAGAGTGCTGGAGCATGTTGTAGTTGTAGTGAAAACCACCTGGGAGTTTCCATTCTTCCAAACAATGAAAAGGAAGGATGACATAAAAGATGCCGACAAAGCGTGTTCCAGCGTCCAGTTGTCCCCAGTTTGTGATAGGATAAAAGAGAACGCCTGCACCGAGTAGGAAAAGGACGGGAATCCAGATTTTTAACCAAGTTGAAATGAGTTTTGACATGATGTGACCTCAATTTTTAAGATAGTTCTAGTATAAGGGATGACGGTGAGGATGAACACCAACAATATCGTCAAATGTGTCGGAAAGGGGAGAGATGACCAGCTTATTTACATTAGATGAGACCAGCGAGTTCTTCATGGAGGCCTTGGTTAGTCTCTTGAGGGACAAGACCATTGATAAGATTTCTGTGAAAGAACTCTGTCAAAAGACAGGTTACAATCGATCGACCTTTTATTACTATTTTGAAGATATTTACGATTTGCAAAAGAAGTTTGAGGATAAGTTGATGGCTAAGATTATCTCCGAAATCTCCTTTCAAAAGGAGATGACAGATGCTACGTTTGTCCAGTCTCTGACCAAGATTTATCAGACTTACGGGGAGATGATTGTCTTTTTGAGTAAAAATTACGGTTTTTATGAGGGCTATAAGGAGGTGCTCAAGCCTTTTGTTTTTGCCTATCTAAAAGTTGAGCAAGAAAATGAAGCACTAGACTTGACCTACGACTTTGCCATGGGTGGGGTGCTATCGCTTTTAGAGAGGTATTTTAGGAAAGAGACGAGTTTGAGCATGGAGGAGTTGACTTATTTCATCCAAGAGCAGTTAGAACGATTGGTGGTCGGTTGATGGAGAGTTTTTACCCGCAGTTACCCAGTCTATTCACCTTGGAAGCGGTGACGGATGGCTTGGTCTACGGGATTTCTTATGCCCAGTTGCAGGTGCTCTTGAGCGAGGAACCTTCCCTTAAAGACCAGCTTTTTTCCTACTACGTGACATTTTTTCTATCACGGATTCAGTTGTCACCCAAGGAGCGTTAGGCGGAGCTACTGGACTTGTTGCCTGAGTTTTTGGAGCGCGTGCCACACTACGTGATTGCTTCCTATTTGGGTGTTACCCCTGTCTTGCTGTCACGCATACGGAAACGTTTCTCGGACTGATACTCTGCAAACTTCAAATCTATATGGAATCCTTGAAATTGGCTTACGTTAGAAGAGTGGGTTCCCTAAAAAGGAGATAGCTTTGCATCATTATCAGCGTCAATTTCCTTATTATCATCATCACTGAAAACAAAAAGCAAGGAGCCTACAACTGGAATCCTTGCTTTTTTGGTGGGAGTATCCTTTTTTAATTTCCTGCTCCGTCCGCTGTATAGGTGTTTCCTGAGCCGTCAGTTACGGAGACAGAGCCATTATCAACATTGACATCAACACCGCTACCATCGCTGACAGAGATGCTGGATGAGCCGTCGGTTTCTACGACGGCTGAGGAGCTAGAAATAGTTGTAGAGCTTTGAGCAGTGCTAGAGCTCTGGCTGCTTTTAGCGGAGCTGCTGGATGAATTTGTTTTGTCGCTTTTTGACCCACAGGCTGCTAGTCCAAGCAAGCTGACTGCTAGCAAGGCTGTTATCGCCCATTTGTTAAATGATTTCATAATATTCCTCCTTCAAATTCCATTGTAACGGAGGATTACTGGCTTTGCAAGCCTTTTCATAAAAAGTAGCTGAGCAGGCATATCAGGAGAATTTTAGGCTAGAGGTAGTTTCGAACCAGTTGGGTTAGCAGGGCAATATGGTCGGGATGGGCATTGAGAGCAGGGATATAGCGGAAATCTTTGCCACCTGCCTCGAGGAAGGTTTGGCGGTTGGTGATGTCAATTTCTTCCAACGTTTCTAAGCAATCCGCTGCAAACCCTGGACAAATAACGGCCAGTTTAGTGATGCCTTGACTAGGTAAACTCGCCATGGTCTCTTCGGTATAGGGCTTGAGCCAAACCTCACGGCCAAAACGAGACTGATAGGAGAGCAACCATTGGTCCTCTCGCAAATCCAGTTTTTGAGCGACAAGCTTGGCAGTCTGTTGGCAATGCTGGGGGTAATAATCCCCCTCATCTGCGTAACGTTGGGGAATGCCGTGAAAAGAAAAGAGAAGAGTCTCATCGTCAGCCAAGTCGATGCTGTCGGCTAGCGCCTGGATGTAGGCAGGATGGTCATGGTAATGATGGATGAAGTCAAAGGCTGGAATTCCTCTTTTCTTAGCAAAATAGCGCATGAAAGCATCTAGGCCAGTGGCAGTGGTTGTCGAGCTGTACTGCGGAAAAAGGGGAAGCAAGATTAGGTGGTCTACTCCTTGCGACAAAAGCTCATCTAAAACATTAGTGAGATTGGGGTTACCAATGACCATAGCCTCTTTGACAATGCTGTTAAAACCTGTTTCGTCCAGTTGAGCCTGCAATTTTTCAGCCTGGTCATGAGCAATCAATGCCAGAGGCGAACCGTCTTTCGTCCAAATATTTTCATAGAGATGACGAATTTTATGTGGTCGCCGTGGCAGGATAAAACCATGCAAGGCTGGCAGCCAGTAGCTACGATTGAGGTCGATGATGCGTCGATCAGAGAGAAAAGGCTTGAGAAAGGCACGAATGGCCTTGGGTGTCGGGGCATCCGGGGTGCCTAGGTTAATTAATACAATACCGTGTGTTTGTGTCGTCATGTTTACTTTCGTTGAATGGGGTGCCTTGTGAGCAGAGGATTTAGAACGTTATCCTTATCTTAACTTCTTTTCAAATAATTGACAAGCCACCATTTTTTGACATGCTATATCTGTTGCTAGATAGATCCTTTTGGCAAAAGGTGACAAAAAACACCCCAAAAGTAATTGCGCTTTCGGAGTGTTTGGCAATGTAAATCAGTTAAGAAACCTGTGGGTCACCAAAGATCACCAGTGTTCTTATCCTTTCACCTTCTAGTGTATGCTATCTACCAAAAAATGACAAGCCTTATCTTGCAAAAAATAAGAAAAAGTATAGATATTGACATTTTTGTTATCTTAACGATTTTAAAACGCTATGTATAAAGATTTTTTTTGACCAATCTCAAGCGGATATTAACTTCTTCGTGATTTGACAAATCTGCCAAAAATTGATGCTTCAATATCCGCTTTGTGAATTCGTGAGCATATCTGAGAAGGAAATCTCTCTTTCGTGTTACAATGTGGGCATCAAAACAAGGAAAGAGGAAATGCTATGTATCAAGAATTACAAGGTAAAACAGCTGTGGTCACAGGTGGCTCCAAAGGAATTGGGACAGCTATTGCCAAACGTTTTGGCGCTGAAGGCATGAATGTGGTCGTCAACTATTATTCAGATAGCAAGGGGTCAGATGAAGCGGTTCGTATCATTGAGGAAGCAGGTGGTAAGGGCTTGGCGGTTCAAGCCAATGTCGGTGAAGAAGCCGGTGTGCAAAAACTCTTGGATGCGGCAGTTGAAAGATTTGGTGGTCTGGATGTCTGGGTCAATAATGCTGGTGTGGAAAATCGCAGTGCGACGACTGAACTGACACTGGAAGACTGGAACCGCGTCCTTACAACTAACTTAACAGGTGTCTTTCTAGGGTCTCAAGCAGCCCTGCGTTATTTCACCGACAATGGCAAAAAGGGCAATATCATCAATATGTCCTCGGTTCATGAACAAATCCCATGGCCTGGTTTTGCTCACTATGCGGCCTCAAAAGGTGGTGTTAAACTCTTTACCGAAACGATTGCCATGGAATACGCTAAACAAAATATCCGCGTTAATAACATCGGCCCTGGTGCCATTAATACGCCGATCAATGCGGAAAAATTTGCTGATCCCGTCCAATACGAAGAAACGGCAGGCATGGTGCCCATGCACCGCATCGGCAACCCCGAAGAAGTGGCGGCAGCTGCAGCCTGGTTGGCCTCTGATGAATCGAGCTATGTCACTGGAATTACCCTCTTTGTGGATGGTGGCATGACTCTCTACCCAGCCTTTCAAAATGGTAAAGGCTAAGCGACAACAGGAAATGACCTGAAAGAAAAGGAGAAATAATGTCTCTGCAATCGATTTTATTAGCCCTGGTACCTGCTTTGGGCTGGGGGATTCAGCCAATCTTTCTGCGTAAGATTGGTGGGGATGCTACTAATGGTATCCTTGGTTTTGGACTAGGTGCTGTTGTCATGGGACTCCTCGTACAAGTCGCCTTGTCACCGGCTAGCATTTCTTGGACAGCCTTTGGAATTGCTTTTTTATCTGGCATGTTCTGGGCTTTTGGTCAGTCTGGCCAGGTCAAGGCTTATGATATTATTGGCGTATCCAAAACCATGCCCATTTCAACAGGTTTGCAGTTGGTGGGAACCTCACTCATCGGGGTTTTAGCCTTTGGAGAATGGGCTAGCCTGACCAGCAAAGTTTTTGGTTTTCTAGCCATTGCCCTCTTAATCCTCGGTGCTTATCTGACCTCGGTATCGCCCCAGGCGGAGACATCAGACAAGGGGAACCTTTTTAGTGGTGTGCGTTTGCTGACAGTGACCAGTATCGGCTACTGGGTCTATAGTGCAGCGCCACGTTTGGTCAGTGCGGATGCCTTATCTATCTTTTTGCCACAGATGCTGGGCATTCTGGTGGGGGCGCTCCTGTATACGAGCCTGTCACGTCCAGCTGCCTTTAAAGAAAGAGAAAGCTGGCTGTCTGGTTTTGTTGGCTTGATTTTTGGGGTAGCTTCTCTGGCCTATATCTTTTCCGCTCAGGCTAATGGGGTGACTGTTGCCTACATTCTTACCCAACTCAATGTCGTGATTGCAACCTTGGGAGCTGTCTTTATCTTGCGAGAAAAGAAAAGCGCCACCCAGATGCGCCTGACTTATACGGGACTCCTGCTCATTGTGGGGGCTAGTGTTATCACAGTCTTTTTATAGATTAAACAAACACTCCTTGATGACAAGGAGTGTTTTTAGTTGGGGAGTAGCTGAGCCGTGTCTAGATTGGCGTCTCTTGTGACTAGATAATAGGTGACATGTGCTTTGGGATCGCTGATGGGAATCACGATACGATTGTCGTCTAATGTCTGTTTGCCCCTGCTGTAATCTGTCACAAAACGGGGCAGGTTGGAATGCTGGACCAGCTCTTCAAATTCAAAGTGGTTGGGTTGCACCAAAAATTTAGAGGCCGGCATTTCTTCGTGCACCATGTCGTACCAAAAACCAATCTGACTCATGAGCAGAAAGTTGTAGCCATTGAGATCATCAAAGGAAACTGTGGTGTGATTGGCCAGAGCATGATCTTTGGTAACAGCAATGGAGAGGTTCTCCGTGAAATAAGGAGCACAAGTAAGAGCCTCATCTTCATATGGGGAAGGGAGAATGGCGATGTCAACAGAAGCCTCTTGCAGGCTGGCTAAGACTTCTGCTTCATTGCCAAGTTGTTGCTGAATGTGTTTGTGAGGAAAGGCAGCACTAAGCTGGGGGAGCAACTCCCAGAGTGGAGCTGGAGCTACTGAGGCCACACGGATGGTTTTGAGGCTCTGGTCAAATTGTCGTACCTCTGTTATCCCTTGTTGACTGGCTTGTAAAATCCGTCTGGCAACCTCGACAGCACGCTCTCCTGTTTCATTGAGTGAAATGCGATTGGCAGAGCGGTCAAAGAGAGTAACTCCAAAGTCTTCTTCCAAATGCTGCATGGTACGCGAGAGCGAAGGCGTTGAGATGTGGTAGCTGTCAGCAACCTTGGACAGGGTTCCCAGTTCCTTAAAGGCGATAAGTTGTTCGAGTTCTTCTAAGTTGAGCATGTCAGGCTCCCTTCACTTTTCATTTTATGAAAACTAGTTTACGGTATTGATAGTGTACAAAATTCTCTAGCGGATGTAAACTAGAACCATCAACAGAAGCAAGGAGACAGACAAATGTTCTATAAAACCCTAAATAACAATGTGAAAATGCCCCAACTTGGATTTGGTGTCTACCAAACACCTGTAGACGAAACGAAAGAGGCTGTCCTTGAAGCCATTGCAGTCGGTTATCGCTCTTTTGACACCGCACAAGCCTATGGCAATGAAGCGGGTGTCGGAGAGGCCATCAAGGCATCAGGGCTGCCACGGGAAGAGTTCTTCATTACGACTAAGATTTGGATCTCTAATGCGGGTTATGACAAAGCCAAGGCTTCTATTGAACAATCCTTGCAAAACTTGAAGACTGACTATATCGATCTTTTGCTCATTCACCAACCGTTTGGTGATTACTACGGTAGCTACAGAGCCATGGAAGAAGCCTACAAGGCTGGTAAGGTTCGAGCCATTGGGGTTTCCAATTTTTCGCCGGATCGTTTTATCGATCTGCAACATTTTGTGGACATCAAACCGGCTGTCAACCAGATTGAAACCCACATCTTCCAGCAACAAAAGGTGGCTAAGCACTATTTGGACAAGTACCACTGCCAAATCGAATCTTGGGGACCTTTTGCCGAGGGGCGCAATGATTTCTTTAACACGCCAGTTTTAAAAGAAATTGGCGCAAAATATGGCAAATCCGTTGCCCAAGTTGCCCTACGTTTCTTGTTACAAAGTGACGTTGTTGTCATTCCTAAGTCTGTTCGCAAGGAACGCATGCAAGAAAATTTTACTATTTTTGATTTTGAACTATCAGCTGATGAGATGGCTGCTATCCAAGCCTTGGATCAGGAAAAATCGCTTTTCTTTGACCATCAAGATCCCGAAACAGCTGAGTTTTTCATGACACTTGTCAATTGATAAAAATAGGAGCATACATGTCTAAAACAGAAAAAACACCCTTATCATTTTTAATTATTTTAAGTGGCTTTATGGCCTTTACTTCCCTATCAACGGATATTTATTTGCCAGCCATGCCGGCTATGCAAAAATCCCTAGGCGGACGAGTAGAGTTGACAGTGACAGGCTTTGTCATTGGTTTTGCTATTGCGCAACTTGTTTGGGGACCCATTAGCGATCGGATTGGACGCATTAAACCCTTGGTGATTGGGACCCTCTTGTTTGTCATCGGTTCCATCGGCTGTGCGCTTTCGACATCCATGACCATGGTGGTTTTCTGGCGAGTTTTTCAAGCTTTTGGTGCTTGTACAGGTCCCCTGGTTAGCCGGGCGATGATTCGAGATCGTTATGACAGTCAAAAAGGGGCGCAAATGCTGTCAACTTTGATGATGATCATGGCGGCAGCTCCAATTGTAGGCCCCTTACTTGGTGGGCTGTTTCTTCGCATCTCAACCTGGCATATCATCTTTTGGTTTATGGCCTTGGTCGGCGTGATCCTCTTTTTATCGACACGTCTTCTTCCAGAAACCTTATCGGTCACTGATCGAAGCCAGGCTTCTCTAGCACAAAGCTTTAGGAATTATGGGCAACTCTTGGCTTCCAAAAAATTCATGATTTATACCATGAGCGTCACCTTCTTTTATGTTGCCGTTTACGCCTTCATCACGGGTTCTTCAGATATCTATATGAATTTCTACCATGTCCCAGCAGAGGCCTATTCACTTCTATTTGGGGTCAATATTGTCGGTGTATCAGTCATGAGCATGGTCAACCGTCGGTTGGTGAGTCGCTTTAGCTTATCGAAACTCTTAGCGATTTCAACGAGTTTGGCCTTTGTCTTTACCCTAGTTTTAGCCCTTATGGGAGTGACCAACGCCTTTGGTCTTTGGGGAATCGTTATACCCATGTTTTGTTTCTTTAGCATGAACGGGATTGTTGCAGCTTGTTCCAATGCCGCAGCGCTAAATGCCGTACCGAGCGATATGGCAGGTTCTGCCGCAGCGGTTTTAGGGGCGCTTCAATATGGTAGTGGAGTGATTCCATCCATTCTTCTGGCTGTCTTTGCCGATAAGACACCTGCAACTATGACGCTCATCATTGCTGTGGCGATATTCCTATCAGCCCTGATGGGTTGGATAGGCTATGAGAGTGACAAAAAAGAGGGCATCCAATAAGATAAAAAACGTCAGACACTGTGCGTCTGGCATTTTTTAATGGTTTAAAGTTACAAGTCTAAATCTGACAGCTTATAGCAAGCTTGCAAAATGCTCATCAAAGATGAAAGCGGTTCATCGTCTGACTCAGCGTGAGTGACTAGAACATAATCAAAGTGTTCAGGGCAGTCAAAAGGTATCCAGGCGAATTGGTCGGAGTGGTCATTGAGATAGCCTGGAGACAAGCAGACGGCCTTACCACTGGCTACTTGGATGAGGGTGGTGTCGTGGGTAGGGCTATTATAATAAGAGATTGGAACAGTGGCAATAACCCGTTGCTGGACTTGTTTGAGGGTGTTAGAAGAACCGCCGTTGACGAGCAGGGTGCGGTTGGCCAGGTCCTCTGCGGTGACACACTCTTTTTTTGCCAAGGGATCAGACCAGAGACAAAGTAGGTAGATGTGACTGGTAAAGAGTGGTAAGAGTCTTTTGCCTTTTAGTTTTTCGGCCTCTTCTCTAGGGAGCAATATCACATCAAGGTCTCCTGTCATAAAGCTAGTGATGAGGTCGTTTAGAGGTTGGATGTCCGGAATGATGAGCGTCTGAGGATGCTTTTTTTCAAAGGTTTGCATAGCCTCTGGCAAGTAATAGAGGGCGCTTCTTGAAGCAAAGCCAATTTTGATGGTGGAATGGTAGTGTTTGCCCATATTTTGCGCTTGTTCGATGGCAAACTGGAGCTCTCGGCGAATCCGTTCCAGGGACTGCACCAGATCCTGTCCTGCTGGTGTCAGGCGAATACTCTTACCCAGACGTTCAAAAATGGAAAAACCAACCTCTTCTTCGATGACCTTAATCTGATAGGAGAGGGAGGGCTGAGAGATAAAGAGATTTTCAGCCGCGCGACTCAAATTCATGGTTTTTGCTGTCTCGATGAGGTAATCCATTTGTTTGGTATTCATAAGGTCTCCTTATAAAATTATTTGATTAATTATCTAAAAATAGTATTGGATAATTTTATTATAGGGCATTATAATAAAAGCATCAAGTTAAGGGAGGTCGCATATGACAGAACAAGACCAACTGATCGGGATTTATCGCGCCATCAATCAAGCCATGGTGGCTAAGGACATAGCAAAACTAGAAGAACTCTTACAAAAAGAGACCTTCTTGGTGCACATGACCGGCTATCAGCAACCTGTTGCTGAATGGTTGCATCAGATTGCTAGTGAAGAGATGCGCTATGATTCATGGCAGGAGGAAGCCATCAAAAGCATTCAGATTAATGGCAATGAGGCCAGTCTTATTGGTCGAAGTCGTGTGAAAGCGCGTATCTGGGGTATGGGCCCTGCAACCTGGACTCTCCAAATACACCTGTATTTTCAAAAGACTGATGGTCGCTGGCAAGTGGTCAAACAAGTTGCCTCTAGCTACTAAACAAAAAGGAAGCCTACAATGACAAATGTAACGATTATCGGCGCGACAGGTTCGCTTGGTCCTGTCACCGCTCAAGCAATTTTAAAAAACACAGATGCTCAATTGGTGCTCTATGCCCGAACAGCTGACCGTTTAGAGGAACGTCCCCGAACAAGGCGTGTGGCTGCTGATGTGATGGACACCCTTGCCCTCAAAGAGGCTGTAAGAGATGCGGATGTGGTGTTTGTCGCCTTATCCGGTAACTTACCCCACCTTGTCGGTCAGGTTATCAAAGTGATGGATAAGGTGGAGAGGAAACGAATTATTTTTGTCGCCTCATATGGTATATACGGGGAATTGCCTGGTCAAAATGGACGGGTTGATGCTATCTTGGAACCTTATCGTCAGGCGGCGGACTTGCTGGAAGCTTCAGACTTGGACTACACCATTCTTCGTCCAGGTTGGTTTGACAATAGCAGCGACCGGTCTTACCAGCTTTTTCCAAAAGGGGAAGTTGTCACGGGGAATCGTATATCTCGTTTAGCGATTGCTGACCTTGTGACTCAAATAGTGAAAAATCCAACGTGTTATCTCAAAGATAATCTCGCAATGGTACGAATTTAGTAGGAAATGAAATCATGTCAAAAGATGTTTTAATAGTGACTGGAGCTGGTCAATTGTCACTTGCCATCACGCGTCGGATTGGTTATGGCAAAAAAATTATCCTAGGAGATCAGTCTCTCGAAAACGCTCAAAAAATTGGGCAAGTATTGCTGGAAGCTGGCTACGATGTTGAAGTAGTGGAAATGGATTTGTCTTCCCGTGCGTCCATCCAGAAGATGATTGCTTTGGGTCAAGACTTTGGTCCTATCAAATATCTGGTCAATGGCGCCGGTGTCTCCCCATCGCAAGCCTCTATCGAAACAGTCCTCAAGGTGGACTTATATGGTACGGCAGTTCTCTTAGAAGAAGTCGGAAAGGTCATTGTAGCAGGTGGTGCTGGGGTCACGATCTCGAGTCAGTCTGGTTTTCGCCTGCCTGCTTTGACAGCCGAGCAGGATGCTCAACTGGCGACCACACCAACAGATGACTTGTTGGGGCTGGATTTCCTTCAGCCAGAGACCATCACAGACAGTCTACAGGCCTATCAGTTGGCCAAACGAGGCAATGAAAAGCGGGTCATGGCCGAAGCGGTCAAATGGGGCAAGCGTGGTGCCCGCATCAATGACATTGCTCCAGGGATTATCGTGACACCTCTCGCCTTGGACGAGTTTAATGGGCCACGTGGCGAGTTTTACAAGGCTATGTTTGCTAAATCCCCAGCTGGTCGTCCAGGTACGGCTGATGAAGTCGCGGATGTGGCCGAACTCATCATGAATGAACGCGCTCAATTTATCACGGGCTCAACCTTCCTCATTGATGGGGGCGCGACAGCCAGCTATTTCTATGGGGATTAGTTCTTCTAAAATAATCAGACATGAGGGAGTGCCAGCCGTTTTTAACGTCATTTGCTTATGTCATGTTTAAATAAGTGTAGAGAAAGGACGAAAACTATGTCATCTATCAAACAAACTGCAGGCCGAGATCAGTTGGGGGAATTTGCTCCCGAATTTGCTCACTTTAATGATGATATTCTCTTTGGGGAGAATTGGAATAATGGCGATATTTCTGTGAAAACGCGGGCGATGATTACGGTTGTTGCCTTGATGGCTCAAGGTATCACCGATGACGCTTTGGTACATCATTTGCAAAATGCCAAAAAACAGGGGGTTAGCCAAAAGGAAATGGCAGCCATTCTCACGCATACCGCCTTTTATGCCGGTTGGCCTAAAGCCTGGGCGGTGTTTAACCGAGCTAAAACCATTTGGCCAGTGGAGGCTCCGTCTAAAGAGATGAGCCAGGACGCCTACCAAGCCACCCTCTTCTTTCCCATTGGTGAAAAAAATAAGGCTTATGAAGAGTATTTTACGGGTCAGTCCTATCTAGCGCCTGTGGCAGAGGGAAGTCTTCCTGTTTTTAATGTGACCTTTGAGCCCGGTTGTCGCAACCATTGGCACACCCATACGGCTAAGCAAGGTGGCGGCCAGCTTCTGATTTGTGTCGGTGGCGAGGGTTACTATCAAGAATGGGGTAAACCAGCTGTGAAACTCCTACCTGGCGATAGCGTCACAGTACCAGCTAATGTCAAACATTGGCATGGGGCCAGTAAAGACCAATGGTTTTCCCACTTAGCCCTTGAAATGCCAGGGGAAGCAACAGCTACCACTTGGCAGGAGGCAGTTTCAGAAGCGGATTACCTAAAAGCCCAAGAATAATCAGACAAAAAATCTTAAAAAAATAGTGTTTTTGAGGTATAATAAGCTGTTGAACATACAAGTGTGAAAGGACTACTATGACGTCAGCTATTCCTCACAAACGGGTCGAATTTACGGAGCTTTTCTTTGACCTGGTTTTTGTTTATGCTATTTCGAAAACGACTTCTCTGATTCACCATCTTCACCATGGGTTACTGGAGTGGAGCGCTTTTTCTGCTTTTCTCCTTAGCCTGATTGTTTTGGTGAATATCTGGATGGTGCAGACCGTTTTCACCAATCGCTATGGGAAAAATTCCCTCTTTAATATGTTGGTCACCTTTATCAGTATGGGCTTACTGCTGTACGTGTCCAATATGATGGTGAGCGACTGGCAACCGCACTTTCATTCTTTTTCGAGAGCGATTGCCCTTTTATCGGTGACCCAGTTTATTCAGTATCTGGTTGAGTATAAGAAAGTTTCTAGCACAGTTGATGACAAAAGCCTCATTCGCTCCTTTCTTATCGCAACGGGTAATCGAACGGTCTTTACGGCACTGGCTGGATTTGTGCCGCTTAGCTTTGGTTCTCCTCTTTTTCTGGTTGGCATTCTCTTGACATGGCTTCTTCCCCTTTTTGTTCGTGGCCAATTAGAAACGGTTCCCATCAATTTTCCGCATTTAATTGAACGCATTTCCTTGCTGGTTATCATCACTTTTGGGGAAATGATTATGGGTATTGCCCCCTATTTTACCCCTGAGACCTTTAATAGCAATTCCGTTCTTTATCTAGTCATTGTCTGCTTGCTCTTTTTATATTATTTTACGGAGTTTGACCATGCTATTGATGAGACCAATCAGGCCAATGAAACCTTCCTCATCTATAGTCACTATCCGATTTTTATGGGTTTAATCATGGTAACTGTTGGCTTGACTTTTGTCAGTGCAACTGAAGCCAACCATATCTTCAGTACGCTTTTCCTTTATGTTGGCTTAGTCCTTTTCATCTTTGCCATTCATGCCAACAGTCGTCATAACAAATCTCACCTAATTTTTAATGTCAGTTATCACCTGATTGATGGGGCGCTGTTTGCTATAGCACTTGGTCTTAGTTTGGTATTGCGCGACCATTCAACAGCGGTTCTCGCTGTGGTTAGCTTTCTGATTTTGGCTCTCTTTGGTCACTTTATCTTCTTTTACATCACGAGAAGTAAAGCTAACGGCGGTTTTGGGTGGGAATTGTATTGAGAAAAACAGCATCTCCGGTGACACAGATACTTGTCTGCCCTTGGAGATGTTGTTTTTTGTAGTTGCTTAGTCAAAGATTTTTAAGTTTTTAGGCTTTTAGGTGTGTGGTCAATTCCAATTGGTTGCCTTCTGGGTCAAAAACAACTGCTTCGTAGTAACCGTCTCCTGTGGTGCGAGGGCCTGATTGGATGGGGAAGCCGTCAGCTTCAAAGCGCTTGGCAAAAGCATCGACAGCTGCTTCATCACCCACAGCGATGGCTAAGTGGGTAAAACCAAAGGTGTCCTTGTCACCATTAACAATGTCTGCCCGGTGGCAGAGTTCCAGGCGAGCACCACTCTCAAAACTGAGAAAGTAGGAAGAAAAACCGGTTCTGGGATTGTGGTATTTTTCAGTCGCCGTAGCTTTGAAGTATTTTTGGTAGAAGGCTTTCATGTTTTCCAGGTCTTTGACCCAGACACCAACATGTTCGATAGCAATAGTCATAGGGATTTCCTTTCTGAGGGTGACCTTGTGGTCATCTTGTTGTTATTAGTTGAGATAATGAGCGATGGTTTTTAGGACACCATTGGCATCATTAGAGGGAGCGACATATTTGGCTACTTGTTTGGTGGCTTCTGGGGCATTACCCATAGCGTAGGAGTAGCGGGCCAACGCTAACATTTCGTGGTCGTTGCCCCCATCCCCAAAGGCCAGGAGATTGTCGCCGGACAAGTGCCAGAGGTCCAGCAGTTCCTGCATAGCTGTGCCCTTGTTTTTGCCTTTGCCGATGATATCAATATTGCCATGGCCACTGGTAGTGGCATCAATCACGTCTCCTAGGATACCTTTGAGGTCGTCAATGATCTGGTAAGTCTGCTCTTCTGGTGTGTTAAAGGAGAACTTCAGAAATTGATCGTCAGGCAAGGTTTCAAAAGAGTCCACCAGCTCCAACTTGGTGTGGTATTTTTTGAAAAAGGCGACGGCTTCTAGGGAAGATTTGGCATGGATGTAGGCCGTTTTTTCCCCACTTAAGACCAGCTCATCATCCAACTGGCGCTCTGTCAGGTAGTCTAAGACCCCTCTGACCACCTCTTTGGGTAGCGGGTAACTCTTGAGAAAATGATTGTTTTCAACAAAATAAGACCCGTTTTCCCCGACGATGGTCATCTTATCGGTGTAGCCGTCAAAAAAGCTAGCAATCTGGTAATATTGGTTGCCACTGATAGCGACAAAACGGATGCCTTTTTCCTGCATCTTGGCAAAGAGTTGGGCAAATTGCTCTCTGTCATAGGCCATCTGGTTGTTGAGAAAGGTGCCATCCATGTCGGTGGCGATGACTTTGATGTCCATGAGAATTCCTCCTTTGGTGTTATGAGTTTCCTATTGTCCGATAGGGAGAGTTGGGTCTTTTCTGAGGCCTATCTGTCCCAGGAAGTTTTCTTGTCTTGATCTGTGATGGGGCGAATGACCTTGCAGGGATTGCCGACGGCGACCGTGTTGTCTGGGATGTCCTTGACAACCACGCTACCGCCTCCGATGACGACATTGTTGCCAATGGTGACACCAGGCATGACCTGAACCCCAGCCCCAATCCAGACATTGTCACCTATGCTAATGGGGTAAGCGTACTCTAAACCTTGATTTCGCCGCTCAGCATCAAGAGGATGGCCGGCAGTATGAAAACCGCAATTAGGGGCGATAAAGACGTTGTCTCCAAAGGTTACCTTAGCGCCATCTAGGATAACGGTATTGTGATTGGCAAAGAAATTGTCACCAATCTCAATATTGTAGCCGTAGTCACACCAGAAAGGGGCGATGATGCTGAAATTGTCTTTGGTTTTTCCGAGCAATTGCTTCATCAGTTGGTGTTGGCCCTTTTCATCAGACGGGCGCAAGTGGTTGTAGTCAAAGCAAAGCTCTTTGGCCTTAGAACGCTCCACTAATAAAGTTTCGTCATAATTGGCATCATAGAGCTGGTGGTTGAGCATTTTTTCTTTTTCAGTCATGCCTGGTCTCCTTTTGTCTGATAAAAACTTGTTTTTAGGTACCCTTTTTCCGTTTTAACAATTCCTGTTTACCGAGTGTTTGCACGCCCAGTGCGATAAGGGTATCTAATTCCATTAAACGTTCAAGTTTTGGCTGAAAGCGCTGCGGTATGCCAGTATCTGCCAGACTTATGTCTTTATCCAATGAGGGGCAATAGTAGGCGATGGCATCAGGTGCCAAGACGGCTGTGAGGGCGGTCACTTGCTGGAGCAGTAGGGAATGCATCCTATCTGAAAGCCTTGTTTGGTTAGCCTGTCTCTCATGTTTTTGCAGGTAACCCACTTCACCAGCAAAACCATTTTTACCTCGGTGGAGCTGTCTGTTAATCACCAATCCAGTCCCTGCTAAATCGCTATCTGGCTGGTAGAGAAGGGCTGTGGTGTCCCATTCGGGATGCAGTTTTTGGTAGGCTGTGACTGCACAATTGACATCATTTTCGATAATAATGGGAAGACTTGTCTGCTCAGACAGCTTTGTCAGTAGCTGGGTTTGTTGGAGATGAGCGAAATCAGAGGATAAAATCTCGCCATTGGCACCAACGATACCAGGAAAACTTAGCACCAAGACTTGGATCAGCGGGTCTTGGCTTAACAAAGTGTCAATGGCTTCACGCAGTTCGGCAAGACTACCGGTCTGACTGGTCAGACCTTGCTCAAAGACGACTTCACCACTAAGGGTAAAGGCGTGCGTAGCCATCTGATACCGGTTGGTCGGGTGGCTAAGGAGCACAGCCCCTATGTGAGCGTAATCACCATTTAACTGGTAGAGTTTGGACTTTCGACCACCGGTGGAGCGAGCATCCCCGACAAAAGCAATCTCTCCAGAGGTTTCCAGTGCCTGTAAAATATTGGTTATCCCTGCTAAAGAGATCCCGGTTTGCGCAGCTAGGTCCGTCTTAGTCCAGGTGCCCCCCTGATAGAAGGAAGCTCTCACGCGCTGAATGTTCTCGTATTTGAGATCTTTAATTTTTACCATCGTTACACTTTCGTCAAGTTGTGATGAAAGTAGTATATCATAGTTTGATGATGGAGGCAAGAAAAATTTAAAATCCTAGCTTTTCCTCAGTATCCAGGCCTTTGGGGCGGACTTTCAAAAAAGCCATTTACCCCACTAAATGTTACAATAAAAGAAAACGAAAGGAACCCTCATGGCACTTATTCGCTCTAAACGTGTCTCCAACTATGAACTCTTTTTTGACTTGGCCTTTGTTTTGACCATCAGCCAGCTGACTTCGGCCATGCATGTGCCACATGTGCACATGGAGCACATCTTTTACTTTTTGACGACCATCATTGTCATGCTCAATGTCTGGAATCAAGAGGCTTTTTACTACAACAAATATGGTGACTCTAGGCAGATTGACATCTACACGGTCATTCCCCTCATGCTTTGGGTGGGGAATCTCGCGCTTTCCATCAATTTTGAGCCTTCCTCTCCCAAGCCTTTTTGGGAGAACCCCCTCAATTTTAATAGCCTTTTAATCCTGAGCTATGGAACTATTGCTCTCCAATACGTCCTAAAAGGGCGAAAACTCGGCTTTAATAGAGATATAGGGTTCTCGATTGCCTTACTGGGCGTCTATGCCCTTGTCGTTCTTCCAAGGGCGCTAGACATCTTACCTTTTTCTATTTATTCTCTGCCTATTTATTATTTGCCCTTGCTGGTTCCCTTGTTTTTAAATAGCAAGAAGCGACCGATTTGCATGAACTTCGCGCATTATCTAGAACGTTGCCAGCTCTTGACCATCATTACTTTTGGCGAGGGTGTTATTGCCATTCTTAAAACCTATCCGCTGGCGCAAAATCCTTGGGAAGGGCTGACCCTCTTTATGGGACTAGGTTTTATGTTTGTCTTTTACATAGTACAGACCTTTATCAATATCAACCATCACCAGAGAGTGTCGGTCAAAGCTCTCTGCTACGCCCACTATGTCATTGTGGCAAGTCTCCTCTTTTTCACCGTTGGCTTGGAATTTCTCAAGGACAGTCATCATCATGCCCTTGGTTTGCACTTTTTTGTGCTGTCCATTCTTGCCTTTTTCTTGGGGACGCTGGCGACCTCTCGTTATAATGTGGAACTGTATCGTCTGGATCGGCGCATTGTCGCCCAATATGGTGCTATCTTGCTGGTGGCAACAGGTCTCTTTTATCTCTTTGGCCACCAAATCGCCATCTTGGGGGTGGTTCTAGTGGGACTTTCTCGAGCCTTGGCGCACTCAGGAATGACCTATCGTCGCCGAGTACGGGAGCAAAATAATATCCCGCATCCGGATAGTCGAGAAAACCGGCGGGATTTTTCCTAAAAAATTTGTCAAATAATCGCCAAAAATGCTTGACTTGGAGTTGACTCCAAGGTTTATACTAAAACAGTCAAGTGATGACAATGGTCGTCAAGGAAAGGAAGGGAGGCAGTTATGAATATCAAATCTGCTAGCCAGGAATTGGGGCTTTCCCCTGACACGATTCGCTACTATGAACGCATTGGACTGGTGCCGCCGATCACGCGTAGCGCAGCTGGTATTCGGGATTTCCGAGACAGCGACCTTGAGGCACTAGAGTTTGTCAAATGCTTTCGCACAGCCGGTGTCTCGGTGGATAGCTTAATTGACTACATGGCGCTGTTTCAGCAAGGAGATGCCACTAAAGAAGAGCGCCTGCAGATTTTATTAGAGGAACGCGACAAATTAGCCGAGCGCATCCAGGAACAAGAAGCGGCTTTGGCGCGACTAGATCGCAAGATAACTTACTATAAGAAAGGAAACTGATCATATGAAATCAGCTATTTATACTCAAGCAGGCCAAGTTGGTCTGACAGAAATTGACCGCCCGCAAATTCAAGCACCTGATGACGCCATCATCCGCATCGTACGTACCTGCGTCTGTGGATCTGACTTGTGGAGCTACCGCAACCCTGACATCGAAGAAGGACACAGAAATAGTGGCCACGAAGCCATCGGGATTGTGGAAGAAGTCGGGGAGGCAATTACAACGGTCAAGCCTGGCGACTTTGTCATTGCCCCGTTTTCACATGGATGCGGGCAGTGTGATGCCTGCCGGGCAGGTTTTGATGGGTCTTGTGACCGCCATCCAGGAGGGGACAACTTTTCTGGCGGTGTCCAAGCCGAATTGATTCGCTATCAGCATGCCGAGTGGGCTTTGGTCAAAATTCCAGGACAACCGTCTGACTACACAGAAGGCATGCTCAAATCCCTCTTGACCCTGGCAGATGTTATGCCAACGGGCTACCACGCAGCGCGTGTGGCGGATGTCAAGCCTGGCGATAAGGTCGTGGTAATTGGTGACGGAGCTGTTGGCCAATGTGCGGTCATTGCAGCTAAAATGCGCGGGGCTTCTCAAATCGTCCTCATGAGCCGTCACAAAGACCGTCAAGAGATGGCCTTAGAATCAGGTGCGACCGCTGTCGTCGCTGAGCGTGGGGAGGAAGGCATTGCCAAGGTTCGTGAGATTCTAGGTGGCGGAGCCGATGCGGCTCTTGAATGTGTCGGTACCGAAGCTGCCATCGACCAAGCCTTGGGCGTACTTCACAATGGGGGTCGTGTCGGTTTTGTCGGTGTGCCTCACTATGATAAAACGCCTCTTGGTTCTACCTTTGGTCAAAATACCATTGTCGGCGGAGGACCTGCCTCTGTAACCACTTATGATAAACAAATCCTCCTCAAGGCTGTTCTGGATGGGGACATCAACCCAGGCCGTGTCTTCACCAACTCTTACAAAATGGAAGACGTCGACCAAGCCTACAAGGACATGGATGACCGTAAGGCAATTAAGTCTATGTTGGTGGTGGATTAAGACAAACAGAAACCATGGCTGAGCTGTGGTTTTTGTTTATCCTCGTGAAAAATGTTTTGTAACATCAGGAGAGGATGCCTCCAAGGCTATTCAAAGACGACATAGCACCAGGGATACCGGATGACCATGCCTCGCAGACCAAATCATGCTATAATAAAAAGACCTTAATCTAACGTAAAAAAGAAAGAAGTTACTCATGTCCAAAATCGACGTTTTCGCTCATGTATTCCTGCCCGAATACCAAAAACGCATGACCATGTTGGCTCCCAAGCTCATGGAAACCATGCCCTTCCTGCAAAACCCAGTTTTAGCTGACATGGATTTGCGGCGTCAGCACCAGTCGACTGGCGTGCGCCAAGTCATTTCCCATGTTAACGTCAACCCCGAAGATTATTTGCCGGGACGCTCGGCCGTTCTCATGGCAAAAAAAGCCAATCAGGAGTTGGTGCAAACCGTCAAAGAAAACCCAGACCTTTTTGCTGGTGGCGTGGCCATGTTGGCCCTCAACGATGTGGAGGGGAGCTTGACTATTTTGGACCAGGTGGTTCAAACACCAGAACTTCTAGGAGTGCAGTTGTTTACCCGCCATTTGGGACAATCCTGGGTAGCGGAGCCATTTCGCCCAATCTTTGCCAAGGCTGCCCAGCTAGGCCTGCCCATCTGGCTGCATCCGGTCTTTGACGAGCGTAAACCGGACAATAATATCGTCTTCTCCTGGGAATACGAGCAGACCCAGGCCATGTTGGAGCTGGTCCAGGCCGGTCTTTTCCAGGATTACCCTGAGCTCAAGATCATCGTCCACCACGCGGGCGCCATGGCCCCTTACTTTGCCGGGCGCATTGACCACATCTTGCCAGCAGACCAAGCTGAGGATTTTCGCAAGTTTTACGTGGACACGGCTATCTTGGGCAATACCAAGGCTTTGGACTTGGCAGTGGATTTCTTTGGTCTTGAGCACCTGCTTTTTGGAACGGATGCGCCCCTAGGCATCGCCCCCGCAGGCGCGACGGATGTGATTACAGAAGCCATTGAAGCCATGTCACTCACGATGGGAGAAAAAGAGGCGATTTTTGCCGGTAATTTTAACCGTCTGGTGAAAGGAGAAATTCGATGACCGGAACAAATGATTACCAAATGCGTTTGTTTACTTTAGACTGGCGAGCCGAAGATGTCAAAGAACTCCAGGTCATTGGAAAGCAGAACTTCCAACAGTCTTTAGAAAAGGAAGCAGGAACCCTGTTTATGGCCATGGGCAGTGAGCCAGACCAGCCCGAACGCACCTATGTTATCGAAATCTATGCCGACGAAGTGGCCTATCAGGCACACATACAGTCGGATCATTTTCAAGCTTTTGCGGCCTTTGCTTCGGACCATTTGCAGGGACGTCAGGTAGAAACGTTGACTCCACAGCTGTTGGTTGAAAAAACAGGCCCTTTGAGCCTGCTAAGCGAGAACGAATACAGCTTGAGACTGGCATGGGTGACGGTGAAACCAGATGAGGTGGTAGCCTTTAAGAGGATTGTCGAAGCGGAAATGATAGCTGCCATTCAAAAAGAACCTGGCCTTCGTAGCCTGTTTGCGACCCAGGTGACAGGTCAAGAAAACCAATGGCTCTTTGTCGAACTTTATCAAGACGAAGCGGCCTATCAAGCCCATCGCCGAACCCCGCATTTTGAAGATTACATTGAAGCCACAAAAGACATGATCTTAGACAAAACCTTGACTAGCCTGAATCACAATTTGGTAGTTTCTAAGGGAAATTTGTCCTACTCGACAGGAGCCTTCAATTTGTACGATAATACAAACCGTAATCACCAAAAGTAGTTTTGGAGTTTTTTTCAAAATTTTTTAGGAGGAAGCATGTCTCTCATCAAACACAAAAAAGTCGAGTTGCCGGAGCTCTTTTATGACTTGGTCTACGCTTATGTCATTGCTCAGATTACCTCGCTCATTCACCACCCCCATCAGGGGCTGATTCCCATAAGCGCTCTTTTTTCGTTTGTCGTGGGGCTCTTAGCTTTTGTCAATACCTGGATGGTTCAAACGGTTTTTACCAATCGGTTTGGGAGCAATTCCCTGACCAATATCATCTTTTCATTTCTACAAATGATGGCGCTTCTTTCAGCGTCAAGGGCAGTGGCCGGGGATTGGAAAACGCACTTTACAGCTATTTTTTTGCCCTTTGCCATCCTATCCTTTTTGTTATTACTTCAGTACATGGTTCAATATTGGCAAACTACCGATGAACCTTCTCGGGTTTTCATCCGTCCTTTTTTCACCATATTAGGTTTACGTTCAGCGGGGCTTTTTATAGCGATTTTATTTCCCTATGCGATAGGCGTCTGGATAGCGGTTTTTTCGGTAGTTCTCACTTGGCTGTTGCCGGGCATTTGGAGCCGAAAAAATCAAGGGAAGACACATCCCATTAATTTCCCTCACCTGATTGAACGACTCAGTTTGCTGACAATTTTGGTTTTCGGGGAAATGATTCTGGGGATTTCGAATTATTTTTCAGCAAGTCACATCAGTTTGACCTCATTTTTTATTTTTACGATTGTGGCTAGTCTTTTTATGATTTACATTGTCGAGGTAGATCACCTCATTGATCTCAATCAGGTGGACATGATTGGGGTTCGACCGATTTATAGTCATTACCCTATCTATGTGGGCTTGAGCCTTTTGACCGTTTCTTTGACCTTTTTGACCAATGAAGAAGTTTCTCCCTTGGTAGCGGTGACCTTTTTCTATTTTGGACTTTACCTTTTTCTGGCAGGCTTGTTTGCACATGGTCGTTACCATAAGCCTACCCACCGCTGGACGCCAGTGGTGACAGGGGCTCTCTTTGTTTTACCAGCTTTAGGGGCTATCGTCAGCCTATTGGCTTTACACCATCCTTTAGGTCTAGTCTTTGTAGCTTTCTTGATTACGCTAACTTTGGCGGTTCTTCTGGTAGGATTTAACCTCAAAAACAATCGGGTTATTACTAATTAAAAATAATTGAGCAAAGCTCTTGCTTTTTGGTGAAAAAGGCGTAGAATATAAATGTAACCAAGGTTATTACAAATAAAAAATTACAAAAGAGGTAGTCTCATGTCAACATTTACTGACTTACAAAAAGAACGTCGCTCCATCTATGCTTTGGGTAAAGATGTTGAGCTCTCTAACCAAGAATTGGTTGCCCTGATTGAAGAAGCAACCTTGCAAGCACCGTCAGCTTTTAACTCACAAACGTCTCGTATCGTTGTTCTCTTTGGAGACGAGTCAGACGCTTTCTGGAATGAAATTGCTGCTTCAGAATTGGAAAAAGTGACTCCAGCCGAAGCTTTTGAAGGCACTAAAGCAAAATTGGCTAGCTTTGCAGCGGGTAAAGGAACGATCTTGTTCTTTGAAGACCAAGACGTGGTCAAAGGCTTGCAAGAACAATTCCCACTCTACGCTGAAAACTTCCCTATCTGGTCTGAACAAGCTCACGGGATTGCCCTCTACTCTGTCTGGATGGCCTTGGCGGCTAAAAACATCGGCATGAACGTGCAACACTACAACCCATTGGTAGATGCGCAAGTAGCTGAAAAATACGATATCCCAGCCAACTGGAAACTCCGTGCCCAAGCCCCATTTGGTTCCATCCAAGCCCCTGCTGGGGACAAAGAATACCAAACCGAAAACCGCTTTAAAGTGTTTGGGGAATAAGATAATAACCCGAAAAAGTCAGGAAAAACCTGGCTTTTTTTGTTGTTGTGCTAATGTCTATCAGCCAAGTCAGCGATTTTTCCCTCTTTTTGATACAATAAAAGCATGCAAGTATTTAAACACCCTAAGAAAGCCATCATTTTTGACATGGATGGCGTGCTCTTTGATACAGAGCAGTTTTACTACGACCGTCGCAAGACCTTTATGGCCAGTCAAGGGATCAGTATTGACCATTTGCCACCGGCTTACTTTATTGGTGGAAATATGAAACAAGTTTGGCGAGATATTTTGGGTGAAGCCTACGAACACTGGGATGTGGCTACCTTGCAAGAGAATTATACTGCTTACAAGGCCGACCACCCTTTGCCCTACAAAGACCTCTTATTTCCTGATGTGCCAGAAACGCTAAAGGCCTTAACGGAACGAGGTTTCATCATTGGTTTGGCATCTAGTTCAACTCTAGAAGATATTGAGTTGGCTTTGAGGGTGACAGGCTTAGGGAAATACTTTTCCTTTGCCCTATCTGGGGATGCCTTTCCAGAAAGTAAACCACATCCGGCTATCTATGAAGCAGCAGCAGCACAGACAGGCTTTGCAAAAGAACAGATTTTAGTGGTAGAAGATAGTACCAAAGGGATTCAAGCAGCGGTATCTGCAGGTTTGGAAGTTCTCGCCATTGAAGACCGCCGTTTTGGCATGGATCAGACGAAGGCCACAGGGCACATGACTTCCGTCAAGGATTTGTTGGAGCTTGTCGGCTAAGGCTTGTTTTTTTTAGGGGGATAGGTTAGAATAAGGGTGATGATTACTTTGATAATCAAAGCAAAAACGCCTAGAACACCCGCTGTTAAGCGATTTTTCCTTCTAAAAATGAACAGGAGATTCAGATGACCTACGACAACATCAAGTATCAAGTGGCCGATGAAGTAGCGACCATTACCTTTAACCGGCCGGAAGTTAACAATGGGTTTAATATCCCCATGTGTCAGGAAATCATGGATGCCCTCAAGCAGGCTGAGCAAGACACAGCGGTCAAGATTGTGGTCTTTGACGCTGAAGGTGATGTTTTTTCTGTAGGAGGCGACCTGGCTGAGATGCAACGCGCTGTAGATGCCAATGATTTGGGCTCTCTGGTGGACATTGCCCATCTGGTACAAGATATCTCTTTTGCCATCAAGCAATTGCCAAAACCTGTTATCTTTGCCGTTGACGGGCCAGTAGCAGGTGCGGCTTTTAACTTGGCTTTGGCGGCTGACTTCTGTGTGGCGTCTGACCGGACCAAGTTTATTCAAGCTTTTGTCAATGTCGGTTTGGCACCTGACGCTGGGGGGCTTTTCCTCCTGACCCGTGCGGTCGGCCTCAACAAGGCTACCCATCTGGTCATGACAGGTGAACCCGTCCCTGCAGAAAAGGCCCTGGAATACGGCTTTGTTTACAAGGTGGCTGCCCCTGAGAAACTGGAAAAAACCGTCAAGCAAGTCATTAAACGCCTCAAGCGCGGTTCGTTCAATTCTTATGCAGCCATGAAACAGCTAGTCTGGAAATCTCTTTTTACCAACTGGCCAGATTATGCTAGTTTGGAGCTAGAATTACAGGAAAGTCTCTCCCTGCGAGATGATTTTACCGAAGGTGTTAACGCTTTTACTGAACGCCGTGTACCGAAATTTACAGGGAAATAAGAGGCTAATAGCAAAAGTTCGTGTTTGCGCTTTAAAAAGGTTGAATACCTTTTCATTGATTTCTGACATAAAAAAGACAAGAAAGTTCTTGTCTTTTTAAATGAATTCTGATATACTTTGACAGTCAAACTTTGATAATCAAAGTTTTTTAAGGAGGTGCGCGTGGAATATCATACGATAAACGACTATTTGACGTCGATATTCAATAAAGTGAATGCTATCGAAGAAAATAGTTTGCGTACGAGTCGCTTTCACGATGTGTCCTTAAAAGAGATGCATACCATTGATATTATCGGTTCTAGGCAAGACTGTACCCCTAGTGACATCGCTAGGGAGTTGATGATTACCCTAGGGACGGTGACGTCTTCGCTCAACCGTTTGGAGAAAAAAGGGTATATCACACGACAACGGTCAACCAAGGATCGTCGCGTGATTCATCTGTATCTGACACGTCCGGGACGCCTCTTGTTTCGTTTGCATGCCCGTTTTCACAAGGAAATGGTCAAACGCTTCACGGATGGCCTAGGAGAAGACGAACTCAAGGTTTTAGAAACAGGTCTTTTGAACCTGCATCATTTTTTGGAGGAACTAAAGTAATGCCTTTTGCAAAAATAGCGCAAGTTGCCCATTATGCCCCAGAGCAAGTGGTGACCAATGACGACCTTTCAAAAATCATGGAAACCAGCGATGAATGGATTGCCTCTCGGACAGGTATTCGTAGTCGTCACATCACCCGTGATGAAAACACCAGCGATTTGGCTCTGCAAGTTGCCAAAAAGCTCTTGGAACAATCTGGCACGACAGCGGAAGAAGTAGGATTTATTGTAGTGGCGACAATTACACCGGATAGTCCCATGCCATCAACAGCTGCTCGGGTTCAAGGAGCTTTGGGCGCTGTTAATGCCTTTGCCTTTGATGTGACAGCGGCATGTAGTGGCTTCGTCTTTGCCCTTGCAACGGCTGAAAAACTAATTGGTTCAGGGGCTTATAAAAAAGGCCTGGTCATTGGGGCAGAGGTTTTGTCTAAAGTGGTGGACTGGTCAGACCGTTCGACAGCGGTTCTCTTTGGAGATGGTGCTGGGGGCGTTCTCTTAGAGGCCAGCGACCAGCCACATTTCCTCGCGGAATCCCTGCATACTGATGGGAGCAAGACGGGCTTGGATTGTGGGTATTTACCTGTAAGTTCTCCCTATTCGGAGTCGGACAAGCTCGCTCAGCCTTTTCTAGCCATGGATGGTCGGCCCATCTTTGATTTTTCCGTTCGAACGGTTTCAAAGAGCATCCGGCAACTCTTGGATAGGGCTCCGGTAGCGGAAAGTCAAATTGATTATTTCTTACTTCACCAAGCCAATATCCGTATTTTAGATAAGATGGCTCAAAAAATCGGTGTTGACCGGGATAAGTTCTTGGCTAACATGATGACTTACGGAAATACCAGCGCAGCTTCTATTCCTATTTTGCTTTCTGAAAGGGTAGCGGATGGGACCATTCGTTTAGACGGCAGCCAAACCCTCTTGCTCACTGGCTTCGGTGGCGGGTTGACATGGGGCAGTCTAATTGTTAAAATCTAGGTATAACGTTGTGTTACACACACTTATATAATTCATTAATTCATTTTTTACATTTAAGGAGACATTAACATGGCAGTATTTGAAAAAGTTCAAGATATCATCGTTGAAGAGTTGGGTAAAGAACCTGAAGAAGTGACCTTGGAAACAACTTTTGAAGAATTGGACGCAGATTCTTTGGACATTTTCCAAGTGATTTCTGAAATCGAAGACGAATTCGATATCTCAATCGAAACAGAAGAAGGCTTGAACACCGTTGGTGATTTGGTAACTTTTGTGGAATCAAAAACAAACTAATCACACAAGATAAGGGAGTCTTAAGACACCCAGCCTAGCTGGGGACGACAGACTCCCTCTTCTTTAAATTAATAGTTTGACTGTCAAATTATCTAAGAAAAGGATAACACAATGAAAACTCGTATAACAGAATTGCTGGGAATTAAATACCCGATTTTCCAAGGTGGTATGGCCTGGGTTGCTGATGGTGACTTGGCTGGTGCCGTTTCAAATGCTGGTGGGCTCGGTATCATCGGTGGTGGTAACGCCCCTAAAGAGGTGGTCAAAGCCAACATTGACCGTGTTAAAGAAATCACAGATAAACCATTTGGTGTCAACATTATGCTCTTGTCACCGTTCGCTGATGATATCGTGGACTTGGTCATTGAAGAAGGTGTCAAGGTGGTTACTACCGGTGCTGGAAACCCAGGGAAATATATGGAACGCTTCCACGAAGCGGGTATTACCGTTATTCCTGTAGTGCCTTCTGTTGCCTTGGCCAAACGTATGGAAAAACTAGGTGCAGATGCTGTCGTCGCCGAAGGAATGGAAGCTGGCGGTCACATCGGTCAGTTAACAACCATGACTTTGGTGCGTCAAGTCGTTGAAGCAGTTAACATTCCCGTTATCGGAGCTGGTGGTGTGGCAGACGGCCACGGTGCTGCTGCTGTCTTTATGTTGGGGGCTGAAGCTGTTCAAGTCGGAACCCGCTTCGTTGTAGCCAAGGAATCTAATGCGCATCCTAACTTTAAGGCGCGTATTCTAAGAGCTAAAGACATTGATACTGTGGTGACGGCTTCTATTGTAGGTCACCCTGTCCGTACCTTGAAAAATAAACTCTCAACAGCATACAGCAAGGCTGAGTTGGCTTTTGTGCGTGGTGAATTGAGCGAGAGTGAAATCGAGGATATGGGAGCTGGTGCTTTGCGTCGTACTGTGGTTGAAGGTGATATTGACAATGGGTCTCCAATGGCCGGTCAAATTGCTGGATTGGTCAGCAAAGAAGAAACTGTCGCTGAGATTTTAGAGGACATCTACTCAGGTACAAAGGCTGTCATTGCTGAACAAGCAAAACTTTGGGCAGACTAAGGACAACAGGGGATAAGACATGACAAAAACGGCCTTTTTATTCGCTGGTCAAGGCGCTCAAAGTCTTGGCATGGCAAAAGACCTCTATGACACCTATCCAATTGTACGTGATACTTTTGACCAAGCCTCTGCTATTTTGGGCTATGACTTACGTGCCCTGATTGATGGAGACGAGGAAAAACTCAATATTACGCGTTACACACAACCAGCTATTTTAACAACTTCTGTAGCCATTTACCGCTTGTTAGAAGAAAAAGGGATCACACCAGATGTGGTAGCTGGTCTCTCTCTAGGGGAGTATTCTGCTCTGGTAGCTAGTGGGGCACTTGATTTTGAGACAGCTGTGGCTTTGGTAGCCAAACGTGGAGCTTATATGGAAGAAGCGGCGCCGGCCGGTTCTGGGAAAATGGTCGCTGTGATGAATACGGACGTAGCGTTCATCGAAGAAGCTTGCCAGAAGGCATCAGAAGTCGGTATTGTGAGTCCTGCTAATTACAACACACCTGGTCAAATCGTTATCGGGGGTGAGGCTCAGGCAGTTGATGCTGCGGTAGCCTTTCTCAAAGAAGCTGGGGCTAAACGCCTGATTCCACTTAAGGTGTCTGGACCCTTTCACACTGCTATCTTAATGCCAGCATCAGAGCGTTTGGCTGAGGCTTTAAAAACCGTCAACTTTGAAGAGTTTATAATCCCTTTGGTAGGCAATACCGAAGCGCAAGTGATGACGAAAGACCGTATTAAAGAGCTTTTAGCACGTCAAGTCAAGGAACCGGTTCGCTTCTATGATTCGATTGCTACCATGCAAAAATTAGGGGTTGACCGCTACATCGAGATTGGCCCTGGAAAAGTTTTGTCTGGCTTTATGCGTAAAATTGATAAGTCTGCTGAGGTGCTACAAGTGGATGATGAGGCTAGCTTTAAGGCTTTACTGGAGGAAGTGAATTAATGGATATCAAAGGAAAAAACGTTTTTGTCACCGGCTCAACCCGTGGGATTGGTCTGGCTATTGCCAAAGCCTTTGCGCAAGCAGGCAGTCATGTTATCTTGAATGGTCGTTCTGAGATTTCAGATGAACTTCTCCAAAGTTTTGAACCTTATGGTGTGACAGTCATTGGTGTTTCAGGTGATATCTCAGATGGCCAAGACGCTAAGCGCATGATTGCAGAGGCAATTGATACCTTGGGGAGTGTGGATATCTTGGTCAATAATGCCGGTATCACCAATGATAAACTCATGTTGAAAATGACCAAAGAAGACTTCGAATCTGTCCTCAAGGTTAACTTGACTGGTGCTTTTAACATGACACAAGCTGTTCTTAAACCTATGTCTAAAGCGCGTCAGGGTGCCATTATTAACTTGTCTTCTGTCGTTGGTTTGATGGGAAATGTTGGCCAAGCTAACTATGCCGCTTCTAAGGCTGGTTTGATTGGTTTTACCAAATCAGTGGCCAGAGAGGTTGCGGGTCGTGGGGTTCGTGTCAATGCCATTGCCCCTGGTTTTATCGCTTCTGATATGACCGATGCCATTCCTGACAAGATGAAAGATGCCATGATTGCGCAAGTCCCCATGAAACGCATCGGGACAGCAGAAGAAGTCGCAGGCGTTGCCCTCTTTTTAGCGCAACAAGAATATGTCACAGGTCAAGTTATCACCATTGATGGTGGCATGACCATGCAAGGCTAAACTAAGAAAAGATAGATTCCTCAAAAGGAGAAAGATATGACTACAAATCGTGTTGTTGTGACAGGTTACGGGGTAACCTCACCCATTGGAAATACACCTGATGAATTTTGGAACAGCCTCCGTGAAGGTAAAATTGGGATTAAGCCAATTACCAAATTTGATCCTTCAGAAATTGATGTCCATAATGCCGGTGAAATCCAAGATTTTCCCTTTGATAAATACTTTGTCAAAAAAGATACCAATCGCATGGACACTTATTCTCTCTATGCTATCTATGCAGCCATGGAAGCTTTAGCGAATGCTGACTTGGATATGGAAACTGTTGACCGTGACCGTACTGGGGTTATCGTATCTTCTGGTATCGGTGGTTTACAAGAGTTGGAAGACCAAATCATCCGCATGAACGACCGTGGGATGAAGCGGATCAAGCCGATGTTCATCCCTAAAGCCTTGTCAAACATGGGGGCAGGAAACATTGCATTGAAGATTGGTGCTCAAGGAGTATGTAAGTCTATTACGACTGCCTGTGCCTCAGCTAATGACGCTATCGGGGAAGCTTTCCGTGAGATCAAGTATGGCCACCATGACGTTGTCTTGGCGGGTGGTTCTGAAGCGTCTATCACCAAGATTGGTATCGGTGGGTTCAATGCCTTGACTGCCTTGTCTACGACCGAAGACCCTGCTCGCTCAGCGATTCCATTTGATAAAGACCGTAATGGTTTTGTTATGGGTGAAGGGGCTGGTGTTCTGGTGTTAGAAAGCTTAGAACATGCGCAAAAACGTGGCGCAACTATCCTAGCTGAAGTGGTCGGCTACGGTAGCAACTGTGATGCCTACCACATGACGACACCAACCCCAGACGGTTCAGGTGCGGCCAAAGCTATCAAGTTGGCCATCAACGAAGCTGGTATTGCGCCTGAAGATGTGGATTATGTCAATGCTCACGGAACCTCAACGCAGGCTAATGAGAAGGGTGAAAGCCAAGCCATCGTTTCTGTTCTTGGCAAGGAAGTCCCTGTGTCATCAACTAAGTCCTTTACAGGTCACTTGCTAGGAGCTGCAGGTGCGGTTGAAGCTATTGCAACTATCGAAGCGATCCGCCACAGCTATATCCCAATGACTGCTGGAACCAAAGAACTATCTGACTATATCGAAGCCAATGTTGTATTTGGCCAAGGCCAAGAAGCTGATGTTGAATACGCTATTTCCAATACCTTTGGATTTGGTGGTCACAATGCAGTGCTTGCCTTTAAACGTTGGGAGGCCTAAGAGTGAATATTACAGAAATTAAAGACTTGATGGCGCAATTTGACGCCTCTAGCCTACGTGAGTTTAGCTATCAAACAGGAAATGACTCCCTAGTTTTTTCCAAAAATGATACAGTTGCTCCAGTAGCGCCAAAAGCTGTTATCGCTGAAACACCAGTCGCTTCAAGCCCACTTGCCGCAGCACCAGTTGCTGAGGTCAAGGCAGTGGCGTCTGCTGTGGAAGAAGTGGTCGAAGCCTCAGCGAGCCCGGTAGCTCCAATTGCAGCCGAAGGTGATGTCGTAGAGAGCCCGCTGGTCGGTGTGGCTTACCTGTCACCAGCGCCAGACAAGCCAGCTTTCGTCTCTGTTGGTGATGAAGTGACCAAGGGGCAAACCCTGCTCATTATCGAAGCCATGAAAGTCATGAATGAAGTCCCAGCACCTAAAGATGGTGTGGTGACAGAAATTCTTGTAGCCAACGAAGACATGGTTGAATTTGGTAAAGGATTGGTGCGCATCAAATGATTGATATTAACCAAATCAAAGAAGCTTTGCCTCACCGCTATCCCATGCTTTTAGTTGATCGTGTGCTGGAAGTTGAAGGCGATAAAATTGTGGCCATTAAAAATGTGACCATCAACGAGCCTTTCTTTAATGGGCATTTCCCTGACTACCCTGTCATGCCTGGTGTCCTTATCATGGAAGCCTTGGCACAGACAGCGGGTGTTCTGGAGCTGTCCAAGCCTGAAAATAAAGGCAAATTGGTCTTTTATGCCGGCATGGACAAGGTCAAATTCAAGAAACAAGTGGTGCCAGGTGATCAGTTGGTCATGACGGCTGAGTTTGTCAAGCGCCGTGGGCCTATTGCGGTCGTAGAGGCTAAAGCAGAAGTTGACGGCAAATTGGCAGCGTCAGGAACGTTGACCTTTGCCCTTGGAAAATAGAAATAAACAAGCTTATGTTTGATAAAATTTTAATTGCTAACCGTGGTGAAATCGCCGTCAGAATTATCCGGGCTGCCCGTGAAATGGGGATTGCTACGGTTGCGGTTTATTCTGAAGCGGACAAGCAATCTTTGCATACGCTCTTGGCAGATGAGGCCGTTTGTATTGGTCCTGCTCGCTCAACGGACTCCTATCTCAATATGAAGGCAGTCCTGTCGGCGGCGGTTGTGACCGGTGCTCAGGCCATTCACCCTGGTTTTGGTTTTTTGAGTGAAAACTCCAAGTTTGCTAGCCTCTGCGAGGAGCTTAATATCAAGTTTATTGGCCCTTCTGGCGAGATTATGGATAAAATGGGTGATAAGATTAACGCCCGTAAGGAAATGATCCAGGCCAAGGTCCCTGTCATTCCAGGGTCTGATGGAGAGATCACAGATCCTGAACAGGCTTTGGCTTTAGCGGATGAGCTAGGCTATCCTGTCATGCTTAAGGCCTCTGCCGGTGGTGGCGGTAAGGGTATTCGGAAGGTGACTTCTAGTGAAGAGCTAGTACCCGCCTTCGAATCGGCTTCTCAAGAAGCTTTGGCGGCCTTCGGCAACGGCGCCATGTATATGGAAAAGGTCATTTACCCTGCGCGCCATATTGAGGTGCAGATTTTAGGGGACCAACACGGCCATGTCATCCATTTGGGTGAGCGAGACTGCTCTCTCCAGCGTAATAACCAAAAGGTCTTGGAAGAAAGCCCTTCTATCGCTATCGGGGATACCCTGCGCCAAAAAATGGGGCAGGCAGCCGTTCGTGCGGCCCAGGCTGTTGGCTACGAAAATGCTGGAACCATTGAGTTTTTGCTGGATGAAGCCACGGGCGAGTTTTATTTCATGGAAATGAATACGCGTGTGCAGGTTGAACATCCTGTGACTGAATTTGTGACAGGCATTGATATTGTCAAAGAACAAATCCGGATTGCCTATGGGGAACCTCTGTCTAAGACACAAGATGAGATTGTCCTTTCTGGGCACGCGATCGAGTGTCGGATTAATGCTGAAAACCCTGACTTTAACTTTGCACCGAGTCCTGGTAAGATTACAGACCTCTACTTGCCAAGCGGAGGCGTAGGTTTGCGGGTGGATTCGGCCGTTTATAATGGCTATACCATCCCGCCTTATTATGACAGCATGATTGCTAAAATTATTGTTCACGGAGAAAATCGTTTTGATGCGCTGATGAAAATGCAACGTGCGCTCTATGAGTTGGAAATTGATGGCGTCAAGACCAATGCCGAATTTCAAATGGATCTCATCTGTGATCAACGAGTTCTTGCTGGAGATTACGACACCGCTTTTCTCATGGAACAATTTTTACCTAACTACAAATCGACGAAATAGGAGTAACCAATGGCTTTATTTGGGCGAAAAGATAAATATATCCGCATCAACCCGAATCGGTCCTTGCGGTCTGATCGAAAACCAGAAGCCCCTAATGTGCCAGATGAATTGTTTGCCAAATGTCCGGCTTGTAAACATATGATTTATGCCAATGACTTGGGGCCACAAAAACTCTGTCCAGAATGTGGCTATAGTTTTCGGATTACAGCCAAGGAACGTCTGAGTCTAATTGCTGACGAGGGCTCTTTTGAGGAATTGTTTACGGGAATTGAGACGACGGATCCCTTGAACTTCCCAGGTTACGCGGAGAAAATCCAAGCAGCCAAAGAAAAAACTGGCTTGGATGAGGCGGTTTTAACGGGAACAGCGACCATCAAGGGCCAAGCCGTTGCCTTAGGTATCATGGATTCGCACTTCATTATGGCTTCAATGGGGACTGTTGTGGGCGAAAAGATTACCCGCTTGTTCGAGCTGGCAACCAAAGAAAAGTTGCCAGTCGTCCTCTTTACAGCCTCCGGTGGAGCCAGAATGCAGGAAGGTATTATGAGCCTGATGCAGATGGCTAAGATTTCCGCAGCTGTTAAACGCCATTCCAATGCTGGCCTCTTTTACCTGACGGTCCTAACCGACCCTACGACTGGTGGGGTAACAGCGAGTTTCGCTATGGAAGGTGATATCATCATCGCAGAACCTCAGGCTTTGATTGGTTTTGCGGGACGGCGTGTCATTGAGACAACAGTTCGGGAAGTGCTACCAGAAGGTTTCCAAAAAGCGGAATTTCTCTTGGAGCATGGTTTTGTGGATGCGATTGTGCCACGTGGAGACCTGCGTGACAAGATTGCCTTACTCGTCTCATTTCATGGAGGTGCCTAATGTCTGATGTGAAAATGATCATGAAAGAAGCGCGTGAGCAGGGGCGTTTGACCGCCTTAGATTACGCAGAAACGCTCTTTGATGACTTCATAGAACTGCATGGGGACCGTCATTTTGGAGACGATGGTGCCATTGTCGGTGGGATTGGTTTTTTAGCTGGTCAAGCAGTTACGGTGATTGGGATTCAAAAGGGGAAAAATCTCCAAGATAACCTTAATCGTAACTTTGGTCAACCAAATCCAGAGGGCTACCGCAAGGCTTTGCGCTTGATGAAACAAGCAGAGAAGTTTGGTCGTCCTGTCGTAACTTTTATCAATACAGCAGGTGCCTATCCTGGCATCGGTGCCGAAGAACGCGGTCAAGGCGAAGCGATTGCTCGCAATCTCTATGAAATGAGTGACCTTAAGGTACCTATCATTGCTATCATTATTGGTGAAGGGGGCTCTGGTGGCGCTCTGGCTTTAGGTGTGGCCGATCAAGTCTGGATGTTAGAAAATACTATGTATGCGATTTTGAGTCCCGAAGGCTTCGCTTCTATCTTATGGAAGGATGGCAGCCGGGCTGCCGAAGCTGCCGAACTCATGAAAATCACATCTGGTGAACTCTTACAGATGGATGTTGTTGACAAGGTTATCCCAGAACGTGGCTATTTTGCTAGCCAACTCATGGCTAATCTCAAGCAAGAGTTGACAGAAACCCTGTCTCAACTCCAAGCACAGCCCATCCAAGACCTGCTGCAAAAGCGTTATGACCGTTTCCGGAAATTTTGAGGGAAAACCCAAGCTCGCACGAGCTTGGGTTTTTGTGTGACAAGGTTTTCTTTTTTGGATTTCATGGTAAAATAATGACAGAATAGGAGAAAAACATGGAAGAAAAAGGGAAATTGGATATTCCAGACGAGTATAGAGACGATATTGCTAGCGGAAAAATGCGTGTAGATTTTGATAATTCACGACTTGTGGATAACCAGACGGGTCAAATCGTTAAGGAACTTCCGTTTAAGCGAAGTGATGACGAGGATAGGGAAGGGATTGATACTACTAGTGCGGCAGTAGGTGCAGCCGTTGTGGCTAGTATAGCTTTGGTCATCTGTGCGGGGAGAGAGGCCCTTCATGCCAGAAAAATCAAGCGTGAACAGAAGTTTGAACAGCTACTTTTGATGGATGAGGCTAGTCAGGAGAAGCTGAACAACCTCAGGGTGGCCACAGATATCTTTGAGGAAGAATGGCAACAATCGTCGGAAAAACCGTCAGTTGGACTTAAATCAGCTGTCGGAAACCTTATCTATGCTTTGGAGCAACTAGAGGCAGAAGAGAGAAAAGACTACTGTAAAGCCTTAGTCTATACTAGTCAACCCATATTTTCTCACCTAGATATGATACTGAAAGGAAAGACGTTGACGCTTGTTACCAAGAGATTTTCCTTCAAAAAACAAATAGTCAATCTCACTGACCGGCTACGGATGCTGGATGACCAATTATCCGATGCGTTAGCAGAAGAGACTGAAGTTCAGAAGGTGGATGAGGCTGTGCAAGAGCACCTACGTGAAATCAGCAAGAGTTAGTCAATCCAAATGACAAATCATTTGAGGGGATACTATGAGTGACTTATATCTACAAAGTTCAGATTATAAATTATCTTATTCAGGAAATCGAATCATCGTCCGAAATGCCGAACAAACCATAGAGCATGAGATAGGGATAGAGCAGGTTGATAATATCTTGGTATTTGGGAATTCACAGCTTACCACGCAACTTTTGAAACAACTGGGCTATCGGGAAATTGGCGTCTATTTCTTTTCGGAAAACGGTCAATTTCTTTCTTTCCTTCAACCGAATGGTCTGGGAAATTTCGAAAGACAAGAGCTGCAAGCGAAGGCTCATTTTGATGCCTCCTTTCGGCTGACAGTTACTAAAGCCATCGCTTTGTCAAAAGTAACAAATCAGCTAGCTCTGCTCAGGGCTTATGACAGGGATGGGCTTTTGTCTATCTCGGATTATACACGCATGACAGGGATACTTGATAATATCAGGGATGCCAGCACCATTGAGGAGGTTATGGGTTACGAGGGCCGGATCGCAAAATCCTATTTCTATTTTTTGAGTCTTATAGTCCCAGAAGAGTTTCGATTTGACGGTCGGAGCCGGAGGCCAGCAAAAGATCTTTTTAATGCCCTCTTGAATTTCGGCTATTCTATCTTGTATTCTTGTTTTACAGGTTTGATAGTGAAAAACGGTTTGAGTCTAGGTTTTGCGATGATTCATCAGGCGCATCAACACCATGCGACGCTGGCTAGTGACCTGATGGAGGAGTGGCGACCGATTATTGTAGATGATACGGTAATGGGCTTGTTGGGACAGAGGGCTTTTACGCAGGAGGATTTTTATCACTCAGAGGAGAACGGAATGATTTTGACCAAGAGTGGCCAAAAAGTCTTTCTACAAGCCCTGCGTGAGCGGATGCTAGAAGTACATGACTACCTCAGTCTAGATGCCAAACGCTATACTTTTCTTTATGCTGCGGATCAGCAGGTTAAAAGTTTGATACGAGCTTTTGAAGCATTGGATGGGACTATATATCAACCCATCCGTGGAGAGGAGTTGGACCATGGGGAAGTATTTTAATCTTAGTGTTGAGGAAAAGGCCTTTGCTCGAGAAAATCTCGTCTTTTGTCTTGTTATCTACGACATCATGAGTAATAAGCGGAGGCTCAAGCTGGTTAAGATCCTACAAGGCTTTGGGATTCGTGTGCAGCGTTCTTGTTTTGAGATGCAGTTACGCCGAAGTGACTACCATGAATTGGTCAAGGTCTTGGAACGATTTTATGATGAGGAGTCAGGTGATGATATCGCTATCTATGTCACATCAAAAAAGGATAAAGTAGCCTTTCGCCAGTCGGTAACTGAGGAAATTTTGGAGGACTCTATTTTTTTATGAGCTTGATGGATAAGGAATAATATGTTATAATAACATCATATTTTGTATGGTTGCTGTATCTTGTGTCCGTTGATACAATCTCTACAAAATATGGGGTTCATAACCCATCCTCCTCGTAAGGGGACGGAAACCCATTCTTGCTTGAGTTGACGGCGCTTGTCTTGTTTGTTCATAACCCATCCTCCTCGTAAGGGGACGGAAACCTAATATTCCGTAAATAACAGAATATTTATATGCGTTCATAACCCATCCTCCTCGTAAGGGGACGGAAACCATTAATAAATTTGGCTTCGCGTTTTTTCTCTTGTTCATAACCCATCCTCCTCGTAAGGGGACGGAAACGAAGTGGGGTCAACATGATGAATGAAGTTATTGGGCAAAGTTCATAACCCATCCTCCTCGTAAGGGGACGGAAACTCTGCCTTGCGACCAGATTTAAATAATTTCATAATATTCGTTCATAACCCATCCTCCTCGTAAGGGGACGGAAACCGATAACCCCTAGCGTTAAAATCAATCGTAACTAATGTTCATAACCCCTCTTCCTCGTAAGGGGACGGAAACTTGATATATTGTGCGAATGACTCTAAGTGTTTTTTATGTTCATAACCCATCTCCCTCGTAAGGGGACGGAAACCAGTAGGTGAATGGTATTATATCCAGCAGCATCGTCAGGTTCATAACCCATCTCCCTCGTAAGGGGACGGAAACGCTTTTAAATACGTGATGAGTGTAGTTGTTTGTAAATGTTCATAACCCCTCTTCCTCGTAAGGGGACGGAAACAGCCATTTTGGCTCCTTTTCGCGTTTTCCCGCCGGTTCATAACCCCTCTTCCTCGTAAGGGGACGGAAACACGCAACAATTTTCCAAGCAGGATTTTCTTGATAAGTTCATAACCCCTCTTCCTCGTAAGGGGACGAAGGTATTTCTAAAAAAGTTTCACAAAGGATGAAAATGTTTGACAACATAAAAATAAGGTGCTAAACTGAGCAGAAATAAAAAAAGGGCGCCTTGCTGGGTGAAAAATACTTTTCACTGGGTAAGGGGCTTTTTCTGTAGTAACAATAATAAAGGAGTGACATGAAAAAAATCAGTCTGTATCTGGATCGGCTTGACGCGCCACCGGGGGATCTTTCGACCAAGCTGCATGGTTTTCTCATGGAGCAGTTAGATAGTTCTTATGTTGATTGGCTCCATGAGCAAGCTACCAATCCCTATGCCATGAAGGTTCGTCACCAGGAAGACCTGACAATCTGGACAATTCATCTCTTGACAGAGGACTGTCAACGGCAAGTTCTGCCCATTCTGCTGGAACTCACTGGGGTCAATTTGGTCAAACTTGGGACGGTAGGGATTCGACAGACCCTGCTGGAGGACTTGACAGCCGATAACTTGCTCAAGATCTTCTATGGGTCAAATAGTCCATCGGTCTTTACCTTGTATTTTGAAACTCCGACGGGCTTTCGCTCGCAGGGGGAGTATGTGTTCTTTCCTTCAGAACGATTGATTTTTCAGAGTCTTATGCAAAAGTACAATCGCCTTATGGAAGGGACTGAGTATTTAGATCAGGAGCTTTTGGAACACTTGGTTGAGCAGACTAGAATTAGCAGTTACCGCTTGGAGTCTAGCTATTTCAAGGTACATGGCAAACGCATCCCGGCCTTTCGAGGGCGGATTACCTTACGTGTAAGAGGTGCAGATACCCTCAAGGCCTACGTCTATATGCTCCTACGCTTTGGGACTTACGCAGGTATCGGGATGAAAACGAGTTTAGGAATGGGAGGAATACGACTTGAAACAAGAGAAGATTAACTTGTTTTATAGCAGTATGTTGAAGCAGCTCTTGCCCCTCTATCAGGAGAAGGGAGCCGATTGGCTAGTGTCACTCATGACGCGGGTCAAAGGAGAATTTGCTGATGACCGCATAGACCATCTGGTGACCAAGGCTAGGTCTGTT
The DNA here is from genome assembly GCA_963635745.1 of Lachnospiraceae bacterium. GTDB lineage: Bacteria > Bacillota > Bacilli > Lactobacillales > Streptococcaceae > Streptococcus. The sequence goes on from CAVHFY010000020.1 coordinate 124,617, forward strand.
GTGTCGGGCTTGTCGGCAGGTGACCGCTCAGCGGGTACGAAAACTCAGGCAGATATTTTTAATGTCTTTGGGCCTCAGCGGACGCAACGCTTTTATCGTCCGCAGGAGCTAGATTTCCAAGAAGTTCCTAATTACCCGGTGGAAATAGAGGAAGTCAGGGATAATAGTGAGGCAGTCGCAGTTTTGTTAGAAGATTTGCAAGCTGCTCTTGAATCTTTTTCTTTTGAGGCTGATGCGACCAATGCACTGCTGAGTTTGTATGAGAAGTATTTATCTTATATTCCTGTTCCAGGTCTGGGAGAGGTGTTTGCAGATTTGTCGCTGGCAGAGTATAGTCGCTTGGTGAGCGCTTTTGCACTTGCTTTGTACGATTATGAAGAAGCAATAGAGTTCTCAAATGAAGCGAATTTTTCGGAAATAGAATCATTTTTACTAGCTAGTTTTGATTTGTCAGGGATTCAGGACTTTATCTACAATATTGCCAGTAAGGGGGCAGCCAAACAGCTGAAAGCACGCTCGCTCTATCTGGACTTTATGGGTGAATATATTGCAGACAGCTTACTTGGTCAGTTGGACTTGACGCGGACAAACCTCCTCTATTCAGGAGGTGGACATGCTTACTTTATTCTGGCCAATACAGAACATACTCGCCAAGGACTGGAGCGATTTGAAAAAGATTATAATGACTTTTTGCTGGAACAGTTCCAGACGCGGCTTTATGTGGCCTTTGGCTGGCAGTCTTTCTCAGCGCGTGACATCATGGGTGGAGACAATCATTTGCAAGCCTACCGTGGCATCTATCGTGGAGTTAGTCGCATGATTTCGGAGAAGAAAATCTCTCGTTACGATGCCAAAACACTCCTGGCCTTGAACCGAGGAGGCCTTTCTTCACAAAGAGAATGCCAACTGTGTCACTCAGTTAGCAATCTGACGTGCTATTTTGAGCAGGATGTTTGTGCGATCTGTGCAAGTTTGTATACCTTTGCTCAAGAGATTGGTCAAGCTTATTACCTGGTCAATACACAGGATGGTCTGCCCATCGGACCGGGTGCCTTTCTAAAAGGTGTATCTGACGATGATGCTCGAAGTCAAGTGGCAGAGTTAATATATGTCAAAAACAATTTGGCAACAGATCTAAAAAATGCCATTCCCGTATTTGTTGGTGATTACCAGTTTGCAAATATTGACGCCTATGCTAGTCTTTCTCAGGATGCCGATACCGGAGGTGGGATCCGGCGTCTGGCAGTGGTCCGCCTAGATGTAGATGACCTAGGGGCTGCCTTTATGGCTGGCTTTGCAGATCAAGATTCTGGCATTTACAATAATCTATCCCGCTCAGCCATGTTTTCTAAGAGCATGAGTCGTTTTTTCAAGGTCTATATTAATCAAATTGCAAAAGATAAGAAACTGTCTATCATCTATGCGGGTGGCGACGATGTTTTTGCGATTGGTGCCTGGCAGGATGTTATACAGTTTACGATTGACCTGCGGCAGAGGTTTATTGCATGGACACATGGTAAGTTGACCCTGTCTGCAGGTATCGGACTCTTTCCAGATAAGACGCCAATCAGTCTCATGGCTTCGGAAACCGGAAAACTTGAAGAAGCCGCAAAAAACAACAATAAAGATAGCCTGTCCTTGTTTGCATCTGAATATACTTTTTCCTTTGACCGTTTTATCTCAGCTATTTACGCTGAGAAATTAGCAACAATTCGCACCTATTTCAATTGCCAAGATGAACGCGGAAAAGGTTTTATTTACAGGCTTATCGAGCTCTTGCGAGATTATAATAAAATGAATGTTGCTCGCTTGGCTTATTATTTGACACGGTTGGAGGAGTCCACGAAAGAAGCCTACAAAAAAGAATTTCAAGCTTTTAAAGAAAACTTCTTCCGCTGGTATCAGAGTGGAGAGGTAGAAAGAAAAGAGGCTGAATTAGCCTTGCTTTTATACATTTACGAGAGCAGAAAGGGGTAACCAATGGCCATTTTGACAGATGATAACTATGTAGACAAGGCTGAAAAAACTGTTAAGAGTTTAGAGAAAGATAAACGCAACTTTAAACAAAGGGGTGCTGATGTTCTTAGTATGAGTAAGATTCGAGGACTTCTCAGTCTAACCAGTAATTTATTTGATGAAAGTCGAGTTCGTGAGTACGAGAATTTAAAAGATAAAATTGCCTACTTGCGGGTTCAGTTTGTCTATCAGGCAGGACGAGAACCTGCTGTTGAAGACTTAGTGCAGAAAGGGCAACTTCTAGAAGCACTTAAAGAGGTTCGTGATAAAGAAAGTTTGCAGCGTTTTTGTCGCTACATGGAAGCATTGGTGGCCTATTTCAAATTTTATGGAGGAAAAGATTAATGGCATTTGCAAAAGTTAAAATTTCGGCTAAAATTCGCTTGAAGTCTGGTCTGCATATCGGTACTAGCAGTGCTTTTGCAGCCATTGGCGCTCTGGACTCTCCAGTCATCAAGGATCCAATAACCAATTTGCCCATGATTCCTGCATCTAGCATCAAGGGGAAAATGCGGACTCTTTTGGCGCGTGTCTACAATGACCATACAGCTAATAATCCCGGACAAGATAGTATCTTGCTGAGTCGTTTGTTTGGTAATAGCTCTAGCAGTGATTACAAGGTGGGGCGCTTGATTTTTAGAGATGCTTTTCTAGAAAACAAGGAAGAACTCGATAGCAAAGGGGTACGTACTTATACAGAAACCAAGTTTGAAAACACCATCGACCGTATTTCAGCAGTAGCTATACCGCGCCAGATTGAGCGCGCGATTCGTGAAAGTGTTTTTGGACTGGAAGTGATTTATGAGATTACTGACGAAACAACAGCCGATGTCCGAGAAGACATGAAAGTTTTGCGTGATGGTTTTGATTTGCTCGAGTTGGATTATCTTGGTGGTTCAGGAAGTCGTGGTTACGGGAAGGTTGTCTTTGAGGAACGGAGTGCTGAGACAGTTTTTGGAGATTTCGACATGAGTCCTTATTTCCCGGCGGAGGGTTAATATGACTTATAAAATGTATGTGATGTCCTTTCAGGCAGCGCATCTAGGGACAGATAAGTTAGATGAGTCGGCTTTAACATTTTCAGCAGACAGACTTTATTCTGCCTTGACGCTTGAGGCCATAAAAATGGGGAAACTCGAGGAGTTTGAGACTCTGACACAAAGTGACGATTTCATTTTATCGGATGCATTTCCCTTAAAGAACAGCCCTTTCTTACCCAAGCCCATTGGTTATCCTACATATGATAATGACGACACTCAGACTGATGTTAAAGAAATTCGACGTCAGGCTAAATTGTCCAAAAAGTTGAAGTTCATTGACTGTCGTGATTTTGATGCTTTTTTACAGGGAGCGATTTTTGAAAACCAGCATCATGCAGTAGATGAAGTTGTAACGAAAAATCAGCCTTTGGTGGATGGGAATCTTTATCAGGTAGGAGTGACACGCTATGAGGAAGACACGTCTTTATTCGTGATTGCTACTGAGAGTGATTTACTGTTTCATTTGCTAACCAGCTTGCAGTTTTCAGGCTTGGGCGGAAAACGTTCGAGTGGATATGGACGATTTAACCTCGTAGTAGAAGATGTTCCTGAAGAACTGGCTCAGCGTTTGACATGTCAAGCTGAAGAGCCTGTCATGGCCTTGACAACTTGTTTGCCAAAGGCGGAAGCACTTGAAGTGGCAATGGCAGGCGGACACTATTTACTGAAAAAAGCCAGTGGTTTTGCCTTTAGCTCAGCCCATAAAGAAAATTTCCGCAAGCAGGATTTGTATAAATTTGTCGCAGGCTCAACCTTTCAAGCTACTTTTGAAGGAGAAATCGTAGATGTTAGACCTGAAGGTTTTTCTCATCCGGTTTGGAACTATGCTCGGCCCTTGTTTTATCGATTGGAGGTGTCAGATTGAAACCATCAACCTATAGAGAATTTACATTTAGTTTGTTGACATTGGGTCCTGTTCATGTGGGCAGTGGCATCCAGTACACGTCAAAAGAGTTCATCTATGAAAAGGGAAACTACTATTTTCCAGATATGGGAATCTTCTATAGCAAAATGCTAGAAGACGGCTACGGGGAGAAATTCGAACGCTTTTTACAAAAACAAGGCGGTGGCAGTGCAGCGAACAATCGGTTGGTGTCTTTTTTATCGGACAACCGCATAAGACGACGTGATTTTGGTGGTTATAAGATTAAAGAGTCGGGACTAGAACGCGATCGAGATGTCAAGGGAAGGGGAAGTGGCGCCATCAACGAGGTAGCACAGTTCATGAGAGACCCCTATGGTCAACCGTATATCCCAGGTAGCTCCTTAAAAGGTGCGATTCGCACCATCTTGATGAATACCGTTTGGGCTAAAACTAACTTTGTCACTGGCTATGGAAATAAGATGCATGAAAATAAGAACATCATTCCTTGGGGACCTAAGTTTAAACAGGATTTTGATGATATTTTCAATGCTATTCGTGTTTCTGATAGCGAGCCTATAGCCTTAAATCATCTAATTCTGGTCCAAAAATGGGATTATTCTGTTAAAAGTAAAGTAAATAAGTTGAAATCTTTACCGCTCTACAGAGAGGCTTTAGAACCGCTGACAAAGGTTGATTTCACCATCATGACAACAACTAAAGAAGCGGGTGACTTGATGGCGAAGCTAGGCAGCTATGCTCAAGAATTCTATCGTAATTATGCTGCCTTTTTCTTGGAGGATTTTCCCTCAGAGTTTGCACAACCTAATTTTCAATATCCTATCTATCTTGGCGCTGGAAGCGGGGCTTGGACTAAGACGGTCTTTAAACAGGCAGATGGTATTTTACAAAAGAGATATTCACGGATGAGAACTAAGATGGTTAGAAAAGGGGTTTTGAAATTAACCAAAGCCCCTGCCAAATCGGTTCGAACACAAACAGCCGACAGAAAATTGATCAAGAATACAGATAATCTATATGAAATGGGAAAGGCTAACTTTCTGATTAAGGAGAATGCCAAATGACACTTTTACTATCACCTGTTGGAGATACAGACCCAATTCGAGGTTTTCATGACGGAGCCCTCTTGCACATTGCGCGTAAATATCGCCCAGAAAAGATTGTCATTGTTCACTCTCAGAGAAGTTTAGTCAAACATGCAAATCTTGAGCGGGCTATCTTTTCTATCTCTGAAAAATACAGGCCTCAAATCATCTCTCACGAGGTGATTTTATTGAACGCTGACGTTGCCTATTATGATCGGATGTTTGAACAATTTCAAGAGATTGTCCCGTTCTACTTCTCTAAGGACGATGATATGATTTTGAATTTATCTAGCGGGACACCGCAGATGAAGGCAGCTCTTTTTGTGACAAATCTGTTAAGTAAGTTTGAGATCAAGGCGATTCAAGTTTTTACCCCACAAGAGGATTCAAATGAAGGAACTGGACATGATAATAATGAATCCATCGATGAATTGATTGACACCAATGAAGATAACCGACCGGATTTTGTGGATAGAACGGTTGAAGATGAGGCAGAAAATTTCCGTCAGGCCCTGCTAAAGAAAACAGCTAGGGATCTTATCCAGCAGTATGACTATAAGGCGACCCTAGATATTTTGAATAATCTGTCAGATTTTGACGGATTGAGTAGCGCAAGACGTATGGTGCAAGATCTAGTGGTTTCTTTGAATAAGCAAGACATTCCGCGAGCATTGCACAAGAAAAAGTATGATGAGGATTCCCTGCGTATTCTAAACGCCTATCTTACCATTGAGTTACAGAAGAAGCGTGGGAATGTTAGTGAGTGCTTTATCCGTATTCAGAACCTCAGCGAGTTTATCCTTGCAGATTATATTGAACGAAATTACCCGAATGCTATCAACAATTTCTGCCAGTCCAGGGGGAAAGCTTATTATCCGAACCTAAGAGATTTTATTACTATCTTAAAGAGTCGTGGGGAACAAACCTTTAGGGGTAAAACAAAACACATAGGTGCATTGAGAAATTCTCGAAATCAGCTCGCCCATACGCTGAACCCAATCACTTCTGAAAATGTCCGGTTGCTTTCTCCTGCCATCAGAGAATTAAAAATGATTATTATGGAGCAGTACAAATTTACGCAGGAAGACTTTGATTTCTACACAAATGTAAATGAGCGACTTCTTGGACGGCTGTATTAGAAAGGAAATTGTATGAAAATTTTGATTTCTGGGATTGGTTCCACAGACCCGATCAAAGGGCAGAGGGATGCTGCGCTATTGCATATTGCGCGTATCTATCGTCCAGACAGAATCGTATTGGTTTTTAGCGAGGAGATGCTAGAAAAAGAAGCTTATATCAAACAATCTTTGAAGTCGATAGAAGGCTACTCGCCTGAAGTCGTAAAGGATGAAGTCATTCTACAAAATAATGAGGTTCATTTGTTCGATAAGATGTATGATGTGATGGGACAAATTGTGGCCAAATATCAAAGTGACGAGGATGAGATCTTGTTTAACCTGTCATCAGGGACTCCGCAAATGATTTCAGCACTATTTGCCTTGAATCGAATAAATGACTACAATACACAAGCTATTCAGGTGGCAACACCAAAACGGTCTTCGAATTACCCTCGTCCAAGCCTGACTGAAACCGAACAGTTGGCTGAAATTAACAGCAATTTAGATAATGGTGATGAGTTACAAGACAGGAGCATCCTTGACCAAGCTGAAAAATTTAATCTCTCCTTGACCAAGCGTTATCTGCGAAGCCTTATCCAGTCATATGATTATGTGGCTGCGTTGGAACTTGCGAATCGGCGGGAAAACCGGAAACTCCTCTCGATAAAGAAAATTAGGGCATTAAGAACAGAGTTAGCTAATCTTGTGCAAGTTTTTAAAACACAGGCTGTTTTACCTGATATTGGAGATAGTACATTTTCTGATGAGAAGAAAAAGGCGCTCAACTATTTTCTGCTAATTGATGTACTTTATAAAAAGGGCAGCATAGCTGATGTTCTAATAAAAGCTAAATCATTAGCTGAGTTTATCGTCGAAGAAAAGTTAATGGCTGAAAAAAATAGTCTGATTATAAAGCAAAATGCCCTGCCGAAACTCAACCCTGATTTTCCAGATACCGAAGACATCGTTGTTTGTATTGATGCAGAAATAAAGAAATCTCGACAGTTGGAAACTGTTGAAGAACGTCTGTTTTCAGAAAATTCTATTTTAAATTTATTGGCTTATCGCAATATTCTAGAGTACTATGGTGAAAGTCAGAAATTAATCGATAATTTAAAGATTGTCGAGTCTTTTAATGATGACCGGAATCGCGTGGCTCACGGATTGTCTGAAATTAATAAAATCGGGCATAAGCGATTTGAGAGTTTAGTGAAGGCTCTAAGAAGTATTTTGCAAGATGTCTATGCTATAGATGAGAGTTATTTTAATTACTATGATGATGTAAATGACAAAATGTTAAACTTATTGAAGTAAGTAGTCTATAAAACCGAGAAAGATTTAAACTTTCTCGGTTTTTCTCTGGTTAGTTTCTTTCATATACCGCGTACCGCGCTAAGTACTCCTCAGACATTTTTCCCTAATTCCTCAAAAGAGATAGGAAAACTATTCTTTTCCTATGGTATAATGAAATGATAAGAAAAAAAGGATGTGGTTGGATGAGTTTGTTGATGCCAGGTCGTGTACGAAACGAGGGAATCGCCCTGTATGAGGCGAATCAAGTCGCAGATGTCATGGAATCGTCTCAAGGTTATGAGGCACAGGTTCAGGGTCAGATAGTGCATTTTGCCTTGGACGATCAACTCACGACCTGTACCTGTGAAATGTTTGCCAAAAAGGGGTATTGTCCTCATATTGCTGCTTTAGAATATTATTTTAAGCAAGATGATAAGGGCAAGCATCTCCTTGAAGAAGAAAAAGAGCACCAAGCAGAAGTCGCCAGCCTTCATCCTCGGTTAGAATTTGGCACAGTCTTTTTAAATCAGGTGTTGTCTGATGCGACGGATCGCTCTTATCAGCTGTCTGTTCAGGGGGAATATTCTAGTTATGAGGAGACCATTTTATGGAGTCTGTATTTGACACGTCTTCCGAATGCTCGCCCCTATGTGGTTCGAGATGTTTATAGTTTTTTACAGATAGTAGCTTCACAAGATTTCTATCAAATTGGGAAACGTTATTATGAGCCCTTGCGTTTGGAGCTATTTGACCGAACGAGTCAGGATCTACTGGCTTTTCTTAGTCGTCTGTTTCTAGTAGACGGGATGGATCGTCAGCAACAGCCTTTTTTGCACAATATGGGTCGACGTTTTTCCCTACCTGTAGCTGTTTTTGAAGAAGGCTTAACCATTTTTGAGCAACTGCATGATTTTGAGATGCATCTGCCTGAAAAAGAGACCCGTGCTGTAGTTGTTCCTTTGACAGATGATGCGGAACTCTTTACCTTCGATGTTCAGGTTGAGGATCAGTCTATTGTTATGACTATAAAGGAAAATAAAGCTTTGTCCTTATATGGTGGTGCCTATCTCTTTTCTAATGGGTATTTTTACCAAGTGTCGCAGGAACAAGCGCAACTGATTCGACAATTGCGTACCCTCTCACTGGATGAGGCTGATGACCGTAAGTTATACCTGTCACTGGATGAACAAACACGCTTGGCACAGCTTTTAGTGGATCTACGAACTATAGGGAAGGTTCAAGCGCCAGATAGTTTTAGTAGTCGTGATTTCAAGGTGACCTTTGCCTTTGACTGGCAAGAAACGAACCGTCTGACCTTAGCTGTGCTATATGATTATGACGGTTATGTCGTTAAGGATGCCGTCACCTACGCCAATTTGCCTTTTGCCAGTCACCTGCATCATGAACAGTCTATCAATCGTCTCTTGAAGCGTCATGGTTTTAGCCAACGCTTTGCACAAGATAGACTGTTGACTTCTCCGGATGCCCTCTATCGCTTTTTTAGCCAGGAAGTCCCTGATTTTAAGCGTTATGGTGAGGTGACCTTATCCGAAAGTTTAGAAAGTCAAAGAGATATCACCCAATTACAGTTGGATGTGTCAACCCAAGCCAATCTTTTAGATATCAGCTTTGATTTTTCAGGTGTTGCTGAATCTGACGTTGACCAGGCCATGGAGGCTTTGCTGAATCAGGAAGATTATTATCTCGCTAACAATGGCCGTCTAGTGGTTTTTGACGAAGAGACCAAGGCGCTAAGTCAGAGTTTACAGCTATTGCGTCAAGGAAACCGGAAGCAAAATGGTCATATTGCCGTTAACGCTTTGGCAGCCGTTCAGTTAGCAGAACAATTAGAGACCAGTGATGCTGTTCGTTTTTCAGTTGATTTTGAGCGTTTGTCGCATGATTTACGTCATCCAGAAGATTTTCCCTTACCAGACTTGACCGTACAAGCAACCTTACGCGATTATCAAAAGGATGGGGTCAGGTGGTTAGCTATGTTGGAAAGTCATGGCTTTGGCGGAATTTTAGCTGATGATATGGGGCTAGGAAAGACCTTGCAAACGATTAGTTTTCTGACTAGCCAGATTAAGCCTGGAGAAAGAGCGTTGATTTTAGCGCCGTCTAGTTTGGTCTATAACTGGCGAGATGAATTTGCGAAATTCTCTCCGCAAACCAGCATTGCAGTGGCATACGGTCCCAAAAAAGAACGTTTGGATACCCTGTCTGGAACAGCCACTGTTATTATTACCAGTTATGCTTCTTTTCGTCAGGATGCTGATGCTTATCATAAAGTGCGTTTTGCCTATTTGATACTAGATGAAGCACAGGTCTTAAAGAATGCACAAACCAAAACAGCCCATCTGTTGCGTGATTTTGCAAGTGACCATTGCTTTGCCTTGTCTGGAACGCCTATTGAAAATCATCTGTCAGAGATTTGGTCCATTTTTCAGATTGTTCTTCCGGGGTTGTTGCCCTCAAAAAAAGTCTTTAATAGCTTAAGTCCTGAGGAAGTTGCGCGCATGATTGGTCCCTTTGTCCTGAGGCGACGCAAAGAAGAAGTACTTCCTGAGCTTCCTGATTTGACCGAGATGGTTTATACCAATGAATTATCAGAGGAACAAAAAACGCTGTATTTGGCCCAATTACGGCAAATACAAGAACGGGTTCGCCATCTGGATGATGCGAACATGAATCACCAGCGCATTGAAATTCTTTCAGGCATTACGCGGTTACGCCAAATCTGTGACACACCAGCCCTTTTTACGGACTTTAAAGGTATGAGTGGCAAGCTAGAGAGTCTTGCGACCCTATTGGAACAGCTTAAGGAAAATGGTCACCGTGTGCTACTGTTTTCTCAGTTTAAGGGCATGCTGGAGGCAGTTGAACAATTGATGGCACAAAGAGGCATGAGTTCATATCTCTTGACGGGTTCAACACCGGCTCATGAACGTCAAGCCATGACCAAAGCTTACAATATGGGGAGTCGGGATAATTTCTTAATTTCTCTAAAAGCTGGAGGTGTAGGGCTTAATTTGACGGGAGCTGATACCGTCATACTGATCGATCTCTGGTGGAATCCTGCAGTGGAAATGCAGGCCATTAGTCGGGCACATCGATTAGGGCAAAAACAAAAAGTTGATGTCTATCGCTTGATTACCCGAGGAACGATTGAGGAACGTATTCTTGAACTTCAAGAGGGAAAACGCGAATTGGCCTCACTCGTGTTAGACAACAATAGCCACAGAGGTGGATTGACGAATGATGATATTCGTCATATTCTGGGGCTAGATTAGAATTTTTTGAAAAGTTACTCTATTTAGTTTATAATAAAGAAGTTTAGTGAAAGGACAAGGACGATGGTAAGAGAGAGAAGCTTTCCTGTTGTAGCAGACGACCAACCCATCAGTCAAGAAGGCAAGGTGATGGCCCTTTATGACAATGAAGATTTGATTACCAACATCACAGATGATTATGTAGATAAGGACTATGGTGATGTGCCCAAGGCGGCTCGTGTTAGTACTACCACCAAGAAATCCTGGACGATGGGCACTCAAACGCCAACGCAAGTTGCCCGTCGTCAAGCTAAAAAGGATGTCAAAGAAAAACGGCAGCGTTATTTGGCACCCGAAAGTTTGACAGGACGCCCTGCCTATGTTCCCAAGCAACAAGCGGCCATCGCTAGTGTCGTAGATTTTGATGCCAGTCCTCAACGAACAAGCCGTCTCGCACGAGTGGCCAATTATTTGCGCCAAGAGGACTATATTTTGGCGGAGATTCCTAAGCATTATAAAAAACCAAAAAACCGCTCGAATAAAAAGCGGAAAAACTCCTATGATTTCTTGAAAAAATCACAGATTTATACGAATTTCCAAGAACACCGTCAGGCCTCAGACGTTCAAGAATTGAATTTGGCCCAGTTAGAAGAAAAGGAAGATTGATATGACGACTTACCATTTTATCGGGATCAAGGGCTCCGGAATGAGTGCCCTAGCCCTAATGCTTCATCAAATGGGGCATCAGGTCCAAGGTTCAGATGTTGACAAATATTACTTCACGCAGCGTGATCTTGAGCAAGCAGGGATTACCATCCTTCCTTTCAGTGCGGACAATATTAACCCAGACATGCAAATTATTGCGGGGAATGCCTTTCGTGATGATAACAATGTCGAAGTGTCTTTCTGTGATGAACATCAGATTCCTTTTAAACGCTACCATGAATTTTTAGGAGAGTTCATGAACCAGTTTGTGAGTTTTGGTGTTGCTGGTGCTCATGGAAAAACATCTACAACGGGGCTTTTAGCGCATGTGATGCGCCATATCACCGATACCAGTTATCTGATTGGTGATGGAACAGGCCGCGGTCTCAAGGACAGCCATTACTTTGTCTTTGAAGCAGATGAGTACGAACGGCATTTCATGCCTTATCATCCGGAATATTCGATTATTACCAATATCGACTTTGACCACCCTGATTACTTTACCAGTATCGATGATGTTTTCAATGCTTTTAACGATTATGCTAAGCAAGTCAAAAAAGGACTCTTTGTATACGGTGAAGACCCTTATTTACGTCGTTTAGAAAGTGACGCTACGATTTATTACTATGGTTTTCAGGATAACGATGACTTTGTAGCTTATGATATCGTTCGGACCACGTCTGGTTCTGATTTCAAGGTCATGCATAAAGATCAAGACTTAGGGAAATTTCACGTACCAGCTTTTGGGCGTCACAACATTTTAAATGCGACCGCTGTCATCGCTAACCTATACATTGCAGGGTTTGATATGGACCTAGTTCGTGAGCATCTGGCAACTTTTGCAGGGGTTAAGCGTCGCTTTACTGAAAAAGTGGTCAATGATACCATTATTATTGATGACTTCGCTCATCACCCAACGGAAATTATAGCAACTTTGGATGCTGCGCGTCAGAAATACCCGAGCAAGGAAATTGTAGCGGTTTTCCAACCGCATACCTTCACCCGGACCATCGCTCTCTTGGATGAGTTCGCGGATGCCTTAAACCAGGCAGACGCTGTTTACCTGGCACAGATTTACGGTTCCGCTCGTGAAGTTGACCATGGAGATGTCAAGGTTGAAGATTTGGCCAAAAAGGTTATCAAACCAGCCAAGGTTGTCACTGTTGATAACGTTTCTCCTTTACTAGATCACGATGATGCTGTTTATGTCTTTATGGGAGCCGGAGATATTCAGCTGTACGAGCGTTCATTTGAAGAGCTTCTGTCTAATATTGTCCGCAAAGGTTTGTAAAAATGAAGATACGTCATGCTATTTTAGAGGATCTTTCTGCTATCATGTTAGTGAAAAATGAAAATTTCTCACCAGAAGAGGCAGCGAGCCCAGAGGCCATGCGTCGTCGGCTGGAATTGAGTCCAGACACGATTCTGGTGATTGAAGATGAGACCAGTCAAACACTCTTAGGTTATGTCTCCAGCTTGCCTTGCCCGACAGAACGCCTGACGGATGATTTGTTTGATGCGACAAGCATTGACGCTGAAGCTCCCTATTTGGCCATCTTGAGCCTTTCAATTTTATCTGAATATCAAGGGCAAGGTTTAGGAGGCCTCCTTTTAGCCGCCTTAAAAGAGCTAGCTCTTGACCAAGACAGACAAGGGATTACCTTGACTTGTCACGAAGCGTTGGTACCTTATTATGAGGCGAATGGTTTTGTGGACCTGGGCTACTCACAGTCCAGTCACGGTGGTAGTGTCTGGATTGATATGTTGTGGCAGGTCTAAACCTGTGAATTTTATCCCCTAGGAAAAGAGGAAACGTTTATGTCAGAACGTAATGACCAAGAAAAAGAAAGTTTTCGAGAGAAAATTTTATCTGATTTGGAAAAACAGCGATTACAGCAGTATGTCGAAGAACAAGATAACAGTCAACCGTCCGTAACAGAAGACCAAGAACACTTGGTCCCTGAATTTGAAGCTTTTAAAAATTCTGAGAATGTTACGGCAGGTCATCTGGATGTGCCTGAGACTGATCTTTCTGCTGAGCAGGTTCTGGATCATTTAGATCATTTATTTGACCCTACTGTGGATTTGGAACCCAGTGACCCCCTTAATCCCGATTACTCTGAAAATACAGTAAAGGCGAGTTTTCTAGAGACGAGCGATAGTCCGGAGTTGACTCAACCATCGTCTGTTGAGTCTGTGACAGAAAGTGAGAGCACAATTGTTGAAGTCATTGAACAATATAGTGCTTCCTTAGTTTCATCTGAAACAGCTTCCTCAGAAGAGGCCGTTGCTTATGAACGCTATTACGACCCCGAGCGAGGGAAATTTGTCCGTCGACGCCTGTCTGCAAGTCAGTCTGAGATGGCTTCTGAAAGCCTTAGTCAATCTGACAGTGACAGCGTGCCCTATGAAGAGGTGGCCATTACTTATAGTGCAGCAGGCACAACGGTACCTGTCACCTATCACACCTCTCAAGCTGAGGATGAAGCCGAAGCTCTATCACATTCTCAAGAACAAGAAGCAGATGCTATTGGTTCTGAAACCTTAGAGTCAACAGCTCCTATTGAACGGCTCAAAAAATCTCTTGCCAATACAGATGAGCAAGGGACTTCATCTGATGCCAATCAAGTGGCAGAGTTAGAAGACTTGCCAGAAGCCGTTGCAGATGCGACAAGTGAAGGGACACTTCGTCGCAGTCAAGCCAAGAAAGTGAAAAAACAAGCTAATTTGGCTAGTCGTATTGCTAAACGCATCATTCTTTTCTTTGTCTTTCTCCTTGTTATTGGTGGTTTGGGCATCAGTTACTATGTGTACGACGCTCTCCAACCTGTTGATAAAACAACGAGCCAGTACGTCCAGGTAGAAATTCCTGATGGTGCAGGAACCAAATTGATTGGGCAAACTCTGCAAAAAGCAGGCGTGATTAAATCGGCAACGGTCTTTAACTACTATGCGAAATTTAGAAACTATTCTTCTTTTGCAGCTGGTTATTATAATCTACAAAAATCCATGTCAGTGGATAAAATTATTAAAACCTTGCAAGCTGGTGGCACCTCGGAACCGACCGCTCCCGTAGCAGGTAAAGTGACCATCCCTGAAGGCTATACCATCACCCAGATTGCCCAAGCCATTACGGATAATGTCAATACGAAGAAGAAAACGGACAAAACCCCATTTAAAGCAGATGATTTCCTGAAATTAATACAAGACGATAGCTTTATTGCTAAAATGAAGGAAAAATACCCAACGCTTCTAGCTAATTTACCGGATAAGTCCAGCGTCACCTATGTCTTAGAAGGCTATCTCTTCCCAGCAACCTACAATTATTACGATAATACTAGCCTAGAAGATTTGGTTGACCAAATGCTCCAAGCCATGAATACCAATCTGAGTCCTTATTATGACACAATTGCGGCAAGTGGTAAGACCGTTCATGAGGTATTGACCTTAGCGTCAATCGTTGAAAAAGAAGGCAATACGGATGATGACCGTCGTAAGATTGCCAGTGTCTTTTATAACCGACTCAATGCAGGTATGGCTCTCCAATCTAATGTGCCTTTGCTTTATGCCAGTGGCAAATTAGGGACCACAACGACTTTAGCAGAAGATGCGGCAGTTGACACTTCGATGGATTCCCCTTATAATGACTATACCAATACTGGTTACCCACCAGGTCCTGTCGACAGTCCGGGATTATCATCCATCAAAGCGGTGATAGAGCCTGACTCAACAGAATACCTCTACTTTGTAGCTGATGTGGACACCGGTACGGTATATTATGCCAAGACTTATGAAGAACACGAGGCAAATGTTGACAAGTATGTCAATTCTAAATTAAGTTCTAGCTCTAGTTCTAGTGAATAGACAGAGCACCAAGGAGTGGCTAAAACCCACTCTTTTGCATTTCCTAACCCATAATCCTAAGAATAGAAAGAGAATATAATGGCAGAAAAAACTTATTCCATGACACAAGCAGAAAAAGACCAATTAGAAAAAGAACTCGAAGAACTTAAATTGGTTCGCCGTCCTGAAGTTATCGAGCGTATCAAGATTGCTCGCTCTTATGGTGACTTATCTGAAAACAGTGAATACGAAGCTGCTAAAGATGAGCAAGCCTTTGTTGAAGGGCAAATCTCAACGATTGAAACGAAAATTCGTTACGCAGAAATCGTGGATAGTGATGCGGTTGCAACTGATGAGGTTGCTATCGGAAAAACCGTCATTGTTCAAGAAGTAGGGACAACAGATGAAGATACCTACCTCATCGTGGGAGCTGCTGGTGCTGATGTTTTTGCTGGAAAAATCTCAAATGAGAGTCCGATTGCGCAAGCTTTAATTGGTCGCAAAACGGGCGACCAAGTAACTATCAACTCACCAGCTGGTTCTTATGAAGTCATCATCAAAGACGTTAAAAAAACCGTTTAATTTAGGCTGCCTTACTATTGTAGTGAGCATTTGTGGCAACTGATCAAGGTTTTGATGTCACATTGTCGAAGGTCTGAAAAATAGGATATTTAACCCGAGGAGCGCAAGCTTCTCTTTTTATTTGCTTTTAAACTGTTCCTGGTAATCCGTTTTTATTCACCTATTCAATTATTAAAGGCCAATTTTACAGGATTTATTCATCTAAAATAAAAAATAGTAAAAAAAATACAATTTATAGTTGACAAAGTATAATTATGCGTTATAATGTATATATAAACATGAGCGCTAGCTCAAATAATAAGAAAAGAGAAATTATTATGACGAAAGAAAAAGTAATCCTTGCTTACTCCGGTGGACTTGATACCTCTGTAGCTATCACTTGGCTGAAGAAAGATTATGATGTTGTGGCGGTTTGTATGGACGTCGGTGAAGGGAAAGACTTAGATTTTATTCACGATAAAGCCCTTGCGGTCGGTGCCATTGAGTCTTATGTTTTGGATGTCAAAGATGAATTCGCACAAGAATACGTTTTGCCAGCTTTGCAAGCACATGCTTACTATGAACAAAAGTACCCTTTGGTTTCTGCTTTGAGTCGGCCAATTATTTCTAAAAAACTCGTTGAAATTGCTCACAAAACAGGAGCTACAACCATCGCTCATGGTTGTACTGGAAAAGGGAACGACCAGGTTCGGTTTGAAGTGGCCATTGCAGCGCTCGACCCACAATTAAAAGTGATCGCTCCTGTCCGGGAGTGGAAGTGGTCTCGGGAAGAAGAAATAAACTACGCCAAAGAAAATGGCGTTCCTGTTCCAGCTGACTTGGACAATCCATACTCTGTAGACCAAAACCTTTGGGGACGGGCAAATGAGTGCGGTATTCTTGAAAATCCATGGAATCAGGCACCAGAAGATGCCTATGGAATTACCACAGCTCCTGAAGCTGCTCCAGATGAGGCAGAGTTTGTCGACATCGAGTTCAAGGCTGGTGTACCAGTTGCTGTAAATGGCAAAGAGATGAAGCTGGCTGATCTCATCCAAGAGCTCAACGTCATCGCTGGTAAGCATGGTGTTGGCCGGATTGACCACGTGGAAAATCGGTTAGTTGGGATCAAGTCTCGGGAAATTTATGAATGTCCAGGTGCAATTACTCTGTTAACTGCTCATAAAGAAATCGAAGATTTGACCTTGGTTCGGGAGGTATCTCACTTTAAACCTATTCTAGAAAATGAATTGTCTAACTTGATTTACAATGCCCTTTGGTTTAACCCAGCCACTCAAGCAATCATTGCTTATCTCAAAGAAACGCAAAAAGTGGTTAACGGAACTGCAAAAGTCAAACTCTATAAAGGGTCTTGTCAAGTGGTTGCTAGAAAATCACCAAATTCCCTCTATGATGAAAACCTAGCAACTTATACTTCAGCAGATACTTTCGACCAAGATGCAGCGATTGGCTTTATCAAACTTTGGGGTCTCCCAACTAAGGTTAATGCTGAGGTTAACGACAAGTAAGCAACGTTCAAGAGAAAGGACTTTTCAGATAAAAGTGTCCTGTGAGGCGCATCTGAAACTCTTTTCTTATTCATGACTGCGGTCTGACAAGGATTTCCTGTGAGGGATCTTCAGACGAGCCCTAAAAGGCGCATCGCCCTGAGAGGCAAAAGAGGTTTAGAGCACTACTCTAAACCTTTTTTATGCTAGGAGTAGGTTTGATGCCATATTTTAGGTATAATAACAGTAGTAAATCAGTAAAGGAAACAAGAACCATGACAGAAAATCATAAATTATGGGGTGGACGGTTTGAAGCTAGCTTGGAACGTTGGGTAGAGGAGTTTGGGGCATCCATTTCCTTTGACCAAAAAATGGCTGAGCAAGATCTGCAAGGGTCAATTGCCCATGTGACCATGTTGGGCGAGACAGGTATCATCAGCTCAGATGAAGCTAGGCAAATCAGGGTAGGTCTTGAAGAACTTTTGGAAGAATTTCATAAAGGTCAGCTAACTTTTGATGTCACAAATGAAGACATTCATATGAATATGGAAAGTCTTTTGACGCAAAAAATTGGGCCTGTTGCAGGTAAACTTCATACGGCTCGTTCTCGTAACGACCAGGTTGCAACAGATATGCATTTGTATCTAAAGGCAAAATTAGGTGATGTTCTGGAAAAATTACACCACCTGCGTGAGACGTTGGTTACGGTTGCTGAGCAACATGTCTATACCATTATGCCAGGATACACGCATCTTCAGCATGCACAACCGATTTCCTTTGGTCACCACTTGATGGCTTATTACAGCATGTTTACCCGCGATAGCGAGCGCTTTAGTTTTAACCTTCAACACACGGACTTGTCACCTCTAGGCGCGGCAGCTTTGGCGGGGACAACTTTTCCGATTGATCGCGAAAGAACGACGGCTTTGCTTGGTTTTGCAGAACCCTATAGCAACTCACTAGATGCGGTTAGTGATCGTGATTTTATCTTGGAATTTTTAGCCAATGCTTCTATTCTTATGATGCACATGAGCCGCTTATGCGAAGAAATCATTAACTGGTGTTCAAACGAGTATCAATTTGTTACCTTATCTGACACTTTCTCAACAGGTTCGTCAATTATGCCTCAAAAGAAAAATCCAGATATGGCAGAGCTTATTCGCGGAAAAACAGGCCGTGTTTACGGTGACTTGATTGGTCTTTTGACGGTTATGAAATCTCTTCCTTTGGCTTATAACAAGGATCTACAAGAAGATAAAGAAGGCATGTTCGACACCGTCGAAACTGTCACGGTTGCACTAGACATTTTATCAGGCATGTTGTCCAGCATGACGGTGCATGACCAGCATATGGCAGAGTCTACGGAAAAAGATTTTTCAAATGCAACGGAGTTAGCAGACTATTTGGCTAGTAAGGGACTTCCATTCCGGGAAGCCCACGAAATTGTTGGCAAAATGGTTTTAGAATGTACTAAAAAAGGATGTTACCTACAAGATGTTCCCTTGGAACGTTATCAAGAAGTCTCTAGTCTCATCGAGGAAGACATCTACCAAACCTTGGCTTCACATACCGCAGTCGAACGCCGGAATTCGTTAGGTGGAACAGGCTTCAAGCAGTTATCTTGGCAAATTGCTAAAGCTAAGGCTGAACTGTAAGAGACAGTAAAGATTTATTTGGCATCTGATGCCATCATAGGTGTGTCAGTCTCGCTGACAAGGCAACGATGACATAAACCAGTCAAGGTCACTTGACTGGTTTTATGTCGTTTTTTTAAGGTTACTTTGGCTTTTTAACCTTTTATGTTATAATGATAATTACTATGTTGTTGGGGAGGACCTGAGGTGAAAAAATCTTACCGCGTCAAAAAAGATCAAGATTTTAAGGCTTTGTTTGACGCAGGCAAAAGCGTAGCCAACCGCAAATTTGTGATTTATCATTTACCTCGGGGCAAGGCCCATTTTCGTGTCGGTCTTTCTGTCAGCAAGCGCTTAGGCAATGCGGTGACAAGAAATCGTATTAAGCGAAGATTGCGACATGTGATTATGGAGTTGTCAGATGGTTTAGCCACCCAAGACTTTGTTATCATCTGCCGTCAGGGAGTTCAGGATTTGGACTATCATGACATGAAAAAAAACCTTGTCCACGTTCTTACACGTGCAGAGATTTACCAAAAGGAGAAATTGTGAAAAAGACATTACGTTTGCTTCCACTTTTAGGGACAGCCTTGCTCTTATTGAGTGCTTGTGGGACTAGTGCTGTGACGAACCAGTCATCAGGGGCTTGGGAGACCATTGTTTATTATTTTGCCTTGGCCATTAAAGGTCTTTCCTTTGGTCAGAGTATGGGAGTCGGAATTGTTCTCTTCACGCTGGCTATTCGCGTAGTAATGATTCCACTCTATCACTACCAAATGACCTCAAGCCGCAAGATGCAAGAAATCCAACCGCAACTGAAGGCCATCCAAGAAAAATATCGTGGACTATCTGATACAGAAAGTCGCTTAGCCATGACTGAGGAGACGCGTGCTGTACAAAAAGAGGCTGGTGTCAGCACCTGGTCGAGCCTTTTGCCACTGCTGGTTCAGATGCCTATCCTTTGGGCGCTTTACCAAGCTTTAACACGTGTTGATTTTGTTCGAGAAGGCCACTTTCTCTGGTTGGATTTATCTAAGCCAGATCAGTTCTACCTTTTACCAATTTTAGCTGCCCTCTTTACTTTCTTGTCTTCGTGGCTGACCAATAAAGCGATAAAAGAAAAAAATGGAGCCATGACTGCCATGACCTATGGTTTACCAGTGATGATTTTCTTCTTTGCCTTTAATATCGCTAGTGGGGTTTCTCTTTATTGGACAGTTTCCAATGCTTTCCAAGTAGGGCAAATTCTCTTACTGAATAATCCATTTAAAATTATTGCTGAGCGAGAAGAAAAAGAGGCTATTGAAAAAGAGCGTGAGGCCAAAAAACGGCGTGCCATGCGTAAAGGGAAAAAGAAACGAAAGTAAGGAGATTATAACTCATGGTAGTATTTACAGGGAAAACTGTTGAAGATGCCACGCATCAAGCTGTTGCGAGTTTAGGTGTCTCAGTAGACAACCTGTCTATTCGTGTCATCACAATGGGGAAAAAGGGATTTTTAGGACTTGGCCGAAAATTAGCTGAGATTGACGTGACACTGGATTCGATAGCATCAGTAGAGACAAAGAGACCATCCTCTGATCCCAACCAGTCTATAGAACAGCCAGCAGAGCAAGACTTGGACAACAACCGCGATCAAGATTTTGAGGAATTTGTTTCTGCTACCTTTGGACAAGATATTTCAGCCTTGAGCGATAGAGATATTGATGCTGCTTGTGAAGGGGTGACCCGCTATCTGGAAAGTATTTTACTAGGAATGGGGCTTGATGTTGAACTGTCAACTCAGGTACGTGAAAAGACAATTTTGTTACAAATGGACACGCAAGAGCCGGGTAGATTGATAGGTTATCATGGTAAAATTCTTAAGGCTCTACAGGTTTTGGTGCAAAATTACCTGCATGATCGCTATTCCAAGGAGTTAACAGTTACTCTCAATGTCGCTGACTATATGGAACGTCGATATGAGGTCTTAGAATCTTTGGCACATAAGGCCGCTGCACGGGTAAAAGAAACAGGACGTGATTATATCTTAGACCCAATGCCAAATAATGAACGTAAACAATTGCATAAGGTATTAGCAACGATTGCTGGTGTAGACAGTTATTCAGCTGGAGCAGATGGGCGTCGTCGTGTGGTTGTTACCTTAGAGCGTTAAAAAAACCAACCCTTTGGGTTGGTTTTTTGTGTGTGAATAACCAGTAGTGATGGTTATTTGTTTTCTCAAAATGATGTGTACCCCCCATCAGAATTCTTCTAATGGGGATTGGGGTTAGTTGTGTTTTTGAGGTGTTGATTTACGTTTTTGGTTTGTATGTTTTTTAGGGCGACGTTTAGGGCCTGTTCCTTTTTGAGATGTCATAATAGGGGCTTGTCCATCGTCTGGTGTTAAGACCATTGGGATGATGATGGGTTCACGTTCCGTTTTTTCATAAAGGAAGGGGCGTAAGGCATTAACAATTGCTCCATTGACGGATTGGATTGTCGCTTCCTTATTTTTTAGTGCAATGCGAATGGCATTAAAGAGAACCCTCTGACTTTCACGGATTAATTGGCCAGATTCACGCATGTATATGAAGCCACGGCTGAGAATGTCAGGTCCTGCCAAAATCATCTTAGATTTGAAATCAACGGTTGCGACGGCTAAAACAACACCGTCTTCAGCTAAGTCGTGACGGTCACGAAGGACAGCAGTGCCAATATCGCCAATACCATTACCATCTACATAGGTATCCTGAGCGTTGAAATGCCCTGCTCTACGAGCAGAATCCTTGGTCAAAGCTAAGACATCACCGTTTTCCAAGATAAAGATATTCTCTTTTGGAATGCCAACATCTTGAGCTAGGCCGGCATGGACTTTCTGCATACGGTATTCTCCATGAACTGGCATGAAAAATTTGGGTTTAATCAGGCGTAGCATGAGTTTTTGTTCCTGCTGACCACCGTGACCAGACGTATGGATATTGTTGACCTTGCCATGAATAACATCGACGCCAGCTTCTTCAATAGTATTGATCAAACGGTTAACGCTGATGGTGTTTCCTGGAATGGGGCTAGATGAGAAAATCACGGTGTCGCCTGGTTGCAATTGTACCTGACGGTGCATGCCGTTAGCAATCCGAGAAAGTGCCGCCATCGGTTCACCTTGACTACCTGTACACATGATTAAAATTTCACTGGCGTGATAGTTTTTGAGCTCACTAGGTTCAATAAAGGTTCCTTCAGGTGCCTTGATATAACCAAGTTCCATACCATTGACAATGGCCTTTTCCATGGAGCGACCAAAGACAACGATTTTTCGTCCTGTTTTAACGGCGGCATCTGTTGCCTGTTGTAGGCGGAAAATGTTAGAGGCGAATGAAGCGAAAATGATACGCCCTTCAATCCCCTCGATAATTTTCATAATGGATTGGCCAACGACTTGCTCGGAGTTAGTAAATGTAGGAATTTCAGCGTTGGTGGAATCAGACAAAAGACAAAGGACGCCGTCTTCTCCCAGAGCAGCCATACGATGCAGGTCGGCAGGCTCTCCCACTGGTGTAAAGTCAAATTTAAAGTCACCTGTACAGACAATTTTACCTTGAGGCGTATGAATGACAATCCCTAGAGGTTCAGGGATTGAGTGAGTCGTCCGGAAAAAAGTGACGCTTAAGTTCTTAAAAGTTAACTCAGAATCCGCGTGAATCTCGTAGAGTTTGGCTGAGCGCAAGAGCCCATGTTCTTCGAGTTTGCCTCGAATCAAAGCCAAAGCGAGTGGTCCAGCGTAAATCGGAATATTGGCCTGTTTGAGAAGGAAGGGAATACCACCGATGTGATCTTCGTGTCCGTGGGTGATGACCAAAGCTTTGACGCGATCGATATTTTCCACGATGTAGGAGTAGTCGGGTATGACATAATCAATACCTAACAGATCATCCTCAGGAAATTTAATCCCGGCATCAACAATAATGATCTCATCCTTATATTCAATTCCGTATGTATTTTTTCCGATTTCGCCCAATCCGCCAATAGCATAGACGCCGACTTCTTCGGGTTTTAAATCTATGTGAGACATCTTAAAGCTCCGTTAATGTAAAAGCGCCAGACTCTTTCTCATAGGCCAAATGTTTCTCTGTCAGGGCTTCAATAAATTCGATATTGTAATGAGTTTTGGATTCGATTAATTCGCGAACAGCAATAATGCCATCTCGTTCGTTAGTGGCATCAATGTCCAGATAAAGAGATTGGGTTTGTTCACGACGCGGGTTGCGGTCTTTACGTTCTTGATAAAATACTTTGAAAATCATATAGTTCCTTTCTATCAATGTCGGTCAAAACGCACACTAATAGGGTCAACCCCAAAGGTTGAACTTTCATCTATTTTGTCTAGTGTAATAAATTTAACCGTGATTATGCAGTACCAGCATTATAGCATAAATACAGGGAAAAATAAAGACTCAATAGGGTGGCCTTCTAGCCTTATCTTTGGCTTTTGGATGTCTTGTGCTATAATAAAAGCATTAGTGAAAAAGGGGAAATTAATGCTTAGTTTAGCGCTCGATACATCCAATCAATCGTTATCTGTCGCCTTACTTGAGGGAGAGCGACTTTTGGGTCAGGTATTGGTCACCATTAAGAAAAATCATTCCATTACCTTGATGCCGACTATTGATTACTTGGTGCGAATTTGTGATGTTTCAAAGACTGCCATAGATCGTATTATTGTTGCCCAGGGACCTGGGTCTTATACTGGGCTGAGGATTGCAGTTGTTACAGCTAAGACTTTGGCTATGGCTCTTGGCTGTGACTTAGTTGGTGTATCAAGTCTCTATGCCTTGACAGATAAAAGTGTCTCTGACATTCAGATTCCTTTGATAAATGCCCGTCGTCATGCGGTTTATGCTGGTGTTTACCAAGGCAATCAAGCCTTGATAGCCGATGCTTATCAGGATTTTTCTGAGCTGCTAGCAGTGGCCGCTCAGTATGAGCAGGTGACCTTTGTGGGGGAAGTGGCTGCGTTTGCCGATGAGATCCAAGAAGTTCTCCCTCAAGCCCAGATACGGGAGACACAGCCTGATGCCTATCGATTAGGTCTTTTAGGACAGACGCTACCTTCTGTAGATGCCGATGCTTTTGTGCCATCCTATTTGAAGGCAGTTGAGGCTGAGGAAAAGTGGCAGCAGGAACACCCGACAGACACAACCAGTGACTGGATAGCTCGTATCTGATGAGACAAATGGATTATGTGTCCGTTGTTAATGACATTTTAGTGGCCAACTATGGTCGGTCCCCTTGGACTAAAGAACAGATAGCTCAGGATATGGCTCAGGCAACAACGGATTATTATTATGTTTATGAGAACGAGCGAGTTGTGGGTTTTATGTCCGTCAGTCAACTAGTAGGGGAAGCAGAATTGACCAATATCGCCGTCCTGCCGGCCTATCAAAGAAAAGGGTTTGCTAAGCAACTTTTATCGCAATTGGATGGCAGTGTAGTGCCGGTATTTTTGGAAGTTCGGCAATCCAATCAAGGGGCTATCAAGCTTTATCAAACCCATGGTTTTACTGTCATTGGTCGAAGAAAAGCCTATTATCATTCTCCTGTTGAGGATGCGCTTATCATGAAAAAAGAAGGATTATGAAAACAAATTATCTTTTAGCCATTGAGTCTTCTTGTGACGAGACCAGTGTGGCTGTCTTGAAAAATCACACCGAATTATTGTCAAATGTTATCGCCTCACAGGTAGCCAGTCATAAACGTTTTGGTGGTGTAGTCCCTGAAGTGGCCAGTCGTCACCATGTGGAAGTCATGACTTACTGTATTCAGGAAGCCCTAGATGAAGCGGGTATTACTGCCAGTGATCTTTCAGCGGTAGCCGTGACCTATGGTCCGGGTTTGGTGGGAGCCCTTTTGGTCGGCCTTTCTGCAGCTAAGGCCTTTGCCTGGGCACATGATCTTCCCCTTATTCCAGTCAATCATATGGCTGGACATCTGATGGCGGCCAACCAGGTACAGCCCTTGGAGTACCCCCTCCTGGCCCTTCTGGTATCAGGCGGTCATACTGAACTTGTTTATGTCACTGAACCAGGTTCTTATCAAATTATTGGAGAAACCCGAGATGATGCGGTTGGAGAGGCCTATGACAAGGTAGGACGCGTTATGGGCTTAACCTATCCAGCTGGGCGTGAGATAGATCAATTGGCACATCAGGGCAGAGATAGCTACCATCTGCCTCGTGCCATGCTTCAAGAGGATAACCTAGAGTTTTCCTTTTCCGGTCTCAAGTCGGCTGTCATCAACCTTCACCATAATGCTCAGCAAAAGGGTGAAGCTATTGACCAAGCGGATTTAGCAACGTCGTTTCAAGCTGCTGTTTTGGATGTTTTGTTGACGAAAACGAAAAAAGCTCTTGAACTCTATCCAGCTAAAATGTTAGTTGTTGCCGGCGGCGTTGCGGCCAATCAAGGTCTACGTGAACGTTTGGCAGAGGAAATTACGGATATTCCCGTCTTGATTCCTCCCTTGCGTCTTTGTGGAGATAACGCGGGCATGATTGCTCTAGCTGCTGCTATTGAAGTTGATAAAGATCATCAGGCAGACTTGGATTTAAATGCCAAGCCAAGTTTGGCTTTTCCGACAAAGGATTTATCAAAGTAAAATAGAGGATAAGGAGGAGTGATGAAATCAGGTGAGTTTTGGGAAGGAGTCAGAGCTTCCATTCCAACTGCGTTAGGTTATGTCAGTATCGGCATTGCCTGCGGTGTGGTCGGTGCCAGCTCTGGTCTTTCTCCGCTGGAAATGGGGCTGATGAGCGCTATTGTATATGGAGGAAGCGCTCAGTTTGCGATGACCGCTCTTCTTTTGGCGCACACGCCTCTGGTGACCATTACTCTGACAGTGTTTTTGATTAACTTGCGCAATTTCCTCATGAGTTTGCATGCTACGACAGTTTTTTCATCTGCCCCCCTTGGGCAAACGGTTCTTATTGGTAGCTTTATTACCGACGAGAGTTACGCTGTTTTGCTCAATGAGACCCGCAAAACGCGGGAAATTAGCCCCCAGTGGATGCACGGCAATAATTTGACGGGTTATGTCAGTTGGGTAGTGGCCGTGACGCTATCTACCTACTTAGGTCAGTACATTCCTGACCCTGAGGCTTGGGGATTGGATTTTGCTCTGGTCGGCATGTTTGTGGGAATTTTCGCCAGTCAACTTGAGGCCATGAGGCTCAGTCAACCCCTGCGAAAAATTTTGACCATCTTGATAGTGGTTTCTATTAGTTATGTGGGGTCATCTATCTTGGTATCTGAGTCGATGGCAGTACTTGTGGCTACCTTGATCGGTTGTGGAGTGGGGGTGATGCTCGATGGAAATAACTAGTTATGTCTTATGGGCCATTGTGCTAGGCGGCGTAGTGACCTGGGTACCCCGTGTGTTGCCTTTTGTCTTGACCAAGAATAAGGGGCTACCTGATATTGTTCTGCGCTTTCTCAATTATTTGCCTATCACGATTATTTTTGCTTTGACCCTATCTAGTCTACTGGTAGAAAAATCCGGTCACTTGCCTCAAGTCAAATGGTCAGATACTTTGGCAGTGATACCAACTTTTTGGGTGGCTCTGCGCTCTCAAAATATCCTCTGGTCCGTGCTGACCGGCGTTATCTGCGTTGCCTTGTTGCGGCTGTTTTTTTAAAAAAGTATGTAAAAAAAACGACCTGCGGGTCGTTTTGTCTTGTCTCGATAAATTTTTGCGTAAATCATTTTCTGTTCATAGCAGAAATGTCGCCCAGCCCAGAATGGCTAGACTAACTACCATCAGGCTGTAAGCCAGGCCGCGGGGCAGGGGCTTGCGGCCTGCTTGGACCTGCTTAGGTAGGTAGTTGCTGATCACGAGAAGGGTGACACCAACGGCATAGAGGCTAAAAGCGATAATAGGAAAGCTGTCTGACAGGTTGCGCCAGAGGATAGCTAGGGTTGCCAAAGACCAGATAAGAGGCAGGAGCCATCGGATAGCATGGGCGAAAGAGACATTAGTGATACGGTCAGGTTGGCTGAGCGTCCAGTCAATCAGGCCTTGGACGAAGAGCCCCAAAAGAAGACTAGCCATCAAAAAGATGCCCTTGCTCAGTTGACCATTGACCGTGTTGGCTGGGGAAAAATGGACTGCCAGGATCTGGGGCAACTTGTTATAAATCGTAAGTGCATAAGCGTAGGGGAGGATGATAAGTAGGTAGCTGGTCAAGCGTTCGATGGGATTAATCTTTGTCATGGTGGTTACCTCCGAGTGATGAAAACCAGCTGAGAATTTCTTCAAAAACAGTCAGGTTCAGCTGGTAATAGATGAAATTTTTTTCTTTTTGGGGAATGATGAGGTCAGCCTTCTTGAGCTGACTCAGATGGTAAGAAACGGTGGCAGGGGTCAGGTCAAAGGCTTGAGCAAGGTCACCCGCTGTCTTTGGTCCGTGCTTGAGCATTTCCAAAATCTGTCGACGTACCGGATCGGCTAGAGCTTTGAGCGTTTCATTTAGGCCCATAGTAACCTCCTTTAATTAGATATTTAGAAATATTTCTAAATAGATTCTAGCACTTTAGGTGAAGTTGTCAAGTCTATTTTGAAAAAAATCGAAATAGATTCAGCAAAAAAAACCAGGATTAAAACCTGGTCTAGTGGTCGTTATCCCGTTACCAGTGGTCGCTTCCAGCCACCCAGCCAGTACAAAGAGCCGTCGTAATATTAAAGCCTCCTGTATGTGCGTTGATGTCAAGCACTTCGCCGGCAAAGTACAAACCAGGAGTTGTCTTACTTTCGAGTGTTTTAGGATTGATATCCTTGAGGGAGACACCGCCTTTTGTCACAAAAGAGCGGGCCAGAGACATCTTGCCTGTGATAAGGATAGGTAGGGACTTGAGACGGCTTAAAAGAGTTTCCATTTCTTTAGTTGTCAATTGTTTAACTTTTTGTGGAAAATCTTGTGCATAAAAATCAGCCAGACGCTCAGGTAACCAAGTCTTTAGGGCATTTTTTAAGCTCTTATCTCGTTGACTTTCCAGTGCTTGAGCGATGTTCTGAGCAGTCATCTGAGGCAGGACATCCAGAAAAATCGTTTCACCACCTGATACAAAACTGGACAGACGTAAAGCGGCAGGTCCTGATAGACCAAAATGCGTAAAAAGCAAGTCGTGAGTGATGACATGTTTTTGGTAGCTGAGGGTGACGTCCTCTAGGGAAATTCCTTGAAGTTTCTTATGAGGAAAGTCTGTCAAGAGTGGGCTCTCAGCGGCTTCTAAATCAGTCACAGACATATGAAAGTGTCTGGCAATCTCATAACCAAAGCCGGTAGAACCCGTGGACGGATAAGCCTTACCGCCGGTGGTTACAATCAGTTTGTCGCAAGTCCAGAATTGGTCGGCACTTTTTAGGACAAAGTGTTCGTCTTCTTTTTTGACGGAGACAATCTCTGTGCTTAAGGAAAGTTCCCCGCCTAGCTCTGCAATGGTATTAGCCAAAGCATCGATAATGGTGCGTGACTTGTCACTGGTTGGAAAGACTCGGCCGTGGTCTTCGACTTTGAGGGACACGCCTCGGTCGCTGAAAAATTGCATAATGTCGTGGTTGTCAAACTGAGAAAAGACGCTATAGAGGAAGCGTCCATTTCCAGGAATACCGGCTAAGAGGTCATCTAGATTACCGTTATTGGTCACGTTACAACGTCCGCCACCAGTCATAGCGAGTTTCTTTCCGAGTCGGCGATTTTTATCAATCAATAGGGTAGGATGGCCCTGATAGAGACTAGCAATCGTTGCCATCATGCCAGCCGGTCCACCTCCCAAGACAATGGTATGGTAATGATTCATGGTCTTATTGTACCATAAAAAGGGAGGCAGAATACGGGGATGTCATTGACAAAAGCAGTTGGCTATGATAGGATTTTAAGAGAATATAGACAGGATTATGAGGAAGCTATGGCAATTGAAAAAACAGTGAGCGAGATTGCTGAAATTTTGGGTGTTTCGCGTCAAGCCATCAATAACCGAGTTAAAACCTTGGCTGAGGAAGATGTTGATAAAAATGACAAGGGGGTCACAGTAGTGACCCGTTCTGGTTTGATTAAACTAGAAGAAATTTACAAAAAGACTATTTTTGAAGATGAGCCTATCAGCGACGATGTTAAGCAACGCGAACTGCTAGAAATTTTAGTGGATGAAAAAAACACTGAAATCACTCGTCTCTATGATCAACTCAAGGCTAAAGATAGCCAGCTGGCAGCCTTGGACGAGCAGATGAAAACCAAGGACCGCCAAATTGCCGAAAAAGATAAGCAATTGGACCAGCAACAGCAGTTAACTTTGGCGGCTATGGAAGACCGTAAACAGTTGGAGTTGGAGTTGGATCAGGCGCGTGAAGAAGTTGAGACCGTTACTCAGGCTAAGAAAGGCTTTTTTGCACGCCTCTTTGGTCGTTAAACACACTATCGAACCTTGGTTCGAAAAAGGCCAGGCAGTTGTCTAGGCCTATTTTTAATTGAGAGGCTGTATGGAAAATTTAGATAATTATATTGCATTTGATCTGGAATTTAATACGGTGGATGACCGAGCGCATCTTATTCAGGTGTCGGCTGTTCGATTTGTGGATCATGTTGAGGTCGCCAGCTTTGATACTTACGTCCACACGGATGTCCCGCTCAAGAGTTTTATCAATGGTTTGACAGGCATTACAGCCGATAAAATCGCACAAGCGCCTCGAGTGGAAAAAGTTTTGGCGGATTTTCGGGATTTTGTTGGGGATACGCCCCTGATTGGATACAATGCCGAGAAGTCCGATCTGCCCATTCTTTTGGAAAATGGTCTGGATTTGAGTGCTAACTACCGGGTGGATGTCTTTGACCAAGCTTACGAGCGCCGTAGCCGCGATTTGCCAGGTATTGCCAATCTCCAGCTCCACACCGTGGCTACCTTCCTGAATATCCAGGGCAAGAGTCACGATAGCCTAGAGGACGCCCGCATGACCGCCCTGGTCTACGAGAAATTCCTGGAATTTGACGAGACCAACCTGCTGGTTAACCAGCAAGCTGAAGACAGTAGCAACAATCCCTTTGCTGCTTTGGGGTTAGGTGACTTATTCGATTGATGAGTGTAACGCTAAGAAACAGGCATTACTAAATGAAACAAAAGGACTATGCATCACGACAACAAAAAAATCTGAGCTCAGCTCAGATTTTTTTGTGGCTTATTAATGCAAGAATGGGATCAAAAGTCCACCTAAAATCAGGATAATAGCACCACTGAGGCGGTTGGCCATTTGTGCAAAGGCAATCATTTCCATACGGTTGGAAGCTGATAAGACAGCGATGTTTCCAGTTCCTCCCATGGAGTTATTAATCATTCCAGACCCGATTGCAGTTTCTACGGGATAGAGGCCTAGCCATTTACCAATGATGGCTGAAGCCAAGCCCATAGCGACAACAGATGTTAAGCTTAGAAGAACAAACTCCCAAGTCATCGCTTTGGCTAAAGTCGATAGGTCAATCAAAGATAGCCCGATACCAGCCAAGACGGCATGTGTCAGGTTTGTCATGATAACTTGGTTAAACATGACGACACAGTCTTCTAAAGCTTTAGGGACAGCATTAAGTGCCTTGAGAATAAAGACAATAATGATCATAAAGGCGTAGCTGTGGATTTTGGGAACAAAGGTGTTGCAAATTACTCCAACCAGGAAAATAGTAAAGGCAAACATCATCCCAACCCCAATTTTAGTGGCATCTAATTCCAGTTTTGGTTTTTTGAGTTCGTCACGGTTAACAGGGATTAAAACACCGTGTCCATCGTACTTGCTATCTTTAAAGACCTTAGCAATCATGACTGCCCCAATGATGGCTAAGATATTTCCCAAAGTAGTTGCGGGTGCTAACTGTGAAAAGATGGCTGCCTGATCGCCGTGAAGACCAGAGGCATAAATCTTAGACAGGGGCAAAATACCAGCTCCCATTCCCCCAACCATTTGCGGAAAGGATACATACATAATGGCATGTCCAAAACCTTGTCCCAAAAGGATTCCCATTCCACCTACGGCAAAAGCGCCAATGACCATTGAAATGAGGGATACAGGAATAAAACGAGCAGAGGCCTTAACCAGCAAGTTACGGTTCATACCGAGAATGGCACCGCAAATCAGGGCAGCAATGTAAAAGTCTAGAAAACCATCTGTGTTAAGAAAATCTTTTGTAGCTGCGATAACATTGGCTGGTATGAGGTGAAAGGTCGCTAATAAGGTGGCTCCTAGAAGGGTAAAGACAGAGCCTCCCCCAAGATAGGAGTTCATAATAGGAAGCTTTTCACCAATGAAGTAAAAGAGATGTCCCATAACCACCAACAGCAAGGTTAATCCTAGCATGTTGAGGGGCAGGTGCCCCATGGCTGTCGTAATGATTAACACAATAACGATGAGGGCATAGAGGGGGAGGCTAACCCCAGAGATTTTAATGTCTTTGAGCTTTTTCATGACGCTGGCTATTCCTCCTTATTTGTATTCAGGATACCATTTGAGGTCACGAACAGCTTTGGCCATATCTTGTTCTTTCGCCTTGGCTAAACCTTGTTCTTGGGCCTTTTTAGCCACAGCTTCAGCCACTTTGATAGAGACTTGTGCGACGTATTGGAAAGGTGGCAATACAGGTGCACCGGCTTGACCAGGGTCAACGAGACCGCTCAAGGAGTGAGCTGCAGCTCCAATCATTTCATCAGTCAAAAGACTAGCTTCTGAAGCCAACATTCCTAGACCGAGACCTGGGTAGATCAAAGCGTTGTTGGCTTGACCAATTTGGTAGTCAACCCCCTTGTAGCTTACAGTTGGTGAAGGGACACCTGTTGCAACAAAGGCTTTTCCATCAGACCACTCAATAACTTGTTGGGCAGTAGCTTCAAGTTTTTTAGTTGGGTTAGAGATTGGGAAAATAACAGGACGTTCTGTATTTTGGCACATGGCTTCAACGACTTCTTTGGTGAAAGCACCTGGATTTGTAGAGGTACCTACCAAGATGGTTGGTTTCACTGTTTTGATAACGTCAAGGAGGCTAGTCATGTCACCTTTGCCTTCAAAGTCTGAACGTTTTTTAGCGAAAGGTTTTTGAGCTGGTGTGAGGTCGTCCATATCATCAAAGAGAAGCCCTTGTTTATCAATCATAAAGAAACGTTTGTAAGCTTCGTCAGGATCTAAACCTTCAGCAACCATTTCTGCATGGACACGGTCTGCAATCCCAGCACCAGCTGAACCACCACCGTAGCAGAGATAAACTTGATCAGTTAGTTTTTCACCTGTGATATCAAGAGCACCGAAGATACCACCTAAAACAACGATACCAGTTCCTTGGATGTCATCGTTAAAGGTTGGAATTTGTGTTTTGTAACGGTTAAGAATGTCAGCGGCGTTAGAACGACCGAAGTCCTCCCAGTGCAAATAGAGTTTAGGGAAAAGATTTTCAGCGGTTTGAACAAATTGATCAATAAAGTTATCGTATTGTTCCCCACGGACACGTTCGTGACGGTTACCTAAGTACATAGGGTTGTTTAGCAATTCTTCACGATTCGTTCCAGCGTCGATGACCAATGGCAAGACACAAGCAGGGTCAATCCCGGCAGCAGCGGTATAAATCATCAATTTTCCGACAGAGATATCTACCCCTTGGACACCCCAGTCACCGATTCCCAGAATCCCTTCAGCATCTGTTACAACAATCAGACGAATATCACGGTCGCCAGCGGCATTTTTCAAAGTGGCTTCGATATTTTCAGGATGGTTAATATCGAGGTAAGCAGCGTATTGAGGGTCAACAAAGAGTTCAGAATATTGCTCAATAGTGTCTGCAATGATGGGATCGTACACGATTGGATTGAACTCAACGATGTGTTGGTTAAACAAGTAATAGAAAAGGGTTCGGTTGGTATTGAAAATCTCCATCAAAAAGAGACGTTTTTCCAAATCGTTTGGTTTTTTCAAGTACTGTTGGTAAGTCGTTTGGGCTTGTTCTTCGATGGTTTGGACATAAGGTGGCAAAAGGCCAATCAAACCATTTTCTTGACGTTCTTGCATGGTAAAGGCAGTTCCTTTATTTAGGAAAGGGTTGTTGAGTAAATCATGTGCACGCATGTGGCACCTCCTGATGAATAATAACCATAAGAATATTTCTTATGGCCTTAGTATATGACTTGTCTTTTCTTATAGTCAACTTTTCTAGTTACCATAAAAAAGATTTATAACAGTAAACCCATTGTGCTAAGGGAATATTTTGCTATTTTTCAATAGGAAACTACTGACAAGAGCTGACGATAGCATAAAAATTTTTTATAATAAGAGAAAGGAGGCCAGGATGAATATTAGAGATTTGGAGTATTTTGTTCAGCTATCCCAGTTGAATTCGTTCACGACAGTGGCTAAGTACTTTGATGTGAGTCAACCGACGATCACTTATGCGATTAAACGTCTGGAGGAGCAGTTTGGCACCCATTTGTTTGTCAAAGATCCCTCTCACCGTAGCGTCGTTCTGACGCAACAGGGAAATATTTTAGTGAGTCATGCTCAGCATGTTCTAACGGAACTTAATATCGCTCAACAAGAAATTAGACGGGTTAACCGTAAGGAAATTCGTGTTGGTTTTCCTCCTATTATTCGCTCTCGTATCCTGTCGGACTTGTTGAAAAAGGGTTGTGATGTTGACGTTTTAACGGAATTTCAATTGGTCAGTCAGGGGTCTAAAAGCTTATTGGAAAATATTACTAATGGAAAACTAGATTTTAGTTTGTTAGGCACCTTGGAGACGCTCTACCACCCCGATCTGATTATTAAAGAGCTCTATACAGAGCCATTTACTTTCGTCCTAACAGATGAGCATCCACTGGCTAAGCGAAAGACTTTGACCTTTGAAGAAGTTCTAGCAGAACCTTTTATTCTCTTGGATGAAGGGCACGTCCATATGGATTTATTCAATCGCCTCAATGCTCGTTTTTCTCACCAAGCCAAGGTGAGGTTTAAACTATCAGAACCAGATGTGATTGGGCAAATGGTTCAAGCTGGTTTGGGGATTGGATTTTTGAGTGATTCGGCTTTGTCCATTGCAGGCAAAAATTTGGTAAAGATTCCTCTGGATGACCCGTCAGGGCATTGTTTTCACGTGAGTTACGCCTACCCCAAAGATTTCCCCCTCTCAGACGCGGTAGAAAAATTTATTCAGGAAATCGAATCTCTGTGATATTTTTAGATTTAGTTGTTGTCGGCAGAGAAGCCGTCTATGTATAGACTTGTGAGAAGCACAAAGAATGGCAGGAGATAGATTAGGGAATATGATGAGAAATAGAGGCTACCTCAACCAGAAATGAATAAAAGTGGCGGTTGGACTTCTACCATTTATCATCCCTGCATTGGTTTTTCAAAAAACATTCAAAAAAATTCTTGCTTTAAGATTATTTAAAGACAGAGTGTTTATACTAAGAACATCCTAAAACTTTTCTTTTTCATAAATCTCCTAAATAAGTAGATGCGCAAA
This sequence comes from Lachnospiraceae bacterium, assembly GCA_963635745.1. Classification (GTDB taxonomy): domain Bacteria; phylum Bacillota; class Bacilli; order Lactobacillales; family Streptococcaceae; genus Streptococcus. Next base: position 159,090 of record CAVHFY010000020.1, read on the forward strand.
AAGTATCTACTTATTTTTTTGATGAAAAAGTGGAGATTTGGAAGGTGGGGCAATGTCTCGGCTGGGAACTTGTATGACATTTCCGTGACAGGGCCCTTTTCAAGTTAAAATATGATATAATTTTAACTAAAAAGATATTGAAATGGCAGAAAATGCCCTTTTGTAGAAAGCGAAAAAGAAAACGTTGAAATTTCAAGAATTAGATTTATCGCCTGTTATTCTCTCAGCTGTTGAGAAAGCAGGTTTTGTAGAGCCATCTCCCATCCAGGAGGAGACGATTCCACTAGCCTTGGCTGGGAAGGATGTGATTGGTCAGGCCCAAACAGGAACTGGAAAGACGGCGGCTTTTGGCCTCCCAACGCTCGATAAGATTCGCGTATCTGAAAATACGGTTCAGGCGCTTGTCATTGCTCCAACACGGGAACTTGCCGTACAAAGTCAAGAAGAGTTATTCCGCTTTGGTCGTGACAAGGGTGTGCGTGTGCGTTCCGTTTATGGTGGCTCTAGCATTGAAAAGCAAATTAAAGCCCTGCGCTCAGGCGCTCACGTGGTAGTGGGTACGCCTGGCCGTCTCCTTGACTTGATTAAACGCAAGGCTCTCAAACTAGACCATGTGGAAACCTTGATTTTGGATGAGGCAGATGAAATGCTGAACATGGGCTTTTTAGAAGATATCGAAGCCATTATCTCACGAGTACCAAGTGAACGTCAGACCTTGCTGTTTTCAGCGACCATGCCAGAGGCTATTAAACGTATCGGTGTGCAATTCATGAAAGCACCAGAACACGTTAAAATTAAGGCCAAGGAATTGACAACAGAGTTGGTTGATCAGTATTATATCCGTGTCCGTGAGCAAGAAAAATTTGACACGATGACGCGTCTCATCGATGTCCAACAACCAGAATTAGCTATCGTCTTTGGACGAACGAAACGCCGTGTGGACGAATTGACGCGTGGGCTCAAACTTTTGGGCTACCGGGCTGAAGGGATTCATGGTGACTTAGATCAGGGCAAACGCCTACGTGTATTGAAAGATTTTAAACAAGATCATTTGGATATTCTGGTGGCAACAGATGTGGCTGCTCGTGGATTGGATATTTCAGGTGTGACACACGTCTACAATTATGATATTCCTCAAGATCCAGAAAGTTATGTCCATCGCATTGGTCGAACTGGTCGAGCAGGTAAACACGGCCAATCCATTACATTTGTCTCGCCAAACGAGATGGGTTATCTGAAAATTATTGAAGATTTAACTAAAAAACGAATGAAGGGTCTAAAACCAGCTTCAGCACAGGAGGCTTTCAAGGCCAGCAAGGCTGTAGCGCTTGAAAAGATTCGTCGTGATTTTCAAGATGATACTCGCAAAGAGGCAATGGAACGCTTTAAGGGGGATGCCTTGAAGTTGGCGCAAGAATACAGCCCCGAAGAATTGGCTCAGTATATCTTGACGCTAACGGTGCAAGACCCTGAAAGTCGTCCAAAAGTGGAGATTGCGCGTGAAAAACCACTTCCTTTCAAGTATGCAGGAAACAATAAAGGTGGCAACCGTCAGTCGGGTAAACGCCGTTCATCAAACAATCGTCGAGATAGTAGGGAACGTGATTTCAAGCGTCGCTCTAAAAAAAATAGTCGAGATTTTGAACACCACGACAACCGAAAAAACCGTCAAACGTCTAGTGAGAAAAAGACTGGCTTTGTTATTCGTAACAAAGGCGATAAATAAAAATAAGCCTGTAAGCACCAGCTTACAGGCTTATTTTAGCGGTCGAGACCTTGATTTTTGAGAGACAAAAATAGGTCAAACCAGATAATAGCAGTTAACAAGCCGTAAAAGGCGTAGGTAAAGAGGTTAGGGTTTAAAGGCGAGTCCCAAACGAAGTGTAAGACAGGTGCTGCAACTAGCCAGAAGATAGCTTTTCCTTTGTGCTGATGATTTTCATAGAGAAGTTGGTAACATCCCATGACAAAAATTGAGGTATAGGCCCAGTGTGATGTCATACTCATATAGAGGCGGTCGATAGCTTGGGGAATCGCCGCGTTGAGGCTATTAAAGCTGGCGCCTGCAATATAAGAAATATCTTCCATGATTTGAAAACCAAAACCAACCAACAGGGCAATGAAGAAAGCTTGACGAGCAGATTTTTTTGGGAAAAACGCAATAATCAAAAGAGCTGTAGCGGCTTTTAGACCTTCCTCCACCACAGGAGCGGTCAGTGCATCTCCCCAGTCAGCTAAGAAATCTTTGGCTGGAATAAAGATTTTGTAGACCTGTAAGAGCCAATCATTTCCATAAGCTGCCATCCATCCTGGAACGAAAAGTCCACAGACTAGGCTGGTCCAGAGGAGAGCCGGAGAAAATTGCCAATTTTTCATGAGATAGCGCAAGAAAGCGCTCATGGGGATGATATAAGCAATAATCAGACTGGATGCTCCAATGGCCATGAGATAATGGCTGTAGTTACCAGAATAGGTAGAAAGATGTGAAAATTCGACATTAATACCCGCTAGTACGAAAAAGAGCAGTAAAATGAGTATCCCTTTTTGAGTAGGATGGGAAATTCCTGGTAAAAAATGTTTTTTCATAACTCTATTATACATGATTTTCGTCAGGAAATTTCGCGATTTGTCATCTTCTGATAAAAAAACAAAGTTTCTTGTTGAAAATGCTTACATGACATGATAGAATGGTGTGAAAGCGGAATTTTCAAAGAAAAGAGGTAGGACATGAATACGGACGAAACCATTACAATTTATGATGTTGCGCGCGAAGCTGGCGTTTCTATGGCGACCGTCAGTCGTGTGGTGAATGGCAATAAAAATGTCAAAGAAAACACACGGAAAAAAGTACTAGAAGTCATCGACCGATTGGATTACCGCCCCAATGCGGTCGCAAGAGGTTTGGCTAGTAAAAAAACAACAACTGTCGGAGTTATTATTCCTAATATTGCTAACAACTACTTTGCCAATTTAGCAAAAGGGGTAGATGATATTGCGACCATGTACAACTACAATATTGTTCTGTCATCGAGTGATGAAGACAGTGGGAATGAGGTTGCTGTCGTCAATAGTTTATTTGCCAAACAAGTAGACGGAATTGTCTTTATCGGACACCATTTGACGGATGATGTTCGTGCTGAATTTTCTCGCTCACGGACACCTGTCGTCTTAGCGGGAACTGTTGACCTAGAGGGGCAATTGGCTTCTGTCAATATTGACTACCGTTTGGCAACGCAAGACGCTGTAGCAGAGCTAGCCAAAAATCACAATAAGATTGCCTTTGTCTCAGGTCCTTTAGTCGATGATATCAATGGAAAGCTACGTTTAGAAGGGTATAAAGCAGCTCTAAAAGATAAAGATTTGCCTTATCAAGAAGGTCTTGTTTTTGAAGCGACCTATCATTATGAAAGCGGCTATAACTTGGCTAAACGTGTTCTTAGTACTGGTGCTAGTGCAGCATTCGTGGCTTCGGATGATTTGGCAGTTGGCTTGCAAAATGCGATTCAAGACGCTGGGGTTGCTGTCCCTGAGGCATTTGAAATCATTACCAGTGATGATTCGCCAATCACTAAGTTTGCGCGTCCGAACATTACCTCTATCAAACAATCTGTCTATGATATGGGAGCAATTAGCATGCGTATGCTGACGAAAATCATGAACAAGGAAGAGCTAGATCAACGTGAGGTTATTTTGGAACACAGCATCGTGAAACGCGGTTCGACTAAATAATCTGTTATTATTTTTGCGTTCTCGCTCTTTTGAAGCATTTGGGCGTTTGACTGACTAAAAAAATACCTCTCAAGAGTTTAGGGAAACCTGAACTCTTTTTTGATAGTGTATGTTAGGTGAGAGTTTCTTTCATTCATTGTACCCAAGAAGTGAGTACAGATATAAAGGGGTAAATGACGAGCGGTGAGTGATAGGCGACAGAAAATCTGATTTTTTTGTATAATAGAGGGTATGAAAGTACTCTTATATCTTGAAGCGGAAAATATCTTAGGCAAATCTGGTGTTGGTCGAGCCATCAAGCACCAAGAACGTGCCTTAAAAAATGCGGGAGTGAGTTACACCCGCGACCCCAAAGACGACTATGATATCGCTCATATTAACACCTACTTTTTAAAGAGTTTTCGTCTCTTGCAACAGGCCAAAAAACAAGGAAAAAAGGTTATCATGCACGGCCATTCAACCAAGGAAGATTTTGAACATTCTTTTATTGGTTCCACGACTCTGGCTCCCTTGTTTAAGTGGTGGTTATGTCAATTTTATAAGCGAGCGGATGCTATTATTACGCCAACAGCCTATTCTCGTGACTTGATTGCGTCTTATGGCATTTCCTGCCCCATTTATCCCGTCTCTAATGGGATTGAACTGAACAAGTATCAGCCTGATAAAGAAAAAGAAGCGATTTTTCGTCAATATTTTGGCTTAACCCCCGAAGACAAAGTTGTTATTTGTGCGGGACTCTATTTTGAACGTAAAGGCATTGAAGATTTTGTCAACGTCGCTCAAGCTATGCCGGATGTCCATTTTATCTGGTTTGGTGAAAGCCCTCTCTGGCAAATTCCCAGAAAAATTCGTCGGTTAGTGACCAAGAATCATCCTAAAAATGTCACTTTTGCGGGTTATATCAAAGGAGCTGTTTTTGAAGGAGCGATGAGTGCAAGTGACTGCTTTTTCTTTCCTAGCCATGAAGAAACAGAAGGAATTGTGGTTCTAGAAGCCCTAGCCAGTCATCAACATGTCTTGGTGAGAGATATTCCTGTTTACAAGGGTTGGTTGGATGATAGCAATGTTGAAATGGCTAAGGATGTTTCGGGTTTTGTCAAAAAGTTAGATACTATTTTATCTGGTCACAGTCAAAAACAAGAGGCGGGTTATCGAGTGGCTCAGACCAAAGCCATTGATAAGGTCGGTCGAGAGTTGGTTAGCGTGTATCAGAAAGTAATGGAGGAGTGATATGCGAATTGGATTGTTTACGGATACTTATTTTCCCCAAGTATCAGGGGTAGCGACTAGTATTCGTACGCTTAAGGATGAACTCGAAAAGCTTGGACATGCTGTCTATATTTTTACAACGACAGATAAAAATGTTGACCGTTACGAAGATCCTAGTATTGTGCGTCTTCCCAGTGTGCCTTTTTTCGCTTTTAAAGAACGCCGTTTTGCTTATGCTGGTTTTTCGACAGCTCTAAAGTTAGCTAAACAATACAAGTTGGATATCATCCATACTCAAACGGAATTTTCTCTCGGGATGTTGGGGATTAGTATTGCACGAGAACTCAATATTCCTGTCATTCATACCTACCATACGCAGTATGAAGATTATGTTCATTATATTGCCAAAGGGCGTTTGATCACACCTGGTATGGTTAAATATTTTGTTCGTGGCTATTTGTCAGAAGTGGATGGTGTGATTTGCCCATCACGAATTGTTCTTAATTTACTAGATACTTATAAGGTTAAAATTCCAAAACGGGTGATTCCAACAGGGATCAAACTTGAAAATTATGTTCGAAATGATATTGATCCTCAGGCCGTTGAGGCACTCAGAGAAAAGTTGGGGATAATATCGGACGATACCATGCTCCTTAGTTTGTCTCGTGTTTCTTATGAAAAAAATATTCAAGCTATCTTGCAGGCTATGCCAAAAATTGTTGCTCAAAATCCTCAGGTGAAGTTGGTGGTTGTTGGAGATGGGCCTTATCTGGATGATTTGAAAAAACTGACAGAAAAACTTGGGATGACGAGTCACGTCTTCTTTACAGGTATGGTTGACCACGATCAGGTCGCCCTTTACTATCGCGCTTGTGACTTCTTTATCTCTGCTTCGACGAGTGAAACACAAGGGTTAACTTATACAGAGAGTCTCGCTAGCGGGCGTCCGATTATTGCTCAAAGCAATCCTTATTTAGATGATTTGATTTCTGATCGGATGTTTGGGACTCTTTACGACAATGAAAGTGACCTCCCCCAAGCGGTTCTAGAAGCGGTGGCACAGACGCCTGTGATGACAGAGCAGGCGCTGACGCAAAAACGCTATGAAATTTCGGCGACAAATTTTGGACAACAGGTCTACCAATTTTATTTGGATGTCACGATTGGTAAAACCTCCAAAGAACGCCAACAAAAATTGTCCCTGACAGTAGACAGTCCGAGTCGTTTAGCTACCCGTCGTGTCACTAAAAGTGCAGTGACTCTTCCTAAAACGATCGCCAAAGGAGCCGCCAAAACGTCTACTCGGGCTATCAAAGCGCCCAAGCAGTTGGTAACTAAGATTCGTGATTATTTGATGGAGGACTAGCAGTATCGCTAGCGAATGCATTTGATGGCGTAGGAGGAATTTTTTCTTGAAAATTTCCCTAATCATGCTATAATATCTGGTGAAGATACGTTGTATCAGGCAAGGCTTTTTAGAGAGCACCCGTTGCTGAAAAGGGGCAAGTCAACTGCTGCAATACTCCTTCCTTAGTTTTTATGCAAACATAAAACGGTGGCAACGTTAGAGCCGATAGAGGTGCAGGTTTTCCTGCATGAACGAAGGTGGAACCACGTTACGACGTCCTTTTTTGGGGCGTCGTTTTTTGTTAGAGTGTCTTACCTTTAGTGAAATCAGAAACTATTTTAGAAAATGGAGACGATTATGGTACAAATTACTTTTCCAGATGGTGCTGTGCGTGAGTTTGATAGTGGCGTGACACCATTTGAAGTGGCGCAATCAATCAGCAACTCTCTGGCTAAAAAGGCTTTAGCTGGAAAATTTAACGGTAAACTCATTGATACGACTCGTCCGATTACAGAGGATGGCAGTATTGAAATTGTGACGCCAGATCATGAGGATGCTTTGCCTATCTTGCGTCACTCAGCAGCCCACCTCTTTGCCCAAGCTGCTAAGCGCCTCTATCCCGACATTCATTTGGGAGTCGGACCTGCCATCCAAGATGGTTTCTACTATGATACGGATAATGCTTCTGGTCAAATCTCCAACGAAGATTTACCACGTATCGAAGAAGAAATGAAAAAAATTGTCAAGGAAAATTTCCCAAGCATCCGTGAAGAAGTCAGCAAGGAAGAAGCGCGTGAGATTTTCAAAAATGACCCTTACAAATTGGAATTGATTGATGAGCACTCTGAAGATGCAGGGGGCTTGACCATCTACCGTCAGGGTGAGTATGTCGACCTTTGTCGTGGGCCTCATGTGCCTTCTACAGGACGTATTCAAGTCTTTCATCTCCTCAACGTGGCTGGTGCCTACTGGCGTGGCAATAGCGATAATGCCATGATGCAACGGGTTTATGGTACGGCTTGGTTTGACAAAAAAGACTTGAAGAAGTACTTGCAAATGCGTGAAGAAGCTAAAGAACGTGACCATCGTAAACTTGGCAAAGAACTCGATTTGTTTATGATTTCTCAAGAAGTCGGCCAAGGTCTGCCTTTCTGGTTACCAGATGGTGCGACGATTCGCCGTGAGGTGGAACGCTATATTGTCGACCGTGAGGTCAATGATGGTTACCAACACGTTTACACACCACCAATTGCCTCTGTTGAACTTTATAAAACGTCAGGCCACTGGGAGCATTACCAAGAAGATATGTTCCCACCGATGGATATGGGAGATGGGGAGCAATTCGTTCTGCGTCCTATGAACTGCCCGCATCATATCGAGGTCTACAAGAACCACGTTCATTCCTACCGGGAATTGCCTATCCGTATCGCTGAAATCGGCATGATGCACCGTTTCGAGAAATCTGGAGCCTTGTCTGGTCTGCAGCGCGTGCGTGAGATGAATCTCAACGATTCACACTTATTTGTCATGCCTGAGCAAATTCAAGAAGAATTCAAACGTGTCTTGGACTTGATGCTTAGTGTTTACGAAGACTTCAATATCACGGATTACCGCTTCCGTCTCTCTTATCGTGACCCCCATGATAAGGAAAAATATTTCGACAATGATGAGATGTGGGAAAATGCCCAACGTATGCTCAAGGCTGCGATGGATGACTTGGGCTTGGAATACTTCGAAGCTGAAGGTGAGGCTGCCTTTTATGGACCAAAACTAGATGTTCAAGTGAAAACTGCTCTGGGCAATGAAGAAACGCTATCAACTATCCAGTTGGACTTCCTCTTGCCAGAACGCTTTGATCTGCATTATATTGGTGCTGATGGGGAAGAACACCGTCCGGTTATGATTCACCGTGGGATTGTGTCTACCATGGAACGTTTCATCGCCTACTTGATTGAGACTTACAAGGGAGCTTTCCCAACTTGGTTAGCACCGCATCAAGTGACGATGATTCCAGTGTCAAATGAAGCCCATACGGATTACGCTTGGGAAGTGGCTAAAAAATTGCGCGACCGTGGCGTCCGTGTAGACGTTGACGAACGCAATGAAAAAATGCAGTACAAGATCCGTCAAAGCCAGACCCACAAGGTACCTTACCAACTGATTGTTGGAGACCGTGAGGTCGAAGAAGGGACGGTCAATGTCCGTCGTTACGGTAGTAAGCAAACGCAAACACTGTCAGTGGACGACTTTGTTGACGTGATTTTGGCTGATATCGCCCGCAAGTCTCGTGTAGAAGCGACTGCTCAAGACTAATATTGTTAAAGGTTTGGACGATGGTTCAAACCTTTTTGCGTGGTAGAATGTTTACCTTAGCCTTAACATTTTTTAAACTAGTCGTGTTAGGTGCAAGCAGCCCCCACAGGTGGAGGATGTGCTATAATAGGTTTATGTTTGAAATTATTCACCCCAGTCGACTAGCCAGAGAACCATTTTTTAGGAAAATTGTTACGTTCTTGTTGGACGCTCCTGATCAAACCTTGCGTACTATAAAGAAAGCTTTCCCTGACGAGCCTCATCTCGATCGTCAGTTGGATCGTTATATTGAAGCAGGTTATATCTCGCGAAATCAGAAACGCTATCAAGTTTGTCTCCCTTGGCTGACTTCCTTGGCTGGGCTTTCTTTGGATCAGGAGTTGTTTATTCCTGACTCTTTTGCCTTGAAAGAGGACTTGTCTGCTTTACGGTTTAGAACACAGTTAGCGAATCAAACCAATGGGGTGGTCATTGTCGAAGAGACAGATATTCGTCGTCAGTCGATGACTCTGGCTAATTTTTTTGCAAAGGTTGATCACCCTCAGCAACTAACAATGGCTCAAAAGAGGCTTTATAACCTCCTTGGAGATGTCAATCCCGAATATGCTCTCAAATACCTTACAACATTTTTATTGAAGTTTATTCGTAAGGACCTTGTTCTCCAAAAACGTCCGGATATTTTTGTGCAAGCACTAGAAGAGTTGGGCTATATTAGGGAAGAAACCCCAAACCGTTATGTTCTTGAGATGTTGTTGGATAAAGAAACATTAACTTTTACAGCAAGAGCAGATACAAAAGTTACGTCAGTGTCTAAACATCCCAACCAATAAAAGCGTCTGAAACAACTATTTCAGACGCTTTTTACAATGGTGAAAGGAAACCAGTAACGATTGCCCTACAGAAGTTATGAAGAATATTCGCTAGCTCTGTTAGATGAATCTAGGATATACCACACTTTAATCCTCTTTAGTAGAGTGGTTTTTCCACCAAGCAGATAGAATAGACCCTGAGATATTATGCCAGATAGAGAAAATGGTTGATGGAATGGCGGCTGCAGGGGCGAAATACTTGATAGCTAAGGTCGCACCTAGACTGGAATCTTGCATACCCACTTCGAATGTAATAGCCTTTTGTTGAGGTTCTTCTAATCCTAAGAGTTTTGAGAACCCAAAGCCTAAAGCATAGCCACAAAGATTATGCAGCATGACAACGGGGATGACCAGTGCTGTTGCTGCCGTAAAAATATTGGCATGATTAGCGGAAACGACTGCTCCAATAATCAGTAAGATAGCTATCTGTGAAATCAGAGGCATGACCTTGATGATACTTTCAATCTTTTTCCCTAGGAGTGTATGAATGAGGACCCCAAGAATAATTGGAACGATAACGATTTCGATGGTAGAAAAGAAGAGTTTGCTGGCTGGGACTTGGACATATTGGTGGGCTAGTAATTGCAGGAGTGTTGGCAACATGAGCGGGGCCAAGAGAGTGGACAAGGTCTCAATAGAGACATCTAAAGCGACGTCTCCACCAGACAAAAAGGCCATGACACTAGAAGAGGTACCACTAGGGCATGATCCCACTAGGATAACTCCGGCGGCAGTCGCACCAGTCAAACCAAATACCTGACAAAGGAGCCAAGCTAGGCCTGGCATGATGACGTAATGGGCTACAGTTCCCAAAATGACAGGAACCGGTCGCTTACCGATACGGATGAAGTCTTCCTTTGTTAGCGTCAACCCCATCCCAAAAAGAATGACCCCTAAGAGGTAAGATGTGTTGGGAATGAGCCAGGCGCTGCTAGCAGGTAGACTATAATTGACAGCGGCCCAGAGAAGGACAGCAAGAGTAAACCATTTACTCAACCAGGTTGAAAATGACACAACTTTTGTCATAAGAATCTCCTTTTCTTGTCATCTTGATTGGCTTTCGCCAAAGGACGCCCTCAGTATAGCACCTCTAATGAAAATGTCAAGGCATTTTTGAGAATTTTCTGAAAATTACAAGAAAATCCACCTCTTTTCCTAACCCTCTTGGGCTTTTGTTTAAAAGATGTTATGATGGGGGTGGCCAAACTGGTGTTTATTTTGTGAAATAGGTTTGGTGAAAAAAGAAAAAATCCTGCGAGGTATCTATAGATGACACATAAAGAAGTCGGCCATAATTTCCTGGCCAAGTTGGGCAAGAAACGTCTGCGTCCTGGCGGTATTACGGCCACGAACTGGCTGATCGAACAAGGGCAATTTACAGCGGAGACCAAGGTCCTAGAAGTCGCTTGCAACATGTGCACGACCTCCATCGAGTTGGCTCAGACCTTTGGCTGTCAGATCGAAGGTGTAGACATGGACCCCAAGGCTTTGGACAAGGCTCGTGCCAACATTGAAAAGGCCGGTCTGACAGACAAAATCACTGTCCAACAGGCCAACGCTATGAAATTGCCCTTTCCAGACAACAGCTTTGACGTGGTCATTAACGAAGCCATGCTAACCATGTTGCGTGGTCAAGCTAAAGAAAAGGCCATTGCAGAGTATTTTCGTGTGCTAAAACCAGGTGGTCGCCTGTTGACGCATGATGTGGCTTATGAAGACCAAGCGCTGGAAGGACTTTTGGCTGAACTTAGTCAGACGATTCATGTCAATGTTGAACCGCTTTCAGTGATTAAGTGGCAAGAGCTCTATCGTCAATTAGGCTTTTCTGAGGTGACAGCTAGTTATGGCCCCATGACCCTGATGTCACCCAAAGGCATGATTAAAGACGAGGGCTTCTTGGGTGCTCTTCGAATTGTAGGAAATGGCTTAAAGAAAGAAAATCGAAAGCAGTTCAAGAGCATGTTTACTTTTTTTAACAAAACAGGTAAAGACTTGCGCTACATTGCTGTAGCTTCTACCAAATAGGAGGATTACCATGCCATTTATTAAGCGTATCGACCACAGCCGTGTTCTTGACCTCAAAAAGGAAGTTCCTGTCGAAGAAGAGCAAATCCTGTCTAAAACCCTGGTTCAGCGTAAGGATCTAGGCATGACCGTCTTTTCACTAGATAAAGGCCAAGAAATTGCTCGTCACAGCTCGCCGGGCGATGCCATGGTCAATCTCCTTTCGGGGAGGGCTCGCATCACCATCGGTGACGAAGAGTTCATAGTTTCTGCTGGGGAGACTTTGGTCATGCCAGCTGAAGTCCCACATGCTCTTTATGCCGAGGAGGCTTTTCAAATGCTCTTAGTCGTGGTCAAACCGGAGGTCGATAAATGAAGCTGACACCCGAGAATATGATCCGCTACCACGAGGGGCAGATTGCTAGCCGTAGCCTGAGTGCCAAGCTGGGCCTGGATCAGGCCATGACCCTCTATGCGATGGCAGAAGGGGAAAGTATCAGCCGTGAGGTTAGTGACCAGACCAAGCTCATCCAGGTTTTAGAGGGGCAACTCTTAGTGACATATGATGATGGACATCAAGACGAGTTGACTGGTGGTGACTTGGTGAGCCTTGCCACCGGACAGGGCCACACATTGACGGCGACAGAAGATACCAAATTCTGGCAACTCTTGCTAGATTAATTGTCTGATGAAGAAGCTGGTTAAGCTTCTTTTTTAGTCTCAACTATGGTAAAATACCTGTCGAAAAGGAGAAAATATGTCTGATTACATCAAAGAACGCTTTGAGCCCCTCAGTGATGCTATTTTGGCTATTGCTATGACCATATTAGTTCTTGAAATTGGTGTCCCTGCCAGCCAAGCAGAATTGCCGAAATTGTGGGAGGCCATTGGGCTCTTTCTGGTTTCCTTTGTCGTCTTGGCTAATTTTTGGTATGAGCGGGTCCTGATTATGCATGCCAGCAAGCATGGCACCATGCCAGCCTTTTTCCTGGATGTTTTGGCCCACGGCATGGTCGCCCTCTACCCTCTAGCCATAAAGATGCTGGTCGACTACTCTGACAAGCAGCTGGGCATTGCCTTTTTTGGGGCCATTACCGTCATCAGCAACCTCTTGCTGGATAGCGCGGGTTTTATGCTCCTCAAGCATGCGACGGAAATGCGAAGCAGTGAACAAGATTCAGCCTTGGTCTATGGCTGGATGCGACGCCGTGCGCTGAGTCGTCTGCTTTCAGGGGCTACCATGTTCTTTATCGCCTATCTTTTCCCGACCTTTGGCATCTATTTTTACCTGTTGGCGCCCTTCCTACGTTTTGTCAACATCTACCAACACAGTAGTCGGGAGGAGAAGGCTTTTGACGCAGGTTATTCTTTCACAGACCTGCTGAAGGCCCGCTATGACAAGCGTTCGCAGAAGGAGTTGTAGATGAGTAAAGGTAATACTTACCGTTTTAGTGGTGGTGAGAAATGGGTGGTCATCACAACCAAAGAGCTAAAAACTAGTGAAGCTTTGGGGATTGATGAAGAGATTGTTGCCTATGCTTTAGATAAAAACGAAAGTGCCCATATGGATTATGACGCCCAAAAAAAGACACGAACCTTTATCTATAGCGCACTGTACCAGGAAGAGAGGCAGACCTTTACGACCTTGCCGGTTACCTTTATCTTGCAAGAAGAGCATTTGGTGACCATCTTGCGTCCTGAGACCGCTTATCTACGGGAAACCTTTGAAACCTATCTCAAAGAAGCGACTGCTCCCGTTTCTGTTTATTGGTTTATTTTTGCCTGTCTTGAGGCCATGAGTTTGGCATTTTACCCGGCTTTAGAGCAGATGGACAAGGTCAAGGACCAGTTGATTGCGCGATTGCGAAAGAAAACCACCAAGGAAGCCTTGTTTGGTCTGTCAGATATTGAAGTGAGTTTGCTCTATTTGGCTTCAGCGAGTAAGCAAAATAGTCTCCTCCTAGAGCGAATTCGAGAAAGTCATTTTTATAAAGGGCTTACAGTTCTTGAGCAGGAGCAGTGTGGTGATGCCCTTGTCGAAGCCTCTCAGCTGGTCGCTATGACGGAACTGTCTTTAAAGATTTTAGAAAGCTTATCAGAAACATACAACAATATTCTCAATAATAATCTCAACTTTAATTTAACGACATTGAATGTGATTGATATTTTGCTGGCGGTTTTAGCGGTCTTGACGGGTTTCTTTGGTATGAATGTTCCTTTGCCTTTTACTAATGACCAGACGGCTTGGTTGTGGATAATTCTTGTTGCCTTAGGTCTGTGGGTGATTTTAGCACAGGTTTTAAAGTGGGCTATTCGTCGATAAATCAGCTGATTGCCATGAATACGAAGTCTTTCCTCGGAGGATGAACTCCTTTCGGGGAATTTTTATGTTCTTTAAAAATAACTGATATTTTGCTATACTTATTAGATATTGACACATCAAGGAGAACTCATGTCTTATATTTTTGAAGTCTTGCCGGCCCTCCTGCGCGGCGCAGTGACCACTCTGCAACTCTTTGCTATCGTTATCGTCTTGTCCATTCCTTTTGGGATTTTGCTTGCCTTTCTCAAGCAGGTTCGTTTTAAACCTCTGCAGTGGCTCATCACCCTTTACATCTGGATTATGCGTGGAACGCCCTTGCTCTTGCAGCTGATTTTTATTTATTATGTTTTGCCAAGTGTAGGGATTAATTTTGACCGCATGCCAGCGGCCATCGTAGCCTTTACTCTTAACTACGCTGCTTATTTTGCTGAGATTTTCCGTGGCGGTATTGACGCTATTCCTCAGGGTCAGTATGAGGCGGCAAAAATGCTCAAGCTGACACCGTTTCAGACGGTTCGCTACATTATCCTGCCACAGGTTATCAAGATTGTGCTTCCTAGCGTTTTCAATGAAATCATCAATCTGGTCAAGGATTCATCACTTCTCTACGTGCTGGGAATTGGGGATATTATTTTGGAGAGCCGTGTGGCGGCCAATCGCGATGCCAGCTTGGAGCCTATGTTTGTCGCAGGCGCTCTATACCTGATTATGATTGGGGTCTTGACCTACGTCAGCAAGCAGGTTGAAAAGCGCTTTAACTACTATAGATAAGGAGGCACGTCAATGTTACGGTTACAACACATTTCTAAACGCTTTGGTGACAAGGTCATTTTTGATGACTTCAATATGGACATCGCCGAAGGCAAGATTATCGCCATTGTCGGCCAATCTGGTGGCGGGAAGACAACCCTCCTGCGGATGTTAGCGGGTCTTGAAACCATCGATGGCGGTCAGGTCATCTACCGCGGGCAGGAGATTCCGGTCAGTGACCTCCTCAGCGCCAACCTGCTGGGCTTTGTTTTTCAAGATTTTCAGCTCTTTCCTCATCTGAGCGTCATGGAGAACCTGACCCTATCACCCATCAAGACTTTGGGGCTGTCCAAGGAAGAAGCCCAAGCCAAGGCTGAAGGGCTTCTGGACAGTCTGGGCTTGTCTGAGCATGCACAAGCCTACCCTTATTCCCTGTCCGGCGGTCAGAAGCAGCGGGTGGCTTTGGCGCGTGCCATGATGATCGATCCTGACATCATCGGTTATGATGAACCAACATCCGCCTTGGATCCCGGCCTCAGTAAAGAGGTGGAAAAGCTCATCTTGCAAAACAAGGAAACCGGTGTCACGCAAATCGTTGTTACCCACGACATGGCCTTTGCTGAGGCGATTGCCGATGAATTGGTCCGTGTGGTGCCCAAAGGCTAGGAGGCGCGAGTGAAGAAGAAATTACTGACAAGCCTGCTGGCTCTGGGGCTCCTTTTTGTCCTCACAGCTTGCCGCGCGGTCTCTAACACTAAAGCAGATAACTGGTCTACTTTTGAGAAAACCAAAACGATTACCATTGGGTTTGATAATACCTTTGTACCTATGGGCTTTGAAGAAAAAAATGGCTCATACAGTGGCTTTGATATTGACCTGGCCAATGCTGTCTTTGCCGAATACGGCATCACTGTCCATTGGCAAGCTATTGACTGGAATATGAAGGAAACCGAATTAAGCAACGGCAAAATTGATCTTATCTGGAACGGTTACACAAAAACAGCTGAACGGGCTAAAAAGGTGGCCTTTAGTATACCCTATATGCACAGTGAGCAGATTCTGGTGACTAAGAAATCATCCGGAATTACTACCGTTGCCGATATGACAGATAAGCGCTTAGGAGCTCAAACGGGGTCTTCGGGTTATGATGCTTTTGAAGCAGAACCCAAACTGCTTAAAGACCGTGTCAAAGGTCATGATGCGACCCTCTATGACAACTTTAATCAGGCTTTGATTGACCTTAAGGCTAATCGGATTGATGCAGTCTTATCAGATTCTGTGTATGCGAATTATTATTTGAATAAAGAGGAAGATATTAGTCAATATGAAACTTTTTCAGTAGGTTATCCGACGGAAGAATACGTTGTCGGTGCCCGCAAGGCGGACAAAACCTTAGTGAAAAAAATCAATCAGGCATTTGTCAAACTATATCAAAAGGGTACCTTCCAAAAGATTTCAAACAAGTGGTTTGGAGCTGACGAAGCGTCAGAAGCCATCAAACAAGGGCGATAACGTAACATTAAGCCCTTGGCCTAGTACAAATGGTTCCTTGAAGTCTTGTCATTCAGAGAAGTTAACACATAGTGAGAGGCCAATCGGTCTCTTTTTTTGAGCTGATAATTCAGGTTTTGGAAAGTATTTTTTAAATTTTCTGAAAAAAGTTGCATTTTTTGCTTGACTTGAATTGTCAGAAAATTTATAATATTCTCATGTAATAAAAAATTACACAGAATTCAAATCGGAGGATTTTATTATGACAACAGGTAAAGCATACGTTGCTGGCGTATTTGACAAGGTAAAAGCACAGAATGCTCACGAGCCAGAATTCCTGCAAGCGGTCGAAGAAGTTTTCGAATCTTTGGTACCGGTATTTGACAAATATCCAAAATATATCGAAGAAAATCTCTTGGAACGTTTGGTTGAACCAGAACGTATTGTTTCTTTCCGTGTGCCATGGGTAGACGACAAAGGACAAGTTCAAGTTAACCGTGGATTCCGTGTGCAATTCTCTTCTGCCATCGGCCCTTACAAAGGTGGTCTGCGTTTCCACCCATCTGTTAACCAATCCATCATCAAATTCCTCGGATTTGAACAAATCTTTAAAAACTCTTTGACTGGCCAACCTATCGGCGGTGGTAAAGGGGGATCAAACTTTGATCCTAAAGGCAAATCTGACAACGAAATCATGCGTTTCTGCCAAAGCTTTATGACTGAGCTTAGCAAACACATCGGTGCAGACACTGACGTGCCTGCTGGTGATATCGGTGTTGGCGGTCGCGAAATTGGTTACCTCTACGGTCAATACAAGCGCCTGCGCAACGAATATACTGGTGTATTGACTGGTAAAGGGTTGACATGGGGCGGTTCATTGGCTCGTACCGAAGCAACCGGTTATGGTGCGGTTTACTTTGCAGAGCAAATGCTCAAAGCCCGTGGGGAAGACTTCGCTGGGAAAGTCGCTCTTGTCTCTGGTTCAGGTAACGTTGCCATCTACGCAACTGAAAAATTGCATGCTTTGGGTGCTAAGGTGGTTGCTGTATCTGATTCATCAGGTTACGTTTACGACGAAGATGGAATTGATGTGGAACTCCTCAAAGACATCAAAGAAGTCAAACGTGCGCGTATTGTCGAGTATGCGAACGCTCGTCCAAATGCTAAATTTATCCCTGCCGGCGA
Source organism: Lachnospiraceae bacterium (assembly GCA_963635745.1). Taxonomy (GTDB): domain Bacteria; phylum Bacillota; class Bacilli; order Lactobacillales; family Streptococcaceae; genus Streptococcus. Next base: position 176,311 of record CAVHFY010000020.1, read on the forward strand.
AGGTTCTATCTGGGATAATAAGGCTGATTTGGCCTTCCCATGTGCGACTCAAAATGAGTTGAACGCAGACCAAGCTAAGACTTTGGTTGACAATGGTGTCATTGCTGTTTCTGAAGGTGCAAACATGCCTTCTACTCTTGAAGCGATTGATGTCTTCTTAAAAGCTGGCGTATCCTTTGGTCCTGCTAAGGCTGCCAACGCCGGTGGGGTTGCTGTTTCAGCACTTGAAATGGCTCAAAACAGCCAACGCACGCAATGGACTTTTGAAGAAGTAGACGCTAAACTCTACGACATCATGAAAAATATCTACGAAAACTCCGCTGCAGCCGCTAAAGAATTTGGTGCAGAAGGTAACTTAGTAGTCGGTGCCAACATTGCTGGTTTCTTGAAAGTGGCCGATGCCATGTCAGCACAAGGTATTGTGTAAGCCACACGAGATAGCTAGGCAATACGAAAAGACCCTCTGGGTCTTTTTTGTTTTGCCTAAGATGCTTCAATTTCAAGTTGATCTGTTCATTTTTACTAGTTAGGTTATTGTTTCTTTCGTAGAAGGGCTTTATTTTTTTCGCCTTTTAGGCTAAGATGTTAGAAGGAGAAAGGAGTGAGCTGTGCGTCTTAAATGGTTTGAATACCTTAGTTTGATTTTCGTCTTATGGGTCAGTGGGATGGCTTTAATCACCGCACCATCTCCGTCAAATGAGTTGAATCAAGCTCAGGCGGCTCAGAAAATCCATAGTTTGGACCTGACAAGGGCGATTGGTCAATCTTTTCCTGGCCTTGATAGTTTGGTGATGACGACTCCCTTTAGCTTACCGTATTTGGATGATCTTTCGAGTTTACCGAGTTCTCCTTTAACTGGATTAGCTAAAGATGAGCAGACCTATATGATTCCACAAGGTTTGGTCGTGATGGAACGCTATCTGATCATGTCCACGTACAGTGGGGATGGCTCGCACCAGTCTTTACTGTATTTATGGGACCGATGGACAGGTCAAGCAGTTGGAAGTGTGATTCTTCCCGGGAGAATTCATGCTGGAGGTTTGGCCTATGACACTAAGCATAGAACGCTTTGGTTGGCTTATAAGGATGAGGAACGTTCGGGTATTGCGGCTTTGACTTTGGAACATCTGCTCTTGTATCTCTGGTCGCAGCCTAAAGAGGCCATTTCTTTGGATAAATTTGTCGCCATTGAAGGGATGGATGAGGTTTCCTATCTAACTTATCAAAATGATGTCCTTTATGTTGGCTATTTTGATGTTGCCCATCCGGGCTTACTAGCTGCCTATCCTCTGACGTCACAAGGGGATATCGGGGCGAATCCTAGCCAAACCTGGGAGACACCCAAGAAAGTTCAGGGGCTGACTTTTTATCCGGGGTTGTTTGTATTTTCTGTTTCTTATGGCAATCATAGTTCAAAGCTGGTCGCTTATCAGATGGCTAGCCTCAAAGAAAAGCGCCTGCTTCTTGAAAATGCGAAATGGGTTCTTGCGCTTCCTCCTTATTTGGAGCAAACGGCTGTTTGTGATGGTAAGCTTTTGCTCTTGTTTGAATCTGCGGGGATCCTTTATCGAGTACGTCCAGGGGTTGTACCTCTTGATCAGATTTTAGCTTTAGACCTTTCTCGAGTTGATCAGTTGGCTAAAAAGATACGGTCAGGGGATATAAAAAGTAAGGAGATGCCGGGCATTGTGGTATATTCCTAACCGATTTTTGTAACAATAAGAAAAATGAGACAGACGACTGTGCTCATTATTTTGTGTAAAGGAGAAAAGATGTTAAAAAAGAGTGGCCTAGTAGGGCTCTTGTTATTTGGAATGTTTTTTGGAGCAGGAAATTTAATTTTTCCGCCGGCCTTGGGGGCCCTGTCGGGGACGCAGTTCTGGCCAGCCATCTTAGGCTTTGTTTTATCCGGTGTTGGTTTGGCTGTTTTAGCCTTGATCGTAGGGACGGTCAATCCTAAGGGCTATGTTTATGAGCTATCGCGTAAGATAGGCCCACGGTTTGCAACGCTTTATCTGGTAGTCCTTTATCTTTCAATTGGACCATTTTTTGCGATTCCAAGAACGGCGACAACGGCCTATGAGGTTGGTATTGCGCCTATGTTAGGCAAGGGAGACTTGGGTATCGGCTTATTCGTATTTACCTTACTTTACTTTGGACTGGCCTATTTAATTTCACTCAACCCATCGAAAATTTTGGATCGCATTGGTCGCATTTTGACACCGATTTTTGCAGCCTTGATTGTGCTTTTAGTCGTCTTAGGAGCTATGGCTTATGGCAAGCACACTCCGCAAGCGCCTAGTCAAGCTTATGCCCAGGCGGCTTTTGGTCAAGGTTTTCTCGAAGGCTATAATACCTTGGATGCCTTAGCTTCTGTGGCCTTTAGTGTGGTAGCAGTTGCCACCATGCAACAATTAGGCTTTGCTAGTAAAAAAGACTATTTGAAGACGATCTGGTTGGTCGGCCTTGTTGTAGCAGTCCTTTTTAGCCTCCTCTATGTCGGTTTGGGATTTTTGGGAAATCATTTTCCAATTCCGCAAGAAGTGATGACCTCTAGTGCCAATAAAGGGGTCTATGTACTGTCACAAGCTACCCAGGCACTTTTTGGTCCAACCGCTCAAATTTTTCTAGCTGTCATGGTAACTGTCACCTGTTTTACAACGACGGCAGGTCTGATTGTGTCGACGGCGTCTTTCTTTCACCGTCGCTTCCCTCGCTGGAGCTATCGCGCTTATGCCACTGTCTTTAGTGTGATTGGGTTTGGGATAGCTAACTTGGGCTTAAATGCGATTATTGCGTACTCTCTCCCTGTTCTTCAGATTCTCTACCCGATCACAATCGCTTTTGTCATGATGATCTGTCTCAATCATTTTCTGCCTTTGTCTCAGATAGGGATGCGCTTAACCATTGCAGTGGTCTTTCTTTTGGCTCTGGCAGATGTCTTGGGAACGAGTTTACATTGGGCATGGCTTCGCAGTCTAGTGGACTATCTGCCTTTGGCGCAACAATCACTAGCTTGGCTCTTGCCGACTGTATTGCTCTTGGTCTTGTCTATTTTTCTTCCTGGTCGACAAGAGAAAAGTGATAGTTTTTCAATAGAGTTAGAATAAAGCATGAAAACTTTCGGAAAATCCGAAGGTTTTTTTCTTGACAATAGTTTCTATGCGAACTATAATAGTTTCCATCAGAACTATTAAAGTGTATAGAAAGGAGAAGATATGCAAGGACCATTTGAACGCTTTCGACTGTTTGTCAATGCGCTTGAGAGTCGGTCTAGAGCTTTAGCCAAGGCTTATCAGGTAGAAAACCTGGCGGGTCCTCAGGGAGTCACGCTCTTGTATTTGATCAACCACCAAAAAGAGGAGTCTTACATCCGTGATATTGAGCGCCGACTCAAGGTATCGAAATCTGTTGCCTCGGGTTTGATCAAACGGATGGTAAAAAATGGCTATGTGACCATTGTCCCTTCTCAAACGGATAAGCGTTACAAACAAGTTCTCTTGACGGAATTGGGAAAAGCAGAAGCCCAGCGTTTTCGAGTCTTTGTGGATGCCATTCACAACCAATTGTTTGATGGCTTATCCAAAAGTGAGCTTCGCACAGCCTTGCATGTGCTAGATCGTTTGCAAGAAAATTTAGAAAAAGGAGATCAAGATGTTTAAGATTTTTAAACGATTGACTAAAAAAGAGCTGTTTGAAATTCTCTTGAGTATCGTTTTTGTCTGCATTGAAGTCTGGGCCAATTTGAAAGTGCCAGACTACATGTCAAAGGTGACAACATTACTAAGTACCAAGGGAACCACGGTGTCGCAGGTGATGGAACCGGGTTGGAAAATGATTGGTTTTTCACTCTTGAGTTTCTTGTCTGCTGTGTTGGTTGGCTTTATCGCTGCACGGGTAGCGGCAAGCTTTACGACACGTTTGCGTGGGGATATCTTTGACCGTATCATGGATTATTCTGATGCGGAAATCAAACGGTTTTCGATTCCCAGTCTTTTAACGCGGACAACCAATGACTTAACACAGTTGCAAAATCTCATTACTATGGGTCTGCAAGTCGTGACGATGGGACCAATCATGGCCGTCTGGGCCTTGACCAAGATTTGGGACAAGAGTTCTGAGTGGACCCTGTCTTTGGGCATTGCCGCTTTGATTGTGATTGTTTTGCTAACGGTTCTCTTAGGCGTTGCCTTTCCACGGCAAAGTAAGGTACAGGCTTTAACAGATAAGTTAAATGCTGTTACTCGCGAAATTTTAACAGGTATTCGCGTGGTTCGTGCCTACAATGCCGAAGATTATCAAGATGAAAAGTACAGTCATGCCAACGATAATATGACGCGCCTTAACTTATTTGTCTATCGACTGATGGCTTTCTTGAATCCTGTTATGACACTGGTGTCTTCTGGATTAACCTTGGCTGTCTACTGGATTGGTGGTTATCTGATCAATAATGTCCACTTGCCTAGTCAGCCGAGCACGACTGACCCCGCTCGTTTGCAAGCTTATGCTCAAGCCCTTAAAACTGCAACAGAGCATCGTGTTTCTGTCTTTTCGGACATGGTTGTCTTTTCATCCTATGGGATGCAGGTTATCCTCGGCTTTATGATGATGGCACTGGTCTTTATGATTTTGCCCCGAGCGTTGGTATCTGCGCGACGCATCAATGAAGTGCTGGCTTTGGAGACATCTGTCACTTTTCCCAAAACGACTAAAACAAGAGGTGATGGCCAAGTCGGCGAAGTCGAATTTCATGATGTTTCCTTCCGCTATGCCAAAGACTCAGCCGATGTTATCGAACATGTGAGTTTTAAGGCGACAGCTGGTCAAACCGTGGCCTTTATTGGGTCAACCGGTTCTGGAAAATCAACCTTAATTAGTCTTTTGCCACGTTTTTATGACCCGACAGGTGGTTGGATCAAACTAGATGGGGTTAAGATCAAAGATTATGCTGAAGAAGATCTCAACAACAAGGTCGGTTACATTCCGCAAAAGCCTGTTCTCTACAGTGGGACCATCCGCTCAAATCTGACCTTTGGGCAATCATCTCAAAGCCCGCTCAGCGACCAAGACCTCTGGGAGGCTCTGGAATTGGCCCAGGCTAAGGATTTTGTTGAGAGTAAAGAAGATGGCCTAGACACAGAAGTGGCACAAGGTGGCACCAATTTCTCTGGGGGACAACGCCAACGTTTGGCCATTGCTCGAGCCCTCGTCCGCCAGCCAGAAGTGCTTATTTTCGATGATTCATTCTCTGCCTTGGACTATAAGACCGATAAACAATTGCGTCAGGATTTAGCTCAAAAAACAGCTGAAACGACCAAATTAATTGTGGCACAGCGGATTTCAACCATCATGGATGCTGACCTAATCTTAGTGCTGGATAAAGGGGTTGTTGTAGGGCAAGGCACCCACGAGGAATTGCTCAAAACCAATGCGGTTTACCAAGAAATCGCCTACTCTCAATTGTCACAGGAGGAACTAGAAAATGGCAACTAAGCAAAAACCTTCCTTGATAAAACAAATGCTACCTTATCTTAAGGGGTACCGTTTTGTGGTGGGGCTGGCAATTCTGTTAGCGATTGTCTCTAGCGCCATCACGGTTTATGGACCTGATCGGATTTCAGACATTACCAACACGATTTCAGGCGCTTTGAGTCACTTTAAAGATGTTAATGTGACCAAGGTTTCTAATATCGCTGTAGAATTAGCGGTCTTGTATGGTATAGGTGCTCTGTTTTCCTACGGCCAACAATTCATCTTTACCACCGTTATTCAAAAGTTTTCGCAACGCATGCGTCGGGAAATTGCTGAAAAAATCAACCGTGTTCCTTTGTCATACTTTGATGCCCACAGTCAAGGGGATACCTTGTCTCGTGTAACCAATGACGTGGATACCATGGCACAATCTCTCCAACAAAGTTTGGGGACTCTGGTCTCAAGTGGTGTCTTGCTCATTGCCTCTGTGGTCATGATGATTCATACCAATGGACGCTTGGCTGCGGTATCTATTCTTTCGGTCTTAATCGGATTTGTTGCCGTTATGGTCTTGATGGCAAGTTCTCAGCCATTGTTTAAGCGCCAACAAAGTAATCTGTCTCAAGTATCTGCTTATGCGGAAGAAATTTACTCAGGCCACAATGTGGTCAAAAGCTACTCGGCTGAAAAAGAAGTGAAAGAAAACTTCCAAACGCTCAATCAAAACCTCTACAAGAGCATGTGGCAATCTCAGTTTCTTTCAGGAGCTATGATGCCTTTCATGCAATTCATCGGAAACTTTGGTTACGTCATGGTCTGTGTGTTTGGGGCTATCTGGCTTTTAGATGGCAAGCTCAATATTGGTGATATTGTTGCCTTTATGATTTATGTCCGTATCTTTTCACAACCCTTGTCTCAGTTGGCCCAAGCCTTTGGGCAATTACAACAAGCGCAAGCTGGTATGGGCCGTGTCTTTGCCTTCTTGAATGAACCTGAGATGGCTGACGAGGCAGACAAGCCACAAACCTTAGGCCAAATCAAAGGAGATGTTTCCTTTGACCATGTCACTTTTGGTTATGTGCCAGAAAAAACGATTATCCATGATTTTTCAGCCCAAGCCAAGGCCGGTCAAAAAGTGGCTATCGTTGGGCCGACAGGAGCTGGGAAAACCACGATTGTCAATCTGCTCATGCGCTTTTATGAAGTGAATCAGGGGCACATTACGATTGATGGGATTGATACGCAAACAGTTTCTCGAACAGCTGTCCATGATGCCTTTTCAATGGTTTTACAAGATACCTGGCTCTTTGAAGGAACGGTTCGTGATAATCTCATCTATAACCAGACAGGCATTAGCCAAGACCAAGTTGAACAAGCCTGTCGTGATGTCGGTGTACACCACTTTATCAAGACCTTGCCAAAAGGCTATGACACGGTCTTGGACGATACGGTGACGCTATCTGTTGGGCAAAAACAACTCCTCACCATTGCCCGTGCTTTGTTAAAAGATGCGCCTCTCTTAATTTTAGATGAAGCGACGTCATCTGTTGACACGCGGACAGAGGAATTAATTCAAAAAGCCATGGACCAACTCATGGCTGGACGAACCTCCTTTGTAATCGCCCACCGTTTGTCTACCATCCGTAATGCAGACCTGATTTTGGTTATGAAAGATGGTAATATCATCGAACAAGGTAACCACGATGCTCTCATGGCTCAAAACGGCTTTTACGCTGACCTTTATAATTCTCAGTTTGACGAAGAAGCTGAGTAGGCCGTTAAGAGAGAGGTTATCTTCCTCACAAGCCCCAGAAGGTTTTCTGGGGCTTTTTTGGTAGGCGCAGGTGATTGACCAGATCCACTAGCCCAACACTGAACACCTCAGTGTTTTTTATTTGGACTTTTTGTTGGCGCTTACATTTTCTATAATAAAACCATAAGAAAAACACTTTTAAAAAGAAAAGGAGTCTTACTATGGGTATCGTTACAACCATACTAACGTGGTTTTCTCAGAATATTCTGCAACAACCCGCTTTCTTCGTTGGTTTGCTGGTTTTAGTGGGGTATATTCTACTTAAGAAACCGTGGTACGAGGTGCTCTCAGGCTTTATCAAGGGAACCGTTGGTTACCTCATCTTGAATGTTGGTGCCGCAGGTTTGGTCTCAACCTTCCGTCCGATTCTCGTTGCCCTCAATTACAAGTTTAAAATTGGTGCGGCAGTTATTGACCCTTATTTCGGGCTCAGTGCAGCCAACAACAAAATTGCGGAAGACTTCCCAGCCTTTGTTGGAACGGCGACAACAGCCCTCTTGATTGGATTTTTCCTTAATATCTTCTTAGTTGCTTTACGGAAAGTGACACGTGTCAGAACCTTGTTTATCACTGGTCACATCATGGTGCAACAGGCAGCAACCATTACCTTGATGACCATTCTCTTGATTCCAGCTTTGCGCAACCAACTTTGGGGCACCATTGCTGTCGGTGTCATCTGTGGTCTCTACTGGGCCGTTAGTTCGAACATGACGGTTGAAGCAACTCAACGTTTGACAGGTGGTGCGGGATTTGCCATTGGTCACCAACAACAATTTGCGATTTGGTTCGTCGATAAGATTGCACCAAAAATTGGGAAAAAAGAAGACAATCTAGACAACCTGAAATTACCAAAATTCCTGGACATTTTTCATGATACCGTGGTCGCTTCTGCAACCCTGATGCTGATTTTCTTTGGTATCTTGTTGACAATCTTGGGCCCAGGCATCATGTCCAATGCCGAAATCATTACTTCAGGAACGCTATTTGACCCCACTAAACAATCCTTCTTTATGTATGTGATTCAAACGGCCTTCACCTTCTCTGTTTACCTCTTTATCTTGATGCAAGGGGTACGGATGTTCGTTGCCGAGTTGACCAATGCCTTCCAAGGGATTTCAGCTAAACTCTTGCCAGGTTCTATTCCAGCAGTTGACGTTGCGGCTTCTTATAACTTTGGTTCTGCGCCAGCAACCCTATTTGGTTTCTCTATCGGATTCATCGGTCAATTGGTGACCATTATCTTGCTGATTGTCTTTAGAAACCCTGTCTTGATTATCACAGGATTTGTTCCCGTCTTCTTTGATAATGCCGCTATTGCAGTCTATGCGGATAAACGAGGCGGTTGGAAAGCAGCAGTTGTCTTGTCCTTTATTTCAGGGGTCCTCCAAGTTGCTTTAGGAGCTGTAGCCGTTGCCTTGCTTGGTTTGGCCAATTACGGCGGTTACCATGGCAATATCGACTTTGAAGTGCCATGGGTACCATTCGCTTATATCTTCAAATATTTAGGCGTTATCGGCTTTGTTCTGGTTTGTCTCTTCTTCTTGGTGATTCCACAATTGCAATACTGGAAATCTAAGGACAAAGACGCTTACATGAACGGGCAACTCCCAGCAGATGAGTAAGAAATGAAAGAGGTTTTATTATGGTAAAAGTATTAACAGCGTGTGGAAACGGAATGGGTTCTTCAATGGTTATCAAGATGAAGGTGGAAAATGCCTTACGCCAACTAGGTGTTACGGATTTTCAATCCAACTCTTGTTCGATTGGTGAAGCGAAAGGTTTGGCTTCAGGTTATGACATTATCGTCGCTTCTAACCATTTGATCCATGAGTTAGATGGGCGCACCAATGGAAAATTGGTCGGCCTAGATAATTTAATGGATGACAATGAAATTAAAACCAAATTATCAGAAGTGTTGTAAAACAAGACATAAGAGTGGAGGAGTGGGTGTCAATGAAACGCTCACTTTTTCATAAAGGAGAAAACGCATGAATTTAAAACAAGCTTTGATTGATAACCACTCTATCCGTTTGGGGCTTACTGCTGAGACCTGGCAAGAGGCAGTGAAATTATCTGTAGAACCATTGATTGAGAGTGGTGCTGTGTTAGCAGAATATTATGATGCTATTATCGAATCCACGGAAAAATACGGCCCTTACTACATTTTGATGCCTGGTATGGCCATGCCCCATGCTCGCCCAGAAGCAGGTGTTCAGCGGGATGCCTTTTCCTTGGTGACCCTTACAGAACCAGTCACCTTTCCAGATGGTAAGGAAGTCAGCGTTTTACTAGCCTTGGCAGCGACAAGTTCTAAAATCCATACATCCGTAGCCATTCCCCAAATCATAGCCCTTTTTGAGTTGGAAAATTCGGTGCAACGTTTGCAAGAAGCGGGCTCTGAAAGCGAGATTCTTGAATTGATTGATGCCTCATCAGACAGCCCTTATTTAGAAGGCCTAGACCTCAATAGCTAAAATGAGATAAACGAAAGGAAATAAGATGACAAAGACTCTTCCAAAATTACAAGTTGCTCTGGACCACTCCGATTTGCAAGGAGCTATTACAGCTGCAGTGTCTGTGGGCAAAGAAGTTGATATTATCGAAGCAGGTACGGTCTGTTTGCTTCAAGTTGGTAGTGAATTAGTCCAAGTTCTGCGAAGTCTGTTTCCAGATAAATGGATTGTTGCCGATACCAAGTGTGCTGATGCAGGCGGTACCGTTGCCAAAAACAATGCCAATCAAGGGGCAGACTGGATGACCTGTATCTGCTGTGCCACGATTCCAACCATGGTTGCTGCCCGCAAGGCTATCGAAGATATTCGGGGAGATCGTGGGGAAATCCAAATTGAACTCTATGGGGATTGGACCTTTGAACAAGCCCAAGCTTGGCTAGATGCTGGGATTTCCCAAGCCATCTACCATCAATCCCGTGATGCCCTTCTAGCCGGAGAAACCTGGGGTGAAAAAGACCTAAATAAGGTGAAAAAATTGATTGACATGGGCTTTCGTGTGTCCGTAACGGGTGGTTTATCGGTAGAGACCTTAGAACTCTTCCGTGGCGTGGACGTTTTTACCTTTATTGCAGGTCGGGGCATCACCGAAGCAAAAGACCCCGCAGCAGCAGCGCGTGCCTTCAAGGCTGAAATTGCACGGATTTGGGGGTAGCCTATGACGAGACCCATCGGAATATATGAAAAAGCAACCCCAAAGCACTTTGATTGGTTAGAACGCTTGCAATTTGCCAAGGAATTGGGTTTTGATTTTGTGGAAATGTCTGTGGATGAATCAGATCAGCGGTTGGCACGTTTGGATTGGACAGCCCAAGAACGTCTAGCCGTTGTTCAAGCTATGTATGAGACAGGCGTGCGAATTCCTAGCATTTGTTTTTCTGGGCATCGGCGCTATCCTTTAGGGTCCAATGATCCTGAAAAAGAACAAAAAGCTCTGGATTTGATGCAATCTTGCATTCGCTTGGCTCAAGACCTGGGCGTCCGAGTCATTCAGCTGGCAGGCTATGATGTTTATTATGAAGAAAAATCACCTGAGACCCGTCAACGCTTTTTGAAAAATCTTAGACAGGCCTGTGATTGGGCTGAAGAAGCCCAAGTCATCTTAGCTATTGAGATTATGGACGATCCCTTTATCAATTCTATTGAGAAGTATTTAGCCGTTGAAAAAGCGATCGATTCGCCTTATCTTTTCGTTTACCCCGACACAGGCAATGTCTCTGCCTGGCACAATGACCTGTGGAGTGAATTTTATCTAGGCCATCGTTCCATAGCAGCCCTCCATCTCAAGGATACCTATCCGGTGACGGAAAATTCTGCAGGGCAATTTCGAGATGTGCCTTTTGGCCAAGGCTGTGTAGACTGGGATAAGACCTTTCAAGTGCTAAAAGATAGCCATTACAAAGGACCATTTCTTATTGAAATGTGGTCCGAAAACTGTGACAGTGTAGAAGAAACAAGGCAAGCCATCCAAGAAGCCAAAGACTTTTTATTGCCAAAAATCGAGAAAGCAGGTTTAATCTGATATGGGAAAATCATTAGCAGAGATGCGACAAAGGGTTTACGAAGCAAATCTATCTTTGCCAAAGCACGGTTTGGTCAAGTTTACCTGGGGGAATGTCTCAGAGGTTGACCGAGAAGGAGGGCGCATTGTCATCAAACCCTCTGGTGTTGACTACGACAAGTTAAGTCCAGAAAACATGGTTGTTACCGACCTGGATGGCAACGTCATTGAAGGAGACCTCAACCCGTCTTCTGACCTACCGACCCATGTGGAGCTCTATAAAGCTTGGCCGGAAATCGGCGGTATTGTACATACCCACTCAACCGAGGCGGTTGGCTGGGCCCAAGCAGGCCGTGATATTCCCTTTTATGGAACCACGCATGCTGACTATTTTTACGGACCTATTCCGTGTGCCCGTTCTTTGACAGCTGATGAGGTCAATAGTGCCTATGAAAAAGAGACAGGAACCGTTATCTTGGAGGAGTTTACCAATCGTGGTCTGGATCCTGTAGCTGTTCCGGGAATTGTCGTCAGAAACCATGGTCCTTTTACCTGGGGGAAAGATCCAGCTCAGGCTGTCTATCATGCCGTTGTCTTAGAAGAAGTAGCCCGGATGAATCGTTTTACAGAACAAATCAATCCTCGGGTGACTCCAGCACCAGACTATATCATGGATAAACATTATCTCCGTAAACATGGACCAAATGCCTATTATGGACAAAAAGAACATTAAGTTAGGCAAACAGGGGCTTAGGGCCTCTGTTTTTTGTGGGCAGAATAGATTTAAAAGCGTTTTCTTTTTTCTTGAAATGAACACCAAAAGTCATTAAAATAGAATTCTGTTCAAAAGATGAGGAGGAAAACAGACATGGATAAGGCAGATATTACCCTATTGACCTATCTCGTTAATCTGAAGAAGCCAGAAACGGTATCTTGGATATCGAGTCAACTGCACATGTCGCGCAGTAAGATTTACTATCACTTGGCTAAAATAAACGCTGAACTTAAACCGGAATTAGAAATTGTCAGTCAGCCGCGCTTGGGGATCTCATTGACCAAGGATCAATTATCGGCTTGTCAGCAACTATTGGAAAAAGAAGGGCAAGTCGACTATGTCATGCTGTCTCAGGAACGCCTACAACTGACAGCGATGTATATTGCTGTCGCCACTGAACGTGTCACGATTGAAAAACTGATGCAACTTAATCAAGTGTCACGCAATACCATTTTGAGTGATTTAGCTCAGATCCGTGAACAGTTGAGTCGAGAACCCTATGATATTCGCTTAGTGGCGACTAAAACACAAGGTTATTATCTCCAGTGTCACCCGGTTACTAAGATGCAATATGTGTATGCTCACCTCGTTAGCATTTATCGTGAAGCCAGTCATCCCTTCTTAGAGTTGTTGGAGACAGCCCTGCGACAACGCTTGGACCCCGAAAAAACGAACCCTCTCTTTTCACCAGAGGTTAGTCACGAACTGTCTAATTTTGTCCAATCCTTACAAGCCGCTAAAGGGAAAAAGGTCAATCCAAAAGATCTAGTGATTCTCTTTCAATTCCTGCCTTATTTGTTATATAGTTTTCGAAATATGGCCTTGGATTTCGTGGAAGACGTGACGGCATTTGCTGATGTGTCTGCCTTGGAAAATCGTTTAGAGTATCAAGTGGCACAAGCGTTGCAAGAGCATTTGCAAGAGACTTATGCCTTTTCTATGCAAGCAGGCGAGGTTTTGTTGGTCACTATTTTACTGTTGGCTTATCGCAAAGATACCGACTACCACAGCCAGTCGCAAGACTATGATGATATTCGAGAATCTGTTCAGTTGTTCGTTCAGCAGTTTGAAAACCTCTCTAAACAGCGATTGCAAGATCGAAAGACTCTAGAGGATAATCTCATCATTCACTGTAAGGCGCTAGTTTTTCGGAAAAAATTTGGCATTATCAGTCCAAACCCCCTGACCCAAGACATCAAGGATCGCTATGGGGATATTTTTCGTTTGACCCACGATAGTGCGGAAGCTTTAGAGGTTGGGTTGGGCATCCAGTGCAGTGACGACGACATTGCTAATCTTGCCATTCACATGGGGGGAGCCTTTCGTCGTGAAAAGATTGATCAGGTCAAAATCCCACACGCTATTGTCGTGAGCGATGATAGTCGGGCTGTCCGCGAATTTTTGTATCAGCAGTGCCAGCATCATCTGGTTGGAACGCAGATTGATGCCTTGTTTACGACAGAACAACTTAACAGTGTTCGCGACTTATTGGACTGTGATTTTATTATTAGCAGTCAGCCCATAGAGGTGGAGACAATTCCTGTTGTTTTAGTTCATCCTGTCCTTAGTGAAAAAGACATGATGGCGATGATGCACCAATCTCAATTATCTCAAGCTAGACAAAGCCCTTCCTCACAAACGCTCGACCAAGATCTCGAACAGATTTTAAGACAATACCTGCATTTGCCAAGTCAAACAGAAGCGCTCAAAAAAGATCTCATTGCTTTTTTTCAAACAGAATTTTTTAGTCAGTAAGAAATAGAAAGAGTCCAGACGTGAACACAGTCCTGTGTTTAATTTGGGCTTTTTTTGTCTCTAAAAGGCGCCTATACTTAGAGTGTAAAGAAATTACTTGGAGGAATGTAAAAATGGCAAATGTTAAAGATATTACCCGTGAGTCTTGGATTTTAAGCACTTTTCCAGAATGGGGCACTTGGCTTAACGAAGAAATCGAAGAAGAAGTTGTTCCAGAAAATAATTTTGCCATGTGGTGGCTGGGTAATTGCGGAGTTTGGATTAAAACACCTGGTGGCGCCAATGTCGTCATGGACCTCTGGTCAAACCGTGGTAAGTCCACTAAAAAAGTTAAAGATATGGTCTGGGGCCACCAAATGGCCAACATGGCCGGGGTTCGTAAACTGCAGCCAAACTTGCGCGTGCAACCTATGGTCATTGATCCTTTTGCCATCAATGAGTTAGACTACTATTTGGTGTCACATTTTCATAGTGACCATATTGATATTAATACAGCGGCAGCGATTGTCAATAATCCTAAACTAGATCATGTTAAATTTGTCGGCCCTTATGAGTGTGGTGAAATTTGGAAGAAATGGGGTGTCCCAGAAGAGCGCATTATTGTGATCAAACCGGGTGACAGTTTTGAGTTCAAGGACATCAAAGTAACTGCTGTGGAATCCTTCGACCGGACCTGTTTGGTGACTTTACCTGTCGAGGGGGCTAAGGAGAATGACGATAATCTCAAAGGCCTGCCAGTCACCGATGAAGAAATGGCTCGTAAAGCCGTGAACTACATTTTTGAAACACCAGGCGGCACCATCTATCATGGCGCAGATTCACATTTCTCAAATTACTTTGCGAAGCACGGCAAAGACTATAACATTGATGTTGCCATCAATAACTACGGGGATAACCCTATTGGTATCCAAGACAAGATGACATCTATCGACATTTTGCGGATGGCGGAAAACTTGCGTGCCAAGGTCATTATTCCTGTCCATTATGATATTTGGTCTAACTTTATGGCCTCTACAGATGAAATTTTAGCCTTGTGGAAAATGCGCAAAGACCGTCTGCAATACCAATTCCATCCATTTATTTGGGAAGTGGGAGGTAAGTACACGTATCCTCAAGATAAAGATCTCATCGAATACCATCATCCACGAGGCTTTGATGATGCCTTCGAGCACGACTCTAACATTCAATTTAAAGCGCTCCTTTAACACTTGCTAACTACCATCCTAACAGCCACTTGTTTTACAAAGTGGCTGTTCCTATGACGAAAGAGGTATCATTTATGAAATTTTTCCTAGACACGGCTAATGTCCATGAAATAGCCAAGTTAAATGAACTGGGTATTGTTGATGGCGTGACCACAAATCCGACGATTATTTCCCGTGAAGGCCGTGACTTTGAAACGGTTATTAAAGAAATCTGTGAGATTGTGGAAGGCCCCGTTAGTGCTGAAGTCACAGGTACTCAATCTGATGAAATGATTGCTCAAGCTAGAGAACTGGCGCAGTGGGCTCCTAATGTCGTGGTCAAAATTCCGATGACAAAAGAGGGTTTAAAGGCTGTTGCGACACTATCTAAAGAGGGTATTAAAACTAATGTTACTCTGATTTTCAGTCTCTCTCAAGGGCTGATGGCAATGAAAGCGGGAGCTCATTTCATTAGTCCTTTTGTAGGGCGTCTGGAAGATATTGGTGCTGATCCTCTGCAACTCATTAAGGATTTGCGCCAACTGATTGAAACCTATGGGTATTCGAGTGAAATCATAGCAGCCAGCATCCGCAATCAAGCCCATGTCGAGGCTGTGGCCAAGGCAGGAGCACATATCGCAACGATCCCTGATCAGGTATTGGCCAAACTCGACCAACACCCCTTGACAGATGCAGGCCTGAAGAGTTTTGAAGCCGATTGGGCAGCTTTTCAAAAAAAATAAAAAATCCTAGAGAAATAGCTGTCTTTATTAGACAAGACTACAAGATTTGATATTTTTCTGCTATAATGGGAAAGGAAAAAAGAGAGGTACACATTATGACGTTTGATGCAATTGACCAGCTTGCGGTAAATACCATCCGCACCTTGTCTACGGATGCCATTGATAAAGCTAATTCTGGCCACCCCGGCTTGCCCCTTGGGGCTGCACCGATGGCTTATGTTTTGTGGAACAAGTTTTTAAACGTCAATCCCAAAACGCATCGGGATTGGCAAAACCGAGACCGTTTTGTCTTGTCAGCAGGACATGGTTCTGCTTTGCTCTATAGCCTGTTGCACCTAGCTGGTTATCAAGTGTCAATCGATGACCTCAAGAACTTCCGCCAATGGGGTTCTAAAACACCAGGCCACCCAGAAGTAAATCATACAGATGGTGTCGAAGTGACAACAGGTCCCTTGGGTCAAGGAATTGCCAATGCAGTCGGGATGGCAATGGCAGAAGCCCATCTAGCAGCCACTTTCAACCGACCAGAATTCCCAATTGTTGACCATTATACTTATGTGATTAATGGCGATGGCGACCTGATGGAGGGAGTTAGCCAAGAAGCAGCGAGCTTAGCAGGTCACCTTAAGTTAGGCAAACTCATCATGCTCTACGATTCAAATGATATCTCATTGGATGGTCCAACTGCTATGGCTTTCACAGAAGATGTCAAGGGACGTTTTGAGGCTTATGGTTGGCAGCATATTCTGGTTGAAGATGGCAATGACTTAGAGGCGATTGAGGCAGCTATTCGTCAGGCACAGGCTGAAACAGAAAAACCTTCTATTATTGAAGTGAAAACAATCATCGGTTATGGCGCTGAAAAACAAGGCACCAGCGCAGTTCACGGAGCACCTCTAGGGGCTGAAGGTAGCGCCAAAGCCAAAGAAAATCTAGGATGGGATTACCCTGCCTTTACCGTTCCAGAAGAAGTTGCCCGTCGTTTTGAAATCGGCGTTAAATTCCGTGGTGAAGCAGCCCAAAATGCTTGGGAAACAACTTTCCGTGAATACCAAGAAGCTTACCCTGAGCTGGCAGAGGCTTATCAAAAGGCCTTCACAGACGAACCAATTGCCTTAGAGTTGACGTCTCATGAACTAGGAACTGCAGTAGCCAGCCGTGTTTCTAGCCAGCAAGCCATTCAAGAAATCGCGGACCAAGTTCCTAGCTTCTGGGGTGGATCAGCTGACCTCTCTGCTTCGAACAATACCATGATTAAAGCGGAATCTGATTTCCAACCTGATAACTACGCAGGTCGTAACATTTGGTTTGGTGTCCGTGAGTTCGCTATGGCGGCAGCCATGAACGGAATTGCCTTACACGGTGGTAGCCGTGTTTATGGTGGGACTTTCTTTGTCTTTTCAAACTACCTTCTGCCAGCTGTTCGGATGGCGGCCTTGCAAGAATTACCAACTGTTTACGTGATGACGCATGACTCCATAGCTGTCGGCGAGGATGGCCCAACCCATGAACCTGTAGAGCAATTGGCTAGCGTGCGTTCTATGCCAAACCTCAATGTTATTCGTCCAGCAGATGGTAATGAAACCAATGCTGCTTGGCAACAAGCTTTGGCAGAATCAACACGACCAACCATGCTTGTTTTAACGCGTCAAAATCTGCCCGTCCTAGAAGGCACTAAAGAGTTAGCGGCAGATGGTGTCAGCAAAGGGGCCTACATCATCTCAGAAGCTGCAGGTGATTTGGACGGTATTATCATTGCGACAGGTAGTGAAGTTGCTTTAGCTATTGAAACACAAAAAGCTTTGGCTGAAGAAGGCACTTTTGTGCGAGTAGTTTCCATGCCTGCTCAAAACATCTTCGACGAGCAAGATGTAGCCTATAAAGAAGAAATCCTTCCAAGTCATATCACTAAACGGCTAGCTATCGAAGCAGCCAGCAGTTTTGGTTGGGGCAAATATGTCGGCCTAAAGGGCGATACCTTAACCATCGACACGTGGGGAGCATCAGCGCCAGGAAACAAAGTCTTTGAAGCTTATGGTTTCACAGTAGCCAACGCCGTACAACGCTACAAGAGCTTGTAAACAA
>CAVHFY010000021.1:0-8451 GCA_963635745.1 Lachnospiraceae bacterium
CCTTATAGACCTGGTTGATAGAATCTTCTTGACAAGTTACTTCTTCCTTAAAGGCAGAATCTGTCATATAGGGCTTGATACGGTTGTTGTTCTCGCCCAGCTTTTCCTTAGTATAGTATTGGGTGAGGAATTCCTTAACTAGCTCATCAGAGAGGACTCTTGCCTTCTCTTTTTCTTTCTCTTTGGTCAGTAATTTTTGAGCCGCAGACTGGACTTGTTTCTGCGTGTGATTGGTTACAGACTGAGAACCAATAGTATAACCTATCATCACCATAAAGCTAGTCACAGCAAGACCACCGAAGCTAATGAGTAACCGAGCCTTCATTTTGTTTAACATCACTAGTGCTATCTCCTTTTTTTATAAGATAGGACCATCATAACAAGATGGACTTGAAAAAGTTATCACAAGAAAAAAGGACTACCTAACTTAGGTAATCCCATTACTCTATGCCATCCGACTTCTAATCACTTTGGCCGCAATTCCGAATATCAGTAACACATTAAATCCAATATAGAAAGTCGTAAAACTCAATATACCATTAGTCGCTAAATCTTCGGCATAGAGGTATCTTTCTGTGAAAAAGAGGTAAATCCCATAGACTTCTGTGAAGGCTAAAAATCCGATTAAACTAATGATAAATAAGCTTCCAAGTATCTTTGCAATCTGATAAAGGACAAGTAAAATCAGTCCGATCGCTGCGATAATCAAAAGACTTTGAATGATTTGTTCTAACATATCTGCACCTCTTTCTACGCTAATTGCTCACGGTAATAGTCAGCCTGTCCCTTATCTAGGTCATCCAGTTGGGCAACCAAATCAAGATACTCTTCTTTGGTGACGTCATCTAGGTCTGGAAAATCATTCTCACGAGTCGTGATGATAACTTCTAATTGACCAATGATTTCTCGCTTTGAAAAGCTATAATCAAGGGTTTCATCTTCATATTGTTCCTTTAAAGCTTGATAATTGGCTCGTTCTTCAGGGCTTGTAAATCCTTGTGCTAGCCATTCTTCTAGTTGATAACGCATTTCTTCTACTGTTTGGCTCATGAGTTTGTTCTCCTTTGGTGATTTCTTAATGTCATTTTACCGCGTTCAAAAAAATTTGTCAGCCTTTTTCTTAAAATTCTAGAGAAAGTTGGTGGTCCTGTTGCAGTTGGGTCGTTTCATTAAACTTAGCTAGTGCTGCATCTATTTCCTCAAGCTCTGCTTCTTGCTCAACCAAGGTAGCTAACACATCATACTTGGCTTTAACTAACCGATAGTCCTCTTCTTTTGGAAAGACTTTCTCCACTTCCACTCTTGCGACTGCTAGCTTATCTTTCAAATTGTTAGCCATTTCTTCTGTCTTTTCTTGGTCTTCTAAGATATGGTCAATGGCATTGGTAATGCGTTGAATCGTTCCTATATCTGATTTTAAGTCTAAGGAGACAGAATACTGGTTGCTTCCTGAAATGGTTAGAGATACCATAGCTGGTAAAGGTTCACTAGGGCTTCTGGTTGCCATTTTAAGTTCAAACCCTCTAAAGGTCGCAAGCGTTCTTACTTCTTTGGTTTCCGAACGGTTGTAGGTAATGAGTTTGCGTAGATAGTCTCCAGCTTCTGCACGGTTATCCATTGTCTGATTGTCAAATCGCATGACAAAATCCAGCGACTTAGTTGCCAAAGATTGAGCAATATCACGGTCATATTGACTGAGCCGCTTCTCTAAGACAGGGAGGTTCTTCTCACAGTAAGAAATAGTATGGCGATACTCGTCTTTGGTGCGATGAAAGGCACGCTTTTGATTATCTAACACCGTAAGCTCATTCTCTAGCTCCATCTTGAGTTTGAGATAAGGATTCCCTGTTGCCAAAGCCTTAAAGTCTGAAGCGGTCATTGTTTGCTCATCAATGTCTTCTGCCGACCGTACAGGGTCTTTAGAGGTCATGATTTGCGTGATGTATTTGAGCTTATTCTCCTGAGTCTGCCAGAGGTAGTTATCAAATGACCCTTTAGTAATATAGTGATAAATATCTACCTCTAGGTGCTGGTTGCCTTGACGAATCAGCCTTCCATTGCGTTGGACAATATCACTTGGTCTCCAGGGAACGTCTAAATGGTGAACAGCTTTCATGCGTGACTGGACGTTTAGACCTGTCCCACCTTTTTCCGTAGAAGCCATGAGAATCCTGACTTCCCCACTATTGACCTTGCGTGATAGAGAGTTCTTTTTCTCATCCGTATTAGCGTCATGGACAAAGGCTATTTCTTCTTTGGGAATCCCTCGATCAACTAAGAGGTCCTTCAGTTCATTGTAAACGTCAAACCCTTCTTCCTTACTCTTAGGTGTGCCAATATCAGAGAAAATCATCTGCGTAGCCTTATCAATATTACCCTCACGGTAAATCCGTTCCACGTTATCCACCACTTGCATAATCTTTTGATTGTCAGATAAGGTATAGGCTAGATTAATGAGGCGCATGTCAATGGCTAATTTTCTAGCTTCCCCAGTTATCTTTAACATGTTATCGACACTAGGGTCAACGCTGCCTGACTTGATGGCGTCTGAACGGTCAACTAACTCTTCAAGGTAGTATTTCTGTGCTTCTGTGAGTTCACTCTCCACCGCAATGACTTTGGCTTCAGGTACAGGTAAATCCAACATATCTGACGTTTGAATGTCGGCGGTTTCCTTGTAAATCCGCATGAGTTCAGGTAGATTGACAAACTTTTTAAACCGTTTCTTGGGCTGATACTTATCCCCTGTTGGGGCTAATTCCATTGAGTTTTCGATATTGCCAAAAGCACCTACCCACGAATCAAAATTGGATACTTGATACCGTTCTAAGATATCTGGTTGAATATAGCTCATCATAGTGTAGAGTTCACTAATAGAATTTGAGACTGGTGTACCTGTCGCAAAGACGACATGACGATAATCATGTTCTCCCTGAACCTGTCTCACTTTCATCTCCATATCCACGTTCTTTTTAGAGGTCGTGTTAGTAATCCCTGCGACATTGCCAAGTCCAGTAATGGGTCTAATATTTTTGAAATGGTGAGCCTCGTCCACAAAAAGAAAGTCAATGCCAAGGTTTTCAAATTCAATAAAGGTATCACGTTCCAGTTTTTGAAGTTCTTCTAGTTGGTGTTCCAAGCCTTTAATAGAACGCTCTGCTTCTTTTACAGTATAATCACCGTTACTGCCTTGTTTGATTTCCCGTAGTTGGTCCAGCTTATCTTGGATATAAGTGACCTGCTTTTCCTGACTCATGGGGATTTTTTCAAATTGGGAATCCCCAATGACAATAGCATCGTAATCTCCAGTGATAATACGTGACACAAATTGCTTGCGTTTGGCTTTCGCAAAATCCTTCTTGGTCGTCACGTAAACATTCTTGGTTGGAAAGAATTTCATGATTTCTTGACCAAACTGAGCAGTCAAACTAGAGGGCACTACATAAAGAGGTTTATGAACCATTCCGAGTTCTTTCAGTTTGAAGCCTGCTCCAAGCATGGTTAAGGTCTTACCTGAACCTACTTCATGGGCAAGAAGCGCTCGTTTTTCCTCCACAATCCGTTGGATGGCGTTCTTCTGGTGAGGGCGTAAGGAAATGTTCTGGGCTAGCCCATCAATGGTTAAATGACTACCGTCATAGACTTTTGAGACCGTACGGTTATAAAGGCTATTGTAGGTCTCTTCAATCATCTGTTGCACGTCTGGGTAACTGGACACAAAATCTTGGAAGAGATCCTGAAGTTGGGTTTCCTTAGCACGAAGAACCGTTGTCTTCTCCACATCCGTCACATGCTTTTTCTTATCCCCATCTTCCACTTGTTTGGTAATCGTCGGTTGATTAGAGTTAAGTAGGTTTTCAAAAATTTTACGACCACTATCATAGCGTGACCCAGACACACCTAGACTCCTGTCCATTGCGGTAGAATACCTAAAGGCAAACTTGGACTGGTAGGACATGGTCCCATCAATCGGACTAACTTCAAGAACAGTTGATACTTCTTGGTCAGTCAAGTCAAAAGTTTGTCCCATAAAGGTTTCTTGGGCAAATTTCCCATAAACGGCTAGAGGAATCCATCGTGAGCCAATCCGATAATCAATATCAGCCAAGGTCACACGTGACGGTTTCACGTCTTCTAAGAAGTTTTGATAGTGTTCCCATGGAAAATCTGTATTGTTTTCTTTGATAAGCAAATCCACAACCTCTAACTTGGTGATTACATCGCCTGATAAGAAATCCTGACGAGAAACATAAACCACTTCATTATCTTTTAGATAGTGTTCTGGGTCAGGCATAATAGTATCTCCTAATTCTTCAATCAAATTCGCTTTTGAGTCTGTCTGATAAATAGACATCATGTAATCCAAATCCACCCCACGACCATCTGAAAGACTAGAATTAAGAGCATCAAGAGCAGTTTCTACTGCTGTCACTTCCTTTTCAGGACGAACCAAGGCTTTTTCAAAGGCAAGGGACTTGGTATAGATAACTGTCTTACCACTTGGGTCGAGCTCTTCGTCTTCCAAACTCGCAAGGAGAGAATACTTGTCATCACTATCAAAGAGGTTACGGTTCACAGCACTATTCACATACCCAAAGCGTTTTATAAAGCTATCATAGGTTTGGTTGAGTTTTCCTAGCAAGTAATTAAACTCATCTCTGTCGTAATCATAGTAGCGTTGAATGGCAATAACATCTTGGTAAGCATTACGAATATCGACCATCCCTTTAATCCGTGCCACTTCTTTATCAGACAAGGGAGCTTCATAGAAGACTGTTTTTTTGAAATAACCCTTAAATTGACCACGTTTGGCTGCTTCCTCGGTCACATAAACATCAAGAGCTGTGCTATCGGTCACCTCAAGTTCATTAAAACGGTCAATTTGCTTTTGAGAGTGTTTCGTATCCCAAGCCTTAAAGTTGCCCTCCTCATCCACATAGTAGCTAATCTCCTCCGACTTTGTCCCAACACGGATTCCCTTATTATCTCGATAGTAAACGGTCGAATCTTTATAACCAAAACTATACCGTTCTAAACTATCTCTGATTTCAGGTGGAATCGAGGTATCAACGACCTGTCTTTTCATCACCTCGGGATTGATAAAAATATCAGAAAGATCAACTGTTCTTGGAGCCTTAACCTGTTCAAGAGCAGTTTGAACGTCTTCTATTAAGCTATCAGAATTACCTTTCACGGAAAGTGTCCCACCGTTAAAGTTTCTGACCTCATAGCTTCCAAGAACCTGGGGATTGTAGTCTCCATCAAAGTAAGGGTTAAGCCAAATACGGTCATCCTTGTCATAACGAATAGAACCTGAAAAAGCAATATCATCTGCTTGATAGCTTTTGTCCATATGTTTCTGAAAAAACAACATATCTGTTGTGACACTCGTTCCAGCAATGGCCTTAAAGGCGCTATCTGGTAAACGGACGCCACCAAGGAAATCAGTTATTTCACGAATATCTTGGAGAATGTTTTCTGTCCGTTTGTCCATGGTTCCTGTGGAGGAAATCATAACCACTTGCCCACCATCATGCACCAAATCAAGGGATTTTTTAACAAAATAATCATGAATCATATAGGGCTTATCATAGCGATTATCGGCAATACGGATATTGGCAAAAGGCACGTTTGAGAGAACCAAATCAAAGCTATTCTCATTAAAGGAAACAGTCTCAAATCCTTTCACCTCAATATGGGCATTTGGATGGAGGTGTTTGGCAATAGCCCCTGTAATCGTGTCTAACTCTACACCATATAGCTCACTGTTTTCTCTCAGGTGTTCCGGCATAGCCGCAAAGAAATTCCCTGTTCCCATAGATGGGTCTAAGACCTTCCCACCTGTAAAGCCATCACGTTCTAGTTTATTCCACATCTGGCGAATCAAGAGAGGGTCTGTATAGTAGGCCGTCAGAGAGGACTGTTTCATGTCTGAGTATTCTTTATCTGTGACTAGCGTCTTTAATTCCTCACGTTCCTTAGAAAACTTAGGATTATACTCATCAAAGACCTCATTGGCTAGTCCTCCCCAGCCCACGTATTTGGCAAGGAGTTCTTGTTCAACAGGCGTTGCTTGTCGTTGTTCAGCTTCAAGATTTTTCGCCAAACGAATAGCAGTAACATTCATTTCAACCTTATCTCTTGTTGTCTTAGGGTAAAAATCTGTCAGCTCTTCTGGAAAATAAAAGTCAGTGGCTGGTGTCGGCCCAATGACTTCCGAAACTTCTGCAACAGTTTCCGTTTCAAGTGTTTCAGTTTTTTCTGCTTCACTTTCTGTGACTGGTTGTTGGAAAATAATATCTTGACGGTCATCATCCATAAAGGAAAAGAGGTCTAATTCCTGTTGAGATTCTTTCACATCTTCTTTTTCTGCGACAGAAGGAACATGAAGAGCCTGGGTGATGTCCTCTAATGTCCGTAAGAAAAGAACTGGGTTTTGTTCAATCACATCGGTGAAATCATTTTGTAGTTCAATCCGAATCAAGTGATTAACGCCTGAGTCTTCAATGGCAATCACCTGAAACTCTTGACCCTTATAAGTCACTGTGGAGTCAATCGGATAGCGTTTAAGGGCTTCTTCTACAATAGAATGTTGAGGTGTTGATGGAGGCATGATGATTTCAGGTTTTGTTTGCGATAACTGTTCTCGCCAGTCTCTAAAGGATAGGTCTGGTTGGGACAGTTTAGCGTTTTCAAAGCTTCTAGCTTCTTCAAGAGTGAGGTCTTCGTGTAAGAAGGCATAGGCAATGGGCCTTAATGCTTCTAAGTCTAGCTGACTGGTCAAGAAAAACTCTGCCTTATCATGCGGTAGTCCCATTTGAAGCAATTCTGTCACAAGGGCTAATTGAGTGACGGTTGCTTTGGGATAGCCACCCAATAAGGCGAGGTCTGCATTCTTCAAATGGAAACGCCCTGCTGCATCTATCAGCACCCTACGTTGATGTTCTTCAAAATCAGCAAAATCTATCCCTAAACTGGTCAATTTTTCAGTATTTTCTGCTAAAATCGCTTGACCCATTTCAGTTAAGAACACTTCTTCTTGAGGTGTTAGGGGACGTTGTAGGTCATAGACCGTCCCATCTGCTTCTAAATAGGTTAATAGTTCATCGTTCTCATAGATTGGGGTCATTTCCATTTCATGGTCAAACTCCCCACGTCTCAGGTTTGGTAGTTTTAGACGACTATTTCGCACTTGGTCAAAATAACTCAATATCTCAAACTTCTGAGCTAAGTTCAAATTCTGATAGGCTGGTAAGTGTTCTGTTTGCCCTGTTCGTAAATCCAATAGTGATAAATCTTCCTCAAGACTTGCAATGACGATACCCCCTTCTTCACGAAAGGCGATGTCTTGAGGAGGTTCTGGAACGATTATTTCTTCAATAGTCTCCTGCGTTATCTCCAAATCTTCCTGAGTGCTTACTATTTCAGGCTCATAGGTGAGGAGAAATTGTTCAATGTCACGGCTAATACGGTCAGACAAATTATTGGCCACTCGGTACACATTGACCAAGTTAGCAGTTTTGCCTTTTTCTAAAAGAGAAGTTACGGAAATAGACTGATAGGCGCCTTCTTGGTCTAAGAGCTGAAAGCGAGTGGCTAGGTTAAAGAGAGCCACCTCAATCACCAAGTTCTTCTCCTCACTATTTAACTGGGGTAACTTATCTAACCCAGCTTGACCAAAGGTCTGCGTGTAGCTGCTTAGGTCTGTCGCTTCCTCAAAAGGGCTCGCCTCGACAAAAGCAGAAACCTCTGTTTCAAAGTGAACTATTTGGACAGGTGAGCTGACTACTTCTCTATGGGTTGTAAAGTTGTAAATAATACTATCCCAGTCCTCATCAAAATGAACTGCTTGATAGCGTAAAAAGGATTCCAAAAGAATTTGGTCACGTGGCAATCTTGCCCGCAACATCTCAAGTAACTGTTCTTGATTCATGCGTTCCTCCAATTAAAAAAGGAGCTGAGAGGTATTCTCAGCCCACTGCTTTAGTCTAGGACCAAGGTGCTTTGGACTTTTTCTTGTGGCAACTTAGTCATTAAAGTCGTCACATACTGTTGTAAGAAATGGCTTTTCTGGTCTAACAAGTCTTTCTGCAAGGCAAGATAGGTTACATCTCCAAAATAATCTTGACTCGTTAAAGACAAGTCCTTTTGGATAATGTCTTGCAAGGTTTCTAAGGTAAGAGATGAATAATCCTCCTCATCAAAAACCTCATACTGGGTAAGGGTGTCCGAAATGTTATTAGACGCTATCACTTCCATGATGAAACTAGACCCCTCCCCTGTGCGGTAAAGTTTATCTAACAAGTCTGTCATTTCTTCTTGAAGCTGTTCCTGATAACCGTCTGCTCTTAGGCGTAAGTCATCACTGACTAAAGACAAGTCATCGATGCCCATAAAGTCTTGATAGAGCCTGTCAAGAAGTGACTTGTTTTTAATACTTAACTCCATGGC
>CAVHFY010000022.1:0-4607 GCA_963635745.1 Lachnospiraceae bacterium
CGACTGAGACATTTGTTTAATTAAAATAGAACCCACTAATTCAAGTGGACTCATACAAACAAATGGTACATGGCTGAAACTACCACGCAGTTTTACTTCGTGGCGATGGTATAGCGAGTCCAAGATGGTTCACCTATATCTGTATTTGTTGCTCCAGGCTAATGTGAAAAAGACTGATTACAAGACTTTGACCATTATGCCAGGCCAACTTGTGACCAGTCATGCTCAGATTTCAAGTAGAACCGGTCTATCCTCTAGAAATGTACGCACTTGCTTACAAAAATTGTCTAAGACAAAAGAAGTTACAGTTGTGTCCAACAGACGAGGTACCATTATCACGATACTTGACTTTGGAAGTTTTCTGCAGTTTGATGAGGAAAGTAATGCGGTAGGATGGATCAAGCTTTACAGAAAGATTGTGGATTGGAGTTGGTATGCCAATTCGGAAATGGTTCACCTTTTTGTTCACTTGCTTTTACGAGCTACTTATCAGCAACAAGATTTGCCTGATGGGCTTCTTGGGCGTGCTCAGCTGTCTCTCAGCAAGAATATCCTTCAACAAGAAACCGGTATTTCGGTGCAAACCATAAAGACTTGCCTTCATAAGTTACAGGATACCGGTGAGATTGAAATCCTTCAAAACACGGCTTTCCATTCCAACCTAATCACTATTTCTAATTATTGCCAGTATCAAGGCTCATCAAACTTAAACGGATTAAACACTAATATTGTCCAAAATAACTTTTTCCAGCAAAATAATCTTTATGTCCAAAACAACGATTTTGGGCCTGAGGTAACCAACAGAGACAACTTTGTAACAAAATGTGCATCAGATAGTTATAGAGATGTGAAATTTCAAGGTGACAAACAGGTGACAAACAACAGACATAGCACCGACATTCAACCGACAAACATCCGACATACAGGTGACGAACAACTGACACATAATATAGAAAGATATAAAGAAGAAAAAGATAAAATATCATCATCCGCGTGTATACGTGCGCATGGGGATTTTTCCCAAGGCCCGGACTTTTGGCCTATAGAAAGAAACTTCGCAAAGAAACCAGGCAAAGAAAGTTATCATTCCTGGTTGAGCGAAAATACCAGATGGCTTCAAGGTATTTGTATGCGTTATCGTCTAGCTACGGTTGAAGTGGCGAGACAGTTACTGGATTCCTTTGAGCTTGATATGCTCTGCAGAGGAAAGGATTCCCATGTGGATCTACAGGATTACATGAGTCATTTCTGTGATTGGGTCAATAAGCAGAAAAGCCAACAAGAGAATATTGAGTATGGCTCAAAGTTTACTCCAAAGGCATCAAGTTCAGGGATGTTATATTCAAGTCAATTCTAATTAATCAACATAAAACGACACTAAATAACAAATGGAATTAACAGAAACGAATTTGACCATTAAGCAGGCAGCTGTTATGAATCGCCTTCGTTCCTTTGGGACAGCAAAAGGTATATTCAGATTGCCCCTCAACAATTCATTTTGTAACTATGCCCTAATTGAGGCATATGTGAAGACAGTGAATGATGCCAGCATCCATTATATTCACCACCCAGAGCATACGGAAGCTTTGACTGCTATCTCGGATTGGCTAGTAGGCTATAGCTACAAGTGTGGTTTATGGTTATGTGGCTTAGGTGGGACAGGTAAGACCACCGCTGTCAAGGCGATTCAGAAATTAGTCGCATCTTTGGATATTCAAGATCCAATTAAGGGCACCCCTTCTCATTTGGTTTCAGCAGGTCTTGTTGTCATCACTGCATCCCAGCTTTGCGACCTTTATGTGAATGAGCCTAAGAGTTTCCAGAGATATAAAAGAGAGGCCTTATTGGCTATCGACGATTTAGGTGCGGAGTCTGAGAAAATAATGCGCTATGGCCAGCAATGTAATCCTTTTGCAGACTTATTGTCCTTTCGCTACGAGAACCGTCTGATTACCATCGTCACCACAAACCTGCCAACTGAGGTCATTCGGCAACGTTATGGTGACAGAACAGCGGACAGGGTGAAACATATGATGCAGGTCGTGGTGATGCCGGAGACCAATTATCGCGAGTGCTCACAAAATTTTGTTTGGTTTTAAGTAAGTATGACAGAAAAAGAAGAGATTTTACGAAAGACTTCTGGTGGATTGGATATCTTTGTCCATTATCTTGGTAAGGAATGCCTCAAATCCAAATTCCGAAGCCCTTTCCGTGAGGATGACATGCGCCCATCCTGTAAGCTTTATTGCAATCAGGAGCTTGGTGGCCTGCCCTATTACTATTTGCAGGACTTTGGGGATGGCAGATTCTCTGGGAATTGCTTTGCCATCGCCGGCAAGGTCCTTGGCATCAATCCTCAGATGGAGTTTGTTCGTCTGCTGAAGACGATAGACCAAGATATGTGCCTGGAGGTGTTTGGTGATATGCCCCATGCCTCCAAACCTATCCAAAAGCCCATCTGTAGAGAGATACGTACCATTCTGCCTCCCAAGAAAGGTGGCATGATTACTTTTGTGGCAGAGAAGAAACCTTTCTCACATGACGAGCTTTCCTATTGGGGACGTTATGGTATCAGTGAAGATGTTCTACATAACTTTCATGTTAGAAGTTTGAAGAGTTGCATTTTTACCCATCCATCCGGTGGGCAATATGGCGTCTATTCTACAGCTTTGACACCATGCTATGGATATTTCTTTAACGATGACCAAGGGCTCAAGGTATATAGGCCTCGGTCTGAGAACCGTTTCCTATATGCAGGTAAACTGCCTTCGCCCTATCTCTTTGGTTGGGAGCAGTTGCCGTCTTCAGGTGACTTTGTGCTAATTACTGGCGGTGAAAAGGATGTACTTTCATTGGCAGCCCATGGCTTTCATGCCATCTCTTTAAATAGTGAGACGGCCAAGATGCAAGTCTCCATCATGGATGACCTAGCCAGGCGTTTCTCTAAGATCGTCTTCCTGTATGATACGGACTCCACAGGTAAAGCAGAGTCAAGTGCCAGAGTGGAAGAATTGAAGGAGACATATCCTGTTGGTAAGATTGACTTACCCTTACCTGGGAGTAAGAAGGAAAAGGACGTGAGTGACTTTTTGCAGGTGGAGGCAGTGCCGAGCGTCTTTGGCAAATGCTATACCACGTGAATGAAACAAAATAATAACAACTAAATCAACAAGACAATGGACAACCAGAAAATTTCATCATTTGATTACACTTCAGATGATATAAGACTAGTAGGTCTTAACAAGGCAGACAAACATATGCTCAAGGAAATGGGCTTTTCAAGATTACCTTCTAGCCTGTCTAGAGTAGAGTTCCTCTGTGTCAATAAGTTCTATCAGGGAATTGGTATGAGAAATGACCTCGGTGGATACGAGGTGTTCAATCCTGACTATTTGCAGCGCCCTTTTGCTCTGAAGACGACAGGAACCATTACGCTTCGCTCTCGTAAGCCAAAGGGAATACCAGTGTGTTGCTTGTTTTATGACTTTTTGGATTATCTTGCCTTTTGGGAACTCAAGGGTATGAATCACTTCCATCTACCACAAGCTGCCACCTGTATCATCATGTCCCATGTCTCTAACTTCATGCACATGGTCGTGGATAGCGATGACTTCGATGAAGTCTACCTTTTCTTCCCTAATACGGACTTGGGAAGAACAATTTCCAAGACCCTCATCCATAGGAACCATCGCAAGACCAAGAACTGTGATATTCTATACAAGGGGCACAGAACTCTTCGAGAGTTTGTCAAGGAGTTGTCCACGGCTGCCATCCCATCTAATTTATAGCAATCATGGGACTGGTGGTTATTCTAGGCATCGTCATCATAGCTATCGTGATAGCGGTTTATTATGAAGTGAAGCATACGTATAGAGATGGTGACCTATGGAAAAAGTAGTTTAAAGTTTAGTAAGTTATGAATCGTTTTTTCAGTATCACCCCCAGGCGTAAGAATCTATCTCTGACTATTGAATCCTGGATGGGAATAAGTGTGGAAGATAAGTATCGAGAGCTCTTCCTTAGAGCCAAGCAGTTTAAGAACTGTTTCGGGTTTGCCAATATGGTTTTGTTTCGTGAGATTAGATTCCCTATTTCTCAAGAAATGAAGCTAGAGGAAATTATGGCCCTGCAGTCGGTGTTGGTAAAGAAGTTTAAGATAGAAGTCATTCAAGTCAAGATGGACAGAATCAAGAATGAGGCAGTCCTATTGACAGTATGGTTTGACTGGGAAACAGGCAGGAGTTTTACTTTTGACCGCTTTCGTCAGAAGAAGCTAATGGCTTTTGTCTATCGTTTCCTCCAGCTGCCCCACCCCAAGGATAAGCAGTTTCTGCGGTATTTCCTGATAGACCATTTTGAGGATGAACCGGATGTCTTTCAAAAAATGGCTGATAAGTTACGAAAAGCGCAGCTTCATTCAGACGAGCAAGTTCTCATTGATGATATTCTTTTGTATGTGGAAGCCATGTGTGAAGGTTTGGTCAAGTAGTTTGCCTATGGGGAATGTGATAATCATGGAGGGCGACATCCTATTCAGCCATTGCCAAACCCTGGTGCTCCCTGTTTCTTGCCATGGTACCATCCAAGGCGAGGCGGCCAAACGCTTT
>CAVHFY010000023.1:0-79860 GCA_963635745.1 Lachnospiraceae bacterium
TAGAAGCAAAGCACAACCGCAAAATGGGACATGTGACTTTGTTTAGTGATGAACCAGATGAGGTGCAGGAGTTTTAATACTTATTAAAAATAAATAGAAGCTACTCTATAATGAGATTATTTGATACACCGAATAAGAGGAACTAGAAAAAGAGAATGCTCAGCTTTGCAGAGAAAGAAACAATGCAGTTTAATAAAATGCATTAACAGGGGGGGGGAGTTAGTGAAGATGGTTTCGTATAAAATAGAGGAGAGAGAAGAGCAAGTATATCATGGATATACTTGGACATGTAACATAGAGACAGATATTTCTGAAATTTGGACTGAATTTTATAATAAGGAAAAAGATTATTTTGAAAATCCAATTGTAATTAAGACTAATCCAAACGAAAATGGGCAATTTACATATAGTATATGTATTCAAGGGTACTCACTAGATAATGATTTGTCTGATTACGATACGGTGACTATGCCAGAGGGGCGCTATGTTAGGCTTTTATTAACTGGACCAAAAGAAAAATCTATCGAAAAAGGATGGAAGTTTGCATTATCAAATTTTGATTTAAAACCAGGTAAAAACATGGAATTGTATGGAAAAAGCGAAAAGACGAGTTCGGATTTTTCAATGAATATTTTAATTCCAATCTTATGGGAGAAAACAAAAATTGATAAACTACTATGGAGAGGGAAAAAATTACTTGAGAACCAATTTGCTAAGAGGATACTTGCTGTTGTAGGTAGTACTATAGCTGTTGCTACTCTAGCTAAAATGGCTATTAGTAAATCAGAGGAAGAATTAGATAATCCGACTTCTTCTAATACTGTAAATAATGTTATTGATGAAGCTGAATCGTATACTGATAGCTTTAATGAAGAAAACGTTGTCGCAGAGCACCTGACAAGTGAAAGAAATAGTCCTCACAAACATATGGTTCAAGGTCACTACCAAAAATACCATACAAATGAAGGGACTGTCACGAAATTCGTTGGGCCATATATTAGAGGGGGAGAGAAGGAAGAGCCAATTGAAATTGAAGATTTTTATGAGTATGACGATAATAATATAGAAGAGACTCTAGATCTTTATGATGCTGCCGACATTTGGGCTTCTAATGGTAAGGATGAAGATTATTTATTCGGATATTCCGAGGAAGAGCTAGAATCTGCACTTAATGACTTTTAAAACCAAGAAAGGAAAATAAAACATGATCGAACGTTACTCTCGCCCTGAGATGGCGAACATTTGGACTGAAGAAAATAAATACCGTGCTTGGCTTGAGGTGGAAATCTTGGCTGACGAAGCATGGGCTGAGTTGGGGGAAATCCCTAAGGAAGATGTGGCTTTGATTCGTGAAAAAGCGGACTTTGACATCGACCGTATTTTAGAGATTGAGCAGGAGACACGCCACGATGTGGTGGCTTTCACACGTGCGGTTTCTGAGACGCTTGGTGAAGAGCGTAAGTGGGTTCACTATGGTTTGACGTCTACCGACGTGGTGGATACGGCCTATGGTTACCTCTACAAGCAAGCTAACGACATCATCCGTGAGGACTTGCGCCGTTTCACTGACATCATTGCGGACAAGGCGCGTGAACACAAGTTCACCATCATGATGGGTCGTACCCACGGTGTGCACGCTGAGCCGACGACTTTTGGTCTCAAATTGGCTACTTGGTACAGCGAAATGAAACGTAACATTGAACGTTTCGAGCATGCAGCAGTCGGTGTGGAAGCTGGTAAGATTTCTGGTGCAGTTGGTAACTTTGCCAACATCCCACCATTCGTTGAAAAATACGTCTGCGACAAGCTGGGAATCCGTGCCCAAGAAATTTCTACCCAGGTACTTCCTCGTGACTTACATGCCGAGTACTTCTCAACACTGGCTTTGATTGCCACCTCTATCGAGCGCATGGCAACGGAAATCCGTGGCCTTCAAAAATCTGAACAACGTGAAGTGGAAGAGTTCTTTGCTAAAGGACAAAAAGGGTCTTCAGCCATGCCTCACAAACGTAACCCTATCGGTTCTGAAAACATGACAGGTCTGGCGCGTGTCATCCGTGGTCACATGGTGACCGCCTATGAAAATGTTGCCCTCTGGCATGAACGTGATATCTCTCACTCATCAGCAGAACGTATCATCGCACCCGATACAACTATCCTCATCGACTACATGCTTAACCGTTTTGGCAATATCGTTAAGAACCTAACGGTCTTCCCAGAAAACATGATTCGAAACATGAACTCAACCTTTGGTCTGATCTTCAGTCAACGTGCCATGCTGACTTTGATTGAAAAAGGCATGACACGTGAGCAAGCTTACGACCTTGTTCAACCAAAGACCGCTCAATCATGGGATAACCAAGTCGACTTCAAACCCCTCTTGGAAGCAGACCCAGAAGTCACTTCCCGCCTGACGCAGGAAGAAATCGACGAGATCTTCAACCCCGTTTACTATACCAAGCGGGTGGATGAAATCTTCGAACGTATCGGTTTGGATTAATGATAAAAGAACGAGCGAAAGCTCGTTTTTTTGTCATCATTTTGTCATCATGCTTTTTAGGGAAAACGTTGACAATTTATGTTGTTTTATGGTATCTTTAAGCTAAGAAGCGAAAAGGAGAGAACATGCGTCGACAGGATTGGATTGCTGATTTTGAGGCTGTTAATGAACGTTCCCCTTTGCCTGATGAGATTGCTGCTGCTGAAAGCAGAGGAGATTTCGTTAGTGAGGCAAAGATAGCTTCGATTTCTGCGGACTCAGCTGGCCGAACAGTTTTATTTTCCAAAAGAGGGAGACAAGGTTTGTTATTGTCTCTGGTTGCGCTGTTTTTTGTGTTGGTGGGAGTTGCTTTAGTTCTCGGCTTTTATCTAAAACATTCAACAGATATCTCGGGAACTTGGCATAATGCTAAGGTTGAGGAAGACATCAACCAGGCTATTCGCTTGGATCAAGTTTTTCTTCAGGCACCCATTGTTCACAATCGTGAACCTCGCTTTCGCTTGATTGTCAAAGATAACCAGGTAGTGGCGACCTACACAGTACGTTTGGATTTTGTTGCTTATCGTCGGTCAGTGGATGATTTTATTGCGTTAAATGGTTTAAGCCAGGCATCGGTAAAGAGCATCTTTGGGAAGAACCTTCAGCAAACAGTAGAAAATTATGAAGCTACTATGCCTAGAATGGCAAAAGCAGAGGGGGGAACCTATAAAAAAAGAGGGGACCTGATTCACTTTGCGGTCTTTAAGGGAATTGTTCATCCTAAGGACAAGACAATTCGCCTGTCATGGACAAATCCTGTCCTGTCTATTAGAGAAGGTTACCAGGAAAGCTATGCTGTAAACTTAGACGCTTATAGCCAACTAAAGAAAGGACAAAAATTGACCTATCGTCGGTCAGGAAATCGTTTGAAACTGGCCATTACTAACGGAGATTTTAACTTGGTGAAATAGTCGGATAATGGGGCGGTGAGCGACATGTCACGCTTCCTAAGAACGAATTTAGCACCATAGTAATTTATGAAAAGAAAAAGGAGTGGACAAATGAATAAAGCAGATTGGTTGGATTATTTTGAGACTGTCAACGGCCGTAAACCGTCAGATGAGGAGCTCAAAGCAGCCTTAGCAGCTGGTGAGTTTGAGGATGAGACGGGCAGCACAGATGTTATCGAAGTGGCTCCTATTAGCTCGTCAGAAAGCAGTATTGAGTCACAGTCAAGTGCTATAACCAGCGAGGTTACGACGGCAACTGTAGCAACAATGCCTCAAAGTCAACAAGGTGTGGTTCAAGCGCAAGCAAATACTCAGGCGTCAGGTGTGATTCCACCAACCTATGTATTACCAGCACAAGGGAAAAAGTTTTCTACAAAGAAACTTTTGATTATCCTTTTTGCTGTTCTGGCAGCCCTTGTAGTACTGGTAGGTGGTACTACTAGCTTTTATTACATTGCAGGTGATATTAATGGTTCTTACCATAATAAAACCCTAGAAACAAAGTTGAAAAAATCCTGGAAGGATACGCAATCATCAGATGCTGAGGATGTGCTTTCTGAAACGAACGTAACCTTGGATGTCAAAAAAGATAAGGCAGTAGCTACTTTGACAATGAAGATGGACTATGCTAGCTATTATAAGAGCATCAAAAAGTCCTATGATTGGTTAAGTGACAGCTCACTCTACAGTAGTTATTACAGTTATTTAATGCCATCATACCTCAAGTCAGAGTCTGCTTTCGATCGTTATATGGATGAGAACATGGCAGATACCCTTGAAGATGCAGATGCCACTTATGATGCCAAAACGAACACCATCACTTATGTCATCTTTAAAGGAAATGTTGATCGTTGGTCACGCTCTATTCATGTGACTTGGGCTAATAAATCTATTTATAAAGATTCCTCTAGTAGCAGTAGTGTGAAGGATGCCTTTGACAAGGTGCTCAAATACACGAAAGGCAGTCATGTCTCATACGAAAAAGAGGGCAATAGACTTATTTTGAATAACCGTTCAGATAGTGCTTTTGAAAAATGATGGTCAATAGAAAGGGGCTATTATGATGTCACGGAAAGAATGGCTTGAATATTTCGAGACGGTGAACGGGCGTAAGCCATCAGAGGAAGAAATCAAAGCGGCTCAAGCTGTGGGTGAATTTACTGTAGAATCAGAAAATCATACAGACCAGGTAGCTTCTTCCGCGTCGGCTGATACAGCCCCTTCAGAGCTAATAGGAGCAGATGGGCCAATCGAAAAGAGGCCACCTGTTACGCCAACTGCAGGGATTCCTGTATCTGGGACCACCCTTCAACAACCTTTGGTTGGACAGGTTCCATTTGGGCGACAACAAGCACCAGTTGGAACTTATCAAACGGGTGTTCCCACCTACGTTATGCCTGCGCCTAAATCCAAGGGGAAAATAGGTCTGATTTTAGGCCTAATTGCAGCTGTTATCGTATTACTTGGTTTAGGTATTGGTGGTACCTTTGCTTTTCGATATGTGACAGGCTGGGTACCGAATGGCACTTTTGACAGTACTGCTATCACAAAAGATATTGCAGACGCCCAGGATGAGGTTGATGAATATCCCGAAGTTCAAAATGTTGTCTCTAGTGCGAAGCTTAGGACGACAGTTGATGATAAAGATGTCACTGTCTCCTTTACCTACCAGTTTGACTGGGATACTTACTGGAAAAATTATCTCGATATCGTTAGGAAGGAATTGCGTGATACCTATGGAGGTTATGTATCCGATACAACGATTAATAACTACATCAAGTCGAACTATGAATCCAGTGAATCCAGCTATAAATCCAAATATTTATCAGAATTTAAGACCAGTATTGAAGATGCCGGTGGTATGTTCGATAAATCAACAGGTGAGGTAAGCTTTATTCTTCTACGTGGCAAACTCAATTACCTAAAACATAAGATGACCGTGACTTCTGTTAATACAGATGCTCTGCGGGTAAAAGTGAGCAAGGATTATACCACAGACTACCTTGCTAGCGTTTACCTTGATAAGATATCCTCCTATTTTACTAATCTTTCAGAAGACAAGGAAGTCGATTATAGTTTTACCAATAATCGCGACCTTGAAATCGGTAATATCACTTATAGTCGTAAATAGCTCAGCTCTCATTGAGACTAACTACAGCCACCCCATACAAAAGAAGACCCTTGGGTCTTTTTTTGTACAATAGCTATTTGTAAAATAAAACGGCCATCACATTTTCTGAAAACACTAAAAAGCGATGACGGTGATCATGTTAGGTTTTGGAGGCTTTTAGTATGCAGATAATTGGACCGTTCCTTTTTCCTCATGCTGTCAGAATCTATTCAGAGTGCCCCACAGCTACATGCTTCTTAACCTCCTCAATAACCTGTAAATCAGGCGCCTGCGATGGATTTAGTGGCTAAAAAACAAACCTCCAAGGATCGCAACCCTTGGAGGTTTGTTTCTAAATAAGTGACATGAATAGGTGATTATTTGTTTCAACTTTCTGATGCCTATCATCTACTGCTATGACTTTATTTACATACGTTCGAATACTATTCCGGTGAGCGATGAATAATATTGTTCTATCTAAGGATATTAGATTAGCCATTACTTTACTCTCTGTTTCGGAGTCTAATCCACTCGTTGCCTCATCAAATATGAGAATTGGTTGGTCGGTTAGCAGAGCACGAGCAATCGCTAGACGTTGTTTTTGTCCTCCGGACAGTCCCCCATCTTCAGAAACTTGTGTCTGGAAACCGAGAGGCATTTGTTGAATGTCATCAAGTATATCAGCTTGAACACAAACTTCTATAATGCGCTTTTCATCAGGTACACTTTCCTGACCTAAGAGCAAATTATCTAAAATTGTTCCTGTAAAGACGTAGGATTGTTGAGGGATATATGTCACTAGTTGGCGAAGTTCAGGTTTTCCAACTTCTTTCCCGTTGAGGAGAATCGCACCATTACTTACGGAATCATAACCTGCTAAAATTTTTGCGAGCGTTGTTTTACCTGAACCACTTTTTCCCATAAGAGCAAGTTTATCTCCTGGTTTGATTTGCAAGTCTATCCCGTGAAGTGTCTCTTGCTGATAGCTAAAACGATGGCTAATGTTGTCAAGCTTAATCTGTTCGAAAGTAAAATTTGACAAGTCAGAGGTTTTTTCTTTTGCTACAATATAGACTTCTTGCAGACGGTTATTGGCAACTTTGGCTTGTTGGAGTTTAGTTTGTAGATTGATAATATTTAGCAAAGGGTTAGTGAAGTAACTAAGCAACATATTAAAGGTAATTAGTTGACCGACGGAAAGTTGCCTCTGCATAACGAGATAGGCACCAGCCCAAAGAATAACAACATTAGCAACTAATTGAATTGTCGTCTTAAGTCCTTCTTGGGTAAGTTGCCATCGTGCTTTTCGAAGAGATTTGTCCAGATAAGTGTGAAATTTGTTTTCAATCTCTTGGTAGCGACGTTTTTCTACGCGAAGTGATTTAAGGGTCTCAATACCACGCAAGTCATCAATAATGGCAGTATTAACTTGGCTGTTAGCTTCCATAACTTGATAGTTTTCTTTGTCGAATATTTTATAGAAGGCAAAGATAACTAATATGTAAAAAGGGATGACAGCCAGTGTCAAAGAAAAGAGGAAGGTGTTTTGTACCAGTAAGGCAATGGACAGAGTTAGTGTGATGGTAACATCTAAAAATATAGATAAAATCGTCGAGGCTAACGCATCAATGATAGTGCTAGCATCACTGAAACGGGAAGTGATTTCACCTGTTCTACGTGATGAGAAAAAAGACATAGGAAGGGAGAGAACGTGTCGAATATAAGGCAAAATAACCTGGGCAGAAAGATGATTTCCAAGTTTCTGGAGAATGTATTCTTTAGCGAAGGTAAAAAGTTGTTGGAGCCCATATGCTAGACACAAACCTACAGAAATCAAGGTTAAGAGGCTTTCACTTCTAGCAGGTATCAGGTAGTCAAGCAAAGACTGCAGATAATAGGAGCCGACAATATTAATAAGAGTGACCAGGAAGCTCAGGATAACGATACTGATAATCCATCCTTTTTTCTCTACCAAAGTGGGTATAAATGAAAGGAGACCCGGGACCTTTTCTCTATGGGCTGTATATTCTTTTCCAGGTTCAAAAAACAAGGTTACGCCAGTCCATTCTTTATCAAAGTTATCTCGTGAAATTTTAAATATTTTACGGGATGGGTCGGGATCGCCGACAATCAGCTCCCCGTTCTTTTGGCCAAAGATAGTGTAATAATGCTGTAGACTACCATCTTTGACGACGTGAACGATGAAGGGGTAAACGAGTTTTGGTTCGTCGAATAGACTGAGGTCTGCCCTTATGGCCTGGGTTTCAAGTCCGAGTTGATTTGCTGCCTGAATAAGGCCAAGGGCAGATGTTCCTTCTCGAGAAGTTTGTGCTAGTTCACGAAGTGAGGCCAGACTATAGGATGACCCATAAGCCTTGAGTATCATGGATAAGGCTGCTACACCACAGTCACGTTGATCAACTTGAGAAATGTATGGGTATTTTGACATGATAAGAAGATTATATTCCTCCTATAAGTACGAGCAACGAAGCGAGAGTCAATATATTAGATAACAATTTCTTTTTCAAAAGAATCACACCCTTTTCTAATTTTATACTACTATGATACTAGTTAAGGTGATAAAAAAATAGTGACATTCTTGTCACTATACACTTATAAGCCATCTTTTGCTTTTTCTTCTTTCAGTCCCTGTTCTAAAATCTCATCGCCTAAAACTGACGCAAGCAGTATTGCTTCATTATAACAGGTTTCTGCTGAAGCTGCGTCATTTTTATAGTAAAGATAGTATTTACCTTTTAGAAAAAGAAGGCCAGGTTTATAGATTTGTTGTTGAGTTTTTTCCACCAGTTGTAATGCCTCATTAATAACTGGTAGGATGGCCTGGTAGTTTTCACGTAGCATGTAAATTGTTGCTGAGTCCATTAATGCAACAATCAGACAAACATTATGGGCATCATCCGTTGTTGTCGGCTGATTTAGTAATTTTTGTATCAGATTTTCAAAAACGTCTAGGCCTTCGAATTTTTTTTGGTGAATTTGTAAAAAGTAGTAGTGGAGTACGATTAAATCGTTGATAGAAAATTTTTGCTTCTGCAATACTTGCTGAAAGGCATCTTCAAAAATTTCTTCTGTTTTAGGCCCCTTCTCATTTTTGTAAAAATTCATAACATTTTCAATAATGTCTAGCGTTAGAAGTTCTTCTTCAGAGAGAATTGGGAAAAATTTATTGTAAATTTCATCGATTAATTGTAATTTTTGATTGGCTCGTTCTGCATCAGCATAGGTAGGAAACTTAATCAGGGCGTTCTTCATCTCGTAATATTCATCAGGGATGATGAGGGATTCATCAGCGACAAGTTCAGGAAGGGTGAGGCTCAAGCGTTTGGCGATAAATTCAAGCTTATCCAGGGAGGGGAGGGATTCACCTTTTTCAATGCGGACGAGTTGTCGCACGGTGAGGGATAGGCCATCTTGGCAGAGAGCTTCGCGAGACATTTGCAAATTTTCACGTTCTGTCCGAATGCGTTGTCCGATATTATCTGAGATTGCCATGAGTATTCCTCCAGTAGTCTATATATCTATATTATAACACAACTAACCCCCCCCCTATTTATGCCAATAATGCCCATTTCTTAGCATAAAATAAATAAATATATTAGTTATTCAAGCTTTACTAGAGAAAAGCTTGAAGTGTTTATTTAACGAAGAAGACTATTGATTCATTGATGAACTATTTTTAAATTTGTTTTCACCTAGTCATATTGACATGAATGTCACTATGAAAATTTTAGTGTCGGTTTTATAATAACAACATAGCTTGATGATTCGACGTGAGCTAGTGATGCATCAATCAAAAAAGAAAGGAGAAATCAATGGTTAAAGAAGAAACAAAATTTGTGACTTTAACAGTAGATGAGTTAGCATCTATTGAAGGTGGCTTTGACCCTATTGCATATGGGAAGTATGTTATTGATGAGGTGGTTAAAGGTTTTCGTAAAGGTTGGAATTAGAAATAGGAGAAAATTATGAATAATTCGTACCAATCACTGACAATTGAAGAACTGTCAGAACTCGTAGGTGGTAGCATCTATTCAGATATTGGCCAGGGAGTAGGTTATGTTGCACGAACTGTTTATGACTTCGGAAACGGATTTGTTAATGGTTTTTTGGGGCGATAATAGGGGAAGGAAGAAGAATATGAATACAGCAAGCACATTCGATGCACTATCATTTGACCAGCTTTCTGAAGTTGTCGGAGGTAGTGTAGCTTATGATATTGGTTACCAAGTTGGTGGAGTCACCGCAGTTATCGTTCAATTGCTGACACTTAAAAACTTACGTTAAGGATCAAATCTAACTTTGTACTAGATAAGAAGACTGTATAAGTCTTCGTTATCCAAATGATTTTACGATTATTTTCGTTTGGATAGTGAAGGCCTATTCGTCAAAATAAAAAGGAAAACCATTATGACTGTTTTAGAGATTAAGCATTTAGATTTTTACTTTGGGCGCCAGCAGGTGCTGGATGATATTTCGCTAACCCTAGAAAAAGGCGATATTGCAGGTCTGATTGGCAATAACGGGGCTGGGAAGACGACCTTGATGAAGGTGATTTCTGGCATCTTGCCGGGTGGGCAGGAGCAGGTTGACCTGCGGACGGATAGCGTCGGGGCCTTGATTGAGGCGCCGGCCCTCTATCCCAACCTGAGCGTCAAGGCTAATCTGGCCTTTTACTGTAAGCTCTACGGCAAGGACAAGGCCATAATCGATTGCTACAAGGACGACCTGGATGTGGCCGACTACCTCAATCGCAAAGCTTCTAAGCTCTCACTGGGCATGCGCCAGCGGGTGGGACTCTTCATCGCCCTGATTGCTTCGGATGAGTTCATCCTCCTGGATGAGCCGACCAATGGTCTGGACCCCGATGGGATTCAGCGGCTTTTGACCTTGATTGAGAAATTGGCGCAGAAACACGGCATTACTTTTATCATTTCCAGCCATATCCTGGCCAATCTGGACCAGGTCTGCACCAAAAACTTTCTCCTCAAGGATCGCAAGCTGACTCAGCTGGGCGACGGGGAAAATGCCAAATACAAGATTTACACGGAAGAATTGAGCCTGCGGGCTTTGATGGCTCTTTTGGACAAGCACGCGATTGCCTACGAGCGCAAGGGCTATGACATCCTGGTGACGGGTCTGGCTGCCATCTCTACGGCTATGACAGCCGAGGGCATTGCATTTGACTACCAAAAAGAAGGACTAGGGGAGGTATTATTCCATGACTAAGAGGTGGCGAACGATTTTTTTGAGACAGGAACTGTTTTCTCGCAATGTGTTTCACTGCATAGCTATTGCGGCAGCCATTCTGGCCATTGTACTTTTCGCGGACGGTTACAGCGGGACCTACCTAGGGCAGACGGTGCAGATTGCTAGTTACACCTTTGTGTCGGATTTTCTCTTGGTTTTCCTGGCCGTATCCAGCTTGGGTAAGGAGTTCCAAAACCGCACCATTAACATGATTCGCGTCAGCAAACTTTCGACGTTAGAAGTTCTGGTTCGTAAGTGGTTGTGCTTTGTCCTGGTCGGGATTGTGATGGCTAGCGTTCTGGTGGCTGATCTGGCCTTTTACCGCTATGTGGTCCGTCATGTGGCCTTTAATTTTCCGCAGACGGCCCTCTCGGTCTATGTGGACTTTATGGTCTATGCCAGCTTTGTCTTTGTCGTCGCGAGCCTGGTGGTCCTCTGGCTTAAGAACACCCTGACCAGTTTTCTGGTGGTCTACTTTGGCACGACGGCTCTGGTTTATATCACCCTTTATCTGGCGACTTTGAACGATTTTATGGCCAAGGCCATGACTTACGTGCCCTTTTACTTTATGCGTGGCGTTTTCACCAGCGGGACCAACTTTTTTGATAGCAAGCAGGTTGCGGTCATGTTGGTCTGGAGTTTAGGCTTGTTGCTGGTGGCCCTGCCCATTTATAAGAAACGAGCCTTTGTATAAGTTCTGCCTGTCCTAGCCAAGGCTAGGATTTTTTGTTATCGAAAGTTTTCTGAAAATTACAAAAAATATTGACAAGAAAGCTTAAAAAAGGCTATAATGGGGGCAGTTTTATCGAGGGAGGTTACCTTATGCAAACCAAACGGTTGACTTTAGGGGCCCTGTTTATGGCCCTGACCATTATTTTGAGTTCCAGCTATCTGAGCATTCCGGTGCCGGGTGGGCATTTTTATATCAATGGCATCGTGATTTTCCTGGTGGCGCTCTTGTTTGAGCCTTGGGAAGCCGTTGTCATTGCGGGATTTGGTTCTTTTTTGGGCGACTTTTTCTTCTATCCGGCGCCAATGTTTGTGACCCTGGTGGTACATAGTTTACAGGTCTTAGCCATTGCGCTTTTGGTCAAGCGCTTTGAGCGGCCAGCGCCCAAACTCCCTGTGCTTTTCGCCCTTTTTGTGGGGATTGTGATTGTGATTGGCGGTTATTTCCTGGGGCGGGGCTTTGTCTATGCCAATGTAGCAACTGCCATTACCAAGCTGCCGTTTGACATCCTAGCGGACATCCTGGGCGCGGCTGTGGCCTACGGCCTTTATTACTACACGGGTCTGCTCAAGCAGTTCAAGGCCTTGGTGGGGGAGAAATAAAAAAGCAAGAGCTCCGCTCTTGCTTTTGTGTTTAGTCTGTTTTTTCTGCCTCGCTAGCTACCTTGGCGGTTTGTTTTTGACCGCTGGTGTCTTCTTTGACCTGAATTTTGCCCTTGCTGGTGAGTACAGCGCGCAGGCGTTTTTGATCAGGGTGTTCCAGGTAGTAGTCGGTAATGGCATCCTCAATGTATTCTTGAATGGTACGGCGGAGAGGGCGTGCGCCCATCTTAGGATCATAGCCTAGGTCAACCAATTTTTCTTTGACTTTATCGGTGACATGTAGGTGTAAACCATTTGTGGCCAATCGGTTATTGACATCCTCTAACATCAAGCTGACGATAGAAAGAAGGTTTTCCTTGCTTAAGGCCTTAAACTCGATAATGCCATCAAAACGGTTCATGAATTCTGGACTAAAGAAGTTGCCTAACTCACCTAAAACGG
The DNA here is from genome assembly GCA_963635745.1 of Lachnospiraceae bacterium. Classification (GTDB taxonomy): domain Bacteria; phylum Bacillota; class Bacilli; order Lactobacillales; family Streptococcaceae; genus Streptococcus. The sequence goes on from CAVHFY010000023.1 coordinate 12,641, forward strand.
AATTCGTTCGTCCCTCGCGAGCAGCGCCAAAACCAACGCTGGCTTCCACTTTACCAGTTCCAGCGTTCGAAGTCATGATAATAATGGTGTCCTTAAAGCTAACGGTTCGCCCTTGTCCATCCGTTAAGCGACCATCATCTAATACCTGAAGGAACATGTGCATGACATCTGGGTGAGCTTTTTCCACTTCGTCTAATAAAACGAGGGAGTAAGGATTGCGACGCACCTGTTCTGTTAATTGCCCGGCTTCATCGTAACCCACGTAACCTGGAGGAGCTCCGACCAACTTGGCTACGCTGTGTTTTTCCATGTACTCAGACATATCAAAGCGAATCATGCTGTCAGCAGAACCAAAGAGTTCAATAGCCAATTGCTTAGACAGCTCAGTTTTTCCGACCCCAGTTGGTCCGACAAAAAGGAAGGAACCAATCGGACGGTTGGGTGACCCCAGACCTACCCGATTGCGACGGATAGCCTTGGCAATCTTGTCCACGGCTTCGTCCTGACCGATGACATGCTTTTTGAGGTCGCTGGCCAGGTGAATGAGCTGGCTTTGCTCTTTTTCCTTGAGGTCACCGACAGGAATGTTAGTTTTTTCCTCAACAATTCCTTCGATGTTTTGCTCTGTAATGACTGGAATATCTTCTTCGGTCAAGGTTTGCGATTGCATTTCCTTATATTTGGCAATTTGGTCACGGAAATAAGCAGCCCGCTCAAAGTCTTCCTCTCGTGTGGCCTGTGCCTTGAGGTTTTCGGCTTCGACTAGACGGTTATCAATTTCTTTCGGATCGATAAAGTTGAGGGTTAGGTTCATTCGAGAACCTGACTCGTCCAAGAGGTCGATGGCCTTATCTGGCAAGAAACGGTCTTGGATGTAGCGGTTGGATAAGACTGCTGCAGCTTTTATAGCCTCATCGGTGTATTTGACATGGTGATAAACTTCGTATTTCTTTTGGATACCCTTGAGGATGGTAATGGTCTCATCAACGGTTGGTTCATCTACCTTGACGGGTTGCATCCGGCGTTCGAGTGCTGCATCTTTTTCAATGATGCGATATTCATTGAGAGTCGTTGCCCCGACCAGTTGGAGTTCGCCACGTGCCAAAGCGGGTTTGAGGATGTTTCCAGCATCCATGTTGCCGTCGCCGGCATTCCCAGCTCCAACGATTTCGTGGATTTCATCAATAAAGAGAATAACATCTTGGCGCTGACGAATTTCCTCCATGAGCTTTTGCATGCGTTCTTCAAACTGTCCCCGAATGCCGGTGCCTTGGACCAGGCTGACCACGTCCAGGCGAATAACCTTGCGATTTTGTAGCTTTTGTGGCACACTTCCGTCAACAATTTTTTGAGCGAGTCCTTCGACAACGGCTGTTTTACCAACACCAGGTTCCCCGATGAGGACAGGATTATTCTTCGTTCGACGATTGAGGATTTCGATGACCCGCTTGATTTCTTCATCGCGACCAATAACAGGATCGATGTCCCCCTTACGAGCGATTTCAGTAATATCAACCCCAAACTCGTCTAAAAGACCTTGCTCTTGTGGCGCTTGTTGGGATGGGCGTGGGCCACGGCCGTTGTTGCCATCATTATTGCCTCCACCGCGGTTACCGCCAGATTTGGTCTGTGGGTCATTGGGGAGATTACCGCTAAAGGCGCGGAAATTATTGAGGTCTCCAAAAAAGTCCTCAAAAGGGTTGGTACCTTGTTGGTTGGTCAAGTTACTTAGCAAGCTATTTTCTGGGTCAGTTTTCATAATTTGGTAGCAATTTTGACAGAGGTCGATTTGTTTTTGGTGACCGTTCACGTTAGTATATAAATGAATAGTCGATTCATTTAAATGGCAGTTTTGACACAGCATAACTGTCTCCTTTCTCGGCTATCAAGGTGACCTTGACGTATGATGCAACCATTCTTTTAGTCAAAAATGGTCAAACTTATAGCTTTATTATACGCTTTGCCACTTGAAAAGCAAGCAAAAAGATTAGAAGACTGGCACTCTAGATGGAGACTGCTAAAAGTTTTTTTGAAAAATGTATTTTATTTCAGAATAATCTGTGTTATAATGCATAAAAATACAACAAGGAGAAAGCAATGCATTTTTTAAAAGAAATTGATTTTACCAAAGCACAATTATTAGATTTGCTGGCCTTGTCAGCTCAATTTAAAGCACAAAAAAAAGCAGGGGAAGCTCATCGTTATTTAGAAGGGAAAAATATAGCGCTAATTTTTGAGAAATCCAGCACGCGCACACGGTCAGCTTTTACAGTTGCGGCTCAAGATTTGGGCATGCAAGCGACTTATCTAGGGGCAGGAGAAATACAGTTGGGAACTAAGGAATCGGTCGCTGATACGGCTAAGGTATTGGGTTCTATGTTTGACGGGATTGAGTATCGGGGGTTTTCTCAAGAAGCTGTCGAGACCTTGGCGACTGAAGCGGGTGTCCCTGTCTGGAACGGCTTGACGGATACGTGGCACCCAACACAAATGATAGCGGATTTTTTGACCATTCAAGAACAGTTTGGGAAACTCGAAGGTCTTCACTTGGTTTATATCGGTGATGGCAGAAACAATATGGCCAATTCTTTATTAGTTACCTCTGCTATTTTAGGGGTTGATGTAACGATTGTAGCGCCTAAGTCCCTTCAGCCAGAAGCCGAGATCATAGCCTTAGCCCATGAGCATAACACAGGGGCCAAACTGACTATTACAGATGATACCTCCGCAGTAGCTAAAGCTGATATCCTCTATACAGATGTTTGGTTGTCTATGGGTGAAAAGGTTGACTTTAAAGAGCGGATTGACCTTCTTCTACCTTACCAGATTAATACTGAGCTCATGGCCATGGTTAAAAACCCTGATGCTATCGTCATGCATTGTTTACCAGCTTTTCATGATACGAAGACGCTCATCGGTCAAGAAATGTTTGACAAATATGGTTTGGAGGCCTTGGAGATTACAGATGATGTCTTTCAAGCGCACGGCGACGTGATTTTCCGTGAAGCCGAAAATCGGATGCATTCCATTAAAGCTATCATGTATCAGAGTTTTCTTAACCAAAATAGTCAGTCCTAATAGTCGAAATAGAGCCTTTTAGCGGGGAAATTGCGGTTTGGGTACACATTTAACGCTTTTTATGTTAGAATGGGTTGACTAATAAAAAAGGGAGTACATATATGGAATCTCATTTGGTGAGAATTATCGACCGTCTAGAGCTCATGGCTAGTGATGGTGGTAATACAAAGCGTAATTTTGAACGTGAAGGGGACGTTGTTGCTGAAGTTAGCTTTAGTAATGACCCTGAAAATGGTCCTGTATTTACTTTGCGTGATGTCAAAGCGCGTGAGACCTATACATTTGATAGTATTGACTTGATTGCGATGGAGATTTACGATCTGATCTACTAAAGCAGTTACGAGGTGCTTGGTTTTCTTGTCTTAGGACAAGAAGCCGAGCATTTTTTTTGAAAAAAATAGAAAAACTACTGTATTTTTATACAATACCATGCTATAATATGTTTACTATTATAAGGAGTCGTTCATGGATTTTTCATTTTTGCCAAAATATTGGCCTTATTTTAACTACGGTGTGCTATTGACCATTATTGTTTCGGTTTTGGTTGTCTTCTTTGGGACTATCCTAGGGGTTTTTGTCGCCCTCGTCAAGCGTAGCAATATTAAAATTTTGGATTTACTGGTTTCCTTGTACGTTTGGATTTTCCGAGGAACCCCAATGATTGTTCAAATCATGGTGGCCTTTGTTTGGATGAATATGCAAGCTTTGCCAGTGGTACGCTTTGGGATTTTTGATCTGGAGCTTTCGCGTGTCGTGCCTGGTGTGATTGTCCTTTCACTAAACAGTGGCGCCTACATTTCAGAAGCTGTCCGGGCTGGGATTGAGTCAGTTCCTAAAGGCCAGATGGAAGCCGCCTACTCTTTGGGGATCAAACCGCTTAAAACTTTGCGCTATGTGATTTTACCGCAGGCGATTCGCAATATTTTGCCGGCTCTAGGAAACGAGTTTGTTACTATTATCAAGGATAGCTCTTTGCTACAAACTATTGGAATTATGGAATTGTGGAACAGCGCGCAAACGGTGTCAACCTCAACGTATATCTCATTGACACCACTCTTGGTAGCGGCAGGTTACTACCTCGTATTGACAACGGTGATGACCAGCTTATTAAAAGTACTTGAGCGTAAAATGGGGCAAGGAGTGAACAAATGACAGAGGCAATTATTAGTATTAAAGGATTGCATAAATCTTATGGCGACAACGATGTGCTAAAAGGGATCGACCTGGATATCGCAAAAAGCGAGGTTGTGGCTATCATTGGGCCGTCTGGAAGTGGGAAATCCACCTTTTTACGGACCATGAATCTATTGGAAGAACCTACAAAAGGAACCATTACCTTTGAAGGGGTGGATATCACTGATTCTTCTAATGACATTTTCAAAATGCGAGAGAAGATGGGGATGGTCTTTCAACAGTTCAACCTCTTCCCTAATATGACTGTTTTGCAAAATATCATGTTGGCACCGACCAAGGTCAAAGGAGAATCGCCTAAAGCAGCTAAAGAAAAAGCCTTAGAGTTACTAGATCGTGTAGGTTTGTCTGACAAGGCAGATGCCTATCCGAACAGTTTATCCGGAGGACAGCAACAGCGGATCGCTATTGCTAGGGGGTTGGCCATGGACCCTGATGTCTTGCTCTTTGATGAGCCAACCTCGGCCTTAGACCCTGAGATGGTTGGGGAAGTACTTAATGTTATCCAAGATCTGGCCAAGTCAGGAATGACCATGGCGATTGTCACGCATGAGATGGGTTTTGCCCGTGAAGTAGCTGATCGCGTCATTTTCATGGATGGAGGTTATATTGTAGAAGAGGGGACACCGCAAGACGTTTTTGAGCATACTAAAGAAGAACGGACAAAAAATTTCCTCAGCAAAGTTCTATAAAATGAAAAAGCAGTTTTTCCTGATTTCCTCAGTAGAGACTGCTTTTTTACTGGGTTTAAAAGGGGTATCACGCTCCCATATTATACCGTCTATGGTATAATAGAAGTAATTAACTTTTGGAGATGGTTATGACGATTATTGATGGGAAAAAGATAGCGCAGGATATGCGGATGCGCCTGGCAGACAAAGTTCAGGACATGAAAGAAAGTGTGGGCATTGTCCCCGGTTTAGCGGTGATCGTGGTTGGAGATAATCCCGCTAGTCAGGTCTATGTTCGTAATAAAGAACGCGCAGCTCTGGCCGCTGGTTTTCACAGTGAGACCATCCGCTTGCCAGAAAAAACAAGCGAGGCTGAACTTTTGGAGGTTGTTGATCAGTGTAACCATAACCCTAGCCTTCATGGGATCTTGGTGCAATTGCCTTTACCTGATCAAATCAATGATAAAAAAGTCCTATTAGCTATTGATCCGCACAAGGATGTGGATGGGTTTCATCCGATGAATACGGGGCACTTATGGAGTGGACGTCCGATTATGGTTCCTTGTACGCCAGCCGGTATTATGGCACTTTTGGATGCCTATGATGTTAGGCTAGAGGGCAGGCGCGCAGTGATTATTGGACGTTCCAATATCGTTGGAAAACCAATGGCACAACTCTTATTAGCCAAGGATGCCACAGTTACGTTGACGCATTCTCGAACCAAAGATTTACAAAAATTGGCTAAAGAGGCAGATATCTTAATTGTGGCAATTGGCCGGCCTGAGTTTGTGACCAAAGAGTTTGTCAAAGAAGGTGCTGTTGTTATTGATGTGGGGATTAATCGTCAGGCTGATGGCAAGTTAGTCGGTGATGTTGCTTTTGAGGAAGTGGCTCAGGTTGCCAAGCTGATTACACCTGTCCCAGGTGGGGTTGGTCCGATGACGATTGCGCTTTTGCTTGAGCAGACTTATCAAGCAGCCCTAAGGAGTGTGACGAGAGATGATTGATCAAGACTGGGCGAAAGCAGTCATTACCAGCCGACCGCTGGTTTCTCATAAGGGGGATTACGGTCGTGTCCTATTGATTGGAGGCAACCCACCTTATGGTGGGGCGATTATTATGGCGGCTCTAGCCTGTGTTCGGTCGGGTGCTGGTTTGGTTAGTGTGGGGACACACTCTCAAACGATAACGGCTCTTCATGCGCAATTACCGGAAGCTATGGCTTTTGATCTGTGTGATAAAAAAAGACTTCTCCAGGTTTTACGAGGCGTTGATTTGGTGCTTATTGGTCCTGGTTTAGACGAGACGTCTCGTGCGAAAGAGATTTTTGATCTGGTTTGTGAAAATGTATCGTCGACACAGATACTGATTCTGGATGGCTCTGCATTGAACCTTTATGCAAAGCGTGCTACGAAGAGCCTACCGGCGGGTCAGTTGATTTTAACGCCACACCAGAGAGAGTGGGAGCGACTATCAGGTTTGGCGATTGACAAACAGATCCCGGAAGGGAATTGGCAGGCTTTAGTGAGGTTTCCAAAAGAAACCATTCTCGTTGCCAAACGACATCAGACACAAGTTTATGATCAAAAAAGCCATCAAACAGCTGCGATTTCGGTTGGTGGCCCCTACCAAGCGACCGGAGGGATGGGAGATACCTTAGCGGGGATGATTGCTGGTTTTGCTGTCCAATTTCCACAGAGTAGTTTATATCAACGAGTTGGGGCAGCTGTTTACCTACATTCAGCCATAGCAGAAAAATTGAGCCATACCAATTATGTGACCCTACCAACAGCGATTAGCCAGCAGATTCCTTGTGCGATGAAGGTTTTGGAGAGCGCTAAAAACTAGACTAAAGAGAAAGGTGGCCCTGTGACAGACTATTTAACAGTAACCCAATTAAATAAATATCTAGGTCTTAAATTTAGCAGAGACCCTTATTTGGAGCGGGTTTATTTAAAAGGGCAGGTCTCAAATTTTCGAAAACGGTCAACCCATCAATATTTTTCTTTAAAAGATGAGGGGGCAACGATATCGGCAACAATGTGGGCTTCTCAGTATCAACAATTGGGTTTTGACCTGGAAAATGATATGCAGGTCAATGTGATTGGCCGAGTCCAGATTTATGAGAAATCTGGGAATTATAGTATTATCATAGAAGAAGTGATCCCGGATGGTGTAGGGGCTTTGGCTGTTCAGTTTGAGCAACTCAAGAAGAAAATGTTTGAGGCGGGTTATTTTGATCAGCGACATAAACAGGCCCTTCCACGATTTGTTTCGCATATAGGGGTTGTGACTAGTCAGAGTGGGGCAGTTATCCACGATATTCAGACCACAGTTGCTCGTCGCTTCCCAGGTGTCACGATCACCCTTTTTCCAGCCAAGGTTCAAGGCACTGGTGCTGCAAAAGAGGTTGCAGAAAATATTAAACGAGCCAATTTGGACTCGGAGTTGGATGTCCTCATTGTTGCTCGAGGTGGCGGTTCTATGGAAGAACTTTGGGCATTTAATGAGGAACCTGTTGTTCAAGCCATTTTCGAATCGCGCTTACCTGTTATTTCTAGTATTGGGCATGAGACGGATACGACCTTGTCTGATTTGGTCAGTGATGATCGGGCGGCAACCCCGACGGCAGCGGCTGAGCATGCGACTCCTGTGACAAAGGCGGATGTTTTGGCTCGTTTGTCAGAATTACGAGCGCGTGCCTATCGAGCGAGCAGTCGCCAAATTGGTTATTATCAAGAACGTCTTGGGAAAGTCCAGAATTCCCCTTTCTTTCGGCAACCTGAACGGCTGTATGATGCTTATCTACAAAAAATGGATCAACTACAGAATCAGTTGTTTCAAGGCATGCGTCGGCAGTATTTGGCGCAAAAAAATCGCCTACTTCAAGTCCAACAAGGCCTTAATAGTCGACTCTTGCAACAACAAGTCAGAGCCTACCAAGAACGTCTCAATCAGGATAAACGCCTCTTGCAAAGTCAGCTAGCCCAGCAGTATGATGGCGCCTTGGCGCGTTTTGAAAAAGCCAAGGAAACCTTGATTTCTTTGGATACGCGTCGGATTGTCTCACGGGGATATGCAGTGGTGACGGATGAAGGTGGCATTGTCTCCTCGGTTACTGAAGTACAAATTGGGCAAGATTTGACTGTGCAAATGCAAGATGGTCATATAGAAGTAGAGGTAAAAAATGTCAGAAAAGACGAAAACATTTGAAGAAAACTTGGCGGATTTAGAAGCCATTGTTGGTCGTTTGGAGTCAGGCGATGTCCCTTTAGAAGAAGCTATCGCGGAATTTCAAAAGGGAATGAAATTGTCTCAAGATCTGCAATCTAGATTAGACAAGGCGGAGAAGACTTTAGTGACTATCGTGAACCAAGATGGCACAAAAGAGGAGCAGGCTTAGTGTTAACCAGTGAAAAAATCCTTGCACTTAACAGGGTATTGGACAACTTTTATCAGCAAAAAGGCATTGCTCCTCGCTTACAAGAGGCTATCTTGTATTCCATTCGTGCTGGAGGAAAGCGGATTAGACCCCTGCTTTTTTTGGAATTGTTAGAAGGTTTCGGACAAGAACTCGATCAGGATGCTTTTAAGGTAGGGGCTGCCCTGGAAATGGTCCATACAGCTAGCCTGATTCATGATGATTTGCCAGCGATGGATGATGATAGCTACCGACGTGGTCAATTGACCAATCATAAAGTTTTCGGGGAAGCCTTGGCCATATTAGCAGGAGATAGTCTTTTTTTGGATCCGTTTGGTCTGCTGATGGAGACGGACTATCCAGATTCTGTCAAGGTGGCTTTGGTTAAGGCGTTATCGCTTGCTTCAGGAACCCATGGTATGGTAGCAGGTCAGGCCTTAGACATGGTTAGCGAAGGGCAAGCGATACCGCTGGAAACCTTGAGAGAATTGCATGCCCATAAAACCGGGAAGCTGTTGACGTTTCCTTTTGAGGCCTGTGGGTTGGTCCTAGCTTTTGATGCTAAAGCACGTCAATCTCTTGTGCAGGCAGGTGAGGCCTTAGGTTTGGCTTTTCAAATTCGAGATGATATTTTAGATGTGACGGCTGACTTTGAGACTATTGGAAAAACACCGAATAAAGATATAGCAGAGCAAAAAGCTACCTATCCCAGTCTAATAGGCCTAGAACAATCGCGACGTCTGCTAAACACGTGTCTTGATAGGGTTCTGTCGTTGCAGGAAGATTTTTCTGCAACGAGACCATTTAATGCTCCCCAGTTTGTTGAGATAGTAGAAAGGTTGCGGCTAGATGACTAAAGAACGTGTAGATGTTTTGGCTTATCAGCAAGGCCTTTTTGAGACACGCGAACAAGCAAAACGTGGCGTTATGGCAGGCTTGGTTATTGCTAGTCACAATGGGCAGCGGTATGATAAACCTGGGGAAAAAATTGATACGGCCATTAGTCTCAAGCTCAAGGGAGACAAATTGGCTTATGTAAGTCGTGGTGGGCTAAAGTTGGAAAAGGGTCTGGAGGTCTTTCAACTTGACTTGGCAAAACGTACCTGCATAGACATTGGCGCCTCAACAGGAGGCTTCACAGACCTTATGTTGCAAAAGGGAGCTAGTCTTGTTTACGCTGTTGATGTTGGCACAAACCAACTAGCTTGGAAACTTCGCCAAGACCCTCGTGTCTTATCCATGGAGCAATACAATTTTCGCTATGCAACCTTAGCTGATTTTACGAAGGGGCAACCAACTTTTGCGAGTATTGATGTGAGTTTTATCTCGCTTGGTCTGATTTTACCAGCCTTGACTCGTATTCTGGCAGATGACGGAGAAGTTGTTGCGCTAGTCAAACCGCAGTTTGAAGCGGGGAAGGAAGCTGTTGGGAAAAAGGGGATTGTTAAGGACCCTCAAACACACCAACGAGTGCTCAAAGAAGTGATGGCCCAAGCAAATGCTAATGGGTTTAGCAACTGTGGATTAGATTTTTCTCCTATTCAAGGGGGGCATGGAAATATAGAGTTTTTGCTCTATCTAAAAAAAGGACAGCGATTAGACACCGTGGACGAAACTTCGGTAACGAAGGTCGTGATCGCTGCACAGAAAGGATTTAGAGAATAGATGAATAAAAGAGAACGTCTTGCGTTGATTCGTGAGTTGATTGAAAACGAGAACTTTTCCAAACAAGGAGACCTAGTTAAAGCCTTGCAGGCACGGGGGTGTCATGCCACACAGGCGACAATCTCGCGTGATATGGATGAAATGGGGATTGTAAAGGTTCCGATTGGCAATGGCTACCGCTATAGTTTGGCTAAACCGAAATCACCAACACCTGCAGATAACAACCAACCTGCATCTTTGGTGACAGTATTATCTGTGTCAGAAAAGCATGCTGATCTGCCTTGCCTTCTTTCGATCGATGTGGTACCTGGCACCAGTCGTTTAGTGAAACGTCGGTTATTGGATGAGAAAAGTGAGGCTATATTCAGTATAATGACTGATGATGAGACTCTTTTGGTTGTTGCTAAAACGCAAGAAGAGGCAGATCAGTTACGAATACTTTTATTGAGCTGGAAAGAGGCCTAAAGGAGACACCTGCATGCTTGAGACGATTTCGATAAAAAATTTTGCAATTATTGAAGCCGTCAGTCTTCAATTTGAGCAGGGTATGACGGTTTTAAGTGGTGAAACGGGTGCGGGAAAATCAATCATTATTGATGCCATGAACTTGATTTTAGGTGGACGTTCCAACTTGGATATGATTCGTCATGGGGCGGCCAAAGCAGAAATTGAGGGTTTGTTTAGTCTGGCAGAAGATTCTCCTGTGATCCCCCTTTTAGAAGATAGTGGTATCGATGTTCAGGATGACCAAATTATTATTCGACGAGAACTGATGGCCAATGGTCGCTCTGTCAGTCGTATTAATGGGCAGTTGGTCAATCTCAGTCTATTACGTGACATTGGTCGTTATTTAGTGGATATCCATGGTCAGCATGACCAAGAAGAGCTGATGCGGCCAACTTATCATCTGGGGCTTTTGGACAGTTTTGGTGATGCAGATTTTCAGGACTTAAAACAGCGCTATCAATCAGTTTTTGAAGCTTATCGTCACGCACGACATCAGCTGCAGACCCTTCGTCAGAATGAGGCGAGTCATAAAGAGCGTGTGGCTCTTTTGAATTATCAAATCGGCGAAATTGAAGCTGTTGATTTGAAGTCGGGGGAAGAAGATAGCTTAACACAACGTCTGATTGCCTTACAAAATCATAAGAAAATTGCTGATACTCTTAGTGACGCCTATCAGCTGTTAGATGCCGAAGACTTTTCCAGCTTAGGAAATGTTCGTGAAGCGATGGGAAATTTGCAAGAGCTTGAAACTTATGATGCGGAATACAAACGCCTGAGTGAAAGTCTGTCAGAAGCTTACTATTTACTCGAAGATGTCACAAGGTCTCTGGAAGCGACCGTAGACCGGTTGGAATTTGATGGCGAGGAATTGCTTTTGGTCCAATCTCGTTTAGATGTGGTTAATAGCTTGATTCGCAAGTATGGTAGTAGTAGCAGTGATGTGCTAGATTATTTTCAGAATATTCAAAAGGAGTATCACTTGCTTGCTGGTGACAGCAGTCAGGATAAACAGCTTGAACAGCAAGTGAAAGACCTGCAGGCCGATGTCGTTGACTTGGCTGAGCAGTTGAGTCAGCAGCGACATGTCATTGCAAAAAAACTGGAGGCGGATATTCATCGAGAATTAGCAGACCTCTATATGGAAAAAGCGGCCTTTCAGGTGCATTTTTCAGCCGGAAAATTTAACCGCCAAGGAAATGAACAAGTCGAGTTCTATCTCTCAGCGAACCCTGGAGAAGGCTTTAAACCTCTTGTAAAAGTTGCTAGCGGTGGCGAGTTGTCTCGGATGATGTTGGCCTTGAAATCAACTTTTTCACGCCAGGCAGATAAAACCAGTATTGTCTTTGACGAAGTAGATACGGGTGTTTCGGGCCGAGTGTCTCAGGCTATTGCCCAAAAAATTCACAAGATTGGTCAGCAAGGCCAGGTGCTAGTGATTTCTCACTCTCCACAGGTCATTGCGATCAGTGACCACCAGTTTTTTATCGAAAAACAAAGCAGTCAAGAAGCGACCGTGTCGACTGTTCGCCTTTTGTCTCAAGATGAGCGAATCGAAGAGATTGCTAAACTATTGGCAGGAGATGACGTAACCGAGGCGGCTCGTAGTCAGGCAAGGGAACTCCTAAGGCAGTAGACGAAGTATCTTTTAGGATGCTCGAGTGGGCCTTTAGAGGGAGTGGATTGAAGATTCTTAAAAAGAAAAGGTTTGCACCTATCAAAAAATATGCTATACTAGTTGTGGAGCAACGGCTTCGCGTGAAGTGGGTCAGGGGAGGAATCCAGCAGCCCTAAGCGATGCTAGTCGTGTGCTCTTTTTGTATGACCTAAACGCAAACGCATGCACCCCGTGTCAATCCCCAATTGACAGCTGACCGTTGAAAAAAAACGTGCAAAAGAGTATGATGGTAAAGATATAGATTCACAGATCAAAGGAGTTATAAACAGATGGCACACATTTCATTTGATTATTCAAAAACACTTGGTAAATTTGTCGGCCAACATGAAGTTGACTTTATGCAAGGTCAAGTTACAGAAGCAGACCAACTCTTACGTCAAGGAACGGGTCCAGGTTCAGATTTCTTAGGCTGGTTAGATTTACCTAAAGATTACGACAAAGAAGAATTTGCACGTATCCAGACAGCTGCTAAGAAAATCCAATCAGATAGTGAAGTCTTGGTTGTCATTGGTATTGGCGGTTCATACCTGGGCGCTAAGGCTGCGATTGACTTTTTGAGCAATCATTTTGTTAACTTGCAGTCTGCTGACAAGCGTCAAGCCCCACAAATTCTATATGCAGGGAATTCTATTTCTTCAACCTACCTAGCAGACCTAGTAGAATACGTGGCAGATAAAGAATTTTCAATCAATGTCATTTCTAAGTCTGGAACTACCACTGAGCCAGCCATTGCTTTTCGTGTCTTTAAAGAATTGTTAGTTAAAAAGTATGGACAAGAAGAAGCTAATAAACGTATCTATGCGACAACAGACCGCCAAAAAGGGGCTGTTAAAGTTGAAGCAGATGCTAATGGATGGGAAACTTTTGTTGTTCCTGATAATGTCGGTGGACGCTTTTCTGTCTTGACGGCTGTTGGTTTGTTGCCGATTGCTGCTTCTGGAGCTGACATTACCGCTTTAATGGAGGGTGCTGCGGCTGCACGTCAGGCTTATGCCTCAGCAGACCTTAAGGAAAATGAAGCATATCAATATGCGGCAGTTCGTAATATTCTCTATCGTAAAGGCTATGCAACAGAAATTTTAGTCAATTATGAACCTTCTTTGCAGTACTTTGGTGAATGGTGGAAACAACTGGCTGGGGAATCAGAAGGAAAAGACCTTAAAGGCATTTATCCGACGTCTGCTAACTTTTCTACTGATTTACACTCTTTAGGTCAATACATCCAAGAGGGGGCACGTATCTTATTTGAGACAGCGATTCGAGTGGATAAACCACGTAAGAATGTGGTTATTCCGGAATTGTCCGAAGATTTGGATGGCTTAGGTTACTTGCAAGGCAAAGACGTTGACTTTGTTAATAAAAAAGCGACAGACGGTGTGCTTTTGGCGCATACTGATGGGGACGTCCCAAATCTTATCGTGGAGATTCCAGAACAAGACGCCTTTACTTTGGGTTACTTGATCTACTTCTTTGAGCTTGCCATTGCTCTGTCAGGCTATCTGAATGCGGTTAACCCATTCGATCAACCAGGGGTCGAAGCCTACAAGAAAAACATGTTCGCTCTTTTAGGGAAACCAGGGTTTGAAGAATTGTCAGCGGAACTTAACGCACGTTTGTGATATAGTAGCGATGCTAAAAAAATGGGAACGTTGGATGTTCCTGTTTTTTTGTTTACAAGTCTTATTTTGATCTTGTTCTGTCATCTTTCCTTCATTGACAGAGGCCTGTAAAGTCGGTAAGATAAAGGAAGGAAAAATGAAGGGTAGGAAGAGAATGCTGTTTGATGATCCTGATATATTAACTTGGGAGGAGTGGGTCGGCCAATTTGAAATGGTCAATGAACGTTTACCCAAGTTAGACGAGATTCACCAAGGACGCTTGCAAAAGGCTTTTCAATCGGAGTATAGCGATGAGGAGTTAATGGCTACCTTGCCCTCTTCATCGGTTGAAGGCGTGCCAGTTAAAAAAAGATTACATAGGTTATCTTTCTTTCTGGCCTTTTCGATACTCTTTCTAGCACTATCGGGAATTGTAGTGACTTGGTACTACCATTCGGGAGTGCTTCGGGGAGATTGGTACAGTAGGGCATTGACCACCGATTTTAAGAAAATACGAGAAAAGAGTGTCGCTAGTTCAGTTGCAGAAGGTCAGCAACTGACAAGTAATTGGGTGAAACCGGGGGAAGTATCGCTGGAGAGTCATCGCAATATTGTTCGCTTGAAAGTGAGTCAGACTATTGATAAAAAGGTGGCCTATCAAGATTATGTGACTAGTGTTGAAACGAAAGCTCAGAAACAAAATAAGGAAGCTAGTTATTTCTCTTACGCAGCCTGGCTATCTTTTTTTGATCAACAAAGGACCGAAGATGCTGAAAAACTGGGCGGTTCTTATGATGCAAAGACGGCAAAGCTCACGGTGGTGCTCTTGACCTTTCGTTATAATTCATGGACGCGAGAGATGGTTGTGATTGGTGTCAATAACGACGTCAACACGGCTAATGCTTTTGGTAACTATAATGCGCTTAGCGATCTTTCTCGTGGCAGTCGGTTCCGTTATCAGACAAAGGGTCGAAAACTAACCTTGGTAGGTGACCAGCTTACCCTAACATTTACAAAAAATTGAGGAGAAGGAATGACGAAAAAAGAATGGCTATTAGCCTTTAAAAACTATTATGGACGTAAGCCTAATAAGGATGAACAAATGTTTGGTCTTTTGGCTGGTCAATACACCCTGCCCTCTCGGAGAAGATTGGGGATGAAGCGTGGTCACCTCATTGCTTTGTTGGTTAGTCTGGTTCTTGTTTTGGTCATCGGAGTTGGTGCAACAGTTACTTATCGTTACCAGTCTGGCTGTATCACCGGTAAGTGGCAGGCAACGACTTTGACCAAGAGTTTGACAGCTGAGTTAGAAAGTGAACTGAAAAAAGAGACAACCTATTATGATTATTACAAAGCTTATTCGAATGGGAATAGTTTTTACACCAATCAGGCGGTTACCTTAAAAACAAGCGGGAACAAAGTGGTTGCTGATGTCACTTATACCGTGGATCGTTTGGCCTTGTACAGTGCCATGAGTTCAGTGGTATCAGCCGCCTATGGGGTGACAGCAGATGATATCGACGCCGTTTTACCCTATGATGATTTTGTAACGTCTCTAAATAGTAGCATGAAAAAACAAGCAAAAAAAGTCGGTGCTCACTACGATAGTAAAACGGCTACGGTGACTGCCACATTGTTTACAGCGAAGGTATCTCCTTTTAAGCATAGTTGGCAGGTAACAGAAGTGAACGATAAACTGTATCAGGCCTATTTTTCAAAGGCCTTGAATTTGCGCAGTGGCAATGAGATGCCTTTTCGGTTATCGGGAAAAACATTAACAGTAAATAAAAGAATCATTTTTTCGCGAATACAAGACTAGAGAGAGTTATCTGTGACAGTGAATGAAGGTTCTTGTTTTTGGAGGGTGAAGCAGCAGGAGGTTAAGTGAAAGTTCCTGTGGTTTCCTCTCCTTTTTTGATGCTTTGCGCCCAATTATCTGAAAATATGGTATGATAGTAAAAAAGCACCTGGGAGAATAACATGCCATTAGTATACCAATCTACACGAGATGAAAATAATCGCGTCACGGCAAGCCAAGCTATTTTGCAAGGACTTGCGCAAGATGGTGGACTTTTCACGCCAATCACGATGCCAGAAGTTGTTCTGGATTTTGACCACCTCCAACATGCTTCCTACCAAGAAGTTGCTCGCTTGGTTTTAGGAGCTTTTCTAGATGATTTTACACCGCAAGAGATAGACCACTGTATTCAAGAGGCTTATGATGATAAGTTTGATACACCTTCTATTGCGGAAATCGTATCAGTGGATGGCCACTACAATTTGGAACTTTTTCATGGCGCAACGATTGCTTTTAAAGATATGGCCTTGTCCATTTTGCCACATCTTTTAACAACGGCTGCTAAAAAACAAGGAGTAACCAATAAAATTGTTATTCTGACAGCTACATCTGGAGACACGGGTAAAGCTGCAATGGCAGGATTTGAGGATGTTCCTGGAACTGAAATTGTTGTCTTTTACCCGCATGGGGGAGTCAGCAAGATTCAAGAGCTACAAATGACGACTCAAACGGGACAAAATACACACGTAGTCGCTATTGATGGTAATTTTGATGATGCTCAGACAAACGTCAAGCAGATGTTTAACGATCCTGCTATGCGTGAAAAAATGGCGGCTAAAGGATTACAGTTTTCTTCTGCTAATTCCATGAATATTGGACGTCTGGTACCACAGATTGTTTATTATGTTTATGCTTATGCCCAACTGATCAAGCAAGGTGTGATTAAGTCAGGTGATTTGATTAATGTCACGGTTCCAACGGGTAATTTCGGTAATATTTTGGCAGCCTATTATGCTAAACGGATTGGTTTGCCAGTCGCTAAACTCATTTGTGCTTCAAACGAAAACAAAGTTCTGACAGATTTCTTCCATTCTAAGACCTATGATAAGAAGAGAGAGTTTAAAGTGACGACAAGCCCGTCTATGGATATTTTGGTGTCTTCCAACCTCGAGCGTCTGATTTTCCATTTGGTTGGAAATGACGCTAATCGCACTAAGGCTTTGATGGAAGCTCTGGTGGAAAAAGGAGAATATAGCCTATCAGAAGGTGTGGATGAAGGTGTTTTTGAACTCTTTGAGGCGGGTTTTGCGGATGAAGAAGCAACGGCCGAAGAAATCAAACGCGTCTATGCTAAAGCTCATTATGTTGAAGACCCTCATACAGCAGTCGCTTCCGCTGTCTATGATGCTTATCGGACAGCTAGTCAGGATCAGACACCGACTGTGGTGGCTTCGACAGCTAGCCCTTACAAATTCCCACGCGTGACAGTTGAAGCGATCACAGGACAAGCGCCTGCAGATGACTTCGTCGCTGTAGAAAACCTGGTCGAATTATCAGGTGTTGCTATTCCTAAGGCTGTACAGGGGTTACAAGAAGCTCCTGTACGTCATAAAACGGTCGTTGCTGCAAAGGAAATGCAAGCAGAAGTAGAACGTTACTTGGGTATCTAACTATCATCGAAAAAGCCGTTAGGCTTTTTTTGTCAGTTTTAACAATTAGAGGTCTGTCATGAAAATCTCAAAACAGTTATTAGCGATTGGTTTACCGGCCATGGTTGAAAATCTCCTTCAAATGCTTATGGGGATGGTAGACAGTTATCTTGTTGCTATTTTAGGACTTACCGCAGTATCTGGCGTGTCAGTCGCTAATAATATGACAGCGGTCTATCAAGCGGTTTATATTGCTTTAGGGGCTGCAGTTTCTAGCGCCTATTCGGCACGGCGTATTCAGCAAGGCCTAAAGAATGCCCAGGCTTTGATTGGGGAAGCTTTGATTTTGACAATCTTTCTAGGAGTTGTTCTGGGAGGTTTTTCCCTTGTTTTTGGGGAGAAGTTTCTGATGCTTTTAGGGACGACGCCAGAGGTGAGCAAACAAGGCGGGCTTTACCTAGCCATTGTCGGTGGAGGCATTATCTTTTTAGGGCTTATGACAACAGCAGGTAGTGTAGTGCGTAGTCAAGGTATGCCACAATTACCCATGTATGTTAGTTTGTTGGTAAATGTGATTAATGCTCTTTTTGCTAGCCTAGCGATTTTTATCTGTCATTGGGGGATTGCAGGTGTAGCCTTAGCGACGGTATTTTCAAGATTTATAGGGTTTTTATTACTGGTTAAGGCCATGCACTATGACTGGAAAACGTTGTCCTTTAGTTGGCGTATTGATAGAGAGTTGATTCATTTAGCGTTGCCAGCGGCGGGAGAACGTCTGATGATGCGCGTGGGGGATATTGCCATTATAGCAATCGTTGTGACCTTCGGGACAAAAATGGTTGCGGGTAATGCGATAGGAGAAACCTTAACACAGTTTAATTATATGCCCGGAATGGGTTTGGCCACAGCAACAGTTATTCTCGCAGCTAGGGCAAGGGGGGCAAATGATCTAGTGGCAGAGGACAAGTTGTTAAAGAGTTCCTATTTCCTTTCCCTTATTTTGATGGCTCTTGTTTCTGGGCTAATCTTCGTTTTTGGTTTGCCATTAACGACGCTCTATACAATGGATAAAACAGCTGTTTCGGCTAGCCTTGTTGTGATTCTCTATGCATTTTTAGGAACACCAGCAACAGCAGGAACCCTGGTCATGACAGCTATGTGGCAGGGTTTGGGTAACGCAAAATTACCTTTTTATGCAACGACACTTGGCATGTGGGTTATCCGTATTGGCCTGGGATTTGCGTTAGGAGTTAGCCTATCTTTGGGATTGGCAGGGGTATGGTTAGCCACGATTGCTGATAATATTTTTCGTTGGGTCTTTCTAACGTATCTCTACCGTAAAAAAATAATAAAAACGAGAAAAAGTCTTGCCTAAGGCTTTTTTTTGTGCTAAACTACTATGGTGCTGTAAAAAACAGCTGTAGCTTTGATGCAAGAGGTTGCGACACGCTCGGTTGCATTGCCACGCAACCATCTGTCGGTTTTCTTGTGGAGCTAGCCTATTATCGTAAATAGACGAGAGGAGAAAAGATGGCAACTAAAAAAATCCGTATCCGTTTGAAAGCGTACGAACACCGTACGCTTGATACAGCGGCTGAGAAAATTGTAGAAACTGCAACACGCACTGGTGCTCAAGTAGCAGGTCCCGTTCCACTTCCAACTGAACGTAGCCTCTACACCATTATCCGTGCAACGCACAAATACAAAGATTCTCGTGAACAATTTGAAATGCGTACCCACAAACGTTTGGTAGATATCATCAACCCAACTCAAAAAACAGTTGACGCTTTGATGAAACTCGACTTGCCAAGTGGTGTCAACGTCGAAATCAAATTGTAATACGTTGAGCACAAAAACGCTCATTAAAAACTTTTAAAAATTATAGAAAAGGAATTCTTTCTCATGACAAAAGGAATCTTAGGGAAAAAAGTGGGAATGACTCAAATTTTCACTGAATCAGGTGAATTTATCCCTGTAACTGTCATCGAAGCAACGCCAAACGTTGTCCTTCAAGTGAAAACCGTTGAAACAGATGGTTATGAAGCTGTTCAAGTTGGTTTTGATGACAAACGTGAAGTATTGAGTAACAAACCTGCCAAAGGCCATGTCGCTAAAGCAAACACGGCTCCTAAGCGCTTCATTCGTGAATTCAAGAACGTTGAAGGCTTAGAGGTTGGACAAGAAATCACCGTTGAAACTTTCGAAGCTGGAGATGTTGTTGACGTCACTGGAACAACCAAAGGTAAAGGTTTCCAAGGGGTTATCAAACGTCACGGACAATCACGTGGACCTATGGCTCACGGTTCTCGTTACCACCGTCGTCCTGGGTCAATGGGACCAGTTGCACCAAACCGCGTGTTTAAAAACAAACACTTGGCAGGTCGCATGGGTGGCAACCGCGTAACGATCCAAAACTTGGAAGTCGTTCAAGTCGTTCCAGAAAAGAATGTTATCCTGATCAAGGGTAACGTCCCAGGTGCTAAGAAATCTCTTATCACCATCAAATCAGCTATTAAGGCTGCTAAATAATAACAGAAAGGAGATTGATATCTAATGGCAAACGTAAAATTATTTGACCAAACTGGTAAAGAAACTGGCGAAGTTGTTTTAAACGATGCAGTTTTTGGAATTGAACCTAATGAATCAGTAGTCTTTGATGTTGTTATCAGCCAACGCGCTAGCCTCCGTCAAGGCACTCACGCAGTGAAAAACCGCTCAGCTGTTTCAGGTGGTGGCCGTAAACCATGGCGCCAAAAAGGGACTGGTCGTGCTCGTCAAGGATCTATCCGCTCTCCACAATGGCGTGGTGGTGGAGTGGTCTTTGGTCCAACACCTCGTTCTTATGCGTACAAATTCCCACAAAAAGTTCGTCGTTTGGCTTTGAAATCAGTTTACTCACAAAAAGTAGCTGACAACAAATTTGTAGCCGTTGAAGCTTTGTCATTCGAAGCGCCAAAAACAGCTGAATTCGTAAAA
Organism: Lachnospiraceae bacterium; assembly: GCA_963635745.1. Taxonomy (GTDB): domain Bacteria; phylum Bacillota; class Bacilli; order Lactobacillales; family Streptococcaceae; genus Streptococcus. The sequence continues at coordinate 32,870 of CAVHFY010000023.1, forward strand.
GTCCTTTCAGCTTTGGCTATCGATAGTAAAGTATTGGTTATCCTCGACGAAGGAAACAAAAATGCAGAATTGTCAGCGCGTAACGTGAAAAACGTTAAAGTTGCTACAGCAACGACAGCAAGTGTACTTGATATCGTGAATAGCGATAAGGTTCTTGTTGTTAAAGACGCGATCTCAACCATCGAGGAGGTTCTCGCTTAATGAACATCTACGACGTAATTAAACAACCAGTTATTACAGAAAAATCAATGGCTGCTTTGGAAGATGGCAAGTACACTTTTGAAGTTGACAGCCGTGCCCACAAATTGCTGATCAAACAAGCTGTTGAAACAGCTTTTGATGGGGTTAAAGTTGCTGCAATCAAGACAGTTAACGTAAAACCCAAAGCAAAACGTGTCGGTCGCTACACTGGTTTTACAGCTAAAACCAAAAAAGCCATCATCACTTTGACAGCTGATTCAAAAGCTATCGAATTGTTTGCGGCTCCAGAAGCTGAATAATATAAGGAGGAAATAAAGTGGGTATTAAAGTTTACAAACCTACGACTAACGGACGCCGTAACATGACGTCCTTAGACTTCGCAGAAATTACAACTAGCACACCAGAAAAAACTTTGTTGACTTCTTTGAAGAGCAAAGCTGGTCGCAACAACAACGGACGCATCACTGTACGTCACCAAGGTGGTGGACACAAGCGTCATTACCGTATCATTGACTTCAAGCGTAACAAAGATGCAGTTGAAGCAGTTGTTAAGACTATCGAATACGATCCAAACCGTTCTGCAAACATTGCTTTGGTTCACTACACTGATGGTGTTAAAGCATACATCATTGCACCTAAAGGACTTGAAGTTGGCCAACGTATCGTTTCTGGACCAGATGCTGACATCAAAGTTGGTAACGCTCTGCCATTAGCGAATATTCCAGTTGGTACTGTGATTCACAACATTGAGTTGAAACCAGGTAAGGGGGCTGAATTAGTCCGCGCTGCTGGTGCATCTGCACAGGTTTTGGGTCAAGAAGGTAAATATGTCTTGGTTCGTTTGCAATCAGGCGAAGTGCGTATGATCTTGGCAACTTGTCGTGCAACTATTGGTACAGTTGGTAACGAACAACATGCTTTGGTTAATCTTGGTAAAGCTGGACGTAACCGTTGGAAAGGTGTCCGCCCTACAGTCCGCGGTTCTGTAATGAACCCTAACGATCACCCACACGGTGGTGGTGAAGGTAAAGCACCAGTTGGACGTAAAGCGCCATCTACACCTTGGGGTAAACCAGCGCTTGGTCTCAAGACCCGCAACAAGAAAGCGAAGTCAGACAAACTTATCGTTCGTCGTCGCAACGAAAAATAATCTGGCCGCTTAACATTATCCGCCAACTCGGTAGCGTCTAACGCAAGCCGTTGTGGTACATATTTAAAGGAGAAAACTACAAAATGGGACGTAGTCTTAAAAAAGGACCTTTCGTCGATGAGCATTTGATGAAAAAAGTTGAAGCTCAAGCTAACGACGAAAAGAAAAAAGTTATCAAAACTTGGTCACGTCGTTCAACGATTTTCCCAAGTTTCATCGGTTATACAATTGCAGTCTATGATGGCCGTAAACATGTGCCTGTTTACATCCAAGAAGACATGGTAGGTCACAAGTTGGGTGAATTCGCACCAACACGTACTTATCACGGACATGCAGCAGACGACAAGAAAACAAGATAAGGAGTTAAGAGACTATGGCAGAAATTACTTCAGCTAAAGCAATGGCTCGCACAGTTCGTGTTTCTCCTCGCAAAACTCGTCTTGTACTTGATTTGATTCGTGGAAAAAACGTCGCTGATGCAATTGCCATCTTGAAATTCACACCAAACAAAGCAGCTCGTGTTGTTGAGAAAACCTTGAACTCAGCAATTGCTAATGCTGAAAACAACTTTGGTCTGGAAAAAGCTAACTTGGTCGTATCTGAAACATTCGCTAACGAAGGCCCAACCATGAAACGGTTCCGCCCTCGCGCTAAAGGTTCAGCGTCACCAATCAACAAACGCACAACTCACGTTACCGTAGTTGTTGCAGAAAAATAAGGAGGGGAAACGTGGGTCAAAAAGTAAATCCAATTGGTATGCGTGTCGGTATCATTCGTGACTGGGATGCAAAATGGTATGCTGAAAAAGAATACGCTGAATACCTTCATGAAGATTTGAAAATTCGCAAATTCATCCAAAAAGAATTAGCTGAAGCTTCAATCTCAAAAATCGAAATTGAACGCGCTGTAAACAAAGTGAACATTTCACTTCACACAGCTCGTCCAGGTATGGTTATCGGTAAAGGTGGGGCAAATGTTGACGCACTTCGTGCACAATTGAACCGTTTGACTGGTAAACAAGTTCACATCAATATCGTAGAAATTAAAAACCCTGATTTGGATGCTCACTTGGTTGGTGAAAGTATCGCTCGCCAATTGGAACAACGTGTAGCTTTCCGTCGCGCACAAAAACAAGCTATCCAACGTGCTATGCGCGCGGGTGCTAAGGGAATCAAAACTCAGGTTTCTGGACGTTTGAACGGAGCAGATATTGCCCGTGCTGAAGGTTACTCTGAAGGAACAGTTCCATTGCACACATTGCGTGCAGATATCGATTATGCTTGGGAAGAAGCTGATACAACTTACGGTAAACTGGGCGTTAAAGTTTGGATCTACCGTGGAGAAGTTCTTCCAGCTCGTAAAAACACAAAGGGAGGTAAATAACACATGTTAGTACCTAAACGTGTTAAACACCGTCGTGAGTTTCGTGGTAAGATGCGTGGTGAAGCTAAAGGTGGTAAAGAAGTAGCATTTGGAGAATACGGTCTTCAAGCAACAACTAGCCACTGGATTACAAACCGCCAAATCGAAGCTGCCCGTATTGCAATGACGCGTTACATGAAACGTGGTGGTAAAGTTTGGATTAAAATCTTCCCACACAAATCATACACCGCTAAGGCTATCGGGGTACGTATGGGTTCTGGTAAAGGGGCACCTGAAGGTTGGGTGGCACCTGTTAAACGTGGTAAAGTCATGTTTGAAATTGCTGGCGTATCAGAAGAAGTGGCTCGTGAAGCCCTTCGTTTGGCAAGCCACAAATTGCCAGTAAAAACTAAATTCGTTAAACGTGAAGCAGAGTAAGGAGAAGACATGAAACTTCAAGAAATTAAAGATTTTGTTAAAGAGCTTCGTGGATTGTCTCAAGAAGAATTAGCTGCTAAAGAAGTAGAATTGAAGAAAGAATTGTTCGATTTACGCTTCCAAGCTGCAGCTGGTCAACTTGATCAAACTGCTCGTTTGGACGAAGTGAAAAAACAAATTGCGCGAGTTAAAACTGTGCAAACTGAATTGAATAAATAATAGATTGGGAAAGGAGTCTTTTTAAATGGAACGTAATCAACGTCGTAGTCTTGTAGGACGTGTCGTATCTGACAAGATGGATAAAACTATCACTGTTGTAGTTGAAACCAAACGTAACCACCCAGTCTATGGTAAACGTATCAACTATTCTAAGAAATACAAAGCACATGACGAAAAGAACATCGCTAAAGAAGGCGATATCGTTCGTATCATGGAAACTCGTCCATTGTCTGCTACAAAACATTTCCGTCTTGTAGAAGTAGTGGAAGAAGCTGTTATTATCTAATCAGACTAAAAGGAGATATTTGTAATGATTCAACAAGAAACTCGCTTGAAAGTTGCTGATAATAGCGGTGCTCGTGAAATCTTGACCATTAAAGTTCTTGGTGGTTCAGGACGTAAATTCGCTAATATCGGTGATGTTATCGTAGCGACTGTCAAACAAGCAACTCCTGGTGGAGCTGTAAAAAAAGGTGACGTTGTCAAAGCTGTTGTCGTTCGTACAAAATCTGGTGCTCGCCGTGCAGACGGTTCATACATCAAATTTGACGAAAATGCAGCAGTTATCATTCGTGATGACAAAACACCTCGTGGAACACGTATCTTTGGCCCTGTAGCACGTGAATTGCGCGAAGGTGGCTATATGCGTATTGTTTCATTGGCACCAGAAGTATTGTAATACAAACCTAGTCCCCTAGTTTGCTAGGGTGCCCAGATGGGCGTAAGAAATTTTAAGGAGAAACTCTCAATGTTTGTAAAAAAAGGCGATAAAGTTCGCGTTATTGCAGGGAAGGACAAAGGCGTTGAAGCTGTTGTCTTGACTGCTTTACCAAAAGTCAACAAAGTAGTGGTTGAAGGTGTTAACATTATCAAGAAACATCAAAAACCAAATAACGAAAACCCTCAAGGGGCTATCGTTGAAAAAGAAGCGCCAATCCATGTATCTAATGTACAAGTATTGGATAAAAATGGTGTAGCAGGTCGTGTCGGATACAAATTCGAAGACGGTAAAAAAATTCGCTACAACAAAAAATCAGGCGAAGTGCTTGATTAATCACGAAGGAAAGGAGAAAAAAGATGGCAAATCGCTTGAAAGAAAAATATCTTAATGAAGTAGTTCCTAGTTTGACTGAACAATTCAACTATTCTTCAGTTATGGCAGTGCCTAAAGTTGAGAAAATTGTTCTTAACATGGGTGTTGGTGACGCTGTATCAAACGCTAAAAACCTTGATAAAGCTGCTGAAGAATTGGCTTTGATCTCTGGTCAAAAACCATTGATCACGAAGGCTAAGAAATCAATTGCCGGCTTCCGACTTCGTGAAGGGGTAGCTATTGGTGCTAAAGTTACATTGCGTGGGGAACGCATGTACGAATTCTTGGATAAATTGGTTTCTGTTTCTTTGCCACGTGTGCGTGACTTCCATGGGGTTCCAACAAAATCATTTGATGGTCGCGGGAACTACACACTTGGTGTGAAAGAACAATTGATCTTCCCAGAAATTAACTTTGACAATGTTGACCGTGTTCGTGGATTGGATATCGTCATCGTAACAACAGCAAACACCGATGAAGAATCACGTGCTTTGTTGACAGGCTTAGGCATGCCTTTTGCTAAATAATAAGGAGGAACGATTTGGCTAAGAAATCTATGATTGCTAAGAACAAACGCCCTGCGAAGTTCTCTACGCAAGCTTACACACGCTGTGAACGTTGTGGACGCCCACACTCAGTTTACCGCAAGTTTAAACTTTGCCGTATTTGCTTCCGTGATTTGGCTTATAAAGGTCAAATTCCTGGCGTTACCAAAGCATCTTGGTAAAATCATGATGCAAAGCGCGTGACACCACAGGCTAAATAAGAGATTTGATGTTGGAGTTTAGTTCCGAGACAAATCTATCTTTTTGGACCAGGTTGTCGCACGTTTTCTAATCAGTATCACTGATTGGTTGTATTAAAAAACACTTGAGCGAAAGCTCATCATTAACTAGCAAGTGAGTAATCAAACTACTAGTAAAGGAGAATAACATAATGGTTATGACAGACCCAATTGCAGACTTTCTGACTCGCATCCGTAACGCTAACCGTGCAGGTCACGAAGTTTTTGAAGCACCTTCTTCAAAACTTAAAGTTGGTATTGCTGAAATCTTGAAACGTGAAGGATTCATCAAGAACGTTGAAGTGATTTCAGATGACAAACAAGGCATCATCCGTGTTTTCTTGAAATACGGACAAAATGGTGAAAAAGTTATCACTGACTTGAAACGTGTTTCTAAACCAGGTTTGCGTGTTTATGCGAAAGCAGAAGAACTTCCAAAAGTTCTTAATGGTCTAGGTATTGCGATTGTTTCAACTTCTGAAGGACTTCTTGTTGACCGTGAAGCACGTCAAAAGAACATCGGTGGAGAAGTAATCGCCTACGTTTGGTAATAGTTAAGATACAAAGCTCGTAAGGACAATGCAAAATTAGGAAGGTGGAGCGGTTTGCTTACAAACAAGTCTTCTTATCTGTTTTGTACGGTTCTTAGTGCGGGTTCAGTTTAGCCGATAGGCTAAGTTGATGTCTCATCACAACACAGAACTAATTGAACTCGGGCTAAAGTCTGTGTGAAAAAGATAAATTTGCCTAGAAACGGACCGTTTCAGAGTCAAGTTTCCTATTTCCACGGTGACTTTTAACGCCCTCTGTATCTTAGTTCCCCGTGAAAACTGGTCGCATTAGCGGCTTGATAATCTAACAGGAGAAAAAATACATGTCACGTATTGGTAACAAAGTCATTATCGTACCTGCTGGTGTCGAACTGACAAATAACAATAACGTTGTGACCGTAAAAGGTCCAAAAGGGGAATTGACTCGTGAATTCCCTAAAGCTATTGAAATCGTTCAAGAAGGAAACGAAATCACTCTTCGTCGTCCAAACGATTCCAAAGAAATGAAAACCATTCATGGTACAGCACGTGCCAACCTTAACAACATGGTAGTTGGTGTTTCTGAAGGCTTCAAAAAAGCTTTGGAAATGCGTGGGGTTGGTTACCGTGCCCAACTTCAAGGAAAGAAACTGGTTCTTTCTGTTGGTAAATCACACCAGGATGAAGTTGAAGCACCAGAAGGCATTACCTTTGAAGTGCCATCAGGTACTGAAATCAACGTAATCGGTATCAACAAAGAAGTTGTTGGTCAAACCGCAGCTTACATCCGTAGCTTGCGTTCACCAGAGCCTTATAAAGGTAAAGGTATTCGCTATGTTGGTGAATTTGTACGTCGTAAAGAAGGTAAGACTGGTAAATAATCGTTAAGATAACCAGTCCTGAATATTAAGAGGAGAAAATTGTGATTTCTAAACCAGATAAAAATAAACTCCGCCAAAAACGCCACCGTCGCGTTCGCGGAAAACTCTCTGGAACTGCAGAACGCCCACGTTTGAACATCTTCCGTTCTAATACAGGCATCTACGCTCAAGTAATTGATGACGTAGCGGGTGTAACGCTCGCAAGTGCATCAACTCTTGATAAAGAAGTTTCCAAGGGCACAAAAACAGAACAAGCAGCTGTTGTTGGTAAGCTCGTTGCTGAACGCGCAGTAGCTAAAGGCATTTCTGAAGTGGTGTTTGACCGTGGTGGATACCTTTATCACGGACGTGTGCAAGCTTTGGCTGACGCTGCCCGTGAAAACGGATTGAAATTCTAATAGGGAGGACACTAGATAATGGCATTTAAAGATAATGCAGTTGAACTTGAAGAACGTGTTGTAGCCATCAACCGTGTCACTAAAGTTGTTAAGGGTGGACGTCGTTTGCGCTTTGCCGCTTTGGTTGTTGTTGGTGACCGCAATGGTAACGTTGGTTTTGGTACAGGTAAAGCTCAAGAAGTCCCTGAAGCAATCCGTAAAGCCGTTGATAACGCAAAGAAAAATATGATTGCTGTACCAACTGTAGGCACAACTATTCCACACGAAGTACGCTCTGAGTTTTCTGGAGCTCGTGTTTTGTTGAAACCAGCCGTAGAAGGTGCTGGAGTTGCTGCTGGTGGTGCGGTTCGTGCCGTTGTTGAATTGGCTGGTATCCAAGATATCACATCAAAATCTTTGGGTTCTAACACACCAATCAACATCGTTCGTGCAACTATCGAAGGTTTGAAACAATTGAAACGTGCCGAAGAAGTCGCAGCACTCCGCGGTGTATCCGTTTCTGATTTGGCATAAGAAAGGAGAACTCATGGCTCAAATTAAAGTAACTTTGACTAAGTCTCCAATCGGTCGCAAACCAGAACAACGTAAAACCGTTGTTGCGCTTGGACTTGGTAAATTGAACAGCTCAGTTGTTAAAGAAGACAACCCAGCGGTTCGTGGAATGATTACAGCAGTGTCTCACTTGGTCACTGTTGAAGAAGTCTAAATTATTAGACGAAGATGAGGTTGGAGTAGGTGCTCCAGCCTTGTCTTGAATATCATTGTCACTTTGCGTGACGATAATCGTATAGGCGAGTTTTCATGGAGAACCCCTTTTCCTCCATGAAGGCGTTAGCAGTTTACACATAAGGAGAAATAACTAATGAAACTTCATGAATTACAACCAGCAGAAGGCTCTCGTAAAGTCCGCAACCGTGTCGGACGTGGAACTTCTTCAGGTAACGGAAAAACTTCAGGTCGTGGACAAAAAGGACAAAAAGCCCGCAGTGGTGGCAGTATCCGTCCAGGATTTGAAGGTGGTCAAACACCTTTATTCCGTCGTTTGCCAAAACGTGGATTTACAAATATCAATGCTAAGGAATATGCCTTGGTTAACTTGGATCAATTGAACCGCTTTGAAGACGGAGCTGAAGTCACTCCAGCCACTCTTAAAGAAGCTGGAATCATTCGTGCTGAAAAATCAGGCGTTAAGGTTCTTGGTAACGGTGAATTGACCAAGAAATTGACTGTTAAAGCAGCAAAATTCTCAAAATCTGCTGAAGCAGCGATCACTGCTAAAGGTGGTTCTATCGAAGTCATCTAATGAGGAGCACTCATTATGTTCTTTAAACTTTTAAAAGATGCTTTAAAGATCAAAAATGTTAGGAACAAAATTTTATTTACGCTCTTCATCATTTTTGTCTTTCGCCTAGGAACGCACATTACAGTTCCAGGTATCAATGCGCGAAGCCTGGATAAACTGGCTGATTTACCTTTCTTGAACATGCTTAATCTCGTTTCAGGGAATGCTATGAGTAACTTTTCAGTATTCTCTTTGGGGGTTAGTCCTTATATTACGGCTTCTATCGTTGTCCAACTCTTGCAGATGGACATCTATCCGAAGTTCGTGGAATGGAGTAAGCAAGGGGAAGTCGGTAGGCGTAAGCTAAATCAAGCGACGCGTTATATCACATTGGTCATTGCCTTTGCCCAATCGTTAGGGATTACCGCAGGTTTTAATGCCTTATCAAGTGTTTCTTTGGTGGCGACACCTAATCCACAGACCTTTCTTTTGATTGGTGCAATTTTAACTACTGGTAGCATGATTGTTGGTTGGTTGGGTGAACAGATTACAGACAAAGGATTCGGAAATGGGGTTTCTACCATCATCTTTGCAGGGATAATTGCAGGACTTCCGGGCATGTTCTCTTCTATCTACGAGGACTACTTTGTCAATGTTGGCTCTAATAGCTTGACCCATTCTATTATAATGGTATCAATTTTGGCTTTGTCGGCTTTAGCAATTGTTTTCTTTACAACGTTTGTTCAGCAGGCAGAGTATAAAATCCCGATGCAGTATACAAAATTGGCTCAAGGTGCACCAACCAACTCTTACTTGCCTTTGCGGGTTAATCCAGCTGGGGTTATTCCAGTTATCTTTGCAAGTTCTATCACAACCATTCCAAGCACAATTATCCCATTCTTGGGGAATCGCTTCCCTTGGTTGAATACTTTGCAAACAACATTGTCTTACCAGACGCCAACGGGAATGGCAGTCTATGCTGTACTCATTGTTTTGTTCTCATTCTTTTATACCTTTGTTCAGGTCAATCCTGAAAAAACGGCGGAGAATCTTCAAAAAAATGGGTCTTATATCCCAAGTGTCCGTCCCGGTAAGGATACGGAAGATTACCTTTCTTCCTTGCTTAAGAAATTAGCTACCATTGGTTCTGTTTTCTTGGCATTTATCTCGATTGTTCCTATTATGGCGCAACAACTGTTTAGTCTCTCTAGTGGGATTGCCCTTGGAGGTACAAGTTTGCTCATCTTGATTTCTACAGGTTTTGAAGCGATGAAACAGTTGGAAGGTTACCTTCTTAAGCGTCAATATGTTGGTTTCATGAACGTCGAACAGTAAAACAAAATAGAAGAAGCAAGAATTTGCGACTTCTCTTTTGTTTTTATCATAGGGTTTCTAACATTAGGAACCCCATGGTAAAAATAAAAAGGAGTTTAAGATTATGAATCTGTTGATAATGGGGCTTCCTGGCGCAGGTAAAGGGACTCAAGCGGCAAAAATTGTTAAAGAGTTTAACCTTATTCACATTTCTACAGGGGATATGTTTCGAGCAGCTATGGCTAATGGCACAGAGATGGGGAAATTAGCTAAATCCTATATTGACCGTGGCGATTTAGTTCCAGATGAGGTTACAAACGGAATTGTTAAAGATCGTTTAGCTGAAGACGATATTAAAACCAACGGTTTCTTGTTGGACGGCTTTCCACGTACGATCGAGCAAGCCTATGCTTTAGATACTATCCTAAAAGAGTTAGATTTGCCTTTGGATGGTGTCATTAACATTTCAGTCAATCCAGATATTCTTTTGGAACGCCTCAGTGGCCGTATCATCAACAAGAAAACGGGTGAAACCTACCACAAGGTCTTCAATCCACCTGCTGATTACAATGAAGAGGATTACTATCAACGTGAGGACGATAAGCCTGAAAGCGTTAAACGTCGTTTGGAAGTGAATATCGCTCAAGGTCAACCTATTTTAGATTACTACGCTCAACAAGATCTTGTGCAGGATATTGAAGGTGACCAAAACATTGATAATGTTTTTGCAGATATTGAAAATGCCTTGAAAGGTATTTAAGTCATAAAACGGCTTGATTATTTTTTTAAAATAGGCTATAATAGGTCAGTCTGACTTATAGCTATCCCGATTACGGGAACTAATCGAAATTAAAGGGGGAACTTTTGCGTGGCAAAAGATGACGTGATTGAAATTGAAGGTAAGGTTGTTGAAACCATGCCCAATGCAATGTTTACTGTTGAATTGGAAAATGGACATCAAATCTTGGCGACGGTATCCGGTAAGATTCGAAAAAATTATATTCGTATCTTGGTAGGAGATCGTGTTACCGTTGAGATGAGTCCATACGATTTAACGCGTGGACGGATCACTTACCGCTTTAAATAATCGAAGAAAATGGAGGAGCTAACATGAAGGTAAGACCATCGGTTAAACCGATTTGCGAATACTGCAAAGTTATTCGCCGTCGTGGCCGTGTTATGGTAATTTGCTCAGCAAACCCTAAACACAAACAACGTCAAGGATAATTTAGAAAGGAGAAAACATGGCTCGTATTGCTGGAGTTGATATTCCAAATGATAAACGTGTTGTCATTTCATTGACCTACATCTATGGTATTGGTTTGACAACTTCTAAAGAAGTGCTTGCTGCTGCAGGTGTTTCTGAAGACGTTCGTGTTCGTGATTTGACACCAGATCAAGAAGACGCAATTCGTCGTGAAGTTGATAAGATCAAAGTCGAAGGAGACCTTCGTCGTGAAGTCAACATGAATATTAAACGTTTGATGGAAATCGGATCATACCGTGGAATCCGTCACCGTCGTGGTTTGCCTGTTCGCGGACAAAACACTAAAAACAATGCGCGCACTCGCAAAGGAAAAGCTGTTGCGATTGCAGGCAAGAAAAAATAAATAAGGAGGTAATAAAGTGGCTAAACCAACACGTAAACGTCGTGTGAAAAAGAATATCGAATCTGGTATTGCTCACATTCACGCAACATTTAACAACACCATTGTTATGATTACGGATGTGCACGGAAATGCATTGGCATGGTCTTCAGCTGGGGCGCTTGGTTTCAAAGGTTCTCGTAAATCTACACCATTCGCAGCGCAAATGGCTTCAGAAGCAGCAGCGAAATCTGCTCAAGAACATGGTTTGAAAACAGTTGAAGTTTCAGTTAAAGGCCCAGGTTCTGGTCGTGAATCAGCTATTCGTGCTCTTGCAGCAGCAGGTCTTGAAGTTACAGCTATTCGCGATGTGACACCTGTACCGCATAATGGTGCTCGTCCTCCAAAACGTCGTCGTGTGTAATTTTTCGTTTTCATAACATACACTAGATTCGTTGAAGAGGGAGTTTATCATAGATGATTGAGTTTGAAAAACCAATAATTACAAAAATTGATGAAAGTAAAGATTACGGTAGATTTGTAATCGAACCACTAGAACGTGGTTATGGAACTACCCTTGGTAACTCTTTGCGAAGAGTTCTCTTATCTTCTCTGCCAGGTGCGGCAGTCACTTCTGTGAATATCGAAGGTGTTTTGCACGAATTTGATACTATTCCAGGTGTGCGTGAAGATGTGATGCAAATCATTTTGAATATCAAAGGAATTGCGGTCAAATCACACGTCGAAGAAGAGAAGACTATTGAACTAGATGTTGAAGGTCCTGCAGAAGTAACTGCTGGAGACTTGTTGACAGATAGTGACCTCGAAATTGTTAATGCGGATCATTACTTATTTACAATTGGAGAAGGACATAGCGTGAAAGCTAGCATGACGGTTAACACCAGTCGTGGTTATGTTCCAGCCGATGAAAATAAGAACCCGAATGCCCCAGTTGGGACTTTGGCAGTTGACTCTATCTATACACCTGTTAAGAAAGTTAACTACCAAGTGGAACCAGCTCGCGTTGGTAGCAATGATGGTTATGACAAATTAACAATTGAAATCGAGACAAATGGTACAATCATCCCCGAAGATGCTCTCGGATTATCTGCAAAAGTTCTTATTGAACACTTAAACCTCTTTACGGACCTAACTGAAGTCGCTATGACGACAGAAGTGATGCGTGAAGCGGAATCTACTTCAGATGAAAAGGTATTAGATCGTACCATTGAAGAACTGGATCTTTCTGTTCGTTCTTACAACTGTTTGAAACGTGCTGGCATCAATACGGTTTATGATCTCACTGAGAAAACTGAACCAGAGATGATGAAAGTTCGTAACTTAGGTCGTAAGAGTCTTGAGGAAGTGAAAGTCAAATTAGCTGAACTTGGTCTCAGCTTGAAAAATGATTAAAATTTTATAGAGGAGGAAAGAATGGCTTATCGTAAATTAGGACGTACAAGTTCACAACGTAAAGCAATGCTTCGCGATTTGACAACTGATCTTTTGATTAACGAGTCTATCGTGACAACCGAAGCACGTGCAAAAGAAGTACGTAAAACTGTTGAAAAAATGATTACCCTTGGTAAGCGTGGTGATTTGCATGCACGTCGTCAAGCGGCTGCGTTTGTTCGTAATGAAGTAGCATCAGAAAGCTACGATGAAGCAAATGACAAATACACTGCAACAACAGCTTTGCAAAAATTATTTGATGATATTGCACCACGTTATGCAGAACGTCAAGGTGGCTACACACGTATCTTGAAGACAGAACCACGTCGTGGCGATGCTGCACCTATGGCAATCATCGAATTAGTTTAATTTCATCATTTTTGTTGAGTGTTACGATGATGGTCCTATGAAGTAGGACTTAGTCTAGCTCTGGTCTACCGCTGTGCCGTCGGAGTACAGCGGGAACACTCATCATTATAGAATAAGTAAGCGTAACGCTTGTTTACGAGATATTTTCAATTCTGAAGTTGCCTCGTAAGCAGGCGTTTTTATAGTTTGGAGAGAAAATGGCCAAGACCTCAAAACAACTCTTGGAAGAACGGTATTTGAAATCTTTAAAGAAAAAGTCCTTATTGATAGGAGTTGAATTCGAGTTTCCGATTGTCAATCAAACGGATCCTTGCTCTGACTCTGGCTTAGAGCAGTGCCATCTGTTGTTGGATAGATTGAGTCAGGATGGAGACTATCTTGTTTTAAAAAGGGACGATGATGGGCATGTGATTGAACTTGAGCACAAAAGCTCAGGTGATCATTTGCTTTTTGAGGTGGCTTACACCACACTAGAGATTGCATTTGCTCCCGCACAAGATTTAAATGATTTGGTGAGTCGGTTTGATACTTACCATCAGACACTAGATAATCTCTTAAAGGAATGGGGGTTGGTTATCGGTGGCTTTGGTATTCATCCTGCTTGGAAACAAACAAAGGACTACATGGTCAAAACAGACCGGTATGAAATGCTGACGCGTTTTCTAGCCCTGTCTCAGGATTTTCAGCCAAAGACCTCTCATCACTTGCATACCTATCCGAGTTATGGTGGTTTCATCATGGGAAATCAAGTGCAGTTTGATGTGGATAAAGATAATGTATTGACGGTACTTAATTTATTTAACCAGATCGAGGCCTCTAAAGCCTATCTTTTTGCCAATTCGGTCTTTGACCTTTGGCAACTAGACACTCGTATCAGTCGTGATCGCTTTTGGGAAGACTCCATGCATGGAATTTTTTCTGAAAATATAGGTGTTTTTCCTTACGATTTCCAGTCACTGTCAGATTGGATTGCTTATGTCAATCAGTCAGCAATGTTTTATGTGAAACGTGGAGAAGAGACGATTTATTTTGAACCCTATCGTGTACCTGACTTTTTTAGGGCAGAGACTATTTCTGGCTGGAATTTGCGAGGGGAGCCAAAGCAGTTTGGTCCGAAAGAGGAGGATATCCAGTTTCACAGGGCCTATCACTATCAGGATTTAACGGCAAGAGGAACGGTGGAACTGCGTAGTGTTTGTACGCAACCGCTACATCGTACCTGGGCCCCCATTGCCTTTGAGTTAGGATTGCGAGCTAATCTGAAGCAATGGGAGAAACTGATGGCTCAACATGAATTCTTTAGAATCTACGGGCGGGATTATCCAAGTCTGCGTCGTCGATTTTCTCGTCCAGATTTATCTGAAGCTGAAGAAAATGCGATTCGTCAGTTTTCTTGGGATCTCTTGAGTTGTGCAAAAGAGGGGCTGCGAAAAAGAGGGTACAAAGAGGAGGTCTTTTTAGACCCCATTGAAGTGTTTTTACGCCAAAAATAGTTTACATTTTCTGAAAATTTGATTTTTATGAACGGGTCAAAAAAACAAGTCTGGCAATAGTCAGACTTGTTTTTGGGTTTAGTAGGTGAGGACAGAATATTTTTTCTTACCACGACGAATAACGGTCAACTCATTTTCAAGCTTGTCAGCGTCCGTTAATTGATAGTCAAGGTCTTGGATGCGTTCACCATTAATATAAATAGCACCATTTGTGATATCTTCTCGAGCTTGACGCTTAGAGGTCACAATACCGGATGTGACAAGAAGGTCGACTAAACGACGGCTGTCTTCATTTTGCACGGCATAACTTGGGACGTTACGAAGCCCCTGTTTAAGCTCTTTGACAGATAAGTTCTTAATGTTTCCGGTAAAGAGTTGCTCGGTGATATTAAGGGCCTCTTGATAGGCTTTTTCGCCATGGACAAGGGTAACAACTTCTTTGGCGAGGATTTTTTGGGCTAAACGTTCATGTGGAGCCGCCTCGAATTGTTGACGAATATCTTCAATTTCATCTAGGGTTAGGAAGGTGAAAATCTTAAGAAAACGGACAGCGTCTGCATCCATAACATTCAACCAAAATTGATACATTTCGTAAGGGGTTGTCTTGTCGCCGTTAAGCCAGACAGCGTTTCCTTCAGATTTGCCAAATTTTTTACCCGTAGAATCGGTAATTAGAGGTACTGTAATCACGTGACCAGTCTTATCAGCCTTGCGTCGCAATAACTCTGTACCAGCCGTCATGTTACCCCATTGATCTGACCCGCCGATTTGTAAGGTGACATTGTGATCACGGTTGAGGATATAAAAATCATACCCTTGCATGATTTGGTAGGCAAATTCAGTGTAAGAAATCCCTGTTTCAATCCGTTTTTTTACGGATTCTTTACTCATCATAGTGTTGACAGTGAAGTATTTTCCGATATCACGCAGGAAGTCAATAAAACTGATGCTACCAAACCAGTCGTAGTTGTTAACCATCTCTGCTTTATTGTCTCCATTTTCGAAGTCCAAAAATCGAGAAAGTTGCCCTTGGATGGAAGTGACCCAACCATCAACGGTTTCTTTGGTTTGAAGGCTACGTTCAGCATCTTTGAAAGAAGGGTCTCCGATCAATCCGGTGGCCCCGCCAACGAGCGCATAAGGTTTGTGCCCAGCGAGTTGTAAACGACGACTGGTCAAAATAGCCACTAAGTGGCCCAAATGCAAACTATCTGCTGTTGGGTCGTATCCAGTATAATAAGAAACTTGACCTTCTTCTAGGGCTTGGCGTAAAGCTTCTTCGTCAGTAGTCTGGAAAATCAAACCACGCTCTTTGAGCTCATCAAAAATGTGCATGTGTGTCTCCTTCTAAAAGTGTTCTAACTGCTATTATAGCAAAAAGAAAGCTAAGTATGCAAGTTGAGAAAAGGTGAAATGATTTGGTATAATAAGGGGTAGAAGTATCGGAGAACAAACATGAAGAAAAACTTACAACAAGTGCTAACTCGTTTTGGCCAATTGGTATCTAAGAGACGTCAAAAAAAACGGAATAACCGTGTGGATACATCGGATTTTTCGGCAAAGGATTACGCAACGGTATTATTCCGCGTGGTAAAACTCATCGTAGATTTTGGGTACGTGGTCATTATTTCTTTTTTCTTTTTAGGAGCAGGACTTGGCTTGGGGTATTTTGCCAGTCAGGTAAAGACGGTCAATGTGCCAACGAAGGCAACACTTTTACAAGAAGTTAATAATATTTCTCGTGTCTCTCAAATGACCTACTCTAATGGCAGCCTCATTTCGGCGGTGGACTCTGATTTGTTGCGGACACCTGTAGAAGGTTCTGCTATTTCGGATAACGTTAAAAATGCCATTATTGCGACTGAGGATGAAAATTTCAGGACGCATGATGGAGTGGTGCCAAAGGCTGTGTTTAGGGCGCTTTTATCCTCTTTGTTAGGACTTGGAGAATCCAGCGGGGGGTCAACCTTGACCCAACAACTGATGAAGCAACAAATTTTAGGGGACGACCCAACATTCAAGAGAAAGGCGAAGGAAATCATTTACGCTTTGGCGGCAGAACGTTACATGAGTAAGGATGATATTCTGACGGCTTATCTCAATGTGTCCCCTTTTGGGCGAAATAATAAAGGTGAGAATATCGCAGGTGTTGAAGAGGCGGCGCAAGGAATTTTCGGCAAATCTGCTAAGGATTTAACGATCCCTCAAGCAGCCTTTATCGCTGGTTTACCGCAGAGTCCTATCGTTTATTCTCCTTATGCTGCGGATGGCTCGCTTAAATCAGCTGAAAATCTTCAATATGGCCTTAATCGTCAGAAGGATGTGCTCTATAATATGTATCGTTCTGGCTATCTATCTAAGACCGACTATGAGACTTACAAATCTTATGATATTACGCAAGATTTTTTGCCATCTCAAACAGCAACAGCCAACTCTCATGATTACTTGTATTACGCTGTCTACAACGAAGCGGTGACGATCATGTATGATTACTTGATCAAACGCGACAAGGTTTCTGAAAATGAGTTGAAAAATGACAGCACCAAAGCATCATATCGAGAACTGGCTCAGCAAGCAGTCAGTCAAGGTGGCTACACTATTTCAACAACGATCAATCAGAAGATTTATGCCGCGATGAATCAAGTGGCTGCCAATAATGCTGCTATATTGGATGATAGCAATGGTCAAACGCAGGTCGGCAATGTGCTGATGGATAACAAAACAGGTGCTGTTTTAGGTTTTGTTGGTGGCAGGGATTATAATGCTAATCAAAACAATCACGCTCTAGATACTGAGCGTTCGCCTGGTTCAAGTATCAAGCCAATCCTGGCCTATGGCATTGCGATTGATCAAGGCTTGATGGGGTCTGCTAGTATGCTGTCCAATTACCCGACGACTTTCTCTAATGGGGTCAAGATTATGCACGGTACCGATGAAGGGACGGCTATGGTGAGCCTTCAAGAAGCCTTGAATACGTCCTGGAATATCCCAGCTTATTGGACCTACCAACTCCTACGACAAAAGGGTGTCGATGTGCAGAGTTACATGGAAAAAATGGGCTACAAGATTCAAGATTACAGTATTGAGAGCCTGCCTCTGGGAGGTGGGATTGAAACCACTGTTCTCCAGCAGACCAATGCTTATCAGACGTTGGCAAATGGTGGCCAATACCTTGAACACTACATGGTGGATAAGATTACAGCTCCTGATGGTAGCGTTATATACCAACACCAAGCAAAACCAGTTCAGGTCTATTCTAAAGCAGCGGCCTCTATTATGACCAATCTTCTTCGAGAAGTTTTGACGAAAAAAGGAACGACATTCTTTTACGATCGTTTGACCGGTTTAAATGGTAATCTGGCTAATATCGACTGGGTCGGTAAAACCGGAACAACAGATAATGTGACTGATGTCTGGCTAATGCTGACGACGCCTTCTGTTACTTTAGGAGGATGGGCTGGTCATGATGATAATGCTTCACTGGCTACAGATGCGGGGTATAACCGCAATGCAACCTATATGGCCCAAATGGCTAATGCGATTTATAATGCCGATAGTTCTGTCTTTTCGACCGAAAAGTTCACATATGATAGCAGTGCTATTCAGTCGACAGTCCTCAAATCTACGGGTGAAAAGCCTGGGACTGTTACAGTAAATAATAAATCAGTTAATCTGTCTGGAGAGACAACCACTAGCTACTGGGCAAAAAATGGAGCACCAACCACCGTATACAAATTTGGTATCGGGGGAACGGACGCGGATTACGTCAAAGCCTGGCAGGCTATTCTGGGAAGTGGTTATTAAATTTGTGTAACACCATATAAAATCTCAAGAGCAACCGGCTCGTTGAGATTTTTTTGATATTGACAAGTCTCTTTAAGGTTTGATACAATAAAATTCAATTTATATGAAGGAGTTTTAGGATGTTTTCTCAAGACAATTTTCAAAATAAAAATGTGAAATCTTTGGCAACAGCCTGTGGTATCGTTGGTTTGGCTGGTGGTATCTACTTGTTGTTTGCCATTTGGTTTGTTTTACTAGTGGCGGCGACGGAATCAGAAATCTTGACCAGCCTGGCTCTTACATTTGGTTATCTGGTACGTCTAGCTATTTTGGTTCTCGGGATTATTGGTGTCGTAACATTTAAAGGGCCTCAGTCACCCATTAAACCTGCCCCTAGCATCTTACTGATTGTTGGCGGTGCCGTTTCCTTGATCCCATTTTTGGGTTGGATCGGTGGCATTGTTGCTATTATTGGTGGCGCGCTGTATCTAGCAAGTCTCAAGAATTTCAATCAAACCCCACAAAATCCACAGAACCCACAAAATCCTTTTGTGCGTTAGAATGAAGTTGCATTGGGATCAATTTAAAGACTATGTTGGAACCATTTTGTAGCTATTATCTGTTTTTTAATTAAAGGTTATGTCAAAAATAGTCTAAGACAGGCGGGTTATTAGTTTCCCCAAAATACCTGCTTGTTGAAGAACACTCTGGTTTTTTGGTCCGGAGTGTTTTTATTATTGACAGTATTTTTAAGTTTTGCTATAGTATAAAAAGTATCAAATTAAAGGAGATTGAGAGTGTATCCATACGGAGTAGTGGTGAAAAAGTATCATAAGGGTCTTGCGATAGTTATTGGTGTGATTAGTTTGATTATTGGCATCATCTTTTTGCCTATTCGCTTTTCCTTCCTCTATTATCTTATATATGTTCCTATTTGGTTTCAACTACCGTTGCTCTTTATCATCTTGCTTTTAGGTCTTATCGGCGCTCTCGTCTATAGGGGTCTGCAGTCACCAGTTCCTAAAGCGACGAGGACTTTGTTGCTTGTTGGTGGGCTTCTTATGGGAGTAGACATTTTGATATGGTTCTCGCCGGTTGGACCTTATATATGGAATAATTACGGTACATATGCTGGTTTTGTGATTGGTTTGTTAAGCCTTTTGGGGGATATCCTTGTCATCATCAGTGCTTTTCTCTATCTGAGGAGTTTAAAGCGATTCGACCGCGTGTTGTTTGCCCCACAAAATCCCTTTATCCGTTAAAGCGATAAGCAAGGTTTTACCCTTGCTTTTTTTGTTATTTATGCTATAATAGTGGTACTATTTGTCGTCTGCTTTGGTTGAAATATTGTCCGATCAAGGCTTACAGCAGTTAAATCCGCGGTTTCGCTCAGTGATTTAGCTGCTATTTTTGTGTCTATTTTTGGTATTTTTGAGATTTGTAACGTATTCTTAATGATTCTAAAAATTCAGACAATTACAAATAGTAAAGACTGTTGGGCTCACACAGAGCAGATGACTAGATAAAGGAGAAAGCATTTTGGCAGGACATGAAGTGCAGTACGGAAAACACCGTACGCGTCGAAGTTTTTCACGCATCAAAGAAGTACTTGACTTACCAAACTTGATTGAAATTCAGACGGATTCGTTCCAAGAATTTTTAGATTCAGGGTTGAAAGAAGTCTTTGAGGACGTACTTCCCATTTCGAACTTTACCGACACTATGGAGTTGGAGTTTGTTGGTTACGAATTTAAGGAACCTAAATACAATATCGAAGAGGCGCGTGCCCATGATGCACACTATTCTGCGCCAATGTTTGTTACTTTCCGCTTAATCAATAAGGAAACGGGCGAAATCAAGACACAGGAAGTCTTCTTTGGTGATTTCCCTCTGATGACTGAGATGGGAACCTTTATCATCAACGGAGCAGAGCGGATTATCGTTTCTCAGTTGGTGCGTTCACCTGGTGTTTACTTTAGCGAAAGTGCTGATAAGAATGGAAAAATCAACTATGGTTCAACGGTTATTCCAAACCGTGGGGCATGGCTAGAGTTGGAAACCGACTCAAAAGATATTGCCTACACCCGTATCGACCGTACCCGTAAGATTCCATTTACGACATTGGTTCGTGCGCTTGGTTTCTCTGGAGATGATGAAATCGTTGATATCTTTGGTGATAGCGACCTGGTGCGCAATACCATTGAAAAAGATATCCACAAAAATCCAAGCGACTCGCGGACTGACGAAGCCCTTAAGGAAATCTACGAACGCCTGCGTCCAGGAGAACCTAAGACGGCAGACAGCTCTCGTAGTCTCTTGACAGCTCGCTTCTTTGATCCTCATCGTTATGACTTGGCGGCTGTTGGGCGCTACAAGATTAATAAAAAACTAAACCTTAAGACACGCCTTTTGGGTCAAACCATTGCTGAAAACTTGGTTGACCCAGAAACAGGTGAAATTCTGGTCGAAGAGGGCACTGTCCTAACTCGTGATGTTTTAGATAGCATCTCAGATCAATTAAACGGTGACCTCAACAAATTTATCTACACCCCAAATGAGTACGCTGTGGTGACAGAGCCAGTTGAATTGCAAAAATTCCGTGTGGTTTCTCCTGTTGACCCAGACCGTGTAGTAAATATCATTGGAAATGCCAATCCAGGTGAAAAAGTACGTCATATTACACCAGCTGATATTTTAGCGGAAATGAGCTACTTCCTCAACTTAGCTGAAGGTCTGGGAACTGTCGACGATATCGACCACTTGGGGAACCGCCGCATCCGTGCCGTTGGTGAACTCTTAGCCAACCAATTTCGTATCGGTTTGTCACGGATGGAGCGTAATGTCCGTGAACGCATGAGCGTGCAAGACAACGAAGTTTTGACGCCGCAACAAATCATTAATATCCGTCCTGTGACTGCAGCTATCAAGGAATTCTTTGGATCTTCCCAATTGTCTCAGTTCATGGACCAGCACAACCCTCTTTCAGAGCTGTCTCACAAACGTCGTTTGTCGGCCTTGGGACCTGGTGGTTTGACACGTGACCGTGCGGGTTATGAAGTCCGTGACGTGCACTACACCCATTATGGACGCATGTGTCCGATTGAGACACCTGAAGGACCAAACATTGGTCTGATTAACAACTTGTCTTCATACGGACACCTCAACAAGTACGGATTTATTCAAACACCTTATCGCAAGGTAGACCGTGCGACAGGTCAAGTCACTAACGATATTGAGTGGCTGACAGCTGACGAGGAAGACGAATACACTGTGGCGCAGGCTAATTCACCCTTAAACCCTGATGGGACCTTTGCGACGGACATCGTCATGGGTCGTCACCGTGGTAATAACCAAGAATTCCCTGCTAGCAGTGTGGATTACATGGACGTGTCACCTAAGCAGGTAGTTGCCGTGGCGACAGCATGTATTCCGTTTTTGGAAAATGATGACTCTAACCGTGCCCTCATGGGTGCCAACATGCAACGGCAAGCGGTACCATTAATTGACCCCCATGCTCCATATGTAGGAACAGGGATGGAATATCAAGCAGCCCACGACTCCGGTGCGGCAGTCATTGCCCAACACGATGGTCGCGTGACCTATGCGGATGCTGACAAGGTTGAAGTGCGTCGTGAAGATGGTTCTTTGGATATTTACAATATCGTTAAATACCGTCGTTCAAACTCAGGTACTGCCTATAACCAACGAACCCTGGTTAAGGTTGGTGATCAGGTTGAAAAAGGTGATTTCATCGCTGACGGACCGTCTATGGAACGTGGGGAAATGGCCTTGGGGCAAAATCCTATCGTTGCCTACATGACCTGGGAAGGTTACAACTTTGAGGACGCGGTTATCATGTCTGAACGCCTGGTCAAGGACGACGTGTACACCTCTGTCCACTTGGAAGAGTTCGAATCAGAAACACGTGACACTAAGCTTGGCCCTGAAGAAATCACTCGCGAAATTCCAAATGTAGGGGAAGATGCCCTTAAAGACCTGGACGAGATGGGAATCATCCGTATTGGTGCTGAGGTCAAAGAAGGTGATATTTTGGTTGGTAAGGTCACACCGAAGGGTGAAAAAGACCTGTCCGCTGAAGAACGTCTCCTCCATGCCATCTTTGGGGACAAATCTCGCGAAGTTCGTGATACGTCCTTACGTGTGCCACACGGTGGTGACGGTGTGGTTAATGATGTTCGCATCTTTACGCGTGAAAACGGTGATGAACTCCAGTCCGGGGTTAACATGCTTGTTCGGGTTTACATTGCCCAAAAACGTAAAATCAAGGTCGGTGACAAGATGGCCGGTCGCCACGGGAACAAGGGGGTTGTCTCTCGTATCGTTCCTGTAGAAGACATGCCTTACTTGCCTGATGGAACACCTGTTGATATCATGTTGAACCCACTCGGGGTGCCATCTCGGATGAATATCGGTCAGGTTATGGAACTCCACCTAGGGATGGCAGCGCGTGA
The DNA here is from genome assembly GCA_963635745.1 of Lachnospiraceae bacterium. Taxonomy (GTDB): domain Bacteria; phylum Bacillota; class Bacilli; order Lactobacillales; family Streptococcaceae; genus Streptococcus. Next base: position 55,677 of record CAVHFY010000023.1, read on the forward strand.
GCTGGGTATCCATATTGCGACACCAGTCTTTGATGGTGCTAGTTCAGAAGACCTCTGGGATACTGTCAAGGAGGCCGGCATGGCCAGCGATGCGAAGACTGTCCTTTATGACGGTCGTACAGGTGAGCCATTTGACAACCGTGTCTCAGTAGGTGTCATGTACATGATCAAGCTCCACCACATGGTCGACGACAAGCTCCACGCTCGTTCAACCGGTCCTTACTCACTGGTTACTCAACAACCGCTGGGTGGTAAAGCACAGTTTGGTGGACAACGTTTCGGAGAAATGGAAGTTTGGGCCTTGGAAGCTTACGGGGCATCCAATGTTCTGCAAGAAATTCTGACCTACAAGTCAGATGATGTGAACGGTCGTCTTAAAGCTTATGAGGCCATTACTAAAGGTAAACCAATTCCAAAACCTGGTGTGCCTGAGTCCTTCCGTGTCTTGGTGAAAGAATTGCAATCCCTCGGTTTGGATATGCGTGTCCTGGATGAAGATGACCAAGAAGTGGAACTTCGTGACTTGGATGAATTGGACGACGACGAGGTGATGCACGTGGACGATTTAGAACGTGCGCGTGAAAAACAAGCCAAAGAAGATCAAGAATTAAAACAAGCTGATAAATAAGACCTTAGTCTTACATGAGAAACAATTAGAAAGGGATAGAAAGTGGTTGACGTAAATCGATTTAAAAGTATGCAAATCACTCTTGCCTCACCAAGTAAGGTCCGCTCATGGTCTTACGGTGAAGTTAAAAAGCCTGAAACCATTAACTACCGGACGCTAAAACCTGAGCGCGAGGGTCTATTTGACGAAGTTATTTTCGGTCCAACCAAAGATTGGGAATGTGCCTGCGGGAAATACAAACGTATCCGCTATCGTGGCATTATTTGTGACCGCTGTGGGGTTGAAGTAACTCGTGCCAAGGTTCGTCGTGAACGTATGGGGCATATCGAACTTAAGGCGCCTGTTTCGCATATCTGGTATTTCAAGGGTGTACCATCTCGTATGGGCTTGACCTTGGATATGAGTCCGCGTTCACTGGAAGAAGTGATCTATTTTGCGGCCTATGTTGTGATTGATCCTAAGGAGACTCCTTTAGAAGCCAAATCACTCCTCACTGAGCGTGAATACCGGGAAAAATTACAAGAATATGGACCTGGATCTTTTGTGGCAAAAATGGGGGCAGAAGCCATCCAAGACCTGCTCAAACAAGTAGATCTGGAAAAAGAAATCGCAGAACTCAAGGAAGAATTGAAGTCTGCAACTGGCCAAAAACGGGTCAAGGCTGTTCGTCGATTGGATGTTTTGGATGCCTTCTACAAATCTGGGAATAAACCAGAATGGATGGTCCTCAATATCCTACCGGTCATTCCGCCAGATTTGCGTCCAATGGTGCAATTGGATGGTGGCCGTTTTGCGGCTTCTGACCTTAACGACCTTTACCGCCGTGTCATCAATCGGAACAACCGTTTGGCTCGACTCTTGGAACTCAATGCTCCAGGTATCATCGTGCAAAATGAAAAACGGATGTTACAAGAAGCAGTCGATGCATTGATTGATAATGGTCGTCGTGGCCGTCCCATCACAGGACCAGGTAGTCGTCCACTCAAATCTCTCAGTCATATGCTGAAAGGGAAACAAGGGCGCTTCCGTCAAAACCTGTTGGGTAAACGGGTCGACTTCTCTGGACGTTCTGTTATCGCTGTTGGTCCAACCCTCAAGATGTATCAGTGTGGGGTTCCTCGCGAAATGGCTATCGAACTCTTCAAGCCATTTGTCATGCGTGAAATTGTAGCCCGTGATATTGCTCAAAACGTCAAGGCAGCGAAACGCTTGATTGAACGTGGCGACGAACGTATCTGGGATATTCTGGAAGAGGTTATCAAGGAACATCCGGTACTTCTCAACCGCGCACCTACCCTTCACCGTCTGGGGATTCAAGCCTTTGAACCTGTCCTTATCGATGGTAAGGCTTTGCGCCTACACCCACTGGTCTGTGAGGCCTACAACGCCGACTTTGACGGAGACCAAATGGCCATCCACGTGCCTCTGTCTGAAGAAGCACAAGCCGAAGCGCGTCTTCTGATGTTGGCGGCTGAGCACATCCTTAACCCTAAGGATGGAAAACCAGTCGTAACCCCATCTCAGGATATGGTTCTGGGTAACTACTACCTGACCATGGAAGATGCTGGTCGCGAAGGCGAAGGTATGGTCTTCAAGGACAAGGATGAAGCCATCATGGCTTATCGTAATGGCTATGCTCACTTGCATACGCGTGTCGGTATCGCAGTGGATAGCATGCCGGAAAAACCTTGGACACCAGATCAAGAGCATAAAATCTTGATTACCACAGTTGGTAAAATTATCTTCAATGATATCATGCCAGCTGACCTACCTTATCTGCAAGAACCAACACAAGACAACTTGACCAAGCAAACGCCAGATAAGTACTTTGTGGCACCTGGTCAAGACGTCAAGGCAGCCATTGAAGCCCTTGACCTCAATATTCCATTCAAGAAGAAAAACCTGGGGAACATCATCGCAGAAACCTTCAAACGGTTCCGCACAACTGAAACCTCAGCCTTCCTGGACCGCCTCAAGGACTTGGGTTACTACCATTCCACATTGGCTGGTTTGACCGTGGGTATTGCTGACATTCCAGTTATTGATGATAAGCAAGAAATTATTGATCGTGCGCACCATAAGGTAGAAGAAATTTCTAAAGCCTTCCGTCGTGGTCTCATGACTGATGACGACCGCTATGATGCAGTCACAACAACTTGGCGTGAAGCTAAGGAAGAGTTGGAAGCTCGTTTGATTGAGTCTCAAGATCCAAATAACCCAATCGTTATGATGATGGACTCTGGTGCTCGTGGTAACATCTCCAACTTCTCCCAATTGGCGGGGATGCGTGGTCTGATGGCTGCGCCAAACGGTCGTATCATGGAGTTGCCAATCTTGTCCAACTTCCGTGAAGGGCTCTCCGTTTTGGAAATGTTCTTCTCCACCCACGGTGCCCGTAAGGGGATGACCGATACGGCTCTTAAAACAGCCGACTCAGGTTATTTGACCCGTCGTCTGGTTGACGTAGCCCAAGATGTTATTATCCGTGAGGACGATTGTGGCACCGACCGTGGCTTGGTTGTGACAGCTATCACAGACGGAAAAGAAGTCACAGAAACCTTGGAAGAACGTCTGCAAGGGCGTTACACGAAAAAGACTGTCCATCACCCTGAGACAGGTGAAGTCCTGATTGGTGCGGACCAACTCATTACTGAAGCCAAAGCTGCTGAGATTGTAGCTGCCGGGGTGACTGAAGTGACCATTCGCTCTGTCTTTACATGTAACACTCGCCACGGTGTCTGCCGTCATTGTTACGGAATCAACTTGGCGACTGGCGATGCCGTTGAAGTAGGTGAAGCTGTTGGTACCATCGCTGCTCAATCTATCGGTGAACCAGGTACGCAGTTGACCATGCGGACTTTCCACACGGGTGGTGTGGCCTCAAGTGAAGATATCACGCAAGGTTTGCCACGTATCCAAGAAATCTTTGAAGCACGTAACCCTAAAGGGGAAGCGGTGATTACAGAGGTTAAAGGGGAAGTCGTTGCTATTGATGAAGATGCTGCCACACGGACTAAAAAGGTTATTGTTGAGGGAGCTACAGGTACTGGTGAATATACGGTTCCATTTACCGCGCGTATGAAGGTTGAAGTCGGAAGCCAGGTTCAACGTGGTGCCGCTTTAACTGAAGGTTCTATCCAGCCAAAACGTTTGTTAGAAGTACGTGATGCCCTTTCTGTAGAAACCTATCTGTTGGCTGAGGTACAAAAAGTATACCGTAGCCAAGGGGTGGAAATCGGCGACAAACACGTTGAGGTCATGGTCCGTCAAATGTTACGTAAGGTTCGTGTCATGGATCCAGGGGATACAGATCTATTGCCTGGTACGCTGATGGATATTTCAGATTTCACAGACGCTAACCGTGAAGCAGTTGTATCAGGTGCTAATCCTGCAACCTGTCGTCCAGTTCTTTTGGGAATTACCAAGGCATCTCTGGAAACCAATTCCTTCTTGTCAGCTGCATCCTTCCAAGAAACAACGCGCGTCTTAACGGATGCAGCCATTCGTGGTAAGAAAGATCATTTCTTGGGACTTAAGGAAAATGTTATCATTGGTAAGATCATTCCAGCTGGTACAGGTATGGCGCGTTATCGCAATATCGAACCATTGGCCAATAATGAAAACCTGGAGGCTGAAGTTTCTTTAGCCCAAACAGGTATGGAACAAGCTGTTGCTGATTTTAAAGAAGAATTAGCTAAAGAAGAACTCGTTGAAGAAGTACAAGCTACTGTTGAAGATGAGTTAACTAAAGCTTAGAAAAAAAGGTCCCTTCAGGGGCCTTTTTTCTTGTTTAAATGATTTAAAAACAAAGTTTTTTGATAATTGCTCAAGATGCGCTATAATAACCATAAGAAATAAGCGGGGGTGAGTGCGTGTATCAGGTTATTCAATTAGAAGGTACAATTGAGCCTTGGTGGCTATTTGATGAGTTGCAAGAGGATATCGTATCTGTGCAGGAATTTCAAGATTTCTACGAGGCTCTAAAAGCTTACAAGAAACTCTGTCAAACCTACTTGGCTCGTTGCCCTCAATTTGACAGTAGAGAAGAACTGATGGCAGCTTTTTGGGATGAAAACGAGCAGACCTGGTGTGAAGAATGTGGTGATATGTTGCAAGAATTTCATTCTATCGCCTTGCTTGAAAATAGAAAAGTCGTTTCTAAAGCGCGTTACCGACCTGGCTATGACCATGATACTGATAATCCCTTTCCTTCGAAAATTATCATCAACTAGTCCAACCACATGGGGAAGATCCTCTATGTGGTTTTTTTGTGGCTAGTTTTATCCCTTTCTTTTCGAATAGAGAGATGAAAGGAGTATTATGGTTCAACGATTAGCAAAAGAGTTAATTGCTCAGGCTGTGCATTCAGAAGCACAAGATATTTACCTCATCCCACGTAAAGAGTGCTATGACTGTATCTTGCGGGTGGGGGACAAACGTCAAAAATTTGCAACTTACCCACTGGACAAAGGTAAACAGCTGATTAGTCACTTTAAATTTTTAGCAGGGATGAACGTTGGTGAGCAACGGCGATCGCAACTGGGTTCTTGTGATTACCACTGGGATGGTAAGAAGGCCGTCTCTTTGCGCTTATCTTCGGTTGGTGATTACCGCTCTTTAGAAAGCCTTGTATTGCGTATCTTGTATGACGGTGAGCGTTCGCTAAAATTTTGGTACTCAGGATTTGAACGTGTTGAAGACATTATCGCTGGCCGAGGCCTCTATTTATTTTCGGGGCCAGTCGGTTCAGGAAAGACGACACTGATGTACCAATTAGCCAAAGAGCATTTTACCAACCAACAGATGCTGACGATTGAAGACCCTGTAGAAATTAAACAAGAGGATATGCTCCAATTACAACTTAACGATAGCATTGGTATGACTTATGATAGCCTCATAAAACTGTCCTTACGCCACCGACCAGACTTATTAATTATCGGAGAAATCCGTGACAGTGAGACAGCACGGGCAGTGATTCGCGCCAGTCTTACAGGAGCTACGGTCTTTTCAACAATTCATGCCAAGAGTATTCCAGGTGTTTATGCCCGTCTCTTGGAATTAGGGGTCTCACCTCAAGAATTAGCTAACTGCCTACAAGGCATCATATACCAACGATTAATTGCAGGAGGAGGTTTAATTGATGTTGCGGATAAGGATTTTGAAAATCATGCGTCTAACCAATGGAATAACCAACTGGACCAGTTGGCTGCGGACGGCCATCTCACTGATTTGCAAAAGGAAACCGAAAAAATTAGGGCTTAAACGAGAACGTAAAGTGATTCAACTGTTTAACAATCTCTTTCGTGCAGGTTTTCACCTAACGGAAATTATTGATTTTTTAGAGCGCAGTCATCTTTTGCCAGACCAAGCCATTCAGACAATGGCTAAAGGATTAGCCTCAGGTGGGCAATTAGCCGATGTTTTACGAGAGTTACGTTTTTCGGACGCTGTTGTCACCCAGTTATCATTGGCTCAAATTCATGGCAATGTCCAAGGTAGCCTTGCTCGTATTGAAAGCTATTTGACCAGCCTTGCTCAAGTTCGTAAAAAGTTGATTGAAGTAGCCACTTATCCCGTTATTTTATTGTCTTTTCTAGTTCTCATCATGCTCGGATTAAAGCAGTACCTTTTACCACAAGTCAGTGGACAAGGCAATATGGCAAGTCAGTTAATCAGTCTATTTCCAAGCCTTTTCTTTTTTGGCGTATTTCTGATTATGTTACTCATCTTAGCAGTTGTCTTTTGGGTCAGACACACAGAGCGTTTACGAGTTTTGACAATAGCCGTGCGTTTTCCTTTGCTAAGACGGTTCATACAGTTATATTTTAGCGCTTATTTTGCGAGGGAATGGGGAAATCTGATTGGGCAGGGTTTGGAGATGACCCAGATTGTTCACACGATGCAAGAACAACCCTCGCCTTTATTTGTTGAATTAGGTCGTGATATGGAAAAGGGAATGTTACGAGGCCATTCGTTTTCTCAACAAGTGGCAGGATATCCTTTTTTCACGTCCGAATTAAGTGTCATGATTGCTTACGGTGAAGTAAAATCCAAAGTGGCTAGTGAATTAGATATCTATGCTCAAGAAACCTGGGAAACATTTTTTGAACGCCTGCATCAGGCGACTCAAATCATTCAACCCCTGGTCTTTATTCTTGTAGCGCTGGTGATTGTCATGATTTACGCAGCCATGCTTTTGCCCATGTATCAAAATATGGAGGTTCCTTTTTAATGACAAAATTTATCCAAGGCTGTAAGACGAAGACAGTCAAGGCTTTTACTCTCATTGAGATGTTGGTAGTTCTTTTAATTATTTCTGTTTTACTATTACTTTTTGTGCCCAATCTAACCAAACAAAAAGATACTGTAAAAGATACTGGGGGTGCTGCAATTGTTAAAGTTGTCGAGGCCCAGGCAGAGCTCTACGAAATGAATGGGAGTGATTCAGCTACTTTAGCAAAATTGATGTCAAATGGTAGTTTAACGAAAGAACAAGTTGACTCTTACAAAAATTATTATGCAAAACATCGTGAACAAACGCAAAAAGTATTGGGTTAGAGCTTTTACACTTGTAGAATCCTTAGTGACACTGGCCGTGATAACTTTTTTAGTAATGGTTACCTCGGGGGCAATTACTCGTGTTTACCAAACAGTAGAGGAAAGTTTATTTTTTGCATCTTTTGAGTCCCTATACCGTCACGGTCAAAAGTTGAGCAATAGTTTACAAAGCCCACAACGAGTGACTGTATCTAGAGGGCTTGTTTCAGGTCCGGACAGTAGGATTGTTTTACCAGCAACTATCAGCGCAAAAGCAGATTATGAAATTACTTTTGATCAATCAGGGGGAAATTCGTCTTTGCAGAAAATCCAATTTATCTGTCGAGACAAAACGATATCGTATCAACTATATATAGGGAGTGGTCGTTATAAAAAAAGTATCTCTTAAAGCTTATATTCTAGTGGAAAGCCTGGTAGGGTTAGCCTTGTTTGCAGGGATTGTTACTCTTTTAATGACTGCGACCCAAGGTCAAATGCGTCAACGCCGAGCCAATCTTTCTCGTCAGGAGGCATTTCTAGTAGCCCAAATGGCCGTTCAAACGAAACAGGGCACCCTGACGCTCAATGGACAGACTGTTCAGGTGGAACGCTCACCAACAAGTATACGTCTATCGGTTCAAGGAAAGGAGTTGGTCTATGTTTGCCAAATGCCGAAAAGTTGATGCATTTACGCTTCTAGAATGTTTAGTTGCCTTGGTCGTTATTTCAGGAGGCCTGCTTCTTTTCCAAGCCATGAGCCAATATGTCTCCCAGCAAGTTGTTCAAGTGACTCAGGATAAAAATGAGGACTGGATTATTTTTGCTCAGCAGTTGCGTGGAGAACTTTCAGAGTCGCAGTTGGAAAAGGTTGCCGACAATAAGATATACCTAAAAAAAATAGATCAAGATTTGGCTATTGGGCTGTCAAAATCAGGTGATATTCGAAAAACAAACGCTCAAGGGAAAGGCTATCAACCCATGCTCTTTAACGTCACGTCTTTTGAGGTCAGCCGGGAAGGGCAACGCATCTGGATTATATTGCAACAAAAGGAAGGCCCTGAGAGGAGGTTCTGCTATGATTTTTAACAGGCAAGTTCGAGCAGGTGTCCTCTTGTATGCCCTTTTGATGGCTGCTGTTTTTAGTCTTCTCTTACAGTTTTATTTACAGGAGGTTTTAGCTAATGGTCACGAACAAGAAGCGATGGTGCAGACAGCCAAAGCTCAGTTGATGGCGGAAATGACACGTGAAGCAGCGGATGAATCTATTGGTGACTTTCAGTACAACTTAGGAAAAACGCATTATGAAATCAAAGATAAAACAATGAAGGTTCTAGTGACGCTTTCGAATGGCGCTCAAAGGCAATTTACTTTTGCCTATCGAGCCGAAACTGTACCACCTTCCAGTACATCAGCAACCTCCGGTTTAATAGAAAGTAGAGCTTCTAGTGATTCTCGAAATATAGGAATATCAGAGACAACGTCTTCTCCTCAAGTTGAGGAGTCCGGTGTTGAGCGTCAAACGGCACAAAAGTTACCTCCGGGTCTGGTTGGTAGTTGGTCTGCTGAGATAGGAGGAGAGGAGGTTACGATTACTTATAGTCAAACAGGAGAAATTATGTTGCAGCAAAACGGGAGAAGTACAAAAGGCTCTCTTTTAGACTGTGTTGAGCTTTCTGAGGGATTATACCGCGTCACCTCGCCTTTGGAAGACTATATTGCTCCTGTTCAGGATAGAAAAGAGGTGAGTATAGCGGAAGGTTTTCGACTGAAGGACAATGTCTTGACGTATGTTTACTGGACAGGAAACTCCGCTGAATCGGTTGAAAAGGGAGAGGCAGTCCTTCATGAGGAGTCGGTGTCATTTCATAGGGTAAGGTAAACTGTATTTCTTGGGTTGAGTTGACTTCAAATCGTCTTAAGTTACTGGATTTGTTTTATTTTTTTAGTAGAAGCAAAAATGATATAAAGAAACGTCTAGTTTTTTACTAGACGTTTTTGTGTTTTTGAATAGCTTACAAGCGGCTATTGTGAGTTTCTCTTGTCGCAGAGATATCCGTTTTTATTTGTCATCGTCAGTTGAGATGAGAACGGAAAATCCTTTTCTGACAGTTTCATAGAAAAATGTTGTTGCTGCTTGATAATAAGGGGTGACATAAAAACTTGCCAATCCTAGTGTCAAGGGAATTAGTAAACTCCAACCAAGGAATGTTAGTTGTAAGATAAAAAAGCGAAATTTGTAACCCTTCATCATGGCACGACTTTCCATGAGGCAGTCCCAGGCGCGTGTATAAGTTCCGTTGACAACGCTATCGTATAAGATAAAGTAAACCATGCTGAAATGATAAATGTAGCGCACCATCACAACAAACCAAGTAACAAATAAACTCAAAACGACGATAAGATTGATGATGATTGTTGCTTCGCTGGTAATGGCACCACTAGCAACGCCCAAGATTGTGATACTGTAAAAGAAAATACCAGCCAGTGCAATGAGGTAGAGCGCAACAAAAATAACACATTGTAAGAGAACTACCTTGATAGCTTTCCCCAGAAAAGGTTTTGTAAAGATAAGACCAGCATCCGATACGGCTAGATTACTTTTGCCCTTTTTTCGGGAAAGGGTGAGAAGTCCCCATGTTAGGGATAAAATACAGGCGCTAATGATAATGGAAACCACCGTAGTGGATAAGCTTAACCAGACAGGAAGCGTTGCGTTAGCCACTTGACCTGTAGCTGCCGACGCTAGTAGTCGACGAATGAGGGGAGCTAGCTGACTGAGGTTGAGGATGAGTGCCAAGAGGATAAATGGAGCAAATGCTTTGCGGTTACCTTTGACGAGACTCTGGGCTTGTTGGCGAATGGCTTTATAATTCATAACAAATGGTATTCTCCTTTTCTACTGGTATTATAGCATCCAGAGAGGAAGCCTGACAAGCGCCTCAAAATGTGGTAAAATAAGTGGCTTTATGAAAGATACGAAAATTAATGGAGGAAGTATGACAGCAAGTCCAATTCAGTACCGTCTCATCAAAAAAGAAAAGCACACCGGCGCTCGTCTGGGGGAGATTATCACACCACACGGGACCTTTCCAACACCCATGTTCATGCCCGTAGGAACACAGGCCACGGTAAAGACCCAGTCGCCGGAGGAGTTGAAGGAAATGGGTTCTGGCATTATCCTAGCTAACACCTACCATCTGTGGTTGCGACCGGGCGATGACCTGATTGCGCGTGCGGGTGGTCTTCACACCTTTATGAACTGGGATCAGCCTATTCTGACTGATAGCGGTGGTTTTCAGGTTTATTCGCTGGCTGAGAATCGTAACATTACTGAAGAGGGGGTTACCTTTAAAAATCATCTCAATGGCGCTAAGATGTTTCTTTCGCCAGAGAAGGCTATCTCCATCCAGAATAACCTGGGCAGCGACATCATGATGTCCTTTGACGAGTGTCCGCAGTTTTACCAACCTTATGACTACGTTAAAAAGTCCATCGAACGGACCAGCCGCTGGGCAGAACGTGGCCTCAAGGCACATGCTCGTCCACACGATCAAGGTCTTTTTGGGATTGTCCAGGGAGCGGGGTTTGAGGACCTCCGTCGTCAGTCGGCACAAGACTTGGTTGGCATGGACTTTCCAGGTTATTCTATCGGTGGTCTAGCTGTTGGGGAAAGCCATGAGGAAATGAATGCAGTGCTAGATTTTACGACACCCTTGTTACCAGAAAATAAACCACGTTATCTTATGGGGGTTGGAGCACCGGATAGCCTGATTGATGGCGTTATTCGTGGCGTGGATATGTTTGACTGTGTCCTCCCAACCCGTATCGCTAGAAACGGGACCTGCATGACTAGCGAGGGTCGCTTGGTGGTGAAAAATGCGCAATACGCAGAAGACTTCACCCCACTTGATCCGAACTGTGACTGTTACACCTGCCAAAATTATACCCGTGCCTATCTGCGTCACCTGATCAAGGCAGATGAGACCTTTGGCATCCGCCTGACGAGCTACCATAACCTGTATTTCCTCATTAACTTGATGAAACAAGTGCGTCAAGCGATCTTGGATGATAATTTGCTAGAGTTTCGTGAAGATTTCATCGAACGCTACGGCTACAACCGCAACAAGCGGAATTTCTAAAAAAGTCTCATAAGCACTTGACGGCGAATGCGATTTTTTGATATGATATAAGACGGTATTGTTTACCCCATTTGTAAGGCCCCGGAACCTTTCAAATACCTCGTGGACCGGAACATCCACACTGTAAACAAATATTACGAATTCGTATAGGAGAACTCATGAACAAAACAACATACATGGCTAAGCCAGGTGAAGTTGAACGCAAGTGGTACGTCGTTGACGCCACTGATGTCCCTCTTGGACGCCTTTCTGCAGTAGTTGCTAGCGTACTGCGTGGAAAGAACAAACCAACCTTTACCCCTCACACAGACACGGGTGACTTCGTTATCGTCATCAATGCTGAAAAAGTGAAATTGACTGGTAAAAAAGCAACAGACAAGATTTACTACACGCACTCAATGTACCCAGGTGGATTGAAACAAATCTCAGCTGGTGAATTGCGTTCAAAAAATGCTGTTCGCTTGATTGAAAAATCTGTTAAAGGTATGTTGCCACACAACACATTGGGACGTGCGCAAGGCATGAAGCTTAAAGTGTTTGTTGGTGAAGAACATACACACGCAGCACAACAACCAGAAGTACTTGACATCAAGGGACTTATCTAATTTTTTAAGGAAAGGAGACATATAAATGGCACAAGCACAATATTCAGCAACAGGACGCCGTAAAAATGCGGTTGCCCGCGTCCGTTTGGTACCAGGTACAGGTAAAATCACTGTCAACAAAAAAGACGTTGAAGAATACATCCCACACGCAGACCTCCGTCTCGTCATCAACCAACCATTCGCAGTGACTTCAACTGTAGGTTCATATGACGTTTTCGTAAACGTTGTCGGCGGTGGTTATGCAGGACAATCAGGTGCGATCCGTCACGGTATCGCCCGCGCCTTGCTTGAAGTAGACCCAGACTTCCGCGATTCTCTTAAACGCGCTGGTCTTCTTACACGTGATGCTCGTATGGTTGAACGTAAGAAACCAGGTCTTAAGAAAGCTCGTAAAGCATCACAATTCTCAAAACGTTAATCAATACGATTATATCAACGTTTACAGACATTCAAGAATTTACTCTTGGATGTCTTTTTTGTTCCAAAAAATCAAAGTTCACCCCAAAATTCACCCCATATTCACCCCATCAATTTTTTAAACTACGAAATGCAATATCACCTACAGTTTGATTGACTTTATCTTTGGTGTTAACGTAAGTTTTTGTAATTTCTTTATCACTATGAGTAAGAGCTTCTGAAATGACCTCAAGAGAAATACCTGCTTGTTTAGCAAGAGTAGCACCAGTATGTCTTAGTTTGTGTGGTGAAGCTGGTGCTAATTCGGGATGTCTTCGTCTAACTGATTTCATTCTATAGTTTAGATAGTCTGTATGGAGAGGAAGATTAATATTATTAGTACGATCATTATATGTAAAAATAAACTGTTTTTGTGTTTGCTTCAGTCCGAAAAGTTTGAGCTCTTCTTGTTGTTTAACTTTCCAATTTGCTAGAAGCTCCATTAGTTCGGTTGGTGCTTTAAAGAGAGTCTTTTTGTTTCCCTTAGTTGATTTCACATTACCAAAACGGTCTAAAGCTTGTTCTATAAGTATTTCTCCCGTTGAAAAGTTGATATGTTTCCATTGCAAAGCATAACTTTCTGATTTTCGGTCAGATAAGAAGAAAGTTGTATAAAAGAGAGTGTAGTCTTTTAGGTCAATGAGTCCTTCCTCTAAATCAGTGTCAAAAGCTTGTAACCATAATTTTAGCTCCTCTTTATCGAGAGAAAGATCTTCTTCACGTTTACTCTCTTTAAGGAGAATTTTTTTATTTGCTTTAATTCTACTAATTGTTTTTCGGAGTTTATTTGATGGGATATACTCAAGCTCCTCAGCCCAATCGAAAACAGAATTTACATAGCTCCTAATAACCTTGAAATTAGCATAACTATTTGCCTTTGGAGTAAGTAGTGATAGTATAAGTTGTTTATTATTAATCAAATGTTCTACTGAGTAATTACCTAAAATTGGAATGATATGAAGCCTAAATATATTTTCTGTTTGAAATACGGTTGCTTTAGTAGGAGGTTTTAGTGTAGTAGTAGTTTGACCTGCTTTGTATGGTTCTAGCCAAATATCTTTATAAAAGTCTTTGAATAAGATATTACCCTTATTTTTTGAAGGAGTAGTTACTCTACCTAATCTCGCATTTTCAATATCAATAGCTAACTTTATTTCAGCTTCTTTAGCTTCTCTACGAGTTTTAAACCGTTTCTCATATCGTCTTCCTAAACCAAGCTTTCCCTGGACGTCATCAGGTATATACACCCTCAGTCTATATGATCCATTATTTGTTTTAGAAATACCCATTTCTACCTCCTTATGCGCTAATTTCTAAACGTGTCATCCATTGATTTATACTCTCCTTGTTGAAACGAATAGACTTTCCAATTCGAATATAAGGTAGTCCCATTGCAATCCAAATATCTAAGGTATTATTAGATATTCCTAAATAATTGCAAGTCTGCTTTTTATTTAAGAAGGGGCTATCTACTCCAATATCTTCTTTAAAGTGATGGATTTCATCTTTGATTAGTGTTGCAATCATTTGCTGAATTTCTTGAGTTTGTTCTTCAGGTAGTTGTACTAACATATTTTCTCCTTTCTATTTTCCAATCACATAAGTAAATTGTTTTGCGGTTTCTGCATCAAAGGTTCGGTAAGAAATAACTCCCAGTCCCTTGACGTTGCTTTCTGAAATCAAAATGGAACCATCCGATTTGACTTGTTCCACAAAGGCAACGTGTCCGTATATGGGATCTGCACCAGCTTGTCCAGAGCTAAAGGATAGGGCTGAGTGCTCGGTTGGTGTATTGGTTGTGGTGAAACCTAGTTTGTTCATCCAATCTCCCCCATTTCCCATGTATGGGTCAAAGTTGACACCGACTTGTTTTCCTCGGTTATAGACAAACCACGTACATTGTCCCCATGGATAGGAACTTGCAATATAGTTAGTGGTATCAATAACTTGGGTCAAACTATATCCTTGTGGAATCTCGTTTGAAGTGACTCCGCCACCGTCTCTTGTTTTTCCAGTTGCCTGTTCGGGTGCTTTTGGAGTTCCTCCGTTTTCATCAATGTAGGTATCTAATTTTTGCATGGTTTCAGCTCGTCTTTTTCCCGAACCAGAAGTATCTGTAAAATAGACTCCTCCATCAACGGCAGTATTCAGAGTTCCAGAGGCTAGTTTTTTTGCCTTGTCGTCTTGGATTTTGAAGGTTTGGTTTTTATTACCAATGATGGTTTGTTGGGTGAGAGCGACTACAGCAACATCATCATTGAAGTTATTGGCGTTTTCAGGATTGGAGTCAAAGGCACCATAACCAAACATATTGGCTCCTGGATTTGTCGCTACCCCAGCAGTCCCTAAGGAGCTTTCATTTAAAGCAATTGCAAGGATTGCTCGAACATCCAGATTTGACTTGGCTTCCCACTCTAACAATTTTGTCCCATTGATACGGCTAGAATCATAGTTGACTCCTAGAGTTTTTAAGAATCCATCTAATTGTGAAGCCTTGATTCCGTAACGATGAACGAGTAGGTTATGGGTGTAGGGATCCCCGTCTGACCAGTGTTCAGAATAAGTCACTCCCTTTTGACTAGCGGAATTTCCCCCAATGGAGCCCCCAGCCATGGCAGAAGCTAGAATGAGAATTACAAGAATTGGCATGAGTAGAGGTAGGAGACTGAGAATGAGAAACCATTTGATTTTTTTCATAAGTCCTCCTGTTCTTAATAGCGAATATAGGCAGTAAAGAGCACTGTTCCGAAGCGCCATTTGGCATCTAGGACAACCGCATGGGCTTTTACTTGGGAAATAATTGTTTCCCTTTCAGAGTCCTTTACTGGAAATAAAAGAAGGAAATCGACTGAGCGTTTCCCTTCTTGGTAGGCTTGATAGAGTGTATCTTCTAGAACTCTTGGAAAGGCAGTTCTAGAACGAATTTTTGTGTTCATTTGCTTCTCCTCTTAATTGGTTTAATCGTTCAGTTAGTCTGTTTCTACGTTCAATGTTGGCTTTGATTTTATCATCTCTTGTCATGGTCTTTCGATAAGCACGAGTAAAGGCATTTGAACCTTGCGCTTTAAACATGGCTTGAGGGTCTTTGTAATCTTCTAGTTTTTCTTCTAGGCGATTGATACGGTGTTGTTTGATAGGAGAAATCCATTCTTCTTTAAGAGCTTGAAATTCCTCTTCTGGATTGCTTCTTTCTTCGCTTGGTTGCAGAGCTGGTTCAAAGGTAGTAGGACGAGTTTCTTCTTGTTTTGGATGACTCACAGTAGTGGAGGAGGTTTTTGGAATGGTTTCTTCTTGTGGAATTTCATTTTCCATAGAGAAGCTAGTTTCTTCTCTATCAGGTTGATTTCTGGTAAAGAAGGAGCCAACTTGTTGGAATTGGCTTTTAGCATTCATGACCATACCAGCACCATAGCCCGAACTTGCAAGAGCAAAGTTTCCCAAGCTTTGAGCGGTTGAGAGACTTTTTGTCGGTACTTGAGAGGCAATTTCTTTTGTATGACTGACGGTTTGAGTGACCTTGTTTCCAATGTCATTTGCGACCATACGAGCCTTGGAGCCAAGGATAAACTGGATGATTTCAGCCTTGTATTTCCAAAGGAGGAAGAAGACAAGAGCTTTAGAGGTAACGGATACTAACAATTTGAAAACTAGAGCAAATAAAGCAAGAGAAGGGAGTCCCTTGATGATTTCGTCAAAACCAGATGTCACCAAATTTTCGATTAAGTGCTCAATGTAGAAGATAAAGAGAGTCAAAAGACTTGTAATCGCTGGAAAAGCGAGTCCAGCAAACATGACTTTGAGTACTCCAAAGATGAGTTCCTGCATTCTTGGAACGAAAGATACAAGAAGCGCAACTGGAAAGAGAAGAATCATCATCAAGACTAGTAATTGTGCTAGTATATTGAGAATCTGAATGAGAACGATTGGGATAGCTAATACAAAAGCTTCCACAATTTTGAAGATGACGTAGAACATACGGATAAAGATAAAATCAGGCATAGCAGACACCCAGCGGTTCTTTTCCCCGTCTTCATTGGCTCCGTTTCCGATTTTATCAAGGTAATCAGAACGCTCTTTGGCTTTAACGGGAGTGAAATTTCCGTTGTTGTCAGAGGTTCCCAAGACTTTACTGTTATCTAATTCCTCTTCTTTTCCGTCTTGACTATTCTTGTATTTTCCGTTTTCTTGACCAGTATTGGCAAAGATATAAGCTTTATAAGAAGTTTCTGCAATATAGCTATCCGCCATGCTTTCTCCAACTTTGATGGAGTTCTCTTCATCATATTTAATTTTGATATCAGATATTTTAGAGGAGACATCTTTTGACACATTGTTAATTGTGTCTAATAAATAGAGACCACCAGAGGTTCCAGCAATAGAACCAAAGTAACCAAATCCTAAGAGAATCACAAGGCAGACATGTAATAAAGATCTAGAAAAACTTCCTTTAGAAAAGAAGTATTGGTAAAAAAGATAAATTCCTATTCCCAGTAATAACATAGAAATGAGGGATTTATTGGCAACGCCACCATAGGCAGAACCTGTAAATCCTTTCCAGATATTGCTTGCTCCAGTAAAGACGTAATTCTTGTAAGCTGAGTAGAGATCTACTTTTTCTAAGATACGAATGAGGAGCGAGAAAAAACCAACAACGGCATTGAGCAGGAAAAAGAAAAAATTGACGAAGATTTCATTAATCATGACCCATGCTCCATTGAAGGAACCAAAACCTGTAGGCTCCATGTAGGATTTAAGGGAAAATATATCAACGCCAGTTAATTTCTCAAATGCTTCTTGCATGGTTTCACCTCCTAACTAGCGTATTTATTTTCAAGACTTGAAGAAACAGTAGCTTTCATTGGTTTTAGAAGCATGTCAATATCTTCAAAGAGATTGTGAACAGATATCATGTTGAGATTGCCGTAGACATCATAGTAGAGACATTGCCCTGAAATCATGTTATCAATCCACTCTAGGTTTTGTTCGTTGACTTCAAGGTTGACGTGGCGAAGGATATCTTCTCTTTCAGATTTTTCATAAAAGGCAAAGATAGTTCCAAACCCCGTTGTGTCATCATCGTTTTCTGCATCGTGTACAGATTGAGTGATGAGGGCAAGCGTGTTGTTTTTCGAACGCCCAATCCGTCTCATGTTTTTAATGACGGCTTTTCCTTCTGCGGACTTCATAAGAATCCATGCTTCATCGAAAAATTCGATTGTATCCTCATCTTCGTTACGCTCTCCAAAGTGGGTACAAAAGGCACCAAGGGCAAACATCAGAGCAATAGAATTGCGTTCATGGTCTGAAATCTTAGTGGAATTGTCCTTAGGAAGTTTTAGGTTGTTGACTTCTAGAATAGTGACTCGGGAGTCATAGTTTAGCCCTTGAGTGGTTCCGTCTGAAAAGGCTAGTTCCAAGATGGAATTGGTGACAATAGAAGTTAGATAACGTCCAACAGAAGCAATATCGTCCTTCTCATCCATTTTTAGGCGTTCTAAGACCTGTTTAAAGCCTACTGCCTCTCCTTGTTCCCGTTTCTCTGCGATGGCGTTTATAGCCTCTGTAATGGCTGTTTTTTGATCCATGGTGACATCATCTACGGCTTGCAGGAGAAATTCCAACATATTTTTTGCGACTTCAACTGCCTGTTCCTTATCAAGAACTACGATAGGGTCAAGGACTCCATGGTTAGAAACCAATGAGCTATCCAAAGTCACAAAGTTAAAGGCTTCAATTTGTTTCTTGCGTTCGGGGTAGAGATCCGCAAATTCAGGAGAATTAATGACTTCATGGTAGTGATTTCTTAGCTCCCTTTTGGGGTCAATGTAGAGAGTTTTGACATTTTGCAGGGCAACGCTTAGGAAGATAATCTGAGCTAAGAATGACTTCCCTTGACCCGTAGCTCCTGTAATGATGATGTGTGGGTTCTTTGTGATCTTCCCAGCAATATCCTCCTTGTTTCCGACAGTCGCATTATAAAGGACAATGTTTTTGGAGGATTCAATAGCTTTATGAATAGAGTCCCACCGTCCTGTCCAGTTGTCTACTCGCCCGATATACCAACCAATTCGATTTCCAGATGAAGTGTTGGTGAAGGGCATGAGTTCAGAGAATCCACGTGGTGTAACCATGTGAGTCCAGGTTCTTGTTTTCTTTTGAAGAGGTTGACCGTAAAGAAGAGCTTGAAAGAGGTAGGGAGCATCTTGGCTCGCTTCACTGATTTCAACGCCCATGTCATCGAAATAATTGAGAACAACTTGTCTGCGTTGTCTTAGTTGTCCGAGACTTGAAGCTGAAACAATGAGATAGGCTCCATATTCGATGATGTCTTCCTTGTTCCCTACCTTCTTCATCAAGTCTTTAAGGGAAAGCGAGCCCATGATGATTTCATCTTGTTGGACAGTATCGGTATTTTCTGCCTCTTCCATGATATTTTGATAGCGTGTGTTGGAACGCCCCATTTTCCCCTTGATTTTATTGTTATCAATAAATTCTGCCTTAATCCGTAACTCAACAGGGAAGTTGAGCCGTTGGACAAATTCACCAAGATGAAAGCCATTAAACTGAATGGGAAACTTGCCGACAGGAAGAATGGTTACATAGGAAGAACCGTAAGGACTTTCAAGTTTGAGGAATCCCCCTTTAGTGACTTTGATTAAGGTATCTGTGATGTTAAAGAGAGAGCGATTGGCTAGAACTTCCTTTTTGTAGTGGGGAATGTAGCGGAGGTACTGCATCCGTTGATAGTAGAAAAGTTCTTCATTGGATAAGGCTTTTGCCCGTAGAGGGGCTAGGGCTTGATAGACGGTAAATTCATCTGCTCGGTAATCGTCATACCAGTTTTCAGCTAGTTCATATTCATAGCCAAAGCCCTTAGCGATTTTTTCGGAGAAATCTGTTAAACTTTCAAGGGCTACTTCTTTAAGACTTTGTCCATGAGCTTGTTTTCGTAGATTGACCCCAATTAACCAGTCGAACTGATAGGGAATTTCCATTTCCTCCGTTAGCTGGTCAACTGTGTAGAGAAGAAGTTCTTCTCCTAGCTTCCTGCTATCACTAGCCAGAGCTTCGGAAAAGTCTCTTAGCTTTTCTTCTAAGAGATAGTCTTTGGGAATAAGAGCGACTTCAAAGTGTTGGTTTTTTTGAAGCTTCTTCATCATCTGAGCAACAGTTAATTTGTGTTTGGTTTTTCGTTCATCGTCTGTGATGGTGATAGGTGTATTGGGGATGTGATAGTAAGCCATGACTGAGCGATCCCGTTTTAAGGCAAGATTGTCATGAGTTTGTAGGATGGGATATGTGAGTGTTAGAGACATAGTTCCTCCTTTCTAGAGGTCAGTTTTTTCAAAGACGATTTCCTCCACCTCATCTATACGGTCTTCATGATAGATAGCTTTCTTATTGAACTTGAAATCCCAACAGTAGATGAGATAGTCTGCAAGGAAAAGGTGCATTTTCTTACCGTGTGGTTCGTACTCGGTATAGAACTTTGCCAGCTTATAGGGAATGAACCAATAGAGGATTAAGGAAATCGAATGGGTGGCTTTAGCAAGCGGAACGAGGATAAATCCACCAGCTAAGAGCATGACAACAAAGACAAGAATAAATACAATAAAAAAGGACAACTGCATGGGAGTTGCAAAGTACCAGATGCGAGTGCCCTTTTTGGTTTTAATTTCTTGAATCCAGTAAGGGGCATTTAGCCCCTTGCCGTAGTCATAGAGTTTTTCTTCTTTCATGATTAGAGTCCTGTTTCAATCCCAAAGAGACGAAGAAACCAGCCAAAGGCTTTTAGAATTTCTTGGCCTTTTGTGAGGGAGACGATGACAGCATAGAAGCCGACAACTGAAAAAAGCTGAATCCATGAGCTATTGCGCCATGCCTTAATGGAGAGTAACAAGGCAATGAATCCCAAGATCCAAACGGCATCGTTTTGTAAAAAATTTTGTAGATTTTCTGTATTCATTTAATTCTCCTTTATTTTTCTTGTTTTGCATAGTTTAGAGGAATAGTGTGGGATAAATCTTCCACAAAGTAGGTTCCGTTGTTTTCGGTAAGAGTTAGGGTGAAGTTTTCCGCATGGGTGGAAGCTCCTACTTCAAAAGTCACTTGAACGGTTGCGATTAGCTTTTCCCCGTCCTCTTTTAGGTAGGTGTAATCAATACTTTTAAAAGTAGTATTAGCCACTACGGAAAGATTTTTCGCAATCAGATTCAGATTGTCTTGATTGGTGGTGTAGTTTGTGAAAAAAATCGTCAAAAACTTGTCCACTTTTTTGTGTTCCTCCTCAGACAATCGATCAGTCGCTGATAGAGTTAACTGTTCATCTTTAGAAGGGGAAGGGGCTTGTGAGGATTCAAGACTTGAAAACCAAGGAAGTCCAGCAACACGGAACTTGCCTTTGACTTCTTCAAAGGGGATATTAAAGCCCGTTGTGATTTCCTTTTCTTCGGTGTTGTTGTCTTTTTTAATCCATTCCTTGTACTTGATACGATAGGTTGCGACCTTGTCTTTTACGGTGACCAGTTGCGAATAAATCACCTCGCTAGGATTTCTGACTTGTCCTTGGGACTTAGTGTCAGGAATTGCCCCGTAAAAAGAGTTTAGATGGTTGACCTGTTCGGTTTGTTTATCGCCCTCTTTTGATAGGGTAAAGTAAGCATAAACAAAATCATTTAGATAGTATTGGAGGCGGTAGTCATACTGTCCAATAGTTGCAGGAGTTTCAGATTTCTCCTTTCCAAAAGTTTCAAGACTCGTCTTTAGACTAGAGACTTGATTGGAGAGGGTAATCGCTCGAATGGAACCCATGATCCCGATGAGGAGGAGACAAGATATCCCTCCCACTACAAAGAGATTGGCTTGCTTTTTGGTTAAGGTTTTGAGTTTTGGAGGTTTGCCTTTTCTGTCTACCTTTTTAAACTGTTCCAGAAAGTGCCGTGCTTTTAAGAGATAGGTTTTTAGTTTGTCCATAGTTCCTCCTGTTAGACTTGGGCTAACTCAATGAGTTTGGCTCCTTTTGCATAGAAGCGTTTATTGAGCTTTTCCATTTCTGAATTGATGAAGTAATAGCCTTTTAGCTCATATTGAAGTTGTTCTAACAACTGAGGAGCTAGTGTTTTTGCCTCCTCTTTTTTCAGCAAGCTATTGAGTTCACCTGCTTTTGTCCATGACTCTTTATAGTCTTTCTTTTTGAGGAGTTCTCCTAGTTCGCTAGCGACTCGTTCGACTTGTAGGGTGAAGAGGTTTTTAGTAGCCATGTCAATTTCCTTTCTAAATCGTTCTTGATTTCGTTTAATCGTTTCTTGGATGTAAGCAATCAATGAAGGGCGCATTTTTTGATTGAGAGTAAGCACTTGTCCATCTAGTGTGAAACAAGCGTGTTCGTAATCATAGAGACCTCTAGCATTTGGTTCTTTTTCGGTACATCTGCCAGCACATTCATAGTAGAAATCTTTCCCTTTTTGAAGAATGATGTAAAAGTGCCAAAATTCATTGTCAGGCATGAGAAAGAAGTCTGCTTGATAGATTTTCTTGTGCATGTCTTATTCCTCTACTAGGTCTTGATAACCTAGGGCTTGGTAGATGAAATCTGTATCAAACCAGAGCCAATCATTGATTTGGGTAGCAGTTGGGATATCTCCAGAGAAGATATCCTCACAGATAATAGTGAGGGTATCCAATCCGCCACGTTCACGGACGGTATTTAGAGTTGTCGCACCACCCGACCATGCTTTAAAGCTATCTAGTGAATTGATGTGTACTTTGTAATCCATTTGTTTTTCCTTTCTAAGTTTTATAGTGTTGATTGGTTTTGAGTAGTTTTAACATTGCCTCGCCCCGATCCGTGATTTCACCGCTATTTTGAATCATCTTCATGTATTCGGTCTGCATGATGCGGTCGGCTTCTGAGACTAGAGCAAGCGAGTTAGAGACTTGGTAGGTTAGCCAGCGGATGGTTCGTTCAATAGAGTAGGGCTGAGGGTTAGTTGATAGTTTCAAGGGTTCCACCCCACCAAAGAGGCGTTGCCATTTTTCATCGGGTTTATAGGCTCCAAATTGGTTGACACCATCATAGACCTGCATTTCATGATTGACGACTCCACGGGCAATTTCTCCAAGATCTACCCCGTTGATGTATTCTTCAATAGCCCCTTGTGCTTTCTGGTCTGAAAAGCGGAGTTCATAGCGATTCCAGATACCAAAAATCTCCAAGGATTCTTCCAAGGAGATATTTTCTTGTCGGGCGAGTTCATAGCGTTTCTCGTAAAAGTTAAAGTAGAGTTGACTTTGCCTTGAGCCAAAATATAGAGACAATCCGTGATTGGCTTCCATGTCTTCGTTATCGATAAAGGAACCTCCACCCGTCACGTTCCATTTTCGAAAGGTGTTTAGAACAATTTCCTTGGCATAGAGCTTATCCATTAACTTAGGAAGGTGGATTTGTTGGTTTTCTTTTCCAAATCCCTTGTAGAGTTCATCTAGGGCGATATCTAACCTCTTAATTCGGCAATCCTCATAAGCGTAGAGGAGATTTTGAAGAAAAGTCTGCCAAGTGATGCCCTTGTGCTCTAAGAGCACTTCTAATTCACGGCACCCTTGCCCCGAAAGTTGAAGACAGGCTTGGTAGTCTTTGGTTACTGTTTTATCGAAGAAATCGAAGATCCAGATATTTCCTCTTTGCCAAAGATGGGTGTAAGTCATGAGGCGTGTTTCTTGATCGCTAAATTCACTCAGATGACAAAAGAGGAAGTTTTCACAGAAAGCCTCTAAGTCACGAAGAGCAGGAAAGGAAATACGCAAGTAGTCAATCCGAGCACGCAAGCTTTGTTTTTCATGGTCCTTGTGAAAACCAAGCCGTTCTTTAAGATCACGAAATTTTTCTATGGTTAAGCCCCTTTCGCCAGCTTCGTAAGAACGATAGGTTCTAGTGGGTAGGTCAACCGCTTGTGCAAATTGTTTTTGGCTCATGCCTGTTTCTTGACGAAATTTCTTAAGATTGAATGGGCTGATTTTATCCATTCATGAGGACACCTCCTTTTTTATGAGTGACACACTTTTTTTCTCAAAGTGACACACTTTCTAAAATCCGCAATCCCAACTTCCACAAGGAATGAGGAGGGGTGGACTTTGTCATTTTGCCAAATGTAACCCCCCTATTAGAAATCGGGGGTTACTTCATCAGAAACTAGGAACTTCGGGCTACGGTCTGCGCCTGACTTGGCGTCAGGCTTGCCCTTGCCCTTGTCCTAGCTCCTGATGACTGATAGCCAATTGAACGGCTTTGGCATAAGATTTTCGTCCACCCTCTTCAAAGTGAACCAGCGTTTCAAGAAGGAGTTCTTCCTGAAAAGGATTCACTAGAATAGCAGAGTTTGAACGTTCAAAATCGATTCCTTGTTCTTCTAAGAGATAGATAATCTTGCGAAGCGTTGCGACCTTGAGTTCCTGTTCTTCCGCAAATTCTTTAAGTGGTCGTTGGTTGCTTTCTGCTTCTACGATTTCTTCCTCCTTTATGGCTTCTTCTTTAGGTGCTTGTGGAAGCATATCTTCAAAGACGGTAAATTCTTCTCCTTCAAATTCTAGGATAGGAATTTCTGAATAAGCCTCATAGAAAGAAAAACCTTTGTTTAGTGGAACAAAAGGTGAGAAGAACTCACCAGCTAAGTCCCCGTTATTTGCGATATAGCCCCGTCCGTAGATTTTTTCACCGTTGATTTCATCTAGTTTTTTGAACTCTTTGGTTTTATTGGCGTCCCCAAACATCATGTCATAGCCTGTTGATTCCAAATGACCGACTGAGAGGCGCTTCATAAAGT
>CAVHFY010000023.1:79870-91284 GCA_963635745.1 Lachnospiraceae bacterium
GAGCCGTTTTTACAAACTCCCCATCAGGGCGTTGCATGGCAAAGATGACATAGACACCAGCCTGACGACCTTCTAGGACAAGTTGGGTCAGATATTCAGTGACTTCTGCTTGTAGACTATAATCTCGTTCAATCTTGGCGATTAAGGCTGCCCACTCGTCCACAAGGATGAATTTTGGTTTCATACCATAATGGGTGAAGTTCTTTCCAGCTTGAAATTTGGGCGAGGTTGACATGAGTTCATAGCGTTTTTCCATAAATTCTACGTTTTCCTTAAAGCACTGAATAATATCTTCTTTACTTGTAAAGACACGACCGTGAAAGACAGGAATGTTTTTGAGTCCTGCAAGGTCAGAATTTTTGGGATCGCAAATATCAATAAATCCGATTTTAGCCAGAGCATAGATGATTGACATTAGGAGAATGGTTTTTCCTCCTCCTGTACCCCCACCAATCAGCAAATGCGGTTCTTCGATAAAGTCCCACACAACATCTTCCATGAGTTGAAGTTTAGAGCCTTTGACTTGGACTTTATCAATTCCAATACGGCTATCAATGCGATTTATGGCGATATCGTACTTGATAAAGCGTTTATCAAAAGTTTTATTTCGAAAGTCTCCGTTAAACATGACTTCAAGAGTTGCCCCAAGGTTGAGAAAACGATCTTGAAATTTATTACCTTCCAGAATAAAACTGACTTCAATCCCATAGCGTGATTGTTTGAGATAGACTTGGGGAAGGCTGATTTTTTCCACCACCTTTTGATCTCGTTTGACTTTTTTAACCAGATAGAGATTGTTTTCTAGGAGAAAGCGAGATAGGATCCGTAAGCTATTCATCCTTTGGAAAGCCAATACCTTCACGTAGCAAAGCCAATTAACCACTTGAGCTAAAAGAGCAGATCCAAAGGCAAAGGCTAGGAGGTAATAAGATTTCGGGAGAGGTTGAACTTGTAGTTCTGGGTAGTGTTGATAGATATACCAAGCAAGAGCCAACAAAAAAGGTACCCACAAGAAAAACCAAGTGATGCCTTTAATATTGCGATGATAGGCTTGAACTCTTTGTCCTCGGTAGGTAAAGAGTTTCATATGTCACCTCCTAATTCTCTTTCTTAGTCTCTACAGGTTTGTTTTCTTTTTGGATAGCTCCTTTTTTCTTAATCTTAGAAGCAAAGAGCTTGTAGATATCGTTGCGGTTAACGTGGGTATGAGTCACGACAATGTCTTCTAGCTCCACTTCTTCACGGTACTTGAGACCCAAGTCTTCGATTTCAGACTCCGCCATATCGGCAATAGTGAAAAAGAGGGTTTCGTGTTGAACCGAAGAGTGAATCCCCACCACAACGCCCCGAATTTCTCCTGTGTTGATTTGAACATAGGAGCCGTCAGGATTGCGTTGGGAACGGTCAATTTCATAGATGGTGTCCGTCCCTTCAATCCCTCGGAAGGTGAGTTTTCCAAAGACCTGAGGGATATCTAGTCCTTCTGAAATAACTCGATAGGTCTTGTCCGCAATTTGAAGTTTTTCTCCGAAGTTTAATCCAATTTTAGCCATATGTGTTTCTCCTTTTCTTTCTTATTTTTTCAAAACTAGCTTTTCCGCAAATACATTCAGAGCTGGGGCGACAGAGTTTCCGTTTAGGGAAGTGTCCGCAAGGAAGATGGGATTAACCACCTCCACTAGAGCATCTTCTGGAAAGACCGTTGCGGAAGCAGGCGTGATGACATGAAAGGCTCCGTGCTCTTCATTGTTTAGTACGTGGCGTTGATATTTGCCTTCTTTTCCGAAGACATAGCGTGGCGCATTGCCTAGTTTTTCATAATAAGCAGTACCGATAAAGTTTGGTTGCATAACAAGTGTTTCTGGGATCATAATTTCTTCCTTTCTGAGTGCAAAATAAAAAGAGTCAAGCCAATTGCTTCACTCGTGAGTAATAATGGGTAAAGAGTTTGCGTTTAAACATCCGCTTATAAAATTCAACTTCGCCATGTGAAAATCCTGTATCTAAAGACCTGTGGGCGAGTTGGTCTAAATCTTTTTGGGCTTGATGATAAAGTTGCCCTTGAAGTTGTTCAGATCTAGAAAACATATCATAGGTGAAGAGATAGTTTTCATAGAGTCGCTTACATTGTTGTGCGAAAAAAGTTAGTCATAGTATTCTCCTTTATTGTAAAAGTAAAAAGCTACTAAGAAAATAGACTTAGTAGCTACAGTAAGTCTATCTAATTTTAGACAGACAGCAGTAGAGAAAAGTTATTTGGTTGAAGGATCCCTCCTTCACGGTGGCAACGTTTAGCAAGGTGCTTTGCATGAATTACCATCGCTTTCCCAGCCAATCTCATCAGGTAGTCCTTATCATGCCCTTAAGATTCTCTTACGCCCTTTGGCGAAGCCAGTTCACTTTACTATTCGGAAAAGTGCGAAAGTCCGAAATGCGTGGAAGCCCACAAAAAATTGTTTTAAATCTTCACTTCAACCATCAAACAGACTTGACTTTTCTCCGCAAAACAGTTACAATAAAGGTGCAAAGTTTAGTGTTTGTTTGGCGGTCAGTCCTCTGGTTGTCAGACGCACTTTTTATTTAATTTTCAATGATCTCAATTTGGTAGGGATTATTATTTTGATTTTCAATATCGCTACCAGCTATATTTACATTTTATCGCTACCAGCGATAAAAGTCAAGAGTTTTTTTGAAATTTTTAAAAATTTTTTGAAGAGGAATAACTATGGCGTTTGCAGAACGTTTAAAAGAACTACGAAAACAATCTCACTTAACTCAAGTTGAATTAGCAAAACGATTAGGAATCGGTCAATCTTCCTATGCAGATTGGGAGAGGGGAAAGAAAAATCCCACTCAAGAGAATCTTATTAAGCTAGCACAAATTTTAAATGTGTCAGTTGATTATTTAGTTGGAAATTCTGACAAAGAAAATACGAATAAGGAGATAGACAACATTGAATTACTCTTTCGTATGAATTCAAACGGATTAACTGAAGAAGAAAAAGAAATCTTTAAAAAAGAGTTGATAGAGTTCATGGAAGAACGGAAGAAACACTTTGGAAAGGAATAATTAATGAGTGATATTAAGTTTTACGAAAAAGTATCTAATGAAATTGAACAGACGGACTCTTATTTAGAATTGAAAAAAATTTTAAGAGAGAGAACTGCTAGTATTGATGGAACAATTTATGTTATACAAAACCCGCTATATAGTGTGGAGGATGATAAATCAACTGAACTGATAGCTAACAATGCTGATTCTTTTGCGATTCTTATCCCTAAAACAAAAATAATTTTTACAAGTATTAGGAATGTGGAATCAGATGAATTTGAAGACTATGTAGGTGAATTTATAGATTCTATTACCACTCTAAGTGGAGTATTTGGATTTAAGAGTAAAATTGGTAATAGTAGAAAATGGAATCATTTACTAGATGAATTGCCAATAAATTTAATCAATACAGAAAGTATTAATGAGCGTGAAATTTTCGATAGTGAGTCTTTGGCAACTCTGGAAATTCTAATATCATTGATTTCTGGTTCAATCAACACACCTGATAAAGGAGGTCAAAGTCATAGTATACTTGACGCTGTAAGGAGTAGAATTGTTCAGTTTGACGGAGATCAAACTAGATTCGTATATGACGATATTCCTAAAAAAGAAGTTTCTATACAAGGTTTAGCAGGTACAGGTAAAACTGAGCTTTTGTTTCATAGGTTAGTGAATTTATATAATCAAACAGATAAAAAAATTGTTTTTACTTGTAATAGTAAAGTATTAGCAAATGATATAAAGAAACGTCTTCCAAAATTTTTTGATCAAATGAAAGTTTCAAGACGTGAAGATGTTGAAGAACGAATCAAAGTTATGAGAAGTTGGGGTTCATCGTATAATTCAGAATCTGGATTATATAGTTATATTTGTCATTTTTATGGACTAGAATTTATTAACTATAGTGATTCTGGTGTTGAAGGATTTGATGGAGTTTGTTTATCTGCTATTAAGCAACTTGAAGAGATTAGAAATACGTCAGATTTCACCTATTGCTTTGATTATATTCTTATTGATGAAGCTCAGGATTTTTCCGATTCTTTTTTTAAGTTATGTGATATGGTTGTGTCTAGTCAAGTGATTGTAGCTAGTGATATCTTTCAAAAAATTTATGAAAGAAAATCTGAACTTGTGAGACAACCTGATTTTACTCTTAATAAAGTTTACCGAACTGATCCTAAGAACTTTATGTTTTCACAATTTTTAGGATTTGGTTTAAAGGAAAAACCAGTTATTCAATGGTTTGATGATGATGAATCTTGGCGAGCGGCAGGGTACACTTTTGAAAAAAAAGAGGAGAATCAGACAATCGTATATGAATTTAGTCGAGAACCAATCAACAGATTCAATGATTTCAATGACGATTCAATTTTACCTACCAAGTTGGAATATGCTGAGACAACTGGTGAAATTCTAAATCAATTGTTTAATATAATTGATGATTTAAGGGAAAAACATAAAGACATTTCTCCTTCTGATATTGGAATAGTATTTGTATCTAAGAACAATAAAGGTTATAAATTAGCTGATAATATAAGCACACTTATTGAGCAGAAATATAACTGGGAAACTCAAAAAATCTATGAAAATAGATATAGATCTAGACAAAGTGATAAGGTTTTTATAAGTAATCAAAATAATGTTAAGGGTTTGGAGTTCTCCTTTTTGATTGGAATAGTTTTGGATGAAATTACCCAAGATTTGGAGAGTCGAAATACTATATATATGTTACTTACTAGATCGTTTTTGACATCATATTTAATATTAGGAGAATCTAATAGGATTATTTATGATAAATATCAACCGATGCTAGATGAAATTATTGATACTGGTAAGGTAAGGGTAACTAAGCCACAAAAAAAAGATATATTACAAGAAGAGCAAATTCAGAATCTAATAAATGGTTCTCTTACTTTTGATCAAAAAGTCGAAAAAGCTCTGAAGAATAAACACCTATTCACTCTTGAAAATAGTCAAAAAATAAAAACTATGGTTGGTACTATGCTTGGAAGTAAGGGAGTCAATCTCCAACAAATAGAGGAATTGATTGAAAATGTCAAGGATTATTTAGATGAGTAAAGAGTATAGATTTAGTTTGGGAAGAGCATTGACTAGGTATATCAATCGTTCCATAACTAACCAATTAGATTTAATAAAAATTTGTTTAGAAACTTCTCGGGAAATTCTCACAGAATACTCTGATACGAACGAAGTTGGTGTGCATGATGAGGAAGGGTTCAGAATTGTATATCCGAATAGTTCTGGTAGAAAAATGCAAAGAATATTTTTTTTCAATGTATATGAGAAAGTGAATGACCAGTCTATGTTTACTATCCAATCTTTCGTTTTTCCGTTCAAATTAGAAAAAATAGGAGAAAATGAGTTTAAAATTTGGTGTGATTTCTCGAACATTGGACGCTTTGAATTTAATTCAGCAATTATTTCTCAGATAGTAACTATTATAAATATAATTGATAACAAAGATCTTACCTGGGGTGATACGTGGGTTGAAGAACTCCTTGATTTACTACATGGGAAAAATAGAAGCCTAGATACAGACTCGTTGTTTTATATCATTAATGAATTGCTAATATTTGATTTTGGATATTTAAGATTTGACAATGATCCGAAACACCAGGGAGATAACCATCCAATTTATCACATTGATAGCCATTTAGATAATAGGGCGACGTATAAATTAGGCTTACATAGTGCACTGGATATCTCTAAATTTCTTGATCTATTAGATAATACTACTGATATTGGATATATATCATAGTTTATTTTTAGTTTAGGTACAGGAGATTGCCATAGTCTAGATCATCACAACTATAGAACTACTTAATAGGTGTAGACAACCCCTACCAACAATAGAAAAAATTGCCATATTGTAGGTTGGATACCATATTATAAAAACTCTTAGGAATGTTGATATGCTCTATTCTTAAGAGTTTTTTAGTTTCTCTAATGAAAGAAAAGACTGAAGAAAATTGTCTAAAATGGACTTTTTCTTCAGTATGAGTAGACATCTGTCTACTTTTTTTATATAATTAACTAAACCAAATTGGTTTAGTTTTTGTATTTCCAGTGAAAAGGAGGTACAAGTTGGAATATTTGTATTTAGAAGCTCACCATTGTGCTAAGAAATTACTTTACCAATTTATGAAGAATCAAGATAGCCCTTTATTGAAATATAGCTTTCGTTTTTTCTTTGATTACCATGTAAATGAGAACGAGATATTGATACTCCCTCATCATTTTTCGGATAAAAAGATTGAGGGATTGACAATAATTGATGAACTTGGAGTAAGTATTTCCTATGAGCAAAATAATACAGCTACTAAGAAAAATTTCACTCTTTGTCATGAGTTAGGACACTTTCTTTTAAAACATGAGGGTGGGTATTTTGCAGAATCAGTTGAAAATCAGGATAGTCAGATTGAGCGAGAAGCAAACATCTTTTCAGCATTTATTCTTATGCCAGATATAGTTCTTCTCTCTAAAGTCTATTATGCCTGTCAAACGTTTGAGGAAGTCCAGTCATCTTTAGAGGTATCCAAAGAGGCTCTTACTTACCGTCTTATTGATTTGCTGAGGGAGTATCATCTGGGATTAGAAATAGAAATCCGAAGAGCTGTTGATGAATATATCAATGGCCAAAATGCTACTATTCATCATTGTTTTCATAAGATAAAAGAACAAATAGCAGACGATTACAACCAGTACCAGCCCTCTACTGTAAGTCTGGTTATTCAAAGATTGAGTAAGGATGGTTTTGCAACTAGCGAGGAAGTGCCTGAACTATTAAATCAAGATCTATGGCCAGAAATTACAGAGAAAGCAAAAAACGTCAAAGTTTGGTTATTGTACAATAAAGGTAAAAGTATTGCTTATGCTTGGGATAAAAACAAGATATCTGATGAACAATCAAGGAAGAAAGCAGAGTTTAAGTTATTATTGATGTGAGGTGAATTATGTATCAACCAGAAAAATTAAAAGCTCGTAGAAAGGAGCTTAAACTCACGCAAAAAGATATTGCGTACAAGCTAGGGATTAGCTATCAAGCATACTCCGCTTGGGAACGTGGAGTAAAAGAGCCATCTACTGCAAAGGTGGCTTTACTGGAAAATATTTTGGATGTCCCCAAAGGCTACTTTACAGAAATAGAGATTGTTAGACTCTACAATGTCCTCTCTCCCACTGGAAAAGAACAAGTTGTATCTTACGCTCGGGATTTAGTCGCAGAAGAACAAACTAACAAAGTTATTTCCATTGCAGAACCACGTTATGAATACCATGTCTATGAAGAAATGTCTGCTGGTCTAGGTGCGACTATCTACGGTGATAAAGACTACGATACTGTTTATTATGATGAAGAATTGGGGCATGACTTCGCTTCTTGGGTATCAGGGGACTCTATGGAACCCAAGTATCCTGACGGTTCCGTTGCTCTTATTCGTGAGACAGGATTTGACTATGATCGGAGCAGTCTATGCGGTTGTTTGGAATGAACAAACCTATATTAAGCGTGTCTACTTAGAAGAAGACGGTTTACGCCTTGTTTCCATCAACAAAAAATACAAGGACAAGTTCGCTCCTTATGATGATGATCCACGAGTTGTTGGGAAAATCGTGGGAAACTTCATTCCCTTGGAGGACTAGGTTATGGGAATCATTGACTATTCAAAAGAGCCTGTCAGTGATATTGCCTTTGTCGATATGAAATCCTTCTACGCTAGTGTGGAGTGTGTGGAGCGAGGACTTCATCCTCTCAAAACTTCTCTTTGTGTCATGAGTCGAGCGGATAACTCTGCTGGATTGATTTTAGCATCTTCCCCTATGTTTAAGAAAGTGTTTGGAAAGAAAAATGTTGGACGAGCTTATGATCTCCCATTTGATGTTAAAACCAGAAAATTTTCCTACTACAACGCTAAAAAACAGGGGCTACCAACAGATTCAGACTTTGTACGCTACATTGAGGAATGGGCGAAGACTACCTTTATTGTCCCTCCACGGATGGACAAGTATATTGAAGTCAATCTAGAAATCCAACGAGTCTTTCAAAATTATGGCAGTCCTGATGAGATTTACCCCTACTCCATTGATGAAGGTTTTATTGATCTTACAACTTCTCTTAATTATTTTG
This sequence comes from Lachnospiraceae bacterium, assembly GCA_963635745.1. Classification (GTDB taxonomy): domain Bacteria; phylum Bacillota; class Bacilli; order Lactobacillales; family Streptococcaceae; genus Streptococcus. The sequence goes on from CAVHFY010000023.1 coordinate 88,069, forward strand.
TAAGCGACCAAAACATATCACGGAAAGACAAGCTAGATATGATTTCAGCTAAAATTCAAAAGGATATTTGGCGAAAGACTGGGATTTATTCAACAGTGGGGATGTCCAATAGCAATCCCTTACTTGCCAAGCTAGCCTTGGACAATGAAGCTAAGAAAATGCCTACTATGCGTGCCAACTGGTCTTATGAAGATGTGGAGAACAAGGTTTGGGCTATTCCTAATATGACAGACTTCTGGGGAATTGGTCACCGTATGGAGAAAAGATTGAATGACTTGGGAATCTTTTCTATCAAGGAACTTGCCAATAGCAATCCAGACTTGCTCAAAAAAGCTCTAGGAGTTGCAGGGCTTCGCCTTTGGTTTCATGCAAATGGCGTTGATGAAAGTAATGTTCGTAAGCCTTATAAACCCAAGAGCACAGGTTTAGGTAACTCTCAAGTGTTGCCAAGAGATTATGTCAAACAACGAGATATAGAGATTGTTTTACGGGAAATGGCGGAGCAAGTAGCTATTCGATTAAGAAGAGCAGGTAAGAAAGCGACCGTTGTTTCTATTCATGTAGGATATTCCAAACAAGAAAATAAAAAATCAATCAACACTCAAATGAAGATTGAACCAAGCAATCAGACAGACACTTTAACCAATGTTGTCTTGCAGTTGTTTCATCAGAAGTACAGTTCAGGAGCGGTAAGAAGTGTGGCAGTCAACTATTCGGGTTTAGTGGATGAATCCTTTGGGCTCATTTCCTTATTTGATGATGTTGAAAAACTAGAAAAAGAAGAAAGGCTCCAATCAGCGATTGATGCCATCCGAGACCAATTCGGATTTACTTCACTTTTAAAAGCGAATGCGCTTGAATCTGCTTCAAGAAGTATTGCTAGAAGTAAACTAATCGGAGGTCATTCAGCTGGTGGATTAGATGGCTTAAAATGATCGATCGGTCTTATTTACCCTATCAGTCAGCACGAGAATATCAAGATGCAGGCATGCAAAAGTGGATGGGCTTCTTTTTATCAGAACATACCACTTCACTAGGTGAAGAAAAATCTCGTGTAGACTTATCCAGTGATTTGAACAAGACAGAAAAACTCTTGTTACTTTCTCAGCTTTATGTTGGACAATTGAAAGGACGATTGACCGTCAAACAAAAAGCTCAAAAAGTCACATTGATTGGGTATGTGAAGGAAATTTCAGCAAAGGAAATATACCTTAAAACCCGTGATGGATACCTATTAGTTCAAGTAGAAGATATCCTGAACATTCAGTTATTAGAAGAGGTTGCCTATGAGTAGAAAAGAACTCTACGAGAACAAGTTGCAGATGGATTATTTTTCAGAAGACTATATCCGATTCGAAGAAGACTTCCAAAAATACTCAGCAATGAATGTACCACTAACGTTTTTGATTGATGATATTCTCAGAACTATGGCAATGAACCAGAAAAACTATTTCAAGCTGAATAAAGAAAATGCCAAGGATGGAAGGGATCATTATTTTTGGTTTGAAACTGGAAACAATTCTCTAAATTTAAAAGTCAGGCTTTTTAATTATAAAAGACATCTTTATACTAATATTACGGACTAAAAATAGAAAAAAGAATTCGCTTTTTCAAATTGATAATGGTATAATTTTCTTAAATTAGAATTTTGGGAGAAGAACTATGCGTGGCGGTGCTCGAAAGAACGCTGGTAGAAATAGAAAAAATCCAAGCGAGAAAAAGATTTCAAAGTCTATAAAACTCAAACCAGAACTATGTAAGAAGATTGATTCGTTATCAATTCAAGAATGTGAAAGTTTTTCATCGAAATGTCAAGCTTTAATTGAAAAGGCTATTATAGAAATAGAAAATGAAGATAAAAAAGAAAGTAATAAAATGAGATTTATAGACCTATTTGCAGGTGTTGGAGGAATTCGACAAGGTTTTGAAGATGAAAATACAAAGTGTGTTTTTTCTTCTGAGTGGGATCGTTTTTCTTCCAAAACCTATGAAGAAAATTATGGTGAAAAACCATTTGGAGATATTACACAAATTAGTGAAGAAGATATTCCAGAGCACGATGTCCTATTAGCAGGATTTCCATGCCAACCATTTTCAAATATTGGTAAAAGAGAAGGTTTTGCGCATGAAACACAAGGAACATTGTTTTTTGATGTGCTTAGAATTCTGAAATATCACATGCCAAAGATGTTTCTTTTAGAGAATGTTCCTGGTCTATTGACAATTCAAAAAGGAGAAACATTTAAGATTATTTTGGAAAATTTGGAATCATTGGGTTATTCAGTATTTTACGATGTTTTAGATGCACAGAATTTTGGATTAGCCCAAGTTAGAAAACGAGTGGTGATAGTTGGATTTCATCCAGACCTTAATGTTGATACTTTTGCTTTTCCTATCGGGAATGCAGAAAACAGGGTCAGTATAGGTGAAATTCTTGAAGATAATCCTCAAGGATATAGTATTTCTAAGCATTTACAAGAGTCTTATTTGTTTAAAAAAGATGATGGTAAGCCTCAAATTGTTGATAAAAAATCGAATATACAAGTTAAAACCTTAGTAGCTTCATATCATAAAATTCAAAGATTAACAGGTACTTTTGTTAAAGGTGGAGAAACTGGTTTGAGGTTATTTTCAGAGTTAGAGTGTAAACGTTTAATGGGTTTTCCAGATGATTTTAAAATTCCTGTAAGTAGAACACAAATGTATAGACAAATGGGAAATTCGGTTGCAGTGCCTATGATGAGAGCTGTAGCAGATGCAATGAAAGAGGAAGTATATTCAAAACTTAAAAAGGAGTACATAAAATATGCCTAACAAAGTGAATAAAGGCGAATGGGCAGAACTTTACGTTTTTCTAAAAGCATTATCTGAAGGAAGAATATATGCTGCTGATGAAGAGTTAAACAAAATCCCCAATTTGTTTTATATGATACTTAGTGCCATTAAAAATGAAGATCAGATTCAGAAAGAATACAGTAGAAATGAAAAAACAGGCAATATTGTCTTACTAGAAGATAATCAGGAAGTTTTATCTGTACCGATTTTGGAATTTACCAAGTTTGCAGATTTTGTATTAGAGAGTATTAAAAAAGGAAAGGGAACTTTTGAGATTCCAAGTGTAGAACCTTTCCTTCAAAAAATCAAAGTTACTAAGATAAAACAAGGTAGTGATAGCAAAAAAGATATCCTTTTTAAAATTCATGATGACTATACAGG
>CAVHFY010000024.1:0-2344 GCA_963635745.1 Lachnospiraceae bacterium
CCAGTGATTTTTTCGTGTATTCAAGTCAGTTGGGAGAACTGTGAATAATTTGGGAACCTTATCATCAACGTTGACTCTACTCACTTTACCACCTATGGCAACCAAGAAGGAGCCGCCTACAATGCGCATTACCGTGCCACAGGCTACCATCCCCTTTATGCCTTTGAAAGCCAGTCAGGCTATTGTCTCAATGCCCAGCTGCGACCTGGAAATCGCTATTGTTCAGAAGGAGCGGATAGCTTCCTTATCCCTATCTTAGAGCGCTTTGACAATCTGCTCTTTCGGATGGACAGTGGCTTTGCGACACCGAAACTCTATGACCTGATTGAAGATAAAGGGCATCACTACCTCATTAAACTGAAGAGCAATGCCGTTCTCAGCTGTTTAGGAGATCTGACCTTGCCTAGTCCTCAAGATGATGACTTGTCTATCTTGCCACATGCTTCCTACTCTGAATCTCTTTATCAAGCGAATTCTTGGCGTCATCCGCGCCGTGTCTGTCAATTTTCCGAAAGAAAAGAAGGAGAGCTACTTTATGATGCGGTCTCTCTTGTCACTAATATAACTGGAGGAGATAGCGAGAGCTATTTTCAATTCTACCGGGAACGAGGGCAGGCAGAGAATTTTATCAACCCCAATTATTCACACCAAATATAAAAACCATCCAGAATCAGCACTATTTCAACGATTCTGGATGGTTTGATTTTCACCTATTGGGTGATCCTTGAACTGGACAAAAAAGAGTTTCCCCTTTATGATATAAACACAAACTAAATCACAACAAAAGGAAACTCCAATGCTTAGTTTATCAAATAATCCTTCTAAAAACAAGCCACACACACACTTTTCTTTTGCCGGAGGGAACCTGACCGGTCATGCGGGTCTGCTCCTTTTTAAAGAACTTTTTGAAAAATTGAATCTAAGGGAACGGCTCACCAAACACTTGATAACAGATGATCAGCGTCACTATTATCACTACTCTGATACAGATATTATCATCCAATTACTTTTCCAAATTTTAGCTGGCTATGACACAGACTATGCTTGTCAGGAGCTAAAAACAGATGCCTATTTCCCTGCACTGCTGGAAGGAAGGCAAGTTGCTTCTCAGCCAACCCTGTCTCGTTTCCTTTCTCGTTCAACTGAGGCAACGGTTGAGAGTTTAAAACGGGTAAATTTTGAATTGGTTCAGCTCTTTTTACCATTCCAAAAGTATTCTAACCTTATCATCGACGTTGACTCTACTCACTTTACCACCTATGGCAACCAAGAAGGAGCCGCCTACAATGCGCATTACCGTGCCACAGGCTACCATCCCCTTTATGCCTTTGAAAGCCAGTCAGGCTATTGTCTCAATGCCCAGCTGCGACCTGGAAATCGCTATTGTTCAGAAGGAGCGGATAGCTTCCTTATCCCTATCTTAGAGCGCTTTGACAATCTGCTCTTTCGGATGGACAGTGGCTTTGCGACACCGAAACTCTATGACCTGATTGAAGATAAAGGGCATCACTACCTCATTAAACTGAAGAGCAATGCCGTTCTCAGCTGTTTAGGAGATCTGACCTTGCCTAGTCCTCAAGATGATGACTTGTCTATCTTGCCACATGCTTCCTACTCTGAATCTCTTTATCAAGCGAATTCTTGGCGTCATCCGCGCCGTGTCTGTCAATTTTCCGAAAGAAAAGAAGGAGAGCTACTTTATGATGCGGTCTCTCTTGTCACTAATATAACTGGAGGAGATAGCGAGAGCTATTTTCAATTCTACCGGGAACGAGGGCAGGCAGAGAATTTTATCAAAGAAATGAAACATGGTTTTTTCGGAGATAAGACAGACAGCTCAGCCATGGTGAAGAATGAAGTCCGCATGATGCTTGGGTGCCTTGCTTATAATCTTTATCTCTTCTTGAAACAGTTAGCTGGTGGTGACGTAGAAAGTTTAACCATCGGGCGTTTCCGTCGTCTCTTTGTGGCTATAGCTGGAAAATATGTGCATACCGCTAGAAAACGGATACTCAAACTCTCCAGTTTGTATGCCTACCAAGAAACGTTTTTGAAATTATTTGATACCATTGCTCAGTTAAATCTAAGACTTCCGGTCCCATACAGGGCTAGGGGGCAAGGGATGACTCTCATAAGGAAATAGAATAACCTGTTTTAAAAATCGAGCGTCGCACCAAGGGAGGAGTCTGCCCATTTTTAGGAAAAAGCAAGTGAAATCTACTTTGTTTTAGCGAAGGCTGTAGGAGAAAATGAAAAATCACTGGAAATAATACCAAATAATGATGGTTTCCAGTGATTTTTTCGTGTATTCAAGTCAGTTGGGAGAACTGTGAATAATTTGGGA
>CAVHFY010000025.1:0-64432 GCA_963635745.1 Lachnospiraceae bacterium
TCCGACTTGTCAACACTTTTTTAAAAAAAGTTTTTCTTTTTTTCTTAGCGTGACTTCCTCGCCCTGACAGCTAAATTAGTATACTAAAATTACACCTGCTGTGTCAATAGGTTTTTTAAACTTTTTTATGATTTTTTCATTTTTTATTTTCAAAAATGAAGCACTACAATAAAAGATATGTTTATCTTTTATACTTATGTTTCTAAAAACTATAAAGTGAAGTGTAGGCATGCCCATTATTTGTCCTATAAGTAACATACGTAAAGATGATCATCTTAAGTTGAGCACGGGAAATTTGATGTTGATCTTGTTGTAGGAGTCAAACGTGCAAAAATTATTTTCCTCGGTGAATAATTTTTTATTTACTACTAACAGGGCCAATGACACACCTGTGAAACTCTTTAATCGACAAATAACCTCTTTCCAAAACAATTTCCAGATCCTGTCGAACTTCTTTCAGTATGAAAAAATCCGTGACCACTTGAAATCAGATAAGACTCTAGGTGATTTTCTGACATAATCTATCCATTCTAATTAATAAAAAAGCTTCAAGAATCACTATTCTTGAAGCTTTTTTATTATAGTATTTCCTCTAATAATCTAAGGCATCTGAGTGGCCTGCGGCATTACCAACAAAGTAACCTGTTTTACAATTTATTGAAAATAGATAAGTTCCATCTGGTTTGTACATGTTATAGTAGCCATTGCCATTGATAATATTAACCTTCTGCAGGATATAATTATTACCTGTAATATAGCCACGCTCCTGAGAGGTAGCGACAATTTTTTCCAATACACCAGGTGTCCAATCCCAGGCAGAGTTCGTGGTGTCTGCAATTGCGCTTTCATTTATAGGTACACGACTCAAATTTTTTTGAAGAGTAGATTCATCATACGATTGAATACCATAGGGAGTCGCAGCCGAGACAGAGTTTATAGGCACTGATGCCGAACTTGTGTCTGAATTTGTCGAAGTATCTGTCGCCGAATTTGTTGCTGCACTATTTTGAGTTGTATCCCCCGCCACAACGTTAGTTGTTCCTGTATCTTGTGAGGTCGAAGTTGTCATTAATTGACTCCTACCGTCAGCTATAACCTCCTGGAGCAACTTATCCAGGGTAGCATTCCCTGTATTCAAACTATCAGAAGAGAGACCATCAAAGTTAGCATCACTCTTGACTTTTGCTCCTGTCTTTACTCCATCATTAATAGCATCAGATTGGAACAATGCATTTACTGCTTGAATAGCCTTTATTTGTCGGTTGAGACTATCAAATTTCTTTTTGGCACTTGTGTAATATGATGTGTTTTGTAACTTGTTCAGAGCTTTTTTGAGTTGAGCTAATTGATCAAACTGCGCATTTTTGAGCTTAGTTTGAGAATCATCTGTAAAGAAAGCTTGATACATCTGATTAAAACTTGTATTGTTTTTCTTTGCACCCACACTGTTTGAAGAAGTATTTGTAGTGGTCGATGTCTTTTTGTTAGTCCCCTGGGTTGTGTACCATGCAGCTGTTGCAACACCTAAAAGCGCTACACATGCCATACTATACCAAAGGACCTTACGCGATTTTTTCCCCAGTTTTCGATCAGCCTCTTCATTTTCTGATAAGTTGGGTTGATGTGTTATAGCGTCTGTATCTTCAGTTTGTTCTACTGATGACTGTTTTGGAAATCTTTCTTCACGTTCTAGTGGCACTTCTTGTTCATTTTTTTCAGATACAGGTGGAACCAGTGGTGACGGTTCAAAAACAAGGGTTCTGTCTAAATCGTTAGACTCTTCACTACCTATTTGGTTAGTTTGTGAACTACTTTCAGACTCGTTGTTTAAAAGAGGCTGTTCACTTATCGCTTCGCTTGTCTCTAGTTTTTCTTCAAATAATTGGCGTTGCTGATCAATAAACTCGTCCAAAGGAGCTGTATCGCCCTTTTTTTGTGATGTTACTGTAGTTGTTCCATCAAATTTTTGTGATGCGACTTCTGTGCGATGACGCTTGATATACTTATCCAATACATCATCATCGTCAGTAATACCCGCCTTTAGTTCTGCTTCTTTTTGAACGGCTTCTTCTACTGTGAGTTCTTTTGCCTTCTCAAAATCTAAACCTTCTTGTTGTTTGTCACTTGTCATGGCTTATTTTGTCTCCTTTTCACTAGTCGAACGTTTGACTCTTTGACCGAAAAATTGATAGAAATCGACACGCAGACGACCATTGTATAGTTTTCTTTTTTTATCTGATTGACGACCAAATTTTTTCTCAAAATTTACGTCGCTGGTTACTATAAATTGACTCCAAGTTTTCAAAGGCGCAAATGCTTGCCCCATTTCATTATACAGAATATCTACTGCACTGTCATCTAAGAGTCTTTCGCCGTAAGGAGGATTAGAGATAATGACTCCATTACTTTTATCCGTCTTAAAATCTTGTAAGCGCATTTGTTTCAAGTGAATGACACCTGTCAGCCCTGCTGCATCTACATTAGATTGAGCAATAGCAACCATGCGAGGATCTATATCAAAACCTGAAATATCAAGCGTTACTTTTCGCTCTGCTTCTTTAGCCTCTTGACGTAAATTGTGACTAATTTCGGCACCAACCCAAGGCCACTGTTCGCAAATGAACTGGCGCAAAAGTCCTGGCGCACGATTGAGACCAATCATGGCCGCTTCAATACACAAGGTTCCCGACCCACAAGTTGGATCCACAAAAGGTTTATCGGGATACCAATTACTTAATTCAATTAAAGCAGCCGCCATATTTTCTTTCATAGGGGCACCACCTTTTTCCACTCGGTAACCTCGTTTAAAAAGACTGTCTCCGCTGGTATTGATCATCAACAAGGCCTTATCTTTGACAAGACTAACCTCAATTGGAATCAAAGGGCCCGTCTCAGGTAGAGGCACTGTTGTTGGACGATGATAATGGGTCTGCAATTTTTTAACGATTGCTTTTTTGGTAATAGCTTGAATACTAGGTTCATTATGTAACTTAGATTTCACCGACTTAGCTTTACTAATAGGAAAAGTCATGCCAAGTGATAGGTAGCGTTCCCAATCTAAAGAAAAAACACCTTGAAAGAGTTCTTCGAAAGTTGTGGCCGTAAATTCTCCAACCACAAGTTTAACCTTGTCAGCCGCCCGCAACCACAAATTAGCTTTGAGCATATCTGAAATAGTACCTGAGAAACGCACACGCCCATTTTCAACTTGTGTCTCAAACCCCAATGCGCGGAGTTCTTTACCAACAACTGCTTCTAAACCACTCGCTGCAGTAGCTATCATATGAAATGTTTGTCTTTTTTCTGTCATCTTTCTTCCTTGATACGAAAAAGCTAGGACAACTGTCCCAGCCCCGTTCCTATCTTGTAACTTTCTATAAGCCATGTTTTGTTCCAGAAACGACTAGGGCTCGTTTCCTTCGATAATCATCTGTCTACTGGTTACCCAGTCAGAGAAAGTGCGTTCCAAAAATTTCCGCCAATCTCCATGCCCCGACCAAAATTTGGGTTGCTAGCTTGAGGGGTTTACCGCGTTCCACGTCTAGCATTTCTCCTAGACCTCGTCTCTGTGGCACCTTAAGGACGACTCGAGCCTATTGCTAACAACTTAGCTCTTTTGTCCGCCGTAATATGTCGCCATATCCCTAGGCTTATTTTTTCGCCTAGCACAATCACTACTGGCAATCTCAGCCAGTGCTAGCATGGACTTTCCTCATACACCCTAAGTGTACGCGATTATCCAAAAGCCACAAGTTTTCCTTTTATTCAGAAATTTGTTTTCCAAAAACCTCTTTTTCTAAACGGCTAATCCGTTTAAGAATGTCATAATTTGTGCTATTTGATGGGCTAGGGCTCACTGGTTGCGCTACAGTACTTGTCGTAACTGGTGTGCTTTCCGCACCACCATAGGTCTTAGCCCCAGCAAAAGCTCCTGATGCTGGAGTAACCGGCGGAACAGTTGGAGCAGCCTGTGATGATTGAGGTGCCGCTTTTTGAACGTCATTCAATTGAGATTTGAGGTTAGCGATTTCCTTGTGCAAAGCCACAATCTCATCATCGTAGGATTCGTAATCTTTAATCACATCATCCAAAAATTCATCCACTTCACGCTTATCGTAACCTCGCATGCTCGTTTTAAACTCTTGCTCAAAAATGTCTTTAGGGGTGTAGATAATGTTTGCCATTGTCTTAAAAACCGTACTTTCTATCAATTTCCCAAATTCCTAGGTACTTTATCATGCTACCCCAAAAATAGGAAAAAATCAAGCCTTTTATGTGTTAGTCATCACTTTCTTGAGCAATGTCATTGAGACGTTCGAAATCTAAACACCGCACAGTGTAGCCATCCTTTTCTTTTGCGCGACGGTATAAGTGTTTGAAATTCGTTTCATTTTCTGGATCGTAGAAAAAATAAGCTTCCTGAGTATTCTCTAATAAAAAATCGTGATAGGCTGCAAATTGACCCGGATTATCGTAGCGTTCAAAACTATACTTGACAAAATCAACCTGTCTAAATTCCGCTAACTTGACTTGGTTGGCCTCGCTCCAATTCTCTCCTTGATTTTCAAATAAAAAAATAGTCGCTAAAGCTATTGGATAATCTTCTTGCAATTCCTTGGCAACTTCTAAAACCCAAAAATCAAATCCTAAATTTCCTGTAAAAATCAGCCAATCCACACCTTCTTCAAAATATTGAATCAAATCTCTTCGAATAGCTTTTTTTATTATAGATAGTCTCGGGTCTTTGTCCTGAAAAATGCCAACTTCAAAGTTGCGATAACCTGAAATAAGAAGCGCTGTCATTCTATCTTTAATCCTTTCTTCAAATATGATATAATGTAATGGCTTTTATGTACTATTTTACTACAAATTAGCGAGGAGTTTTATGGTTAACTATCCCAATCGACCACATCATTCCCAAAGACAACAAACTGCAGTTAAAAAGCGACCTACTGATTTTGCCAATCGTGGGATGACATTTGAAGCAGCAATCAACGCTAGCAATGCCTTTTATCTCGCGCATGATAAGGCCGTCATTCATAAGAAACCAACACCGGTACAAATCGTCAAAGTTGATTATCCTAAACGAAGTCGCGCAAAAATTGTCGAAGCATACTTTAGACAAGCTTCAACAACTGACTATTCCGGCGTTTACAAGGGCCATTATATCGATTTTGAAGCAAAGGAAACACGACAAAAAACCGCTATGCCCATGAAAAATTTCCACGAACATCAAATTATTCACATGGAAAAGGTTTTAGCTCAAGGTGGAATCTGTTTTACTTTACTGCATTTCTCTCGTCTCGGGGAGACCTACCTGCTACCAGCAAGTTACCTCATCGCACATTATAACAGTGACCGCGAAGGACGCTCTTTGTCTCTTTCTTATATTCGAAAGTTCGGTTATGAGATTGAGCCATCTGCCTATCCTTCCGTCCCATATCTTGATATCATCGACAAATTAATCCCAGGAGGAGATTCCTATGCCGAACAACACTAATCAACGACGCAGCCAGAAAAAATCAGGGGCGCCTAGACTCGGCAAGTCTGTACTAAAAAAGAAAACAACCACTTCATCTAAAAAAGGTCGTAAAAAAAATAAAACCACGTCTTTTAATAAGCGGAAAATCATTCGTTATGCAATTTTAGCGTTTGTTTCTCTCTTTTTAGTGGTCAGTCTCATTGGAGGTGCTTTAGTTTTCTACTATGCTTCAAGCGCCCCTAAGCTTGCTGAAAGCAAATTAACATCAACCAACTCCAGTATCATTTACGATAAAGATGGCAATGAAATTGCTAACCTGGGGGCAGAGGAGCGAGTTAGTGCTGCAAGTAGCGATATCCCACAGAATCTCACAAATGCTATCACAGCAATTGAAGACCACCGTTTCTATAAACACAGAGGAATAGACGTCTATCGAATTATCGGTGCAGCTTGGCATAATTTAATTTCCAGTTCTACCCAAGGCGGTTCCACGCTTGACCAACAGCTCATTAAGCTCGCTTACTTCTCCACCAACGTTTCAGATCAAACCCTCAAACGTAAAATTCAAGAGGCTTGGCTTGCCATCCAAATGGAACGCAAATACACCAAAGAAGAAATTCTTACCTTCTACGTGAACAAGGTCTATATGGGTAATGGTCTTTACGGAATGCAAACAGCCGCTAAGGGTTATTATGGAAAAGAACTAAAAGATTTAACCATTGCGCAAACCGCCTTACTGGCAGGATTGCCTCAAGCGCCTACTTCTTATGATCCTTACACGAATCCAGATGCTGCTAAAACACGTCGTGACGACGTCCTCCAGCAGATGTATAACTACGGCAACATTTCAAAAACGGATTACGATACAGCTGTTGCAACACCTATTAGCGACGGCTTACAACCCGTAGATACCAGCAACTCTTTTGAACCCTACCTTGATAATTACCTAAAAGAAGTTATCGACGAAGTTAAAACTAAAACTGGTGCAGACGTTTACTCTGCAGGTTTGAAAATCTATACCAACGTTGATACAGCAGCTCAACAATATTTATGGAATATCTACAATTCAGATGAATACGTGTCTTACCCTGACGACCAGATGCAAGTCGCTTCAACTGTCGTGGATGTTACCAACGGTAAGGTTGTCGCTCAACTCGGTGTCCGCAACCAAGACACCTCCATTCAATTTGGAACCAATCAAGCGGTCTTAACAGATCGAGATTGGGGTTCAACAATGAAACCAATCACTGATTATGCTCCCGCTATTGAAAATGAAGTTTATACGTCAACTGCACAAAGTGTCAGCGACACAGCCTGGTATTGGCCTGGCACATCCCAACAAATCTATGACTGGGACCGCCGTTATATGGGCAATATCACCTTACAAACTGCTATCGCGCAGTCACGTAATGTCCCAGCTGTACGGGCCCTCTATGCGGTTGGTCTCAATAAAGCAAGTAACTTTTTAAGTGGTTTAGGGATTAATTATCCTGAATTGCAGTATTCTAATGCTATTTCTAGTAATACAAGTTCTTCTGACAGCCAATACGGTGCCTCTAGTCTCAAGATGGCGGCAGCCTATGCCGCTTTCGCTAACGGTGGAACTTATTACCAGCCCTACTATGTCAATAAAATTACGTTAGAGGACGGAACAACGCAAACCTTTGATCCTTCTGGCACACGAGCTATGAAGGAGACAACCGCCTACCTGATGACGGCTATGATGAAAACAGTCCTAACCAGTGGGACAGGGACTCAAGCTCAGATTAGCGGTGTCTACCAAGCTGGTAAATCCGGTACATCAAACTATACCGATGATGAACTAGCTGCTATAGAGCAAGCAACAGGTATTTATTCAAGTTATGTAGGAACTATGGCTCCTGACGAAACTTTCGTCGGTTATACCACTCAGTACGCTATGGCTGTTTGGACAGGTTACAAAACACGATCTACTCCTGTCTATGGTGATGGCCTGTACGTCGCCCCATGGGTATACCGTGCCATGATGGCTTACCTATCCGCCAACGGAACCACAGATTTCACTATTCCAGATGGCATTTCGCAAAGTGGCTCATACTATTACCTTACTGGAACAAATAACTATACAGCTCCAACTTCAACTACAAGTTCAAGCTCAAGCTCTTCGACAAGTGAGAGTACGACGGAAAGTAGCAGTGTAGAGAACTCCTCCACTACCGATACTTCACCTACTTCCTCAACTGACACCAATCCAACAACACCGCCAACGACATCGGAGACCACTACTGAAGCCAGCCCTCAATAGTCGACGGCCTAAAAAAAACAGACTCAGCTTCTCTTTAAGCAGTCTGTTTTTTTACACTCTAATATCAGCCAGTAATTCCTTCCGATATCGCCTCGGAGCTATTAACTGGTAGATACATCATTCATTTACTTATAACCTCCTAAAGCCTCTTAACAGATTTATCCTTTAACGCTGGAATGTCAATATATAAGTAAAATCACCTTCCCAACTGGTATATGACTCACTCAAATAAAAAAAAGAGGCTATCGCCTCTTTTTTGTCATACTTACGCTTCACCAGCGTTTTTCTTGATAATTTCTTCTTGAACTGATTTAGGAACATCTTCGTAGTGGTCAAATACCATCATGAAAGTACCACGTCCTTGTGAAGCAGAACGAAGGGTTGTGGCATAACCAAACATTTCTGCCAACGGTACGTAAGCACGTACGATTTGACTGTTACCATGAGCCTCCATGCCATCTACACGACCACGACGAGCTGTTACGTGTCCCATAACATCACCGAGGTTTTCTTCAGGAACTGTAATAGTAACTAACATCATAGGTTCCAAAATAACAGGTTGCGCTGACTTAGCGGCTTCTTTAAGCGCTAAAGATGCTGCAATCTTGAAGGCCGTTTCTGATGAGTCGACATCGTGGTAAGAACCATCGTAAAGCTTAGCTTTAATATCAACCATTGGGTAGCCAGCCAAGACACCATTAGCCATTGATTCTTGCAACCCTTTTTCAACGGCTGGGATGAACTCACGAGGAACGACACCACCAACGATGGCGTTCTCAAATTCAAATCCTTTACCTTCTTCGTTTGGTGTAAATTCAATCCAGACATCACCAAATTGACCTTTACCACCTGATTGACGCTTGAAGAATCCACGGGCTTGCGTAGGAGCGCGGAAAGTTTCACGGTAAGAAACTTGTGGCGCACCAACGTTGGCTTCAACCTTGAATTCACGTTTCATACGGTCAACCAAGACATCCAAGTGCAACTCACCCATACCAGAGATAACTGTTTCACCAGTTTCAACGTTAGTTTCTACACGGAAAGTTGGGTCTTCCTCAGCCAATTTTTGAAGGGCGATTCCCATCTTATCTTGGTCAGCCTTAGATTTAGGCTCAACCATCAATTGGATAACCGGTTCTGGAACTTCAATAGACTCAAGAATGATTTTTGCTTTTTCATCCGTCAATGAATCACCTGTGGTTGTATCTTTCAAACCAACGGCAGCGGCAATATCACCAGCGTAAACTGTTTCAATTTCTTGACGGCTGTTCGCATGCATTTGCAGAATACGTCCGATACGTTCACGTTTTCCTTTAGAAGTATTCAAAACATAAGAACCTGAGTTCAAGACACCTGAGTAGACACGGAAGAAAGTCAAACGACCAACGAATGGGTCTGTCATGATCTTGAAGGCCAATGCTGCAAACGGTTCTTCGTCGGAAGCTGGACGAGTTTCTTCTTCGTCTGTATCTGGGTTCACACCTTTGATCGCAGGAATATCAAGTGGGCTTGGTAAGTAATCAATAACTGCGTCAAGCATCATTTGAACCCCTTTGTTCTTGAAGGCAGAACCACAAAGAACTGGGTAGAACTCAACATTGATAGTCGCTTTACGGATAGCTGCTTTCAACTCATCGTTAGTGATTTCTTCTCCTTCGAGATACTTCATCATCAACTCTTCGTCAGTTTCAGCGATAGCTTCAATCAATTTTTCACGGTATTCAGTTGCTTGGTCAAGATATTCTTCTGGAATATCTTCTTCCAAAATATCCGTTCCAAGGTCATTTGTGTAGATTTCAGCTTTCATGGTAATCAAGTCAATAATTCCACGGAAGTCATCTTCTGCACCGATTGGCAATTGAATTGGGTGTGCGTTCGCTTGTAAACGGTCATGTAAAGTACTTACAGAATACAAGAAATCTGCACCGATTTTGTCCATTTTGTTGGCAAAAACAATACGAGGAACACCGTATTCAGTTGCTTGACGCCAAACGGTTTCAGTCTGAGGTTCAACCCCTGATTGAGCATCCAAGACAGTTACGGCACCATCAAGAACACGCAGAGAACGTTGCACTTCGATAGTGAAGTCCACGTGTCCTGGGGTGTCGATAATGTTAACACGGTGGTTGTTCCATTGGGCTGTGGTCGCAGCAGATGTGATGGTGATACCACGTTCTTGCTCTTGCTCCATCCAGTCCATTTGAGAAGCCCCTTCATGGGTTTCACCGATTTTGTGGATTTTACCTGTATAGTAGAGAATCCGTTCTGTAGTAGTTGTTTTACCGGCATCGACGTGAGCCATGATACCGATGTTACGAGTTTTTTCTAATGAAAATTCGCGTGCCATGGAAAGTGTTCTCCTTTAATTATTTTCCATTTTTCCAAGAAAACGGATAGGCAGGACCTACCCGTTGTCATTGCTATCCTGTTTTGTTGGTTTCAACTTGTAAGAAAAGTTGAATTTTAGCTACAAATGTCTGCCAAAAAGATAAATCCTCCTAAAAACTGGCGTTTCTTCATCGTATTTCCTATTTTGGCTAGCATTTGTTTTAGGCTAAAACATCCTATCTTACCAGCGGAAGTGTGCGAAGGCACGGTTGGCTTCAGCCATACGGTGTGTGTCTTCACGTTTTTTAACAGATGCACCAGTATTGTTAGCGGCATCCATGATTTCTTTAGCCAAACGATCTTGCATTGTGTGTTCACCACGCCCACGAGACACAGTTACCAACCAACGCAAGCCCAAAGTGATACGACGCTCTGGACGAACTTCCACTGGGACTTGGTAGTTAGACCCACCAACACGGCGAGCACGAACTTCAAGAACTGGCATGATGTTTTCCATTGCTTCTTCGAAAACTTCGAGTGCATCGTTTCCTGTAGCTTCTTTGATTTGTTCAAAGGCTCCATAAACGATTGATGCAGCTGTACCACGTTTCCCATCAAGCATTACACGGTTAATCAAACGTGTCACAAGTTGAGAGTTGTACAATGGATCTGGCAATACGTCGCGCTTAGGCGCACGGTTTTTACGACTCATTTTCTAGGCTCCCTTCTTATGCTTTTGGTTTTTTCGTACCGTATTTAGAACGGCTTTGTTTACGGTCAGCAACACCCGCAGTATCCAAAGCACCACGGACGATATGGTAACGTACCCCTGGAAGGTCTTTTACACGTCCACCACGAATAAGAACCACACTGTGTTCTTGCAAGTTATGTCCGATACCTGGGATATAAGCTGTTACTTCGATCAAGTTACTCAAGCGCACACGAGCAAATTTACGCAAGGCTGAGTTTGGCTTTTTAGGTGTCATAGTTCCAACACGAGTTGCAACACCACGTTTTTGTGGGGCATCAACATTTGTCGGTGTCTTTTTAAGGCTGTTGTAACCAACGTTCAATGCTGGTGACTTAGACTTAACGACTTTTGCTTGGCGCGGTTTACGCACCAATTGGTTAATTGTAGGCATCTACATTCTCCTGTTTTTTAGTTTTGGTTGTTATAGCGCTTGGTGACAGCCCATAACCGGTGTACTTTGCAACATTTGTCAGCACGTCTCTGTACACTTTTGAGAGACCAAAAGTAAAAAGTACCGCATACTATAATAGCACACAGCACTTTTTTTGTCAATTTAATTTTGAAATTTTTAGTCTTGTTCTGGTTGAAGAATACTACCGATCTCCACATGAACGCTTTGTTTTTGGGCATCGATATCAGATACTTTTAGCAGTGATTGAAAATCTAACTGGCTATGATCTGTCGAAGCATTTTCTGCAAAGACAACGACGCCCACCAAATCACTTTCAAACTCTTTGAGGAGGCTAATCATCCCGGTCACCGTTCCCCCACCTTTAAGAAAATCATCTACGATAAGAACGCGACTTCCCGGCTTGAGACTCCGTTTTGATAAGAACATCTTTTCAATCCGGTCACTTGAGCCTGAGGCGTAGTTAACAGAAACTGTCGAGCCCTCTGTAATCTTCAAATCCCGTCGTACAATCACAAAAGGAACATTCAGGATATTAGCAACAGCGTTAGCTAAAGGTACCCCCTTAGTGGCAACAGTCATAACAACGTCAATGGGTTCATTTTCAAAACGTTTGGCAATAATACGGCCAGCATCTTTAAGAATTTTTGGCGTGCTCAACAAATCTGATAAATAAAGGTAACCACCAGGCAAAACGCGCTCGCTATCTGATAGCGCTCCCCTTAACTCTTCTAAGATGGCTACTTCATCTGAATAACTGATAGTTGGTGTAAAGATGACACCCCCATTTGCCCCTGTTATTGTATCTACCCGACCAATTCCACGTTTTTCAAAAGCTCCCTTAATCAGGGTAATATCTTCAGATATAGAGGATTTAGCGGTTTGGTATTCCTCGGCAAAATAGTTTAAACTCGTCGTTTTATGCGGATTATTCAAGAGATATTCCGTCATGACTGCCATCCGTTCACTACGTCTTAACTTCATAGAATTCTATTACGCTTCCTTTTATTTCTTTATTTCACACCTCATATCTTAGCATATTTTTAGTAAAAAACGAACAATCTACATCTGATTGCTCATTTTTTTCGTCTTTTATTTACTGTGCGGTTTATAAAAAGAACGATTGTCTAAAGGGAAAATCCGTGGGGTCATCTCCCCTTCGTCAATACGTGACAGAGCTGTCGACATCATCATCATCTCCGCATCAATATTATCAATCATATGAATAATCTCTGCTTCCATAACACGCGGTCTAACAGGGCTACCAAATTCTAATTGGCCATGATGGCTAAGTACCACATGACGCAGAATAATGACATCTTCACTATCATCTGAAAGTTGTAATTCATCTACCGCTTTGGTAATTTCTTCATCAATCAAAGCGATATGCCCAATGAGATTTCCCCTGACGGTATACTCGGTATTCTCCGGACCAGATAATTCAATTACCTTGGCTAAATCATGGAGCATAATGCCTGCAAAAAGAAGACTTTTGTTTAACTCAGGATAAATATCTCCAATCGCATCAGCCAAACGCACCATAGTCGCGGTATGGTAGGCCAAACCTGATTCAAAAGCGTGATGATTACTCTTAGCAGCAGGGTAGGTATAAAAACGGTCATGGAACTGACTATAGAGGTGACGTACAATTCGTTGCCAAGTAGGATTTTCAATTTCAAAAACTTTCTCCTCTAGATAGGCTTGAGTAGCCTTGACATCAACAGGAGATTTTTCCTTGAAAGCAGCTGGATCATTAGGCTCTCCGTCAGCTGGCAGACGTAGTTCAATTTGATTAACCTGCGGTGTACCATTGTATACTTCGCGCCGTCCACGCATTCGTACGACACGACCCGGTTGAAACTGTTCGATCTGATCTTCACGGACATCCCAGAGGTTACCTGAAATTTGACCGCTATCATCCTGAAACGTTAACGCCAGGAAATCTTTGCCAGTTCGAGTTTTTCGTAAATTGGCACTCTTAATCAAGTAGTAGCCATCAAAAGTCTCATCTGGTTTCATTTGTCTAATCTTCATCTTTTTCCTCATTTTCTAAAGGAACACTCGTCAGTAAGGCCTGAGTTTCTTCGTCCTGATAGGTTTCAATTTGACTAAGGGCACGTGCAATCGCATTAGTACGAGTGGTTAAGAGCTTGTCGATGTGACCGCTAGCTAACCCTAACTGTTTTTGTGCCTTTTGTAATAGATCAGCAAATTTGTTAAATTCCAATTTAACATTACCCAAAATCTTACTGATTTCCGCTGTATTTTGCTGAATGGATAAGGTACGAAAACCTACAGTCAGGGCATTCAAAAGCGCAGCTAAGGTTGAAGGACCAGCAATGATGACATTTTCTCGTCGGCGTAGCTCCTCGACGATAGCTACCTGTCGCAGCGCTTCTGCGTAGAGCCCCTCTGTCGGCAAAAAGAGAATCCCAAAGGGGGTGGTTTGAGGCGGATGGACATATTTATTGTGAATGTCTTTGGCAAAGTTCTTCAAACTTTGCCCCAGTTCTTTCCGAGCTTGTTCCAAGGCAAACTTATCTCCAACCTCAAATGCGACTTCGAGTCGTTGGTAACTATCTAAGGGGAATTTGGAGTCAACTGGTAAATATACCCATTCTCCAGCCCTTTCTCCGGGCATCTTAATGGCAAATTCTACCCGATTTGAACTTTTAGGGACTGTGGCGAACTCACGTTCGTACTGTCCAGGTGCTAAGATTTCTTCAACAATCCGGGCCAGTTGAACTTCTCCCATGATCCCTCGCGTCTTGGTTCCCGCTAAGGTTCGATTGAGGTTGGCGACATCTTGAGACAAATGTTGCATTTCTCCAAGGCTTTTATTAACCCGCTCCAATTGTTGAGAAACGCTTGCAAAACTGGTCCTTAACCGCGCTTGCAATGTGCTTTCTAACTTCTCGCTAACTATTTCACGTACTTGCGTTAGCTGTTCCTGCAGAGTGTTCTGAATTCTATCCACACTTGTTTGAAGCGTTTGGCGTATCTCTTCTAGACTACGATCGCTACGATCTCGTCCATCATTTAGTTCTTTGTAAATTAAGGTTTGTAGCTTGCTCATTTCACTCTGCCATAAGCGAGCTTGTTCTATTTGTTCACGTGCTAGCACAGTTTCCATCTGATTTAGCAGAGCGATTTCTTGTTGTTTTTGCGACTTCTTTTGTTCTTTACGCAGTTGTTTTATTTCCCAGATGAGATAAACAACCGCCAAGAGACCAACCAAAACGAGAAAGAGCATTAGCATTCTTTTTTCCTTTCACGCGTTTCTAAACAAATGACATAGCCATCTCTAACTGTAAGTGCGACTTTTTGTCCAATAAATTGATTGCTCGAATAAACCTTCCGAGAAAAATAATGATCTTTTGTCAGCTCAAAACGAGCCCCACGAATCTCAATAGGTGACACTCCTTCTTGAATGAAGGCTAGTCCCGTCATCCCCTGCGACTGTTGGACCAGATGAGTCCCCGGTGGATAAAAACGCAAGACATGGTCAGCATCCCGTAGGACGATTTGCCGCATAAACGGTGCAATATCCGGATGACTTGGCAGAAAAATATTAGCCAACGCATGATCTAGCCGACCACCAAAAGCTCCGATAATCTCCAATTCTCCGTGTGGGTAGTGTTCAAAGAACCATAAAACAGCCGCTTGAGCATCCGTATCGTCTTTGGCAGTTGGAAGCTCTACTAGCGTCTCAACCTCAGATTTAATAACTTCAAATTCCTGAGGACTAACGCTGTCAAAATCTCCTACAGCTACATCGACATGATGGCCAGCCACAAGCAAACGGTAGGCACTTCGATCACAGGCCAGTGTCAGCCGACTTCTTTTGAAGTCTTGTAATTGCCAATCACCGGACAGGTAGAGACGACTGGGCTCAGTCATGAAGGTTGTCTCGCAAAGCCTTTACACCAGCACCAAGGTCTCCCTTGAACAGATATGAGCCAGCCACAAATATATTTGCTCCTGCTGCTTTGGCTGCTCGAATCGTCACGTCGTCAATTCCACCATCGACTTCAATATGAAACGCTAATTCTTTTTCGCGACGCACGGCTGCAAGAGTGGCAACCTTTTCTAAAGTTTCAGGTAAGAAGGCCTGTCCCCCAAAACCTGGATTGACCGTCATGACTAAAACCTGATCAACAAGGCCTAACACCGGCAAAATGGATTCGACTGGTGTCCCAGGATTTATGGCAACACTCGCCTGCATGCCTGCCGCTTTAATTTGTTGCAACGCTCCGTGAATATGGGGTGTTGCTTCCACATGGATGGTTACACTATCAGCACCCGCCTTAGCAAATGCCGTAATATGTTTTTCAGGGTTTGACACCATCAAATGGCAATCAAAAAAGAGACGACTATGTTTACGCATGGCTGCCACAACGTCAGCACCAAATGTAATATTAGGCACAAAATGACCATCCATAATATCAATATGGACGTATTCTGCACCAGTCTCTTCAATACGAGTCAGTTCACTCGCAAAATTTGCGAAGTCAGCTGCCAGAATAGAGGGAGCAATTTTATCTTGTAACATAAGTTATCCTTTCTTGGCTTCTTTTTTATAGACTTGCCGGTTGCCTTGAATTTCACTGAGCAACTGGAGATAATTTTCAAAACGTTGAGACCATATCGTTCCTGCATCTAGGGCCTCTTTTACGGCACAAGCTGGTTCATGTGTATGCGTACAAGTCCTAAATTTGCAGGCCTGGGCTAAGCGCGCAATCTCAGGAAAAGCCGCATTTAGCTCCTGAGGATCCGTCACTTGGTAATCAATAGAGGAAAAACCAGGTGTATCTGCAATTTTCCCACCAAAAGCATCATATAAGGCCACAAAGCGTGTTGTATGCTTTCCCCGACCTAGACTGGCGGAAATTTCTGCTGTCTCCAGGGCTAAACCAGGCGCAATTCGATTGAGTAAAGTTGACTTCCCAACTCCCGTCTGCCCCATAAAAACACTTGTTTTATTCCTCAGCAGAGGAAGTAGCTCTTCAAGCGACAAACAAAACTGATAACCGTTTTGACGATACTTTTGTGCAATTTCTTGCATGACAGCCGTTTGCTGATCATCCAACAGATCCATCTTACTGATGTAAATCACGGGGGTAATCTGGCGTTTCCACAAAAGAACCAAGAATCGATCTAAGAGATTGCTGTTAAAATCGGGTTCTTTGGCACTCATGATAACAACCGCTTGGTCAATATTGACAATAGCTGGGCGCAACAAACTATTTCGTCGCGTATCAATGGACAAGATATACCCTTCCCCGTTGTCATCCGTTGAAAAATCTACCCAATCACCAACAAATGGACTTTGCCCCTTTTGACGAAAGTGCCCTCTCGCTCGTGTTTGATACAAATGACCATCTACCTCAACATAATAAAAACCCGCTAGTGCTTTAACAATTCTTCCGTGCAATGCCCACTCCTTTTTACCAATTTAGCACCATTGTACCACAAAGCGCCTTTTTTTTCCTTGCTAACCCCGCTTTACACCTTGCATTTTTTACCTCTCCATAGTATAATGAAAACATACTGCGGAGGTGGTGGAACGGCAGACACGCATGCTTCAGGCGCATGTGCCCATAGGGTGTGAGGGTTCAAATCCCTTCCTCCGCATCGATAAAGTAACTCGGCTCAAGCTGAGTTTTTTTGTTTTTCTATGCTTTAAAAAAGGTAGTGTTTTGCCATTAAACTCCTACCAAACACACCGATTCACCGTTCAAAAGAGAGCAGACATGGCATCGTCTTTTAGATAATACACAGCACAACAAAAAGAATGGGACAGAACAATTATCGAAAAATCATTCTCAATCCCATCCTAACAGTGTCTTTATTTTTAAGGATAACATTAAATATTTCACAGTTAAACAAGTGGCAGTCATCTCACTGTAGCTTGTCTTTTTTATTTTCTCGTCGCGCCAGCACTGGTAAAATGATCCCTAAACCAATCAAAACAAGCGGTGTCAATATATTAGTCAATAAAGAAAACTGCCAACCAGCCGGATCTGTCGCATAATCTACTTTAGGCACCATTCCTAAGATACAAGCGAAAGCTGTAAAGAGGAAACACCAAGCTCCGATGACAAAACCAATCTTAGGATTTTTGACAAAGGTATACTCGGCGTCCTTGTACTTATGCCAAGCACGCGTCAAAAGCATAAAGGCTAGAAAGACCCACAAATACCGCATTGGCATGACGATAGCATTAAGGTTAGTCATCCATTGGACAAGACCATCGATTTCTGAAATACCAAAAATTGGTAAAACAATCAAAAGACTAACCAGGACACCTGTCAACAGGTAGCCATTGATTAGAATGCCCTTTTTACTGCGTTTACGTAACCATGATGGGATAAATTGAGCATCTGCATTATTGAGCAAAATTTGCAAAGGCGCATCGATAGAAAATGCTAAGGCAGCAATCTGACCTATCATATTAGTCAAGGCATAGATAATAACCAACAGGTTGCCTAGACCCCAGCTTTCTCCCAGCATCTGAAACGCTTGATAGGCACCATTACGCATCAGGTCAGCTGGGATATGATGACTATCAAAAAGCATTCCCATAGCAATGGAACCTAAAATTGCAGATAGACCAACCATGATTGCCATGGCAATCATGCCTTTTGGAAATTCTTTAGCAGGATTGCGGGTTTGATTAACGTAAGGTGAGATTTTTTCTGCACCACCCACAGCGAAGACCAAGAGCGAAATCGTCGTGAAATAGGAAAAATCAAAATTTGGAATGTAGGTACTCAATTTGTCCATTCCAGGCGTCGCAAAGGTCATATTTGGATTAATAAAAGGAGCACCAACTGCTAAAAGCACAAAAAGCAAGGACATGACTAGCATGGCCGAACCAGCTAAGCCTCCTATGAATTTGAGCGCTGCTAGACCTTTGGTTGATAAATACAAAAATACCCCAAAAATGACGAGGCTCAAGAGAGCAATATCTCGCATATTAAGCGAACTCAAAAAATCGCCATTCCCCTGAAGCGCCCAACCTAAAGGAATTAATACTCCTTGAGGTTTTTGTGCCAGATAGGGAATATGAACCACCCAGTATGTCCAAGCTGCAAAGTAAGCCAAACGTTTGGTTGAGGTTTTTTCCACCCAACTGCTAACCCCGCCACCGCTGTCCTTAAAGGTAGAACCCAACTGCCCAACAATCAGCGCATAGGGAACGAAATAAAGGGCTAGAATTAACACCCAGGATACGATTACGGAAATCCCCTGCTGAGCGTAATTATTAACCACATTTCCCAAACCCCAAACCATGTTAAAGGCAATTAGCGAGACCATGAGCCAGGTCAATTGGTTTTTTTCATTTTTCATGATAGCTCCTTTCAGTTAAAAGATAACATTCAAAAATAGCAACCGCTTTCTTTATCACTATAACACAGTTTTAGACTTTTTTAAACGTTATTGAAGAAAAAAGCCTTTAAAAGGCTTTTTCTTCAGATGGTTATTACCAAACGGAACCAAAAAACCAAGCAAGAGCTTGGTTTTTACAATCTTAGTTGTTAAGTGCTGCAGCCATGGTTGCGGCAACTTCGTTTTCGAAGTCGTTAGCTGCTTTTTCAATACCTTCACCAACTTCGAAGCGAGCAAAGGCAATAACCTTAGCGTTTACTGACTCCAAGTAAGCTTCAACTGTTTTGCTGTCGTCCATGATGTAGACTTGCGCCAAGAGGGTGTATTGTTGGTCCACTTGGGTGTTGTCCAAAAGGAAACGAGACATTTTTCCTGGAATAATCTTATCCCAGATTTTTTCTGGTTTACCTTCGGCAGCCAATTCAGCTTTGATGTCTTCTTCAGCTTGCGAAATCACTTCGTCCGTCAATTGAGCTTTTGAACCGTATTTCAAGAGTGGCAAGGCTGGCTTGTCAACCATAGCGCGGCTTTCGTTGTCTTGCTCGATCTTGTGGTTAAGTTGGGCCAACTCGTCATGTACGAATTGTTCGTCCAATTCCTTGTAAGACAAAACAGTTGGGTTCATCGCAGCGATGTGCATTGAAATTTGTTTCGCCAAGGCTTCGTCGCCACCTTCGACAACAGAGATAACACCGATGCGCCCACCATTATGTTGGTAAGCTCCAAAGTGTTGGTCATCTGTTTTTTCCAGGATAGCAAAGCGACGGAAAGAAATCTTTTCACCGATGGTTGCTGTTGCATTCACGTAAGCAGCTTCCAAAGTTTCGCCAGAAGCCAAAGTCACCTTGAGGGCTTCTTCGTTGTTAGCTGGTTTTTGTTCTACGATTGCTTTAGCCGTTTCGTTTACCAATTCAACAAATTGTGCGTTTTTAGCCACAAAGTCTGTTTCAGCGTTGACTTCAACAACTGCAGCCACGTTTCCGTCAACATAGACACCAGTCAAACCTTCAGCGGCAACACGGTCAGCCTTCTTGGCTGCTTTTGCCATTCCTTTTTCACGAAGCAGTTCGATGGCTTTTTCGATATCGCCTTCTACTTCAACCAAAGCTTTTTTGGCGTCCATGACACCCGCACCAGATTTTTCACGCAACTCTTTGACGAGTTTAGCTGTAATTTCTGCCATTTTTTTCTCCTATTTTTTAAAATAAAGGGGCGGGGCGAAGCCCAGCCCCTTTAGGTTTTTGGTTTAATGTGATTAAGCGTTGTCGCCTTCTACAACTTCAACGATTTCTTCGATAGATTCTGCGACTGCTTCTGCAGACAATGCTTCTTCAACCGCAACGATTTCATCTTCGCCTTGACGACCTTCGATGATAGCATCAGCCATTTTTGAAGTAATCAATTTGACAGCGCGGATAGCGTCATCGTTAGCTGGGATGATAACATCGATATCGTCTGGGTCAGCGTTGGTGTCGACCATGGCAACCACTGGAATACCAAGTTTCTTAGCTTCCTTAACTGCGATTTGTTCTTTGTGTGGGTCAACAATGTACATCACATCAGGAATGCGAGGCATGTCTTCGATACCACCCAAGAATTTTTCAAGACGTGCGCGTTGTTTGTTGAGCAAAGCGACTTCTTTCTTAGGAAGAACTTCGAAAGTTCCATCTTCTTCCATGCGTTTGATGTCTTTCAAACGTTTGATCCGTTTTTGGATAGTGTCCCAGTTTGTCAAGGTACCACCCAACCAACGGTGGTTGATGTAGTATTGACCAGCACGTGTTGCTTCTTCAGCGATAGCATCAGCTGCTTGTTTTTTAGTACCAACAAACAAGATAACAGCATCGTTAGCGGCAGCATCACGAACAAAGTCGTAGGCTTGATCAGCCAACTTAACGGTTTGTTGCAAGTCGATAACGTGGATCCCGTTACGCTCTGTGAAGATGTACTTGGCCATCTTAGGGTTCCAGCGACGAGTTTGGTGACCGAAGTGAACACCAGCCTCAAGCAATTGTTTCATTGAAATAACTGACATGAAAATGTCTCCTTTTGTTTTTTCCTCTCCCGGACCTTGGCTTGCAGACCAACCGCAAAGGCAACAGGGCCACAATCAGTCCTGAGATGAGTATTTGTTGCTAGGCAACTATATTAGTATATCAAAAAATATAGCAAATGCAAGTCTTTTGGGACTTGACGGCTGGCTTTTTTTGGGGTAAAATACTAAGAGTTGTGGCGGTATAGCCAAGTGGTAAGGCACGGCTCTGCAAAAGCTTGATCGTCGGTTCAAATCCGTCTACCGCCTTCATAACGAGAAAAAGCTGGGGAGAACCTTGCTTTTTTGTTTTAGTTGACTTGTTGGTTGCCTAGTGTATACCAGGTGTATACATCTAAGTGATAAGGAGACCAGGTTTAAATCCCGTAAAAACACGCAAAGTTGGCAATTCTGTCACGGTCACTATCCCAAAAACCTTAGACGTCCAAGAAGGTCAGGAAATGGTCGTTCAACTTTACAGTTACATCTTTGAAGCCTAGTCATTAGACTAGGCTTCTTTTGGTATTTAGGACTGCTCCTTGGCTGACTGGTGGCGCTTGGTCAGATAAGCTGGCTTACGCAGCTGGACACCGTAAAAGATGCATAGAAAAATGATGGAGTGACTCAGAATGAGGACGTGCCAGACAAAAAATTGAAGCAGACCGCTCTGTGACAAGCTAAGCAGGGCCAGGGCCAGGGCCAAGACGGGCAACTGGGCCTGAAAGGCCTTGCGCCAATAGATGAGCCAGCCGTCACGCAGACTTGGGCTGGTACGGCCCTTGGCGTTCCGCCACATGATGAGGAGGATGGCTGTCTCCAGCAGGAAGACCACCAGAGCCAGGCGAAAGGCCACTGTGGGCAACTGGTAGAGGAGGCCTATGCCCCAGATGGACAGGACGGTCAGGGCTTCGATGCCCAGGAGCAGGGGCCAGTTAATGCGAGGGTTGGTCATGGGGAGTCCTTTCTAGAGCCCAGCAAGTTTGTGGGAGACTTTTTAGAGGTAACCGTATCGGATTTCAGATAACTGTCTTATTTTTTTCAATAAAGATTCCTGTTTGGTGTTGAGTTTTACTTTATTCTCAGAAAGATAGCGCGTCACATCCAACTGAAATCGGCTCAACACAAGCGATACAGCGCCAGAACCATCAGAAAGTTCTTGTCGGTATCTTTTGACTAACTGCGATAAACCTAAGTTTTCTTGATAAAGTGTCAAATCTTCTATCAAATCATCCATGAAAGCAATGGCTTCTTCTTTTCGTTCAGTACCACCCGAAAACCATTTGATACCCATTATGCAATCCCTCCTGAATGCCATCCGGCACTACCGCCTGTAAGAATATTCATGGCTGAATTATTGGCAATGGACGTCCAAGTTTGTGATAAGTTAACATAACAAGACCCACCTTGGTGACAATACAGTCCATTGCCATAGTAAATTGTCTCCCCCCCCCCCGAAACGACACTCAATTCTTCATTTGTCATCATTTCTTTGATTTTCATGCTTCTTCTCCTTTAAATTTTAATGTTGTGTACTCTGATTGTTTTTGCGAGATTATTGACTCTTGATACTTCTCGCTAAATACCAAGAGTTCCATTTCCTGGTGGTTTTTCCATAACGGACTCCTTATCTTACCTTTAGTAACCTTTCGATCTAGAAAATCGCTTGCCAAATTTTCTTCAGATAATTACACGCCTTTTTAAAACCATCCTTGATTGTGGTCAAAAGGCTTGTTTTCTTTTGAGTCTGAGGTGGTTCTTGTCTTTCAGGTACATTAACCACTTCGCTCGTTTCTTGGGCGGTAGTTAAAATCGCTGTTTGATCAGATACAGCTGTAACTTCTGGTGTTGTGGTTGTCGTTGTGGTAAACAAGCTATCGTAAAGGGACTGTGCGCTTTCAGCGCCACCAACATAGCCAGAGATGATTTGGCCATTCTTGATATAAAGAGTTGTTGGCGTTCCTGGGATGCCCAGAGACTCAAAGAATATCTTACGCGCTTGACTATCCAAGCCATCTGCATCCGTGTTATAGTAAAGAACCCGCCCGCCTGTCAGCGTGTTAAAGGCCTTCAAGACTGGCGAAAACTGGCGGCAATAATAGCACGTCGGACGACCAATGTAGAGAATATGTTCTTGACCGTCTGCAGTGAGTAGATGTTGAACGTCTGCTGATGAAATCTGGGTTAAGTCAGATACATTAGCTTCGTAGGCTTCGGTGCTTACCTCGGCTACTTCTTCTGTTGCTGTCGTGTTTTCTGAAGCTGTATCTGCTGCTGGTTCTGCAACAGTACTAGTTTCGGAAGTTGATTCTTCAGACTGACTGGTTTGGTCTGCCGTGACCACCTCAGCTGTCGGATTTTCTATGTTAGTTTCCTTAGAAACTTCTGCCGTAGGTGCTTTCTCTGATGTCGCTTCGCTGACTGTCTGGCTACTTTCTTGTGTCTCAGCGACGACCTCGGTCGAAGGCGTTATTACCTGGTCTGCTGCTACAAATGTATTTGGCAACATCCAGGCTCCGCCACCCAAAAGGGCTAAAATAACTGCCTGTTCTTTTTTCATGTCTTCTCCTTTTTGACTGTTTTTTAACGTAATAGAAAATATTTAAATGTCGAGCGGTCCATGAGGATTTCGCCGTCTTCTAGGGTTACGATGCGGTCGACAATGGGACGAATGGCGTCCTCGTGACTAATAAAGATGATGGTCCTATCTAGTTTGAGCAAGCCACTCAGGACCTCGCTGCGCGTCGCACGGTCCAGGCCTGTTGTTGCCTCATCAAAAATAATAATCGGCTGCGGAGATAAGAGGGCACGCGCAATGGCTAAGCGCTGCTTTTGCCCACCTGATAGACCGCCATCCTCAGAAATCTGCGTCTGAAAGCCAGCTGGCATTTTTTGAATGTCATCCAGGAGTGCTGCCGTGCGACAGGCTTCCAAGATACATTCTTCGTCTAGCTGATCTTCTTGCCCCAGCAAAAGATTATCTAGGATAGTCCCTGTAAAGACATAGGCCTGCTGCGGCACGTAGGTAACTAGCTGGCGCAAGTCTGCGCTGGTGACAGGCTGACCATCCACGGTAATCTCACCGCTACTTGGCTGGTCGTAGCCTGCTAAAATCTTAGCCAGGGTGGTCTTTCCTGAGCCACTCTGACCCATAACGGCCAGACACTCGCCCGACCTGAAGTCCAGGTCGATGTTTTTCAGGGTTTCAGTCTGGTAGCCATAGCGATGGCTGACATTTTTGAGGCTTACTTGTTTGAAATCAGGTCTCACCATAGTCGGACGTTCCTCCTTATCGACGACATAGACTTCTTGCAGACGGTTATTAGCCACACGCGCCTGCTGGAGTTTCCCTTGGAGATTGATGATATTGAGCAAGGGATTGGTAAAGTAGCTAAGCAACATGTTATAGGTGATGAGTTGCCCCACGCTCAGCTGGCCTTTCATGACCAGAAGAGCGCCATAGTAGAGGATCAGGACATTTGACACCAGCTGGATGGCTGTTTTTAGCCCATCCTGGGCCAGTTGCCACTTGGCTTTTCTGAGAGAGCGTATCAGATAGGCCTGGTATTTATCTTCGATGCGCTGGTAGCGATTTTCCTCGACACGCAGAGACTTAAGTGTCTCAATCCCTCTCAGGTCATCGATGATGGCTGTATTGACCTGACTATTGGCCTCCATGACTTGATAGTTCTGTCGGTCAAAGACCTTGTAAAAAGAGAAAATCACTGCCACATAGAGAGGAATCACCAGCAAACTCAACCGAAAGAGGGCAGGACTCTGCCAAAGCAGGGTAATGGCCAAAGTGACAACGATGGTCACATCCAGAAAAAGCGAGAGCAAGGTCGATGCCAAGGCATCAATAATCGTGCTGGCATCGCCAAAACGAGACGTAATCTCACCCGTCCGCCGAGAGGTAAAGAAACTCATAGGCAGAGACAGGACGTGTCTGATATAGGGCAGGATGACTGCCGCCGATAGGCGGTTGCCCAGACGGTGGAGCAGGTAATCTTTGAGAAAAGTAAAGACCTGCTGGACGAAGTAGGTCACACAGAGTCCCAGCGAGATAATCATCAAAAGGGAATAATCCGCCCGTGGGATAAGAAGGTCTAATAGCGTCTGGAAATAATAAGAGCCTAAGATGTTGATCACCGTGACCAAAAAACTCAAGACAACAATGCTGGCAATCAACCCCTTACGCTCTAGGAGGATAGGGAGAAAGGACAGAAGACCTGGCAGAGTCTCCTGATACTTCTCATAGGCTTCACCAGGTTTGAAAAACAGGGCCACACCTGTCCACTCCTTGACAAAGGCTTCTCGGTCCATGTGGACCACCTTTTTAGCCGGGTCAGGGTCACCGATGATGATTTTGCCTTTCTTTTGGCCAAAAACGGTGTAATAATGCTGCAGTCCCTCAGGTTTGACCACGTGAACGATAAAGGGATAGGTCACCTCTGGGTCGTCAAAGAGTGACATATCCGCCTTGATGGCTTGCGTCTCCAGACCTAGCTTTTTGGCTGCCTGAACTAGGCCGAGAGCTGTCGTTCCCTCGCGCGAAGTCTTAGCCAACTCACGTAGGTAAGCCAAGCTGTAGGTGGAACCAAAAGCTTTCAACACCATGGCCAGAGCCGCAACCCCGCAATCACGCTGGTCAACTTGGGGAATATATGGGTATCGTTTAAACATTAGAAATAGTGATAAAACACACAGGCCACCGAGAGGGCTGTCAGTACGAACTTCAATAATTTTTTCATTTTTTATGAACTCCTTTTTCTTTAATGATTTAATCTTATCACGAGGAAATATAAAAAAATAGCGACATTCTTGTCGCCACCACGTTTTTTATAATCCATCATTGTTTTTTTCGTGCTCAATTCCTCTAAGCAAAGCTTCGTCCCCTAACATCTGTGCAAACGATTCGGCTTCATTATAGTATCGTTTAGCTTTATCTACGTCACTTTCATAGTAGTAATAATACTTAGCCTTCAATGCCAAAGTTCCGGGTTTATACGTTTGGAGCTGAGCTTCATCTGCAACCTGAAGAACCCTATCCGCTAACGGTAAAATTGCTTTATATTTCTTGTGCATCAAATATGTCGCAGCACAACTCATTAAAACAGCTATAAGCGAAATATTATAGACTTCATCCGCAGAAACTTCTTGCCTCAAAAGTTTTCGAGTCAACATTTCAAAAAGTTTTTGATCTATATACTTCTTGTCATGATTCTCGAGCAAATAGTAATGGATAACTAGTAGGTCATTCAGCTGGAACTTCTTCTTCTTCTGAGCTTGCAAAAAGACATCCTCGAAAATTTCTTCTGTCTTTGGTCCCTTGTCAAACAGCGAAAAATTCATAACAGACTCGAGGATATCAAGGGTCAGCAACTCTTCCTCAGGCAAGAGTTCATCATATTCCTCGTGCACCTCAGCGATGATCTTCAACTTTTGCTCTATGCGGCTTGAGTCGCCGTAGGTTGGAAATTTTATGAGCCGGTTTTTCTTCTCATAGTAGGTGTCTGGGATAGGTTGCAACTCCTCGGTGATAAGCTCGGGGAGAGACATGCCCAATCGCTTGGCGATAAATTCCAACTTATCTAGAGAGGGGAGAGATTGCCCTTGTTCGATACGCATGAGCTGGCGAACAGTCAAGTCCAACTCATCTTGGCAAAGCTGATTACGCGACATTTTCAAGGCTTCACGCTCTTGTCGAATCCTTTGGCCAATATTATCTGCAATACTCACAGTTCATCACTCCTTTACAGTTCCTTGTACCATTATACCATAATGCCCCCCCCCATTTGCTATGTTTAATTCACTATTTAGGCATAAAAAACCACAGAAAAAGACCCGAAGGTCTTATCTATCATCACTCGTCTTTTGTTTCTCGTTTTGGAACTAGTGGCATAATTGTGATAAAAGCCATGACGGTCACAAAGGCAACCAAATAAGCTTTATTTTCTTGAATAAATACCCAACCACCTAAAAGATAGCATAGAGCTATGGCTAAAATAACCAATCCAACATTGACAAAAATTGTTTTTAGTTTTTTGTTTTCAATCTTCACCATATTATTACCACCAACCTGTTGTCGCATAAATGCCACCATTAATCCCTGCTCCAATAGCGGCCGCTTGCCAAGTCCCTGTGGCTCTCGCACCAGTCAATGCTCCACCAGCTAGTGTAGCTGCAGCGCCACCATGAACAGTCGCAAGTGATTCTACAGTCAAATCTTGATAAATCATTGTATTCTCCTTTAATTTTCTTTTTAGCGAATCTCCAAACCTTATATGACCTCGTTTAGCATTATAAGGTAGCTTCTCTTGTTACTTTTATCTCTTTTGATAAAGAGGGATACATCCGTTAGCTCTTAGAAGCTTGCTACGAGCTATGATTTTATTATAGACTAGCCTTACATAAAAAAATAGAGACATTCGTATCGTCAGATGGGATTTTTGCAATATTTGGACATAACAAAAAGACCCGGAGGCCTTTTTCTGTATGAACAATACTCGCAATAACCTAGTTTATACGTTTAGTGTTTTTTTCTTTTCTGATACCAACTATAAATGGAAAGACCAATGATAGCTGTTACCATGCCTACAAAAAAATATAACACACTCTAACTCCTTAGCCCCACCAACATGTCAATCCATACGCAGCCGCACTGCCTGGAATACCGCCAATTAGGCTTAAAATTAATTTTTTATCTGAATAAATTATTCAACGTATTTAACCGTTATTGACGTTTACTGTTTAAAGACTCCCACCTTCCAAAAATTAGGCTATAAGAAATGAGTGCTAAACCAATTAAATTAATGACATGGTGGGTAAAATCCATATTTCTAGATAGGTTGAAAATTCCCATCCCTAAGAGGATAATAACTAATGCGTATACTCTTTTATGTTTTTGCATAAAAGTCTCCTAGTTATTGACAAAATGTCGCATAGCCAACTAAAGCACCACCCCAGTAACCAGCTGGTCCTCCTGCAGTACCTACTAATGCAGAACCAATGGTGCCAGCATAGCATGCAACCCAATTCACTCCCCCTTCAACATGGGAAAGGGTTTCAATGTCAAGGGTTTCAAATGTTTTTATTGTTTGCGTTGTCATAGTTTTTTCTCCTTTTTAGCGACTCTCCAAACCCTATAAAGCCTCGCTTAGCATTATAAGGTAGCTTCTCTTGTTACTTTATCTCTTTTGATTAAGAGGGATGCATCCGATAGCCCGTAGAAGCTGGTTGCGAGCTATGATTTTATTATAGACTAGCCTTGCATAAAAAAATAGAGACATTCGTGTCGTCACTATCTATTTTTTCAACAAATTATTGGTGCCAGCAGAACATCCAGTCCGATTGACTCACCCCTTCAACATGAGAAAGGTTTCACTACCAAGTGTTTCAAATGTTTTTTTAATGGTTTTCCTTCATTCTTTCGTTGAACGATCGAGATGACATCACTTTTGGTCTTCCACCAAGGCATAGGTCGATGTCAGCAAGCTCAAGCCGATAAAGACTGCCATGAGATTTTGATCCCAGAAGGGTACTTGATAAACAAAGGTCAAAATCAAGCGGAGAAAGAGAATGATCCCGATGGCGATGAGGTAGATGATAAGGGCGACTTGCAAGAGTGTAGAATGCCGAGTATTTATCGATTTTTGAGATGTCGGTGTTTGGTTCATGGGCTGTCCTTTCATGATTTCAGTGAGTCAGATGATAAAAGAGTTGCCCCGTCACATATCCTAGGGAGTAAAATAGGATAAGGACGCTAACAACGATGCTGACAACAGTCAGAATGAGTTTTCCTTGATTATTTTTTTGTGGCATGGGAAGCTCCTTTCTAGGGAGGTGATACGAGCATTAGGCCTAGTCATTGAAACTTTTTGTGGAGACGTCTGCTGCCGAGAAAACCAGCCAGGCCGCCGATAAGAACCAAGACCAGGGGCTGGGCCAGATTCCACTGGCCACTGATCAGGTAACCTAGGCCGGCAACCAGGGCCAGCGTTAGGACAAGGCCGATGAGATAGAAGGGTCGACTTTATGGCGCAGAAATCGTGGCCCTTTCCTGTAGAGACGAGCCAGCAGGCCGGGATTGAGGAACAGCCAGAGACAGGTCACAAATAGGCTATGGTCAGCCAGGCGTGGGATGAAAAGGGCGTTGAAAGTGACAAAAATCAGCAGGGTCAGCCAGCCTTGACCTAAGAAATGTGGGTAATTTCTCATTATTTTGTCCTACCTATCCTAGGTAAACGCCAAAGGAGACTGGCGAAAATCAGGGCGCCGATACCGCCCAGAACGCGTTGCCAGATCTCAGGGCCCTGGATGACGTGATAAAGACCGAGGCCCATAAAGCCACCACAGACCATGACAGTATAAAGGTTTTGTCGAGAAAAACTTGCCATAAGACATCCTTTCTAGGAAAATAGAAAATTAGTTGGATAGAATGGTGTCTGTTAACCATAACGCACTTGGGATAACTCCCGTAACTGCTTTAAGAGAGCCTCCTGCGACGCGCTCAGAGTCAGCGAGTGGTCAGCCAAGGTCTGACTGAGTTCAACCTGAAGGCGACTAAGAATAAGTGGAACACCTGTAGCGTCACCAGAAAGCTCGGCCTGATAGGTAGACAAGAGTTGCCGCAATGCTTGGGCGTTGGTTTGACTTTCCAAACTAGCTTGCAGCTGATCCAAGAGAGACAGGGCTTCTTTTTTACGCTCGCTTGCACCAGCGAACCATGATAGGGACATCGTATTACCTCCAAAGGTGAGTGTAGCGAGTTACAAAACCTGCTTGGTCTGCAAAGTCGCTAGATATTGTCAGCTTCTTGTCATAAAGCTTACGTTTATTATAATCTTTTTATCGGTAAAAAAAAGAGACATTTATGTCGTCACGACCGTTCGCCCTGTAACACCACCTCGAGTCGAACCGTATCAATACCCATTGGCCATACTAGTTCAAAAAAGGAGCCTATAAATCTTGTAAAGTCCCAAAATGATAATCTAACAGTTAACTAGCGGAGATGAGCCCTCTTGCTAAACGAACAGGAAACATCTAGCCCAAAACAATGACCATATTTCCATGCTATTGTTTATCCTTGTTCAAATGAATGGTTTACACCGAAAAAAAAGGGCTATTTAGCTTCAGATAAACACTTCATTTTGTGAAATAAGGCTTATTTGGCTTGAGATGAAGCATCCTCTTAAAAAATAACCGATTATTTTAAAACAAAATGCCTCCTATGGTAAAAATTAATGTCTGATTTGGTAGCAATAAAGATGACTACCATCCGTTAGCTTCCACCGTTTTCTCAAGAGATTTTTTAGATAGAAATTAAAAAAAGAGCAAGTCACTACTTGCTCTTTGAACATTAATCCTGCTATTTTTTTGTTTTGGATTGTGACCGCTCACAGAGGTAATAGCACAAGCAAACCAGCGGAAACATGATAAAGAGTTGGCTTTTAAAGCCTCCTTCCCAAAAACCGACCCGCTGGGTCCAAGCCAGATAGAGACGCAGACCAACCAAAAGCACAAACAAGACGAGGTAAAAACTAAAGAATAACCGAACAGCTGTTAGGAAGGGCTTATTTTTGAAAGCGTCTTTTAATGAGGATAGCATGGCTGAACTCCTTTATACAGTAATGATAATCTTACCTTACCATACCATTTTTAGGGATAAAGAACAAGCTGTTTGTCACTAAAAAAGCCCCCCAAAAAAAGAGAACTGTTTTTTCGGTATTAGTCACCGCAACTGTTTTAGAAAAGTCTGTCCTAGAGTAACCAGGGCGAAAATAGCAATGAAAACCATCGTAATCGTTGCACTGGCAGGCGTCTCGCTATAGTAGGAGATGATTACCCCTGACAACATGCCGATAAAGCCAATTAATATAGAAAGGACAATGGTCCAGCGAAAGCTTCTGCCCAGACGCATGGCAATGCTGGCGGGTAAAATCATAATGGTAGAGACCAAAAGTGCCCCTGCTGCAGGAATCATCAAGGCAATGGCTACACCGGTCACCACGTTAAAAGCCAGTGACATCAAACGGACAGGAAGCCCATCAACAAAAGCAGTATCCTCGTCAAAGGTTAGGATATACATAGGACGTATGAAAAAGGCTACCAATAGCAGGACAATAGCTGCAATCACAGCTAAGGCCCAGACCTGACTACTAGAGATGGTTATCACCGAACCAAAGAGGTATTGCTCTAAAGAAACCGTTGAACCACCATTTGAGTAGGAAGTCACAATCAAGGCTAGGGCCAAACCAAATGACATGAGAATGGCTGTTGACACTTCCATATAATGCTTATAAATGGTTCGCAAGTACTCCATGACGATAGCCGCCACAGTAACCACTAAAAGTGTCGCCCAAGAGGTATTCCAACCCAAAAGCAACCCAAATGCTACCCCTGCCAAAGAGACGTGACTGAGGGTATCACTGAGCAGACTTTGACGACGCAGAATTAGGAAAATACCTAGAATGGGTGCAAAAAGGCTCATGGCAACAATGGCCCAGACAGCCCTCAGCATGAAACTGTAATGAAATAAATCCAACATTAAACAGTGGCTCCTTTCTGATCATCCTTATCATGGATATTAAAACAGCGCCAAGGTAACTCTTTATTTTGCACCAAGTGAATATTACGATCCGCATATTTAGCGACCTCCTCGGGATCATGCGTAATCATCAAAACTGCCTTACCGTGGCGATGAGCACTGTGCTCCATGAGTTCATAAAAGGTATTCTGAGTGCTGGCATCCATACCAGTGGTCGGCTCATCTAGAATAAAAATATCAGGGTCAGAGGCAAACATCCGAGCAATCACAACACGCTGTTTTTGGCCACCCGATAAACTACCAATTCGCTTATGGCGGTTCTCCCACATGCCAACCGACTCTAAACTAGCCTTGATATGAGCTTCGTCATGAGCTGTTAAGCGCCGAAACCAACCCTTGCGTGGGTAACGGCCTGACTTAACAAATTCATAGACCGTGCTTGGAAAACCTGCATTAAAGCTAGCAATCTGCTGTGGGAGATAGGCCATTCGAAGTTTTTTTCCAGAAACGCTGGTTTTTGCAATCGTGACCTTGCCCTTCTTGGGTTTTAAAATCCCTAGGGTTGCCTTGATGAGCGTAGATTTAGCGGCCCCGTTTTCCCCTGTTAAGGTCACAAATTCACCACTATCGATATGGTAAGTGACACCTTCTAAGACAGGGTCTTGATCGTATTGAAAGGCCAGATCTTCAACCGTAATATATCTCATGCGTCTTTTAAGGTCCTCTCTAAATCTTTTAAAAATGCTACAATAACCGCCTGCTCTTTGCTATCAAATGCCTCTGCCAAGGCCTGATAGCGTGATTGGGTAATGGTATGGTGATCAGCGTGTTCCTGAGCAATGGGTTGACCAGCTCGAGATAGCTGAAAATAGGTGACCCTTGCATCCTTTTGGTCGCGAATGGTCTCAATGAGCTCTAATTTCAGCAATTGTTTACAGGATTTGGTTACAGCTGCTTGACTAACTGCTAACTCACGCGCCAAGTCCGAATTCGTCTGCGGTTTTTCCTGTAACAGCATCAAAATATGCTCTTGGGTATTATTGAGAGCTAAGTTACTCTGACATTCCCCTAATAGCAACTCGTGTTGGTTTTCCGCCCGCATCAAGATAGCATTGATGGTGTGATCAATTTGTTCAGCAAACATAGCAACTCCTTAACCAGTTAAATTTCTAGTTGCCATTATACCGCAAATAAAAAAAGAATCAAGCTTTTGTTGATCCTTTTTCAGTTACAGGGTACGTACTTTGTAGACTTCCTGACAGAAACCTTTGATGCTATTGACCACTCGATCTGCTTTTTTAGAGGAAGAACACAAGGCAAAAACAGTCGGGCCACTCCCTGTCATGAGAGCAATATCTGCCCCTGAAGCTAGCATGCGGTCTTTAATTTTTTGAATGAAGGGTCTTTTTGCAATAGTAATATCTTCGAGGGAATTGCCCATATGTCTTAACATCTGAGCATAATCTTGAGCCAAGATCGCCTCTGCAAGTGCTGAGATGTCCACACGGCTGATGGTTGCCACATCGATTTCCTTGAAGATATGTCGAGTAGACACACCAAAGTCAGGTTTCACCAAAACCACCCAAGCATTGACTTGTTTGGGGAGTCGTTCAACCTGCTCGCCCTTTCCAGTCACGAGAGCACAGCCTCCCTTGAGACAGTACGGAACATCACTACCAATCGCAAAACCAATCTCTGCCATCGTTTGCTTATCCATCCCGAGATGCCACAGCTGATTGAGGGCACGAATCGTCGCTGCAGCATCGCTGGAACCACCTCCCAGGCCTGCACAAATCGGAATACGCTTATCGAGTGTGATGGCTACCCCTTGTCGAATAGCAAAGCGTTTTTTGATCAGCTGAGCGGCTTTGTAAACATCGTTTTTCTTATTGAGGGGCATACGGTTACTGTTAGAGGTAACCGTAATGAGATCCTCCTCCAAGGGACGCACAGTAACATAATCATTTAAGTCAACACTTGTCATAATCATAGCTAGTTGATGGTAACCATCGTCACATCTTCCAGCTATATCCAGCCCAAGATTAATCTTGGCCGGCGCTTTTTCGATAACTTCCATATCGCTTTCCTTTGATGATAATAGTCCTATTATACCAAAACTGCGATAAACTTGACAAATTCCAGTTTGAAAGACCGCCTAGCATCGCTAAACATCCTATCAAATGAGTCCAAGCTCTTTAAAACCTTGGTAAAGACCGTCTTTTTCGACATCCGCAACTATTTTATCTGCCATTTGCTTAATCTCAGGCCCACCATTTCCCATCGCAACACCTATCTGACAATAGTCCAACATGGGGATATCTACTTTGGCATCGCCAAAAGCAATCGTTTGACTTTTATCCACCCCTAAGTGTTCGAGTAAGGCATCGATAGCATGTGCTTTGGTAATGTCCCTCACACCAAGATCGCCAAATAAGGCTTCTTCACCACGGCCTCCCCAGGTACCTGCTTTAAGTTCTGGAAAAGC
The DNA here is from genome assembly GCA_963635745.1 of Lachnospiraceae bacterium. Lineage (GTDB taxonomy): Bacteria > Bacillota > Bacilli > Lactobacillales > Streptococcaceae > Streptococcus. Next base: position 33,707 of record CAVHFY010000025.1, read on the forward strand.
ATCTCTGGCATCTAAAAAATCTTGGTATGTTTTTAGAATAAAGCTGATTTTATTGAGGTCATCTCGATAGAGGTCCCCATCAAAGACCATCCCATGCATAAGATCCTCAACCTCAAGGTTTTGAACCTGCTCCTGGGACATGCCCTTTCCTAGGGCATAACGCTTCAAAACAGGGCGCCCCATTTCCCTAAAATCCGGGCTAGCGAATAAACCATTATTCGACTCTAAATAAAAGGCTAGCCCCCTATCTTGTAACCAATCCACTACAGCATGTGCCTGCTCTTTGGGAATCACTTGATGACTAACGACTTGTCCTGCATCTTCGACATAGGAGCCATTTCCCCCGATCATCCCATCTAGGCCAATCGCCCAAATGTTTTCCGGCATTTCTGCCCGACTACGACCTGTAGAAACATAAACTTTATGTCCTTTTGCTCTCGCTTGTTGGATAGCACTAACAGCTGAGTCAGGAATACGGTTATGGTAATCCACCAGGGTACCATCAACATCTAAAAAAATGACTGCCATAAATAAGTCCTCCTTTGTTCTTTTGCCCACCTATTGTAGCATAGAAAAAACACCCCATTCTAAGCCTAAAATAGGGTGTTCTGATACTATATTAGGGTGCTAATCCTTTGTAGCCTCAAAATAAGGTAAGAGTTGCTGAAATCCTTCATGAATTTTGGCGACGAGGTCTTCTAATGGCTGGTCGGGCGCCAAGGCGATATCAGTTTTTAGCAAGACCTTGCGAACATTCCCTTGGGACAAAGCATTTTGCAGACGGGATTGGTTCACCTCATCAGCCTTCAAACGATAAGTCCCCCCTCCTGCGACCTCTTGAACCATAAAGTAAAGTGGCTCACGCACAGGTAAATTGAGTGCTTTGGCTTGATAGGTTAAGGTTTTTTCATCCTTATGTCGCTCAATAAAAGATAATTCACAGGCAACACCAAAGGATTGGACATCCCCGTAAAGGCGTAGTGCCAGCAAAGGAAGGTTTAAGCTATCTGTCTCTCCCATAAAATAGACCCAAAAATGGGGTCGGAGTCGCTGGGCTTGATTGGCCCACAAACTGACGCGTTGGATCTGAATCATATCCCAACTCTGGGCAACTGCCCTTGCCAAAGCCGTAAAGGCATCACGCGCCTCTTGCCCGAGTTGCCGAAGCGTTTTCATCTCTTGAGCTTGTTCTCCAGCTTTTTCAGGTTTCACGTATTTTTCACCATCTTGGGACAAAAATGCTGCTAAAGCTTGGTAAGAATAGGTGACTTGTTTCATTTCACTTACGTTTACGAGCGATCAAGCGAATCGGTGTCCCCTCGAAGCCAAAAGCATCACGGATTTGATTTTCCAAAAAGCGCAGATAAGAAAAGTGCATGAGCTCTTCTTCGTTGACGAAGACCACAAAAGTTGGCGGTTTGACAGCTACTTGGGTCGCATAAAAAATCTTCAAGCGTTTGCCCTTATCTGTTGGGGTGGGATTGATGGCAATAGCATCCATGATGACGTCGTTTAGCACGGCAGAAGGGATACGCCTGTTTTGACTCTCGCTAATGGTTTTAATCAGTTCTGGCAAGCGATTTAAGCGCTGTTTTGTTACTGCAGAGACAAAGACGATTGGGGCATAAGTGAGAAATTGGAACTCACGTCGGATATCCTCTTCCCATTGACTGGTAGTGTGATTATCTTTTGCGATAGCATCCCACTTATTAACCACCAAAAGAATGCCTTTTCCTGCCTCATAGGCAAAACCTGCAATTCGTTTATCATATTCACGAATACCTTCTTCGGCATTAATGACCATCAAGACAATATCCGAACGGTCAATAGCCCGCATGGCCCGCATGACAGAGTATTTTTCTGTGTTTTCATAAACTTTACCAGACTTTCGCATCCCAGCCGTATCAATCATGGTAAACTCTTGGCCTTCACTATCCGTAAAATGAGTATCAATCGCATCCCGCGTCGTGCCTGCCACTGGGCTAGCAATCACGCGATCTTCACCCAAAATAGCATTGATGAGACTGGATTTCCCAACGTTGGGGCGCCCAATCAGACTGAATTTAATGACGTTTGGATTCGCTTCTTCTGCCTCAATAGGAAGGTTTTCCACGATAGCATCTAGCACATCCCCTGTTCCAATGCCATGAACAGAGGAAACAGGGTAGGGATCGCCCAGGCCAAGAGTGTAAAAATCGTAAATTTCGTTACGTAATTCAGGATTATCCACCTTATTGACAGCCAAAATAACAGGCTTATCAGCCCGATAAAGCATCTTGGCCACGTACTCATCCGCATCCGTTACACCTTCTTTGGCAGATACAACAAACACAATGACATCGGCTTCTTGCATTGCAATATCCGCTTGGTGCTTGATTTGTTCCATAAATGGAGCATCCACATCATCAATACCACCAGTATCGATAATCGAAAATTGACGATTAAGCCATTCGGCCTGAGCATAAATACGGTCGCGGGTGACGCCTTCGACATCCTCGACGATAGAAATACGTTCGCCTGCAATCCGGTTAAAAAGTGTCGACTTCCCGACATTGGGACGACCGACAATAGCAACAGTTGGTAAACTCATGATTTTTTCTCATTTCTACGATTAGCACCCTCAAGATGCATAGGAAGCGCTAAAAATCTGACCCGCTCCAGCACTCGCTGAGCTTGCCAGGTTTCATCGCCTTTTTTTCCTTGTGCAAAATGGCGCTCTAGTTCCGTTAAATTATAATTAGACGTGAAAAAGGTTGGCAATTCTTCCAACATCCGATACTGTAAAATGACCTGTAAAACATCGTCACGAACCCAGCTAGAGGCTTGCTCGGCACCAATATCATCTATAATCAGTACCTGGACTGACTTGACACGATCAATTTCTTCTTTGACCGATCCACTTGCGATAGCATTGCGGACATCAATCACAAAACTCGGAAAATGTAAGAGCGTTGTTGCCACCTGGAGCCGTTCAGAGAGTTCATGGGCCATAGCCGCTAACATATAAGATTTGCCAACTCCCATATCACCATAGAGGTAAAGCCCCTTACTACCTATCGCTTGGAAATTATCTAAAAAGTCTACAATAGCCTCATAAACCCTACCACGACTGATATCGTCTAAAGAAATATCTTCCAAACGCAAGTCCTTGTAAGAACGTGGCATACTCACTAACTCAATACGATCGCTGACAGCTCGTTTGGCTTGGGCCTCTTTGAGTTCTGCTGTTTCTTTATAGGTCACGTCTACAAAACCCTCGTTCATGACAAGGATAGGTTCATAACCCTTAGCCACATAATCTTGTTTGTGCTGTAAAAACTTGTCACGTTCCAGACGAAACTGATTGAACTTAGGTAGGCCTTGTATAATCTGCGTCTGACTTAGACCCTCTTGGCTGATAAAGTGAGCCACATCTGGGTCAGCTAAAATCTGCGCTTCGATGGCTTGAAAGTCACCTCTCATTAGTCGACCACTTTTAGCCATCGCTTGTCCGATACTCTCCATCTACTTTGTATCCTTTCCAAGTTTCTCTAGACGCTCACGGCTACGTTGGCGTAAGGCTTCCAATTCTGCTAAATCCGCTTGAGTGGTTTGGTTTTCATAATTAGGGTTAGACCACTCAGGGACGTTAGTTGATGCTGGTGTGGTTGATTGCTTAGAGGGGACGCTTTTTGTCGCCTTAAAGTCTCTCATTTTCAGGATAGCATCCGCAGCCGTTGAGACCTTTTGGTAGGCAAAATCATTGGCTAATTTAGTGATATAGCGCTTATTCAAATTGGCCGAACGCGTTTTATTGAGGGTATATAAGACCATAACGTTAATCACTTCGTCTAAAAAGCCTTGTTGAGCAAGATCTTCTAAGATATCTCGCTCTTGCTTAGTCACTTGTGCATGCCTTGTTTTTTTGATTTTTGCTAAAAATGTAGCCGCCGAATCTTGCTGAGCTTCTTGAACAACAACAGCCTCCTTGGCAGTTAGACCTGCACTTGCCACTTGTGGTTTGTTTAGGGTGGCTAGGATACGCTGTGGACGAATAACCTTACGACTGGCCGTTTCCTTGGCAATAACATAGAGTTGATGCCAAGTTAACTTTTCCTGCTCAGCCAAACGATAGAGAGTGATGGTGTCTGTCTCCTCATCTTCGAAGCGCAAACCATCTTTAGCCATTTGCGCCTTGAAATAATCAAAAGCAAAGGACTCTACCGCCGTTTCTGACGCTGGTGTCAGAATTTGACCTTGGTCACCAAAAACCTGAGCGAAACTCCGAGTCACCTCCGCTACGCTTGGGGTTTGTTGCCGGAGATGGTCAACCGCAGGTTGGCCGATTTTTTGCGTCAGTAAACTGACCAAAACGTCTTGCTTTAAAAAAGTCTGGGCATCCAGGACAGGACGAAGCAAGAACCAATGCTCATCGGCCTGCTGGTAATGTTTAAGCAGACCAATGCCCTCTAATATCATGAGATTTTTTTGCAAAGGCGCCATACCAAATTGTAGATGATTGAGGATCTCGCTAAATCGATGGGCAATCGCTCCTGCATCATAAAAGGTCACAAGATATTGATACAGTATGACTGCTTCATTACCTATGATAGGCAGATAGCAGGACAATAAACTGGGCTGGGCTTGAGCAATTTTATTGGCAGCGATATAGTGAAAGTGGTCACTCGCCTTCATCGGTGGTCACCTGACTCTTACGACTACGAACTGTTCGAGATAATTGTTGCAGAAGTGCTTCAATCTCATCGACATCTTTGAAGCTCTTATAAACACTGGCAAAACGAACATAGGTAATTTCATCCAAGAGAGCCAGTTCATCCATCACCAAATTACCTATGACTTCACTGGGTGCTTCGCTGTCATAGTCTGAACGTAATTTTTGCTCAATCCGATTAACGATTTTTTCAATATCTCGACTAGAAACAGGTCGTTTTTGAGCACTCAGAACGATTCCTTGCATAATCTTGTCTCGAGAAAATTGCTCCCTCGTCCCATCTTTTTTTATCACTAAAAATGGTAATTCTTCAATTCTTTCAAAGGTTGTAAAGCGAAAGTGACAGCTTTCACATTCCCTCCTTCGACGAATGGTATTGCCATCTTCAGCTTGACGGCTATCAACTACACTTGACTTACTACTGCCACATTTTGGACACCGCATGCGCTCCCCTCCTCTTGTCTACTATCTAGCTAGTGTCATTCTATCATATTTCATAGGCAAGGACAAAGGCCTCACCTCATAACTCTTTTTGTCTTAATCAATTCAAAAAGCCGTTTTTTGGAAGTAAAGACGAGAGCGTCACAAGTCATTCTCTGTACCGTCATCATCTCGAATCATATAACCGACACCGCGAACAGTAGCGATATAACTCTTTTGACCAGCAATATCAATTTTTTCCCGAAGATAACGTACATAAACATCAACAACATTCGTTGCAGCACTTTCATCAGCCTGCCAGATCTGCTCACGTAAGACTTCTCGACTCATGGCCTTATTACGATTGCACAATAAAGTATTAAACAAAGTAAACTCTCTGTTGGTTAGCGGAATAACATCTGACCCTCGCTTGGCCACACGCTTTTCAGGGTCCAAATGAATATCTCGAAAGACTTGTGGAACCAAGGCCATCTGCCGACTTTGTTCAATAGATTGGCGACGAAAAGCGGCTCTTAAGCGTGCTAACACTTCTGCCGTATCGCAAGGTTTAGCTACATAATCATCTGCTCCGACCTCTAATGCAGACACGGCATCTAAAGCGCTCGTCCGCTCTGAAATCATCAAGACATAAGGGCTATGCTTTTGGTGCAAGCGACGTGTAACTTCCATCCCATTTAAAGTCGGCAACAGTAAGTCAACAATAACAGCATCAACTACTTCATCGACTGCTAAATCCAACCCCTTTCGCCCTTCTTGATGGCTCAAAACAGTATAACCTTCTTCTTCTAGGTCTTGAATGAGCTCTTCACGCAAGTCAGCGTCTGGTTCTAGGACCAGCACTTTCTTTGCAGTCATTGCTTTCACTCCCCTTCTTCGTCGTTAAACAGGCCATTCAAAGAACTAAAAGGACTTTCCGATGCTTTTTTAGCCTCTTGACGAGCTTGGTAGTCCTCTTCACTGAGAATTTCCCACTCATTTCCTGATACCAAGCCAGCTCCGGCAACTTCTTCGTCCGATAGAACCCTTAAGGGGATGGCCATCAAAATGTTATCTATGACCGATTCTCTTAAGTCGATGCTGTCTCCTTCAATAATCAAGGCTAAATCGTCATCAACCAGTTCTTGGTGGACTTGTAGTTGTGCTTCTTCTACAAAAACTTCTGTGACAGTTTCTTTAAAATCTAGAGTGACTGGTTCCAAAGAACGACTAGAGGGCAAGGTGATGCTATAAAGCATGTGATAGGTCAATACATAAATGCCATTTTCCTCACTCACATGACCTACTACTTGAACAGGCGTCAGCTCTTCAACCTGTGAATCACGCTGTTTAATTTCCTCAGTCACTTGCAGGGTTTCAGAGATAGGCAACCCCTCACTCCCTGCTTTTTGAATATCTTTTAAATAAAGCATCTTATCTTCCTTGTTTATTATTAATTTCTTCTAATCTTAATTGTATCATGTCTTGGTTACTTTGTCATCTCAAAGTAAAAACAAAAAGAACCATCGTTATTGGTTCTTTGGTTAGAATTACATATGTTCGAGACGATCAATGCGATCTGCAATCGGTGGGTGGGTAAAAAAGAGAGCCTGAAGGGCGGAATCCTTCTTTGGCGCATTGATATAAAGCGCCGCTGAAGCATTATCGACTTGTTGCTCCATATCAGGAGAATGGTCCAGTTTTTTTAGGGCTGAAATCAAACCATAGGGGTTACGAGTCAATTCCACAGAACCCGCATCCGCTTGGTATTCACGTTGTCTGGAAATAGCCAACTGCACCAAACTAGCTGCTAAAGGGGCTAGAACAATCGATAAGAGTGAAAAGAGGACTAGTATAATTTCCAGACCGCTACTACTTTCGCGGTCATCTCTGCGGTTCCCGCCACCAAACCACATCATCCGACTACCTATTGAAGATAAAAGAGTGATAGCCGATGCGAGAGCCACTGCAATAGTTGAGATACGAATATCATAATTACGAATATGACTGACCTCATGACCAATGACCCCTTCAAGCTCTTCACGATTCATAACTTCCAGCAATCCCGTCGTAACAGCAACGGCTGCGTTATCAGGGCTAGATCCTGTCGCAAAAGCATTTAAAGACGGATCGTCTAGAATAAAGACTCGTGGCATCGGAATTTTAGCCACTAGAGCCATGTCCTCAACCGTATGATAGAGTTGTGGTGCCTCCTGCTCTGTCACTTCACGCGCATGGTTCATCTGCATAACAACTGCCGTTGACTGGAAAATCATGCTCACTGCATAGATAAAACCGATGATTAAAGCAATCACGATACCAGCCAGGCCACTGCCTAGCCATAAATATCCTACCGCTGCACCAATCAGCGCAAGCAGGAGGAAAAAGACCACCAAAAGATAAACCGTACGGCGTTTATTGCGAGCAATCTGTTGGTAAAGCATAAGACTTAGTCTCCCAAGCCATTATCCCCAAAATTAACCTTGGGAACTGCTTTTTCTTCAGCTGGCGTTTCCAAAAATTCAACGGGTGCAAAGTTGAACATCCCTGCAATGATGTTGCTTGGAAAAGTTTGCAGTCGCATGTTATAGTTGGCTGTTGTTGAATTATACAGTTGACGTGCATAGGAAATTTTATTTTCCGTATTTGCCAGCTCCTCTTGCAACTGACTATAATTATTGTTTGCTTTAAGGTCAGGATAATTTTCTGCTACAGCAAAAATACCTGCCACTTGCCGGCTCAAGGCGTCGCTAGCTTCCATAGCTGCTTGAGGTGTTTTTGCCTCTGCCACTTGCGCCCGCAACTGAGTAACCTTTTCTAAGGTGCCTTGCTCGTATTTTCCGTAGCCTTTCACAGTTTCAATCAGGTTAGGAATCAAGTCGTTACGGCGTTTTAGTTGAACGTCTATCTGGCTCCAACTTTCAGTGGTATGCATGCGAGCTTGCACCAAGCTATTATACGTGACCACAACCCAAGCGACAATGACCACAATGACAGCGATAATGATAAGAAAAATCATAGGTTCTCTCCCTTTCTTTTTTCCCATTATAACAAAAATACCAAAGAAAAACTGTTCTGACAGACACAAGCGTCTAGAGTCGGCTAAATTATGATAAAATGAAAGGGACTAGAAAAAGGAGATCGACATGACCCCAGAAGAATTTTATGCTAGCCTCGAGCGTTTGGGCTTTACCTTGACAAACCAGCAAAAAGCACAGTTTGCTAGCTATTTTGAGACATTGGTGGACTGGAATACACGGATGAATCTTACCGCTATCACCGAGCAAAAAGAGGTTTATCTTAAACATTTTTTTGACTCACTGGCACCTATCTTACTTGGTTACCTGGATAATCAGCCGATCAAGCTACTTGATATTGGAGCAGGCGCCGGTTTTCCTAGTCTTCCAATGAAAATTTTATTTCCCCAGCTAGAGGTGAGCATTATCGACTCGTTAAATAAACGTATCACCTTCTTACAAGCACTGGCTGATAAACTAGGGCTAGACGGCGTCCATTTTTACCACGGTAGAGCCGAAGATTTCGGTCAAAAAAAGGACTTTCGTGGTCATTTCGATCTGGTAACCGCACGTGCGGTAGCTAGTTTACCTGTTCTTTTAGAACTCACCATCCCCTTTCTCAAACTAAATGGACGGCTGATCGCATTGAAGGCCTCTAGCGCAGACAGCGAACTACAAGAGGCAGAAAATGCCCTTTCGACACTCTTTAGCCAAGTGAGTGACCGCAAAGATTATCAATTGCCTAACGGGGATCCTAGAAATCTGACTATTGTCACCAAGAAAAAGGAAACGCCAAAGCGCTATCCAAGAAAGGCTGGGACCCCTAATAAAAAACCCCTCTAGGAGGTGATACCTGTGCCCGAATTTTACAACCGTCTTCCCATTACACAACGCATCGTTGTCAGTTTTTTAGGGGTAATCGCCTTGGGAAGTTTGGTCTTATCCCTACCTTGGGTTTTCCAAAAAGGGGTGACCTATCCTGGCTATTTTGATGTTTTATTTAACACTGTTTCCATCGTTTGTGTCACAGGCCTCAATACATTTTCGGTTGGCTTAACCTATAATATGCTGGGACAAGCTATTGTAATGGCCTTGATTCAAATCGGGGGATTGGGATTGGTTACTCTTGTTTCATTGTCCTACTATGCCATCAATCGGCGCATGTCACTTTCCGAACAAACACTCCTCAAAAGTAGCCTAGCTTATGAGACATCCAAGGATCTCAAACAATACCTTTTTGGTGTTTATAAGGTGACCTTCGTCCTAGAAGCTATCATGACTGCCTATTTCCTCATTGATTTTGTGCCTCGTTTTGGCTGGAAACATGGCCTGTTCAATAGTCTATTTCTCGCTGTCTCTTCCTTTTGTAATGCCGGCTTTGATAATCTTCCGACAAGTCACAGTCTTACGGCCTTAAAAACAAATCCCATCATCACTTCTGGTGTCATGTTTTTGATCTTTTCAGGCGCCATTGGGTTTCCTGTTTGGACAGACTTAGCGATTAAAGGTAAGATTTTTCTCAAACAGCGCCCGAGACGACTCCTTTGGTTTTACCAGAGTTTACGACCAAGCACACTGTTAACGCTCAAAACAACAGTTATCCTCCTCATGCTTGGCACTCTCTCTTTTTGGCTGGTTGAGGCGCATAACCCTGCCACTATTGGGCATTTAAACTTTTGGCAACAAGGATGGGTGTCACTCTTTCAAGCTGTCACCATGCGCAGTGCGGGGTTTACAACAATTGACTTCAACCAAACCCACCTCTCAACAAATTTCCTCTTTATGCTACAGATGATGATGGGAGGCGGTCCAGGTGGTACAGCCGGCGGGGTAAAATTAGCCATTGTTGCTATTGTCGCCTTACTCTTTGTCTCTGAAATCCGTGGGCAAAAGCATGTCACCTTCCAGCAACGTATTATTTCCAACGAGACCATTCGACAAACCTTAACCATTTTGATTTTCTTTACCATTTTGCTTTTTGCAGGTTTCTTTATACTTTTAATCACTGAAAATGGGAAAGATCCTTTTCAGTTAGCTTTCGAGGCGACTTCAGCCCTCTCAACGGTCGGCGTCACTATGGATACCACCAGTCAATTAACACGACCAGGACAATGGGTGATTATGGCTCTGATTTTTATCGGTCGGGTTGGACCATTGACTGTTCTCATGGGCTTATTGCAAACCCATAAACGGGACAGCCACTACCCACAAACCGACATCATTCTCGGATAGAAAGGACTTCATATGTCTCAAAAAATCATCGGTATTCTAGGCCTAGGTGTCTTTGGACGTAGCCTAGCCAAAGAACTCAGCCGTTTTCATCATGACGTCATTGCTATTGACTCAAATCCTGAACATGTCCAAGCCATCGCTGACGAGGTGGCAACTGCAGCCATCGGAGATTTCACCGACTATGATTTTCTAGAAGATATCGGCATTCAAAACTGTGACCGCGTCGTTGTCGCCTCAGGAAATAGCTTAGAAGCCTCTGTTCTTGCCGTCATGCATTGCAAAAAATTTGGGATCACTGATATTATTGCCAAAGCTAGAAGTAAAACATATGAGGAAGTTCTTTACGCTATCGGTGCAGATTATGTCATATCCCCCGAAAGAGAAATGGGGAGACGACTAGCATCAACCTTGATGCGCAGCACCATTACCGATATTTTCCAACTAGAGGGTGATGCTTCAATTGTCGAATTTACGACACCAAAGCGATGGAAGGGAAGAACGCTTAAAGCCCTGGATATCCGAAAGAAATACGACCTCAATCTTATCGGTATTCGTGAACATAAAAATTCACCCCTAAGTACTGACATTGACCCCAGTATGCAACTTCAAGAAGACTCCGTCTTAGTTGGCATCACCAACACCCATACCTTTGAACGTTACGATTACTTAGGTTATTTTAAATAACACGAAAAACCAGAACTTACGTTCTGGTTTTTCCCTGATTTCTTACATTCCCGCGCCATGACTCGGCGATAATAAGCCACAGAATCCTAGCAATCCAAGGCGTTCAGGATGGCGATGGTAGTCCATATCCCCCCTTTCCTGCTTGTGAGCGCCCTTTTTATAGGCCAGAAAACCACGCGCCTATTTTATGGGGCAGAGCTTATTTCTCCGTAGCCACGTAATCCACGAAGACGATAGTGTAGAAGTAAGCGCTCAAAGCTGACAGTCCTCCTGCGAGTGGCAGACTGCGATAGACTGCATTTTCAGGACAAGCTTACCAATTGTTGAATAGCTTCAAGTCAAAATCATTTCACAAAAAAACCCAACAGGTTACCTGTCAGGGATAAGCGCTTAACGATGAGATACCACCTTACTAAGGGTGTCGCCAATAAACTGTATGAGAAAGATAAGTAATACGATAAGAATAGTCGCTACCCACGTCATATCCGTCTGAAAATAGTTAAACCCTTTAATAGCCATGGTCCCTAAACCACCTGAACCAATCGCACCAGCCATAGCCGTCTCACCAACGAGTGAGATCAAGGTTACTGTAGACACACGAATTAGCTCTGGTGTACACTCAGACAAATAAATCCCAACAATGTCCCAGAAGGTTGCGCCAGATGCTTGAGCGGCTTCGATGACCCCATTGTCCATCTCACTGAGGACCACTTGTACCTGACGCGCAAAGAAAGGAAAAGTTGCTGCCGATAAAGGGACTAGAGCAGCCGTAGCTCCCAAGTTAGTCCCTACCATCAATAGAGTTAAAGGGCTCAGAATAGCTAACAAAATAATAAAAGGAATCGCACGAAATACGGAAACCACTTTATCCAAAACTTGGAAGAAAGGGTTGTTAGGAATAATACCTTCCCGCTTCGTCAAAACTAAAAACAGACCCGCAATCAAACCCAAAGCGCCTCCAATGAGAAAAGCAACAAAGGTCATATAAAGCGTTTGTCCAATAGCCTCAAGCCAAGAACCATCTCCCGTAAATCCCTGTGCATAGACATTTGGTAAATAGGTTTTAATCCATTCCAACATTTACTTTCCCTCCTTGAGCACGGTCACTGCAATACCTGCCTCTTTCAAGGCTTGTTTTGCCTGATTGACCTCTTCACTTTGACCAGACAAGATAGCGACCATTTCACCAACTGGTGTGCCCTCTAAAATTTCCAAGTTCCCATATAAAATATTTGTCGACACACCGAAGTCACGATAAATGGTATTGAGTACCGGTTGATCAGTGCTTGTGCCAGCGTATTTAAGTTGCACTAAACTATCAGGCGCTTGTAAGTTTTGTACCAAAGGCTGTTCTTCAATTTTTGAAAGGGCCTCACCGATTCCAGTCGCGACCGCAATAAATTCCTTCGTCAAGGCTTCTTTAGGATGCGAGAAGATTTCTAAAACAGAACCTTCTTCCAATAATTGGCCATCCTGCATAACTGCCACTCGATTAGCAATATCTTTGACAATTTGCATCTCATGTGTGATAAGGACAATAGTAACACCCAAGCGTTGGTTAATTTCCTGTAGAAGCTCTAAAATTTGTTGGGTTGTTTTAGGGTCTAAGGCTGATGTCGACTCATCAGAAATCAGAATTTTAGGATCATTTGCCAAAGCACGTGCAATCGCAACCCGCTGTTTTTGTCCGCCAGACAATTGAGCTGGGTAGTTGTCCGCCCGATCAGTCAAACCAACTAGTTCCAACAAGTCATCTACTTTTTTATCTTGTTCTTCAATAGTGAGTTCAGAATGCTTCAGGGCAAAAGCAACATTTTGCCACGCTGTCATCTGGCTCATGAGATTAAAATGTTGAAAAATCATCCCAATATCACGACGTTTCTGACGTAGTTCTTTCGTTGTAATGGTTTGCTTACCATCAAAGATGACCTCACCATCGACCGTGATTTTCCCTGAGGTCGGTTGCTGTAGAAGATTGATGGTGCGCACCAAAGTAGACTTCCCAGCACCTGAATACCCCACAATACCATAAATATCACCAGCCTCAATCGCAATCGACACATCCTTAACTGCATCAATCGTCTGATGTTTTTGTTGGAAGCGAATATCAATATTTTCTAATTGAATCATCGTTTTACTCATAACTCTTGATTAACTCCTCTATCATTTCAATATGACTGACATAATCACAAATGGCGACATTCTCATCACCTCCGTGGTCTCTACTGTTGAGATTTCCCAACCCAAAGGCCACCTGAGGCACCTCAAGAGCGTCATACACTGTCCACATAGGGCCTGTTCCTGCAGAAGTTGGTAGGATAGACACCCCATCTGGATAGAGGCGCTCCGCAATCTCTATCACATTGAGAATGGCAGGTGAACTCATGTCACTTCGGTAAGAGGCCTCTCCCAAAGTATAGGTTACCTCTACATGCTCAAAACCTTCTGAGACAAAGTGAGCTCTGATAGCCTCTAGAACCCCTTCTGGTGTCAGACCAGGAACAAGTCGGACTTCCATCTTGGCCTGTGCCTGAGCAGGTAAAATGGTTTTAACCCCCTGTCCTAGATAACCCGTAGAAAGCCCCTCTATACTAATAGCCGGTTCAAAGAAGTAAGTCTTAAGAAACTCTTGACGTTCTTCTTTGAGCACAGGTAATCGGAGACCATAAAGGTCAACCAATTCCTGAGCCGTTCGTTCCACATAACGTTCAACAAGGGCCAACTCGCGGTCATTAGGAGGAATCACTTGGTCATAAATCCCTTGAACACTTATCCGCCCCTGCCGATCTCTCAAAGTAGCTAGAGCTTGCACTAAATACCAAGACGCCGACTCGATCAAGGCACCGTACTTGGAATGAATATCCACATCTGCACTCGTCACCGATAGATCAAAGGTCACAATCCCTTTATTACCACCCGAAATTTGGAGGCGCCCCTGTCCATCTCGAATTTCTTGTTCCCAGACCAACAAATCAGCGCCACGCAAACGATCCGCATGCTTAGCCAAATACTTGTCCAAATCGGTTGACGCGGACTCTTCTGCCCCTTCCATCAAAAAGATAATATGACATGGCAAAGCACCATGCGCTTTCTGGTAACGACGAACAGCCGTTAAACGAGCCGTGATATGTCCCTTATCATCATCCACACCTCGACCGTACATATAATCCCCCCGAATGGACAGGGTAAAAGGGTCTTCTGTCCAAGGTTGATCACTATCTGCTGGCACCGTGTCATAATGATTATAAAAAATGATCGTCTTTGCATCAGGGACTGGGCTCTCAAACTTAGCCATAACTAGTGGAGCTGTGTAAGCTTCATCTATCAAAACATCAGCCCCAGCCTCTTCAAATAACTCTCCCAAATAAAGCGCCACCTCTTTTAGCCCTTTTTGTTGAGCAAATATGGACGGCATACTAATTAGACGACGCAATACCTTTACATAATGTTTGATTGTATGGTCTTGTGTGAATTTTTCGAACTGTTCCTCTTTGGTTGAAAATCCCATGGCGCCTCCTTTCACCTCTATCGTCAAAAAAAGGAGTGAGACAAACTAAAATGAAAAGGCATTTCAGTATTAGTCACACCCCGCCAGTCTGAAAGTCCGTTGGTGGCTTTGCCCCAAAGCAGTTATCAATTATGGCTTTTTGATTCTGTTTTCATTTGGCTAATTGACTTACCAAACCGGTTGGTCAACACCGCCGTTGGTTTCTTTAACAACTTTCTTCACGTTATCTTTATGATAAGCGGCAATCAGTTTCTTAATCGCATCAGCTTTATCTGATTTTTTCCAATCTTTTTGAGCGGCAATAATATTAATCCATTGATCAGAGTTGTCGTCTTTTGGTTCTGTAAACAAGCTTGTCTTGTAGTCTACACCAGCTTCTGTTGCATAAGAGTTGTTGATAACTGCTGCATCAACAGAAGTCAAGTTACGTGCTGTTTGGCTAGCATCTACTTCTGTAATCTTAAGATTTTTATCATTTTCTGAAATATTTGCAGTTGTTGCCAAGGTGTTTCCTGAGACATTTAACTTAATCAAACCAGCACTTTGCAAAAGATAAAGCGCACGGCTACCATTCGTTGCATCATTTGGGATAGCAATAGTTGCGCCATCTGGCAACTGACTAACCTTACTATATTTTGCTTTTCCAGCGCTATCCAAACCTGAGAACAAGTGGATAGGACTCAGATAAGTTTCAGCAATACTTACCAAATCACCCTTGTTTTCCTTGTTCCAGTTCGTCAAGAAATACTTGTGTTGGAAAGCATTAACATCGATTTCCCCTTGTTGTAAGGCTTTATTGGGTTGATTATAGTCTGTAAATTCTTTGAATTTCAAGGTTACCCCTTCAGATTTCAAATTATCTTGAATAACAGACCAGCGTTTTTTCTCATCCGCATTACGTGTCATAACACCAACCGTCAGGGTAGTATTTGATGTTTTTGTATTGCTACGATTAGCAAAATAAATTGCCCCACCTGCAACAACAACCAAGACTGCCAATAGGCCCCAAAGCCAATTATTATTTTTACGTCTGTTTTTCATAAAAGTCCTCTTTTCTAATACTTTCCTTATTTTCGCATAAATTCTATTATCTGACAAATACCCTTTTTTTAGGGCTAGTTATAAGAGAAAACTATAGCCCTAGTGTCTGCCATTCGTAAAAAAGGCCGAGACCCTCGTCTCAGACCTTTATCGAGAAAACTTATTTGATATCCGCTTTAGCAGGGACATAGTCACCGCCGAGATACTCTTGAGAAAGTTTTGCCAAGGTACCATCTTCATACAATTCTTTGATACGCTTGTCGACAAAAGCTTTCAAATCTTTATCATCAGTATTAAAGATAAAGTAGATGTAAGTATTTGAGGCAATATCGCTAGAGTCAGCGGATGACAAATCAATCAACTTCACATTATCCAACTTTTGCTCTTTCACAATTCGCTCAACAGAGATTTTATCAAAAATCTTGAAGTCATATTGACCCGCATTGACGTGTTGTAGCATTTGTGTGATGTCTTCTTGTGTATAGTTGAGAGAAACGGGGTCACTAGAATGCTCCTTGTTGTAGTTTTCTAACAAAGCAGCCGTAGTCGTTCCTTGAACCACCTGCGTCCTTTTACCAGCAATATCCGCATACTTGGTAATGCTACTGTCTTTTGGAACAACCATTACTAAGGGGTTATTTCCGATTGGATTTGAGTAAAGATAAGTCTTTGCTCTTTCCTCAGTATAGGAGATATTGTTACCACCCATATTGTACTTGCCAGATTTGATACCAGTCAACATACCTGACCATTGGACTTGTTGAAAGTCAACCTTATACTCTTTTGAGTCTTTAAAAACAGCACGTGCGACTTCAATATCAAAACCAGTTAGTTTATTCCCTTTTTTATATGAATAAGGAGACGTGGTACCAACTGTCGCAAAAGTGACTGTTTTTTGACCTGATGCTGAAGACGATGAGCATGCTGCTAACACCCCAACAGAAAGTCCTAACGTAGCGACCATCGCACCAACCTTTAACATTTTTTTCCAGTTCATCATTACACTCCTTTACTGAAAATTTTCTTAAGTCTATTGTAACACAAATAATAGCATCGACTCCATACAAGCAACTCGTCAACCGATAGGATTTTTCTATCAGATGATAACCTCAACCTATCACAACGTAGCAAAAAAGCCATAGCTTCTCGCTACAGCTTTTAGGCATTTAGTTTTTTTTCAAAGTCATCGATAACCTTTTGCAGATTTCGTCTTCCACGGTAGATAACATAACCTAGTAAAACGGTGATTAGTGCAAAGGCCGCAGTTGCAATTCCAACCGCCACTGCTACCCAGTAGATACTACTATAGAAGTACAAGATAACAGCACCTAGCATAGTCAACCCAAAGCCCAAGCTCAACCATCTTCCAATGTTTTCCAACATATGTTTTTGGTAAGCAATTTCAGCTTCATAGCCTTTGACTAACTCTGCCTGTGAAACTTTTGCCATCTTAGTATTTGAGGTTTGGATTGAAGAAACCAATCCAAGCACCAACAAAGGCAATAACAACCAAAAGTAACATTACCCAGTTTGGTGAAATCCGTTTTTTAGCCATTAACCACCAGCAAAAGACGATGAAGACAGCTGTCAACAGTCCAGGATAAACAGAGTCGAATTGCGCTTGCAAATCCAAGAAGACTTTACCACTAGAGTCTTTCATTTGCAGGGCTGTTTTAACAGACACCCAAGTCGCTGCAACACCCCCGATAACCATACCACCAACAACACCGATAGCTTTACGGATAGCTTGGCCTTGAGGACCTACCAAGAATTCAACGGCCTTATCACCCAATTGGTAGCCTTTGAAGTAAGCAAAACGCATACCAAAGTAAGCCAAGAGGTTCCATACGACAATGTAGAAGATCGCGCCAAGTGGATTACCACCTTTAGACAAACCAAGCGCAACCCCCAAGAGTACAGGAATCAAAGTACCAACGACCAAAGAGTCACCAATACCGGCGATTGGTCCCATCAGACCAGCACGCATCCCATTGATGGTTTCATCATCAACAGCATCGCCATTGGCACGCGCTTCTTCCAAACCAGCTGTTACCCCAACAACGACAGAACCCAATTGAGGCTCCGTATTGAAGAAGGCCGTATAAGTTTGCATTGCTTCTTTTTGGTCTTCTTTACTATCATACAATTCTTCAATAATTGGAAGCATTGATGTCAAGTAACCAAAGGTCTGCATGTGTTCTTGAGAGAAACAAGTCAAATGACCATAGTACCAGTGGTGGAATGATTTTGATAATGTTTTTTTAGAGATTCTCTTTCTTTCAGCCATCTTAGATATCCTCCTCATCATCGTCATCAAAGTCAGCACCAGCTGCTGGAGCTGCTTTAGCTTGACGGGTCATGTCGATTTCATAGTACAATACTGCGAAGATTAGTGATACAACCGCACAAGAAACCAGATTCAATCCAAGAGATGCGGCCAAAGTAAATCCAACAAAGAATGGGATAAAGTCAACAACATTTGTAACGATTTGTTTCAAGAGGATAGCGATACCCACACAAGGAAGCAAAGCACCAACAGTAAAGAGGGTCTTCATTGCTAATCCATCCATTGGAAGATAATGTTGAATTGCTTTAACAGCTTCTTGACCGTAGCGTACCATGATCAAAGTTGGTAAGAATGAGAACAGAGCGTGAGAGATCCAAGGATAAACCCAGTCAACAAGGTAAAGTTTTTTGAATTCACCTTTACCAACAGCATTCCATCCGATACGTTGCCATACTAGGTTCATCGTTGCTGTACCGTAGAAGAGTACTGTACCTACAGTACCAACCAATGCCCCGAGAGAAGTTGCCAATTGAACCGCTTCAGAAGAGTCTGCAACAAGGCCAGCATTCTTGATAGCTACCATCGCCAAAGGAATACCAATGTAAGAAATAGCACGAACGTCTGCTGATACCGTACCACCAGGTGTAACCAAGGCGATATAAACAACCTGCATCGCTACACCACAAAGGATACCGGACTTCAAGTCTCCAAGAATGAGACCGCTGACCAGACCACCGACAAGCGGACGACCCAAGGTATAGTTACCAATACTTGAGCCACCCATACCTGGCATAGATGCCAAACTAGCAAAGATCCCTAAAAGGGCTGCTTGGAACCAAGAGATTTCCATAATGTTTCTCCTTTATAGAATAAATTATTAATAACCAAATTTAGATTTGAAGTCATCCCAATAGCCGATAGAAACATCCGGCAAGAGTTGGAATTTCACCTTATACCCAGCTGCCTGAATCGCCTCAATAGCTTCAGCTTCTTCTGGTGTGATAGATTGGTTGTTTCCCAACTTAATGGCACCTGGACGGTCATTAGCTGGACCAACGATGATTTCTTTCACATCTCCAGGTACAAAACCTTGATCCACCAAGATTTCTTTCATATCAATAGGGTTTTTCGCAATTAAGAAGTAGCGGCTGTCTGAGTCAGAGACCTTTTGAGACTTTTCTTTGAAGGCTTCTTTGGTCCAGACAAATGTTTTCTTATCTGAAGCGCCCTTGTAGGCTTGAATCAGAACCTTGTTGGATGCTGCGGCATCGTTGACAGCAATCAATCCATCACAAGGTTTTTCTTTCGCCCAGCGTGTCACGGTCTGACCGTGAATCATGCGGTCATCGATACGTACAAAAGTAACTACCATCTTCTTCTCCTTTTTTAAGGTGTGATTTTAAATATCGTCATCATCTTCTTCGTCAACACTTGTGCTGACTTTGAACTCTTGTAGGGCTGATCCGGCTTCCGCCAATACTGCTTCTACCAAAGCATCTCCCTCCAAAGCGTCCTTCATAACAACAGTGGTCAAGGCCATCGGTAAGTTCATTCCACCAAGAACAACTGTCCCTTCAAGCTTACCTTGTTCATCAAGGACATTCAGGGCCGTTGTCAAGGGACTGCCACCAACAATATCTGCAAGAACCACTACTGAGTCATCTGGGCCAAGTACGGAAATGGCTTGTTTAAAGCTGTCTGCAAAAGCATCAACAGACTGATCAGGAGCCAGCCCTGCGGCAATAACCTGATCGATCTTATCGCCTGCAAACATGGATAAGGTCACTTTGAGACCTTCAGCCAGTCCACCGTGGCTAACGAGAATTAGATATTTCATGTATCTCACCTTTCTTTGTGAATGTAACCACATTGTAATCGTTTTCTGTATCTTTTCAAAGTGACATCCGTCATAAAAACAAAGTTGATATTTGTCATGTTTCAGCTTTTTTTAAGTTAATGAAAAAATTGTACACTTTCTGTACAATTTTCTTTAAGTAATATCATGGTTTCCAGCTTTTCCTTGAGAGACAGCCCAGATAGCCAATTGTGTCCGTCCCTTAACTCCAAGCTTTGCAAAAATATCAGATAAGTAATTCCGAACGGTACCTTCAGACAAAAAAAGTTCGTTCGCTATTTGCTTGTTAGATGCCCCACGAACTACCCAGTCTACAATGGTCTCCTCGGTCTGGGAAAGCTTTCCTTTCCCATAGTCCTTACTACCTCCTGTAAACCCAGTTTGTGCCAATATTGAAAACTGGTGAATCAACAATTTGGTAACAGAAGGGGAAAGCACGGCACCTCCCTCATAAATGGTTTGCATATAACGATAGAGCGACTCAACCGATAAATCATCTAACAAGAAGCCTGCTACTTGTTGTCTTAGACAGTTCAAGATGAAATTATCATCACTAAATTCAGATAGGACAACCACTTTTGGACGTAGCCGTAAGGTCGCCAGAGCCTCTAGGCATTCAGTCACACGATGACGTGAGTTACTGGCATTGAGAAGAATGACATCTGGATGCCATTCAACTACAATCGGAAGAAGAATGTCAGATTGATAATCGCTCCCTTTAAGTTGTAAGTCTCGATAGGGAGAAAGAGCTGATACCAAGGATTCCCGGACAATGGGATGACTATCCACAATTAAAACTTTCACTGCAATCTCCTCACTTTTCTCACATCTTCCCGTTTTTTTATTGCCAATCCATTCGGTTGAACAAGGAAACTCTCGGTTAAAAGGCGTTAGCATTTGTTGCTCGGAGGGCTTACTACAAGACCTTCCTGGATCACCACTTACAACTGCTAAAAACAGCCAACTCCTTTTTTGATTATTATATCACAGACACTTTATGAAATAAGAAGGTTTATGAACTTAATATGACAAAGCAAAAAAATATTTTTCATTTTTCTTACAAGTCCTTTTCTAACAGGCCTTTTGACTATTGAAAAGCAAAAAAACACTCCTGTTTCTAAACTAACAGAAGTATTTTAATCGGTTTATTGCGTGAGAGTTGTCCTCTCCAGTTTTAAGGCACCTCTATTAGGATTTTACTGCTGTCAAGAGGTAATCGCCCGTATCTACACGACTTTCTTGGGTGACCAAGACGTCATCAAATTCGGTTGAGTTGGTTACGATGACTGGAGTGATGACAGGTAAATCAGCGTCACGGATAGTCGCTAGATTGAATTCTAAAAGCTTATCTCCTGCTTGGACTTTATCTCCAACTTCGACGAAGCCAGTGAAACCTTTACCAGCCAGAGACACCGTATCCATACCAACATGGATGAGAAGTTCAGCTCCATTTTCCGTGCGCATTCCGATGGCGTGTTTAGTTGGGAAGACTAAAGTGATCTCACCGTTAGCTGGAGCTACGACAACACCGTCTTTAGGGTCGATGGCAATCCCTTTCCCCATAGCGCCTGATGAGAAGACTGGGTCTGGCACATCTTCCAGACGAACAGTATTTCCAACCAGCGGGCTAGCAATAATATCTTGTTTAAGTTCTTTAGCTTCGACAACTACTTCTTCAACCGTTTCAGTCGTTTCATTCGTATCTCCGTAGAGCGTTGGCACAGGTGCTAGCATTTGCATAACAAATGATGTCACCAAGGCAATGGCGGTACCGATCAAGAGATTGATCATATGAGTGAGATCGCCATCAGGGTTGATGTAAGCAGGGTAGAGGAAGATACCCATAGCTCCTGTAGCAAAACCAGCAACATTCATCAAACCGACGTAGGCCCCAGTAATACCTGATGCGATACATGAGATGATAAATGGCGTTTTCATCGGTAAGGTTACCCCGTAGATAGCGGGTTCTGTTACCCCAAAAATAGAGGTGATAAAGGCTGGGATAGCGACTTCTTTAACTCTAGCTTCCTTCGTTTTAAGGAGAATAGCAGCCAAAACACCTGTTTGCGTGAAACATGGTAAAACAGCAGCGGTCAAAAGGACAGTGGAACCATTTTTCGCCAATTCCATGATAGCCAGAGGTACCAAAGCCCAGTGCAATCCAAACATCACCAGCACTTGCCAGAGGGCCCCGAGAACAATACCGTAAACGATTGGGCTAAAGCCGTAGATGCCTTGGAAGGCTGCAGAAATCAGGTCTGTCAGGATATTGGCAATTGGACCAACAACCAAGAAAGTCAAAGGAACCGATACGATAATCGTGATAAATGGTAGCAAAAAGAGTTTAACAGTCTTAGGCACCCAGCCGGCTACCCAGTGTTCAATCTTGCTAGCTACCCATACCGCAAAGAGGGCTGGGATGATGGTAGAGAGGTAACCTCCAGATGGCAAGTTAAACGGCAAACCAAAGACGTTTGCATTTTTGCCCAGAGACTCTACTAAAGTGGTCAAGTTCGGGTAGACCATGGCAGCTGTGATAGCCAGAGCAGAAAACTCACTCATCTTGAACTTACGGGCTGCGTTTAGAGCCACCATCATTGGCAGGAATTGGAAGAAACCATCCCCTGCAGCTGTCAGGATGAGCACAACAGCGCTATTAGCAGTTGTCCAACCCAAAGTCGCCGTCAACAGAGCAGCTACCCCCTTGATGATTCCGGCACCTGCCAAGACTCCCAAGAAGGGTTGGAAAATTCCTGAAATCAGGTCAATGAAACGATTGAGGAGGTTCCCTTTGGGTTGGTCACCCTCATCGATATCAACCTCACCAACACCACGAACACCTTGGGCCAGGACGGCATCGTAAACATCATCAACTTCATTTCCGATAACAACTTGGTATTGTCCACCAGATTGGACAACAGTGACGACACCTTGACGATTTTTCAGGTAGTCTGTATCTGCTTTACTTTCATCCTTGAGACGAAAACGCAAACGGGTCACACAGTGACGCAAATCAACCACGTTGTCTTTGCCCCCAACGTGGGCCACAATGTCCTGAGCAAGCTCAGAATAATCTTTTTTAGCCATTTAGGCTCCTCCTTATCGTATTGTGTTGTTACCAGAGCAATCAAAAAACCTAAACAAATACCAAAAACCTAGACAGCTCTCGCAAGTAAAGCTCTACATTTCTCGTATTCATTTAGGTTTTGCCTGCCAAACAGTAACAATCCTTATTACATTTTCTATAATAGCATAGACTTCTAAAACTTGCAAGCGTTTTCTAAATATTTTTTTAAAAATTTTTGAATTAGCAAAAAAGCCCTGACGGGCTTATTCTTTTGCTCTAACGATAAACTACCTTGAGGTAGCCAAAGTTAACATCCCCATGCAGGCGCAAGACCTTACTTGTCGCAAGAGGGGCTTCCTCAATTGACGTTGCCCCAAAAGCAGCTGCCACATCTGATTGCACGCGCCATTCTCTCGGAACATAGAGTTCAGCGTAGCCAAAATTTACCTCGATGGTTAAATCTCCTGACACAAGCCCATCGTCTACAGGGTCAAAGAAAACCTTGAGCTTGCCAAAATTTACCTCTAAGACTTCACCGCTAAAATCTGAACCACTGATATAATGTGTTTTACTACCAAAATTGACTTCACTTGATGAGTGATATTCTTTTGCCACGCTCTTTTGCCAGTCAGGGCATTTTTTCCCACCGACCATAATGCCGATACCAATCGTTGCCAAAAGACCAGCAGAAAAGACGGTTCCGTTGTCAATGTCTAGAAGATCATAGGCACCATTGATGATGGCAAAACTGATCCAGGCCAAAATCAAAGCCCAAATCCACTGGCGTTCTAGCAAGCTATTTAGAGCCCAAGCTGCAAAACCAAGCCCTATAACCAGTGGCCAAACATTAAAAGTGAAAAGGGGAATACCAAAGTAACCCTGCAAGAGTATCCAGGCGGCACCCAGTAAAAAAACAAGTCCAATTAGAAAACGACGCATAAGGTTACCTCAATTCTTTTAATTTCTCTTTGACGGTGTGATAGTAATGGCGAGACACGTGAACTTCCTTGTGTGTCTCATAAAAAGCTAAGGTACTAGTCCCTGAAAAAGACTTCTCTATGGCATAAACCTGATAGAGATTGGCGATAGTTGACTTAGAAATTCGACTAAATTTGGTGGGCAAAAGCTCCTCTAATGCATAAAGTTTGAAGTGAACTTCATATGCTTCATCCTTGGTATGGGCATAAACTTTAGCCCCTTCTGTCTCAAAAAAGAGTATCTTATCTAACGTTAGAAAATATTCTCCAGTCCCCTTATAAAAGGTCAGAGAGGGCTCTTGTAATGTTTCCAACTGACGATGGATCGCCTTAATCTCATCGGTCCAAGCAGGCGCCTTGATGACAACTTCTACTTCATCCAACTGAGTATCAATCTCTATTCGAACCCGCATCCCATCACCTCTTTTCACCCTAATCATAGCAAAAGAGACAACAAGCATCAAGGGCTTTATCGTAAGTGGTCGACTGAGGCAACTAAGTGGTTTCAAATAAGGATCCAGCAGATATTTCCCTAATCACTTCTCCATTGCCTGAACACCCCAAAATGTTAAATGAAAAAAGTAAGACTATAAAAAAGGTTAAAACTCTTATTTTAACCTTTTCAATCTATCTGTTTGCTAATCTTATCCGAGTCTGGATGCCATCCTCGTCTGTTATGCTCAATACTCTTGAAGTTAGCCAAGATGACTTCACGCCTAAATTCTCCGCACGCTCAGCAATAGTGAGGAGGTCTGTCTTAGCATTTACCTCAACGATATAATAGGCCAAACCAACTTCCCCTTCAGTTCGATTTGATTGTTGAGATGCCGCCCATTCATTAACCGCTAAGTGGTGGTGATAGTCTCCAGAAGATATCCAAGAGGCAGAGGGCATCGCAAACTTCTCGGTCATTCCTAATAACTCTTGATAAAAATTACTTGACTGATTGGCATTCCCCGTAGACAAATGCACATGCCCCATTCGGCTACCTATCGCTAGGTGAAAGGGCTCTTGTTTTTCACCCATATCGTAAATAGCTTGAGCATCCAGTTCTTCTGTAACGCCAATAATGCTTCCGTCCTCACGGATATCCCAATCTTGAACTGGTTTATCACGGTAAAGTTCGATACCATTTCCTTCTGGGTCCTCTAGATAAAGGGCTTCACTATAGCCATGGTCTGCTCCACCAACAAAGGGTACTTTTAGATCCGCAAGACGTTTGAAAACGTCTCCCAAGGCTTGACGGCTCGGTAAGACAATGGCCAGATGATAGAGTCCAAAGGTCAGCTTGCTACTACCAGACCTAGTTGTTTCATAAAGGGCAACCAATGGTTGCTCAGCTACCCCTAAGCGCACGTAACCTTCACGCTCATCCAGAACGTTTAAGCCAAGAACGACCTCGTAAAAAGCTTTCTCCTGTGCTAAATTTTTAACATTGAGTGCGACTTCCCCCAAGTAAATGTGACTATTATATGGATACATCATCCACCCCTTCCAACATTCTCTAAAACAGACGTCTTACTTGATGACAGCAAATCCACCTGTCCAACTAATTTGTTCACGAATGGCCAAAGTAATGGCTAAAAAGCCCATAGCTTCTAATTCACGAGCACGTTTCAAATCCCCAGCATCTACAGTCGCCAAACCACCAGCTTCGATTAATTGTGCAACTTGAACCTTGGCATCACTATCATCTGATGCCAGCTGAACCAAGCCTTGATTGTCACCAACCTTGCGACTGACAATATTAGCTGCAAAAATCGTATTAAATCCTTTCACAATGGTGCTTTCTGGCAAGAGCTTGGCGATTTCTTCCGCTGCTGAAGAACCTGCTGGTGTCACCACCTCATCCATGGTGTCAAAATTTACAGGATTAGTAATATCAATCACGATTTTCCCTGCCAAAGCATCCTTGTAGTTAGCTGCAATACTAGCCACAGCACCGTAAGGTACGGCTAACACCACAATATCACCTACAATGCCGTCAGCTTCCTTGCCGATAAAATTAACCGTTTGCCCCGCTGTTTCAAAAACACGTTGAATGGCTTGACCCATGTTCCCTTGTCCAAAAATTGTAATGTTTGCCATAATTTTACCTCTTTCTAACTTAGCGAATGGGAAACATAGCGTTTCCGTTGACGCTGTCCTCTGCCGGCACTTCCTCCTGCATGACATCCCAGTGTTCGACGATTTTGCCCTGGTCTAGACGGAAATAATCCGTCGCAATCATGGTTTTACCATCCCAGTTGCTGTAACGCCCGTGGATAGCTACGATGTCGCCATCTTCCAGTGCTAGACCAGCCTCGTAAGTGATGGCATTGTCAGGCGCCGTGATGAAGCCACGCAGAACGTCCAAACCATTGGGCATGCTAAGATTGTGCTGAATCATGTCGCCAGCCCAGAAGACTTCCGCCTTTTCCAGATTCTTTTCATTAAAAACGATATTCAAATAATTTTCGACGATTATTTTGTTTGATATTGCTAAACCTCTTATTTCCCCAAAACAGAAATCCGTTCTCTGATATGCTTACCAGACTCAATCTCATCAACCATCGCAATGGCATAGTCCGCATAACTAATACTACTGTTCCCTGCGTCATTCGTCGTGAAAACTTCTCCAGCAAGGAGATACTCCCCTGTTCGTGGTCCATCTGCTACAAAATTTGCTGCCGGACTGACAAATGTCCAATTGAGCGAGTCCTTGGTTCGAATTAAGTCCAACTCATCGGCCTGAGCAGACGCTAGGGGCTTGTAGGCATCTGGAAAGTCTGGACTATCGATGAGACGTGTCGTATGGCTTTCGTCTAAATAAAGACTCCCTGCACCACCAACGACCAAAAGACGAGTCGCCTTACCACCTAAAATTTCGGCGAAATGGTTGATAGACTGGCTATGTAAAGGAAGAGTTTCTGGGGTATACGCCCCAAATGCAGAGACGACAACATCAAAGCCCGCTAAATCTTCCTGAGTCAGATCGAAAAGATCTTTGGTAATGACCTTGTCGGCCTTCGTTTTGTTTTCAGAACGCACCACGGCGGTCACGTCATGCCCACGCTCCAAGGCCTCTTCCACAATCAACTGACCCGCTTTCCCGTTTGCGGCAACTACTGCGATTTTCATAATGATTTCCTCCACAAAATATTTTTTGTTCTTGTAACTATTTTTATTACATCTAAAAGTATACCCTTTTTGCTTGTAATGTCAATAGTTACATCTAATTTTTTTATTTTTTTAAACTTATCACAGCAAATACTTATATCATTGAACAAGTCTCACGTCAAAGCGCCAAAAAATTTCTACAATGAGATACAAAAAAAGCCTTATTTCAAAGGCTTTTTCTTCTTTATTTCCATGCCGACTGCAGGGATCGAACCTGTGACCTACGCGTTACGAGTGCGTTGCTCTACCAACTGAGCTAAGTCGGCCTAACACCTTCTTATTCTATCAAATCATAACAATTTGTCAATAAGGAAATGTATCAGTGCTTATAAAACACTAAGATAAACCTTAGGCAAACCTACCTTCATACATGATCACACTATAGGTTAATTAAGAAACAATCTGAAATAAGAACAATAACAGAGAGTCATCAGCAACTTTTTAATCAAATCCCTCGCTGTAGTTTAGCTTTGCCTAAACCCAGATCCAATCATTTTTGAATATCAAAAAAAGAGACCAAACTGGTCTCCTTTAAAATCCCCATTATTAATGGCAAATCTTATAAAGCTTATGCTTTACCTTCTGAACCAAATACATCAATACGTTCTTCAACAGCAGCAGTAATAGCTTCAAAGCCAGGTTTCAAGAACTTACGTGGGTCAAAGAGTTTCTTCTTATCATATTCAGCTTCATTGGCTTCATAGTCCGCAACAAATTTACGAGTTGCATTTGCAAAAGCAATTTGGCATTCAGTATTAACGTTGACTTTAGCAACACCCAACTTGATTGCTTCTTTAATTTGATCATCAGGAATACCTGAACCACCGTGCAATACAATTGGGAAACCAGGTACAGCCTCAGTCAATTTTTGAAGGTGATCTAAATGAAGACCAGTCCAGTTTTCAGGGTAAGGCCCATGGATATTACCAATACCAGCAGCCAAGAAGTCAATACCAGTAGCAACCATTGCTTTAGCATCTTCGATAGGTGCTAATTCACCATCACCGACAATACCGTCTTCTTCACCACCGATAGTACCAACTTCAGCCTCAACTGAAACTCCATTTGCATGAGCGAACTCAACAACTTTAGCTGCCTTTTCAAGGTTTTCTTCAACAGGTAGATGTGACCCATCAAACATAACTGAAGTATATCCAACACGGATACATTCAAGGGCATCTTCATAATGACCATGGTCAAGGTGAATTGCTACAGGGACAGTGATTCCCATTGATGCTACCAACTCTTCAATGAGTAATTTACAAAGCTTGTAACCACCCATATATTTTGCTGCACCCATAGAAGTTTGGATAAGCACAGGTGCTTGTTTAGCTTCTGCTGCACGCAAAATAGCTTGTGTCCACTCAAGGTTGTTTGTGTTAAATCCACCAACAGCATAACCGTTATCACGGGCTGCTTGGACAAATTTTTCTGCTGAAACGATTGCCATTTAAATTGGCCTCCTCTTAATTTTTCTGGGTCACCCCATTCGTTATAAATTGTAACACGTTTTCATAAAAAAATCTAGAGAATACTGCAATAAACAGAAAAAGACCAGCTTTGAAGCTGACCTCCATATGCGGAGAGAGGGACTTGAACCCTCACGACCAAAAGCGGTCACAAGATCCTTAGTCTTGCGCGTCTGCCAATTCCGCCATCCCCGCTACGTATAAAATTGTTAACCATTACTTATTGTTATTATAATAAAGACTAACAACTACTAAAAAAGGCTTCAACCTTTTATATAGTCCGTACGGGATTCGAACCCGTGTTACCGCCGTGAAAAGGCGGTGTCTTAACCCCTTGACCAACGGACCATATGAACGGAAATCGGGAAGACAGGATTCGAACCTGCGACCCCTTGGTCCCAAACCAAGTACTCTACCAAGCTGAGCTACTTCCCGTATGCACCCTGCAGGATTCGAACCTGCAACCGCCTGATTCGTAGTCAGGTACTCTATCCAGTTGAGCCAAGGGTGCCTATTCAATTTTCTCGTATGCCGAGGACCGGAATCGAACCGGTACGAAGGTTACCCTTCGCAGGATTTTAAGTCCTGTGCGTCTGCCAGTTCCGCCACCCCGGCCCAAGCGAACGACGGGGTTCGAACCCGCGACCCCCACCTTGGCAAGGTGATGTTCTACCACTGAACTACGTTCGCATAAAGAGTATCCTATGCCGGCTACATGACTTGAACACGCGACCCTCTGATTACAAATCAGATGCTCTACCAACTGAGCTAAGCCGGCTATTTTTTTATGCGGGTGAAGGGACTTGAACCCCCACGCCGTTAAGCGCCAGATCCTAAATCTGGTGCGTCTGCCAATTCCGCCACACCCGCATGTCGATGACCCGTACTGGGCTCGAACCAGTGACCCATTGATTAAAAGTCAATTGCTCTACCAACTGAGCTAACGAGTCTGTCATCTCTTACTCAAAATGTCTCCATCCTGAATACGGTCCCGACGGGAATCGAACCCGCGATCTTCGCCGTGACAGGGCGACGTGATAACCGCTACACCACGGGACCTTTATGGGAGTTAACGGGATCGAACCGCTGACCCTCTGCTTGTAAGGCAGATGCTCTCCCAGCTGAGCTAAACTCCCCTTCGCTAAGCAACGACCTTATCTAACAGGGGGCAACCCCCAACTACATCAGGCGTACTAGGGCTTAACTTCTGTGTTCGGCATGGGAACAGGTGTATCTCCTAGGCTATCGTCACTTAACTACTTCTTTTGAATGGCTTACCCATTCAAAATTGAATAACAATCGTCACAAGTCTCTAAACCTTACACCGACTTCTCGGATAAGTCCTCGAGCGATTAGTATTAGTCCGCTACATGTGTCGCCACACTTACACTCCTAACCTATCAACCTGATCTTCTCTCAGGGCTCTTACTGATATAAAATCATGGGAAATCTCATCTTGAGGTGGGCTTCACACTTAGATGCTTTCAGCGTTTATCCCTTCCCTACATAGCTACCCAGCGATGCCCTTGGCAGGACAACTGGTACACCAGCGGTAAGTCCACTCTGGTCCTCTCGTACTAGGAGCAGATCCTCTCAAATTTCCTACGCCCGCGACGGATAGGGACCGAACTGTCTCACGACGTTCTGAACCCAGCTCGCGTGCCGCTTTAATGGGCGAACAGCCCAACCCTTGGGACCGACTACAGCCCCAGGATGCGACGAGCCGACATCGAGGTGCCAAACCTCCCCGTCGATGTGAACTCTTGGGGGAGATAAGCCTGTTATCCCCAGGGTAGCTTTTATCCGTTGAGCGATGGCCCTTCCATACGGAACCACCGGATCACTAAGCCCGACTTTCGTCCCTGCTCGAGTTGTAGCTCTCGCAGTCAAGCTCCCTTATACCTTTACACTCTGCGAATGATTTCCAACCATTCTGAGGGAACCTTTGGGCGCCTCCGTTACCTTTTAGGAGGCGACCGCCCCAGTCAAACTGCCCGTCAGACACTGTCTCCGTAGATGATTAACCTACCGGGTTAGAGTAGCCATAACACAAGGGTAGTATCCCAACAACGCCTCACTCGAAACTGGCGTCCCGAGGTCAATGGCTCCTACCTATCCTGTACATGTATCACAGATACTCAATATCAAACTGCAGTAAAGCTCCATGGGGTCTTTCCGTCCTGTCGCGGGTAACCTGCATCTTCACAGGTACTAAAATTTCACCGAGTCTCTCGTTGAGACAGTGCCCAAATCATTACGCCTTTCGTGCGGGTCGGAACTTACCCGACAAGGAATTTCGCTA
>CAVHFY010000026.1:0-2515 GCA_963635745.1 Lachnospiraceae bacterium
ATACCGCAGCCTTAGATGTAGCATAAAGAGATGCACCGGCACCTCCACCATCTCGAGCTGCCAAAGAAGAGAAATTAACAATAGATGAACCTGAGCTCATCAAAGGCACCACCTCACGAGTTGCCAACCATGTAGAACGCATATTAACATCCATCAATGTATCATACCATTCCTCATCTTGTTCTGTAATTTTCTTGCGGCCTACTATACCACCAACAACATTTACAAGAACGTCCACCTTCTCACCAAAAGCCTTTTTGGTTTCCTCTACCAAATGCTTAACATCAGCAGCCTTGGTCATATCACCTTTCACAATGATGCACTCACCTCCAACCTGCTTAATCAACTCTGCGGTTTCCTTAGCAGCGTCTTCACTGCCGAAATAGTTGACACAAACTTTTGCACCTTCTGTAGCCAACTTAACAGACACCGCTCTACCCAAATCTCGTGAGCCACCAGTAACGATAGCAACTTTATTTTCTAATCTCATATTTTATAGTTTTAAATGATTAATAAATTATTTATCTATTTGCTTAATTTCGCCAACTGTAAGGAATATTGAAAGCCATGAAATAGGAACTAAAGCTCCCAACAGGCTAAACAACAATGCCCAATTAGTTATATAACTAGAGAACAATATGGCCAAAATAGTACCCAAGACAGCTGAAGCGCCACCAAGACCTGCCAACGAGCCTACATTCTTACCACGATGCAAATCACTTGGTATGGTTTGCAAATTGGTCATAAAGAACTGAAATCCGCCTAACACAAAAGCCATCCAGACAACAGCCAAAGCTGCAGATGATGACATGATAGCCAAGACTATAGATGGAATGATAATGGCACCGCCAACCAAAATTGAATTTTTGCGAGCATAATTGGCTGTATGTCCCCGATTGATGAGCCAACCAGAATACCATCCTCCAGCGACACTGCCCAAGGCCGCTCCGACATAAGGAACCCAAGCAGAGAATGCCACCTCCTTGATGTTGAGATGGAACACATCTGCCAAATACAGAGGCAAAAATGTTACGAACATCCACCAAATAGGATCTAAGAAAAAACGCCCCAAGATGACAGACCAATTTTTCTTTTCCCTCAACAAATCACCCCAAGTTTTGGAACGTTCCTCAACCACAGCTTCTTTTTCGGGTTGATTACTCAAAATGTATTCTCGCTCTTCCGTAGTTATCCAAGGATGCTCCTTAGGACCTTTTTTATTGATAATTAACCAAGGTATGAGCCAAAGCAAACCTAAAGAACCGACACAAACGAACGTGATTTTCCAACCAAAGCTGATAAACAACATGAGGATAAATACAGGTGCTATAATACTACCTATAGAAGCTGCCGCCCCAAAAAGTCCTTGGGCAAAAGCTCTTTCCTTCTGCGGAAACCATTCGGCATTACTTTTGGTGGTGCCTGGCCAAGGACCTGCCTCGCCTAGTCCCAACATCATTCTAAATGCTGTAAGCGAAAATTTGCCAGAGGAAAGGGAAGCCAAAGCATCAGCCAATCCCCAAATGAGCACACTTCCGAAGAAACCTTTACGACAACCAACCTTGTCATACAATCGTCCTGATATCAATTGGCTAATGCCATAAGCTATCATAAAGAAGATAGTAATCAATCCTAGTATACTTTTTGCCTTGATAGATGCCTGAGGGTCGTCTCTATCAATCAGTCCCAAGTCGATAGCTATACCTTCTCTATTAGTAATAACGGTAGTATTGTCTTTTTGTTTTACAGTTACACTTTTATTATCCACATATATGGTTTCACCCCGACTAGAATATAAGTGATAACCACCTTTCTCATGCACAGCCATATTGCTATTCACATCTTGCGGAAGCTTATCAACTAGCTCATAGTCGATATTGGCGACCCACATATAGTTAAGCGTACCACGGTCCAAATAGTTGATAATTGTTATCAACATGATAAGACCGATTATATACCATCTTAATCCTTTGATTTTCATAGGCTTTTACTTTAAGAAATCCGCTCTCATCGGGCTGAATGTATCTATCAAGACACCTTCCTCTAAACAAACGCATCCATGTAATTCATCGGGCGCTACATAATAGCCATCACCAGCAACCAATATTCGTTTTTCATCACCAATGGTTAGCTCAAATTTACCACTTACAACATAAGTTGCCTGACTATGATAATGTTCATGAAGTGTACCTATGGCACCTTTTTCAAAAGCCACCTTAACCATCATTAACTGACCATCATAACCCATTATCTGGCGTTTGATACCTGGAGCAGGACTCTCCCATCCCATCTCCTTTTCAATCTGGAATACTTCACTTTTTGTTTTCATTTTCTTTCTCATTGTTAGTTGTTAATATTGTATGTTTACTTTTCCTTCCCATTTAAATAATCTTTCGCCAACCTTTACTGAATGTACTTTTTCATCATTATCAGCCAACAACAAATAGATATCATGCCCCGCATATATACCATGCAAGATGACTTGCGAAGCATCTTCATAAACAATCTCCAAGAC
>CAVHFY010000027.1:0-11347 GCA_963635745.1 Lachnospiraceae bacterium
CTCTCGTATAGATTCTTTTATATCATCAGATAAATCATTAATTATAAAGACTGCATACTTATCGCCTTTACAATAATCAACCCCAATCATTTTTTTCATTATCATCCCTCTTTAAGAAAAAATATATATAGGTAATTTTCTATTATCAAACTAATAACAAGTTGGGGGCCCTATTAGCTAACGCCTATACGTCTTTAGGAATAACCTCCCCTATAATAATATATAATTTTGGTTTATTTAATTTACCAATTAACTCTTAAAAACTATAACTTATTATAATAACATTTTTTAAATCTTATATTTTAATTAAAATGTTTATAACACCATGAAGTTTCATAATGTTAAGGCTTTTAGCAATTCCATTTACCTAGTTTCTAAACTTTAACAACACACTCATCAAAATCCGCTTCGACAGATATTCAGTTTTTCTAAAATAACGAAACACTTAATCTTCGGTTCGCTGTTACCGTCTCATTTCGTCGTTAACTCCTCATTCTACGACAGCTATCGCATGGGCAGAACATCTGCTTCTACTTCGCTGTTTCATCAGCTCGTACAAGCAGTGATACTGCCTCAACATGTGTTGTCTGTTCCTTGAGAATACAATTTTTTATCCTCGTCACTGTTTTGAGGACACAATTTATCTGGTTCTAGTTTAGCATTTTTACGTTTACTTTTAAATTTTTTACCATTCTTGTTTTGAGTTTCACCTGTTTTGAATATTATGGTTAACATTGCAGGATCAATTTCTCCGTCGCTATTAACTCCACCTACAATAATTTTCTCAACAATACTTTCAAAAACTGTACGATCAAACTCCGTAAGAATTTTCTGCGAAGATAGCAAGTGCTTAAACTCAGTTAGTCTTTTCTTTACATCAACTTCTGACTTCAATGTTGTTTCAATATTTACCTTCTCTTCCGATAGAAACTCTTTTTCTGAGGAAATTTCATTGTACTTTTCATTGTATATGGTATCGCTAATTTTCCCTTCGAGCCTTAGATTTACAAGGTTCTCCTCTTTTTTTAGTAATGTTCGAAGTTTGTTTGTAATCCTTTTTAGTTCCTTGTTAAGGCTATTATCATTCAATTCAGATTCAATCGTTTCAAGTAAGTCTGTCATTAAGTTTTCATTTGAATGATAGAGTTGCCTGTAAGCTTCCATGAAAGCCCCCTCAATAGCGAGCTCTTCTAATCCTTTACTATGCTTACAAAATTTCTTTCCTTTCTTTATCGATGTAACACAGTGCCACACAACCTTGCGATAATCTGAACGGCAGTGCCAACTTCTTCTAGATAATATTGAACCACAAAAACCACATTCTAACATGCTACTAAAAGCATACATTTTTGAATAGCGTTCACGCTTGCCATTTACATTTGCAGCAGTCTTCTTATTTCCTGCTCGACGCAGTCTTATCTCCTGAGCTTTTTCAAAATCTTCTTTAGATATTATAGGTTCATGATTATCTTTGATATAGTACTTATCTTCTTCTCCAAAATTACTCAACCTTCTCTTGCTTATTGGGTCAACTGTAAAAGTTTTTCCCATTAGAATATCACCTTTATATTTTTCATTCTTTATGATTCCTAGAACTGTTGTATCATTCCAATGTTCTAATCCTCTTGGCGATTTATAACCAAGTTCATCAAGTTCTCTTGCAATTACTTTTCCTCCAATACCTTCTAGATACCTTTCAAAAATGTAACGAACAATTTTGGCTTCTTTTTTATTAATTGAAATCTGCTTGGTTTCTACATCATAATCATACCCTAGGCACCCTTGAAATCCAACCAATTCACCACGTTGCATCTTCATTTTTAGTCCTTTTTTCACATGGGCAGAAGTATTTTCCACTTCTTGTTGTGCAACGGAGCTTAGAATAGTCAGAAGTAATTCTCCATCCATTGTTAGGGTATCTATATTTTCTTCCTCAAAATATACTCCAATTTGCATATCTTTTAACATTCTGACATACTTCAAAGTATCTAGAGTATTCCTTGCGAATCTAGCAATTGCCTTTGTGACAATGTAATCTATTTCCCCATTTACACAATCATTTATTAATCGTTGAAAATCTTGTCTCTTTCCTACTTGTGTTCCTGAAATCCCCTCATCTGCATAGATACCTGCCAGTTCCCAATCCGACCGCTGAGAGATATAATCTTTATAATGTCTCACCTGAGATTCATAGCTGTTCTTTTGATCTTCGCTATCAGAACTAACTCGGCAATAAGCAGCAACCCTTTTTGAGTCTCTTTCGAAATTGTCGCCTCTTCGACGAACTAAAGAATCAGCTTTTATTATTTCAACATTATTTTTTTTCATACTGAAATTCCTCCTTTTGATTCTATATTACCGCGTTCAAATCAAAAGGTCAGCTAATTTGTGTACTTAATACGCAGTCTATTTTTAATTTTTTCATATTCTTTTTTAGTCAACATATTTCTGGAATATAAAAAGTTAAGCATTGAAAGTTGCATACTATATTTTACTACTGATTGTTCCAAAACTTACCCTCCTGATAACATGTTTCTCTTAGTTATTCTCTGTGGGTATGACTGGTTATATCACTCATGGGAATTTCACCCGCTGTCCTTTTACGATGGCAGCCTGAACGTTCAGAAGTATCATTATCAATATTTGTGTCATGGCAGATAGGTTACCAGCCTATTTTTGAATAAATGATTTTCGCTCATTTCCTGGCGCATTACATTCTATTGCTCAACAAATAAATAAAGTCCCACCTAGAATTATTCAATTGTCAATGAACAAATCAGGAGGGACTATTTTAAATTATTCTTTATTCGGTGGGGAAAGTCAGTTTGCCCCAACAAATAATCTGTACTGACATTATATAGATTTGAAAGTTTTATTATTACTTCTGCCGTTAAGATACGTTCTCCTCTCTCAATTTTTGCATAAGCAGAGTGAGTAAACGAAAGTTTTTCGGCAACATATTTTTGAGTGAAATCATTGTCTTCTCTCAAATCTCTTAAACGTCGGTACACCAATCTTTCTCCTAAGGAAAAGTATAGATGCTTTTTAGGATGATAGTGTCATTTTGTCCAGATTGGACAATGTAAAAAATGAAAAACAGTAAAATAGGTTTTCCTAGATTTTACTGTTTTAAACTATATTAGTCACAATTATCTAATCTAACAACTCACCATTTGACTTGATAACTTTTTGGTACCAATAGAAGGAATCCTTCTTATACCGTCTATAATCACCGCTGCCATCATCCTGTTTATCAACATAGATATAGCCGTAGCGTTTACTCATCTCACCTGAGGAGGCACTGACCAAGTCAATACAGCCCCAGCTGGTATAGCCAAGCAAGTCAACACCGTCCTCAAGCACCGCTGCTTTCATTTCCTTGATATGTGACCTCAAGTAGTCGATGCGGTAATCATCATGAACCTGACCATCTACTAACTTGTCATAGGCACCCAAACCATTTTCAACAATGAACAAGGGTTTTTGGTAACGGTCATATAAGTGATTGAGGGTAATGCGTAGGCCCTTGGGATCAATCTGCCAACCCCAATCACTTGAAGTCAGATAAGGATTCTCTAGCGAGGCAAAGATGTTTCCCTTTATGGTTTCATTGAGAGCCTCATCACTGCTTGCAACCATACTGTTGTAATAGGAGAAGGAAATAAAATCTATAGCTCCTTCCTTCAGAGTCAAATCATCCTCACTTGTCCTATCTAGTTTTATACCCAGCCGTTCAAGCTCTTTGAGAACATAGGTAGGATAATAGCCTCTGGCTTGCACATCTGTGAAGAAATAGTTTTCTCTATCTTTCTGCAGGGCTTCAAAAACATCGTCTGGATTTGGCGTATTGGGATAGGCATTTCCCGCTGCCAACATACAGCCGACCTTGTTTTCAGAGTCAATCTCATGGGCCAACTTTACAGCTAAGGCACTGGCAACCAGTTCGTAATGTGCCGCTTGGTAAGAAACTTGTTTGACATCTTCTGTTGCATCAAAAAGTAAACCTGCCGCCATAAAAGGCATGTGTAAAATCATATTGATTTCATTAAAGGTTAGCCAATAACGAACTTTTCCTTTGAATCGCGTAAATAAAACACGGCACAGTCTGAGGTAATGGTCAATCATCTGACGGCTTTTCCATGATCCGATTGATTCAATCAGTCCCCATGGAATGTCAAAATGGTTAATGGTCACAAGTGGCTCAATCTGAAACTCCAAACAGGTATCAATCACCTTCTCATAGAAAGCAAGCCCTTCTTGATTAGGCTCTAGCTCATCTCCCACCGGAAAGATGCGAGACCAGGCAATCGAAAACCGATAGACCTTGGCTCCCATTTCCGCAAGAAGCTCGATGTCTTCTCTAAAATGGTGATAGCCATCAACCGCCTGATGAGAAGGATAGGTCGCTCCTTCTAGCTGATCAGGATGAAGTCTGCCACTGGCTACATCAAAACGCTTGGTACCTGCTGGAATCAAATCGACATTTGCCAAGCCTCGACCGCCTGCTTGATAGCCACCTTCATACTGATTGGCTGCCGTTGCTCCACCCCAAAGAAAATCTTTTGGAAATTGTGTCATGGTTACCTCCTATTTTATTTCTAGCAAGGTCTGTCCGCCTTCCAGACCTGGTTTTTCAATGCTGGCATACTCAGCCGAATTGGTAATAATAACTGGTGTTACCAATGAGAGGCCTTGATTGGCAATGGCTTCCATATCAAAAGCAAGCAATTTCTGACCTGTTTTGACCTTGTCACCAACTTTTACAAAACTTTCAAAATGTTCCCCACCAAGTGAAACAGTATCCATTCCCACATGAATCAGCAACTCAACACCACTATCTGATGTCAAACCGATAGCGTGTTTGGTTGGAAATAGTACTGTCACCTGTCCATTAAATGGTGCTTTTACCTCACCTTTTCTTGGGTTAATAGCTAGACCATCTCCCATTAAACCTTGAGAGAATGCTGCATCTTCCACCATTTCTAGTGGCAAAACTTCGCCCTCAATTGGCTGGACAACTGTTTTCTCAGTTTCAGTAACTTCTGCCTCGTCCTTCCAAAAAATAAGGGTCAAAACAAAGGCAACCACCATTGCAATTAGAACACCGATAACACCGACCCAAAGATTAGCTAGGTCTGATGACCCAGGTTCGATAAATGAAGGAAATTCAAAGATTCCCATTCCTCCCATGATATACTCACGGAGATTGAACAAACCGAAGAAGGCACCTGAAATCGCTGAGGCAATACAGCTGATGATAAATGGTTTTTTACGTGGTAAGGTAATCCCGTAAATAGCTGGTTCAGTAATCCCAAAAATACCTGAAATAATAGCTGGAACAGACAAGGCTTTGAGCTTCTTATCTTTTGTTTTGAGCATCATGGCAAAAACAACTGCTGTTTGGGCAAATGTCGTTCCAAAGAAAGGTGACATGATATTGTCATAGCCGATTGTCGCAATATTGTTCATATAAACAGGAATCAAACCCCAATGCACACCGAAGATAACCAGCACCTGCCAGAAACCACCTGTGAGGGCTCCTGCGACAAGCGGAGAAATATTTCTAACTCCAATGATACCTTGGGCAACAATATTAGAAACAAAGGTAGCCAACGGTCCAATTACCAAGAAACCTAAAGAAAGGGCAAAGAACATGGTTAACATTGGCACAAAGAAAAACTTCAAGGTTTCAGGAATCCATTTGTTAAACCATTTCTCAAATTTTGAAGCAATATAGGCAATCAAAATCACCGGCATAACTGTTGACGTATAGTCTAAGGCTATCAAGGGAAGACCAAAAACAGAAATATAAACTGGCGAGGCAAAAATAGTTCCTTCAAACAAGGTATAAAGTGGCTCTCCTGCCGATGAAAGATTCGTAGCTTGAATAGCTGGATAACAAAGTGCTGCACCGATAACCAATCCCAAGAAAGGCTGAAGGTTAAATTTCTTAGCGGAAGTGTAGCCTAACATAATTGGTAGGAAAAGGAACATAGAGTCCCCGATGGCATTCATCAAGATTGAAAATCCGTCTGTGCTGGCATACCATCCCAAAGCAACAAATAAAGCATTTAGCCCCTTTAGCATACCCGCTGCCGACATAACACCAAGCACAGGTTGGAAAATACCTGAAATAGTATCAATCAAAGCATCAAAGAGCTTTTTCTTTGGAATCTCTGTATCATCACTTTCCTTATTGACTTCAAGTCCCAGCAAAGGAAGGACTTCATCGTAGACTTGGCTGACATGATTGCCGATAACGACCTGGTATTGACCTGCCGACTTCATGACCGTTACAACACCGTCCATATTTTTTAATACTTCATCGTTTGCCAAACCTTCATCTTTTAGCTGAAAACGCAAACGTGTAACGCAGTGTGTGAGCGTGCGAACATTTTCTTTGCCACCTACTTGAGTGACAATGTCTTGTGCAAGTTGATTATATTTTCCCATCTTTTATTCTCCTCATATTTTTGTTCAATAAATAAATTAATGGTGAGGGGGTGCTTTATTCATCTTCTTCTCCTGTAAGCGATTACCTTTTTAAAAACAAAAAAGTGCACCCGATTTATTCAAAACCGAGCGCACTCGACATCTTATCAACTCTACAGTTCCGACTGTATGTTCTCCGATGACCTATTTAATTGTAAAAATATCAAATTGTTGATTAAATTTGTCTAACAGTCCAATTAGCTGTGCTTGTTCGTCTTCGGATAAGGCTGACCAAGCCCTCTCTTCAGATGAAATAAGCTGATCATGATATTCCTTGGCTAACCCAGCTCCCTCTTCCGTTAAGATGGCTAATTTTGCTCGGGAATCCTCAGGATTTTCAATCAACTCAATCAAGCCCTTCTTCTGCAACAAGCGAAAAGCTGAATTGATAGTCTGACGGCTGACAAAGGCCTGTTGACTAATATCAATCTGTTTTTGAAAACCGTCATAGATATAAATCAAACACCAATATTCTGCATTGGAAAGATCCGACTGTTTTCGGTAAGCAGCATAAATGCTTTCTAGTCGGTTAAATGATTGCCGAAATAAATCTAACGAAGTCATTGATGCTCCTTTTGTATGATTTCATACAAAAATAATACAACACAATTTCCATTCTGTCAAGAGTTTTTTGTATGAATTCATACTTTTTTACGCAAACTGACTGTAATAGAGATTAGCATATGCACCATTCTCCTTTAATAGTGTCTGGTGATTGCCTTGTTCAATGATATTTCCCTGCTCCATATAGAGAATTAAATCAGCATCTCGAATGGTTGATAAGCGGTGAGCAATGACAAAACTTGTTCGATTACTCATCAAACGGCTCATCGCCTTACTAATCTCTACTTCTGTTCGAGTGTCCACACTTGAAGTCGCCTCATCTAAAATCAACATTGGCGGATCGACCAAGAATACACGTGCAATCGTCAGCAATTGTCCTTGTCCAATTGAAAGGCTGCCACCACTATTTTCCAATACTGTATCATATCCATTTGGAAGAGTTTTGATGAAGTGGTGAATCTTAGCTGCTTTGGCTGCCGCCTTGATCTCCTCCCTGCTTGCCTGAGGTTTTCCATAGGCGATATTTTCGGCAACCGTTCCTTCAAAAATCCACGTATCTTGCAAAACCATACCAAATTGTTTTCTCAAACTATCCTTACTCACCTTACTACTTTCTTGATCATCAATCAAAATGCGTCCGCTATTTATCTCATAAAACCGCATCAGCAAATTGATAAGAGTCGTTTTTCCAGCTCCTGTTGTGCCCACGATTGCAATTTTTTGACCAGCTTGTGCTTGGAAAGAAATGGTTTTCATCAATAATTTTTCTGGAGAATAGCCAAAACTTACCTGTTCAAAGGCGATGTTTCCTTTTACCTGATCTAACTGATCAATTTGAGCTGGTTCAGCTTTTTCTGGTTCTTCATCAATAATT
The DNA here is from genome assembly GCA_963635745.1 of Lachnospiraceae bacterium. Lineage (GTDB taxonomy): Bacteria > Bacillota > Bacilli > Lactobacillales > Streptococcaceae > Streptococcus. The sequence continues at coordinate 7,931 of CAVHFY010000027.1, forward strand.
TCAAATACCCGTTCAGCAGATGCTAATGCAGCCTGTAAACTATTTATCATAAAAGAAGTCTGGGTTAAGGGTTCGATTGATTGACTGACATATTGGAAAAAGGCAATAACCGTACCGATTGACATGGTTCCTGAAATCAGAAAACCTCCAGCAAGTAAGGCAATAGCCGTTTCACCTAAACGTGTTACCAAACGGGTTAAAGGGTTCATACAGTTGGTATAAAAATCGGCCAAGGTTGTTGCTTTCCTATTATCCTCTGTTTCCTTGGCAACCATTTCCATGGTCATCTCTTCTTGATTAAAGGACTTGATAATATTTCGCCCCGAGTAATATTCTTCGACCCTTGCAGTTAGATTTCCTAACGTTTCCTGTCTTGCTGCTGCATAGACGAAATTTTTTTGTGAAACAATCTTTGTCAAGTACAAACTAATAACCGCAAATACAATGAACACAAATGAAAGTGTGATATTGTAATACAGCATGACTAAGAGAGAACCCGTTACTGTACCAATAGCACTGAGCAATTTTAACAAACCAGTTTGCAGGGTTTCAGATACTTTATCTAGGTCATTGGTTAATTTACTTAGAATGACACCTGACTTATTTTGGTCAAAGAATTTCATGGGCAATTGATTTAATTTTTTACTCACAGATTGACGCAGTGAAAGTGTCAGAGTTTCCGCAACATCTGCCATCAAGTAACTCTGTAAATAGTAAAATACCCCAGTCAGTAGCCACTGTATTGACAGGAAAAGCAACTCTCTGCCACCATTTTCCCAATGCAACTGAAACCCTTCGCCACTAGACAAAGCTTGATTAATAGCCTTGGCCAACAAATCGATAACTTTTGCACTATAGATGGGAGTCCAAATATTAAATCCTGTATAGAGAACCAAAGAGAGTGAGACAAAGCTCAACCTCATCTTTTGTGGCTTGAGCAAGGCAAACAATCTAAATACTGTTTTTTTCGTATTTACTGGTTCAAACATCTCGTTTTGTGTCATTAGTCTTCTTCCTCCCTGGTTTGTGATTTTACAATTTCTTGGTAGACGGGACAAGTCTGCATCAGCTCATTATGTTTGCCAATTCCTACAACTTGACCTTCATCAAGTACAATGATTTGCTCTGCTTGGCGGATGGTGCTAACCCGTTGAGCAATGATAAGTAAGGCAACGTCAGACATTTCTTGATTGAGGGCTTTTCTCAATGCTGCATCCGTTCTAAAATCCAAGGCTGAAAAGCTATCATCAAAGATATACAAGCCCGCCTTCTTAACCAAGGCACGAGCAATGGCTAAACGTTGTCGCTGACCGCCTGAAAAATTCGTTCCTCCTTTAGCGACATAAGCATCTAATTTTTCTGGTAGATTTTCCACAAATTCTTTAGCCTGAGCAATCTCTAAGGCACGATATAAGTCTTCATCACTCGCATCTTCATTACCAAATCGTAGGTTTTCTGCTATCGTTCCCGAAAATAACCAGGCTTTTTGTTGAACATAGGAGATTTTTTCACGCAAACTTTCTTGGGTCATCCGTCTTAGGTCTTGACCATACAGACGAATAGAACCTCCTGTCGTGTCATGGAAACGAAGAATCATTGCCGCAATGGTAGACTTTCCGCTCCCTGTTCCTCCAATAATCGCCGTAGTCTTCCCTTTCTCGATCGAAAAGCTTAAATTGTGCAAGGTTCCTTCTTCAGCATCTGGAAATTGGAAACTGGCTTGTCTGAATTCCACAACTGGAGCATCATCTGTTGCAGATACAGACTCCGAAATCTTATCGACAATCTCAGAACTGTGATTTAAAATAGCTTGGATTCGATGCCAACACTCAAGAGCTCTTGGCAAGGTAAGAATAATCATCTGCGCCATCATCAGATAGGTTAATAGAAAAATAGCATAGTTAATAACCGAGTTGACATCAGCAATTTGAAAACTTCCAAGTGTCGCTCTAAAACCAGTCAACCAGTAAACCAAAATGACAAAGACATTAATCATTAAGACCGATAAACCATCTAAAGTCGCAAATTTTTTATTTGCTTTGATAGAGGTTGTGGCATAGTCTGAGAAAACCGCATTAATACGTGCCTCTTCATCCCTTTCCCTCCGAAAAGCTCGCACGACTCTGACACCTGTGATATTTTCCAGTAGGATTGTACTCATCTTATCTAGCAATACTTGTAGGCGTTGAAATAAGGGGGTAGCTATTTTCATAATGACATAGGCAACCACCATGACCAAGGCCACAATACTTAGTAGAATCCAACCAAATACAGCATCTAATTGAAACGTCATATAAGTGGCCAATAGAAAAATAATTGGCACTGGCAGAGCCATTTGTATAAAGTTAGTCAAAGCCATCTGAATGTTTGAAATATCTGTGATGGTACGGGTTGTTACAGAGGCCGTACCAAATTCCTTAAAATCAGAAATAGATAACTTCAACGTCTTTTTATAAATAGCATCCCGCATATCCTTACCAATTCTTCCAGCTAAATCAGCACAGATGTAACTGCCAACTAGTGCAGCAATTCCTGATACTAGTGTCGCTAGGATCATTTGAATCGCAATAGACCATAATGCCGTCATTCCTTGAGATAGACTGTCTGAATGAAGCATTTTTGAAGCCAATGTTGGAATATAAAGGGCTCCTGCAACATCAATGAAAATACATAGTGTGGCCCCTAAAACTAATTTCCAATACGGCTTCACAAATTGAGTGATAAATTGCATGTTTCTTCTCCTTATTTACGATTTGTTTCTGCAACAGTTATGTAGTATAATCTGTATAACTCTTATACAGTCAATAGATAAAGGACAATTTATGAAAAAAATGTTAAACAAGGATATGCTAACCATCAGCCAATTTTCAAAATTATCTGATACTAGCAGAAAATTGCTGATTTATTACGATAATAATGGTATTTTTCATCCTGAATTTACAGACGAAAATGGCTATCGCTACTATACATTTAACCAATTGGGACACTATTTCCGCTTATGTGTTTTTAAAGAGTTGGGCATGCCTCTCAAAGAAATCAGTAACTATCTGCAAAACTATAGCCCAGAAAAAGAGATGGATATTTTAAAACAACAGGATGACATTCTTGCCCAAAAAATAAGAGAGCTGACTAGCTCCCGTGATATGCTCCACTCCCGCTTGGAGCGTTTAAAAGACGGTATCAATGCCCCCTTACTTAGCATCTTCACTTTTACAACTGAAGAAAAACCGCTCTACATCAGCCAATCTTTAAACGGCGTGACGAAGGAGAACATCACATTTGAACAAGTTGACCTGTTTTATCGAACCTGTATTGCTGAAGAAGTCTCACCCGGCTACACCGAAAGCTATCTTTGGGATAGCCAATCACTTCTAGCTGAGCAGTTTGACAGTGTCAGTCATCTAACCTTCTTTGTAC
>CAVHFY010000028.1:0-137420 GCA_963635745.1 Lachnospiraceae bacterium
GTCAGAAACCTTGTAGACTCTCATAGCTTTTTGCACCGTGATTATGCTAGGGAGAAGTTGTATAATGGTGCAACTGAAAAAACCAGGGCAAGCGTAAATAGATACGCTAATACCTTGAAAATTCAAAGACGTATAAAAAGTGATATAATCAATCTTAGAACGAAAGATGATGTTGTTATATCAGATATCTCTAAGCACTTGATTGAACGAATGACAAAGCGTGAAGTGTTGCAACATCAGATTGAAGATGCGCTAACGAACCCTTTAGAAATCAAACCTGATAGAATAGACGAAAAAGGCGTTTCACGTAGGTATATAGGACGTGAAGCAGTTGTGAATATCAATCCAAAAACTGGAAATATCGTCACAACATGGAAAACGGGTAGTAAACTAAGGAGCAAGTATGAGGATTAGAAATTATTTAGTCGCGGAAAATGTTGTTTCAAATGACGATATTGATTTTTTAGCAGAGACAACACCTGAAGTTGTCGGAAATTTGGAACAAGAGGCGACAGACGCCAATATTATTACTTTTATTGAGTTGATTCAAGATTTATCTGTGTCAATGCTTGGTGACGGAAATACAGTTACTGATACTACTCAAAGATATGATGATATTGTGTTTAAAGTGTCGGCAATCTAAAAAAGGAGTAGACCATGGCAAAAGACGATTACTGGGTAGTGGTGTACAAACTCCTTAACTACTATTACCTCAAGATGAAAAGAGGTGAACCGATTGACGAAGCAGAGATAGATGCTCATGTCTTGGGGATTTCTAATCCGTATCTTTTAGATGTTTACAGAAATCTTTTTCAAGATGGTTTTCTGACTGGTTTGAAAGTTACAACAGATGGCACTGGACGTTCTTATGTTGAGGACTTTGAAATGGTTAGGATTACAACCAAAGTTGTTGAATATCTAGAAGGCAATTCTAAGATGGCACAGGTTTATAGAGTTTTAAAAGAAATCAAAGACTGGATACCAGGTCTTTCTTAACACTTAGATTTTTCTAGGTGTTTTTTTGTTGTTTAATTTATTGTTGCAGTGCACATGACAGCACTTCGCTTACTTTTTAGAATGCTGTCACAAAATGTAAGTTTGCTTGTATTTTTCAAGCTTTTTAAAACCAAAGTATGATAAGAAGTGGTACAAAAAACAGACATAAGATTTTAATTTATAAGACATCTTCGACGGCTTAAATTTAACTTAAAATAAATCAATTAGTAACAGTAATATGATACTTTAAAGACAGAAAACGAGCTATAAATAAAATTTTAAAGGAGAGTGCCATGAAAATGAAACTTTTCAAACAACGCTTTTGTTTGCGTAAACTTAAAGTTGGTTTAGCTTCCGTTGCGATTTTATTGGCTTTGGGACAAGTTGCTCGTGTGTCAGCTGATGAGGTGAGCACACCTGCAGGAGGTGATTTGTCTTCTGTTGGCATTACTTCATCACCTATTGATGAGGCAACTAAAAGTATTCAGGCAGATCTTGACCAACCAGTTGTCAATGAATCAGTCGCTAAGTCTGGTGATGTCATTGATGTATCCACTACCGTATCACCGGTCACTGTTACTGACAGCAAGGAAGGTGATCAACTCGTTCATACTGAGACAGCTACTGTTGAGGTAACTAAAACACAAATAGCGGAGAATACCGATGGGACAGTTCCAGCTCCAACAACGACTAGCAGTGAAAATACTGTCACAGGTATCGATGGCAATGGAAACCCCTATAGTCAGTACGAGCGCGTGACTAAAACAACAACGATAACTTATACCTCTGAGCCACCGACTGTTACCAAGACTGTTGGAACGGCAGATATCGTTTTTGTTGTGGACCGATCTGGGTCTATGGGCTCTTATATTAATACGGTGCGTGATAATGTCAATGCTTTTGCTCGAAATATTACAAGCAAAGGCATTGTGGCGCGTTTTGGACTAGCTACCTATAGTGATGAAGTCTATGGTCGACGGGTCGGAGATAGGAGTGAAGAAACGTTGCTAACGCCGTTTGGCACGTCATATTTTACGTCTGACCCTAGCGAACTCGAAAAAGCTTTATCAGCCGTAAAGATTGCTTACGGTGAAGATTCTCCAGAAACAGCAACGCCAGCTTTAAATCAGATTATTTCCTTGTACGATTGGTCTCGTTCTTCTCATACAAAGAAATTCATTGTCTTATTGACAGATGCGAGAATTAAAGAAGATCCTTCTGTTCCAACAATTGCAGATACATTAGCTGCTTTAAATGCAGCTGGTATTGAACGAACAGTCGCAACAGCTCGCCGTGTATTACGGGATGGGTATTATGAGGAATTTGCCTCTGAGGGTCGTGTTTTTGATCTTCGCAATAATTTAGCGCAAACCTTGACAGATGATACAGCCAAATGGATTGTTGAAACGGTTGTCGAAGGAAGACGGTTTAAAGTAACAAAAGACACTTATGCGTTTTACTTGGAACGTCGTACAACACAAAATTCTGACGCGGTAGTTCCTACCGCAGTAACTTATCACCTCCAAGAAGAACCCGTTACACCATTGACAACAACAGCGCCTGCGACTTTGCCACAAACAGGAAGCAGTGATTCCGCAAGCTTTAGTCTTCTGGGCTTGGGCATGTTACTAGCAGGAGTTGGTCTCGGTCTCGGATCTAACAAGACAAAAAGAGAAGACTAAATAAAAGACTAGAAACTTCTTTTAGAAGTCTCTAGTCTTTTTGAATAGATAGCCATAAGTTGCTATTAAAAAATGCCAATGGTTTCCTGAAAGAAGCGGTTGCTCACGTTTTACAGTGCTTTCAACATCCAGATTTCCATGGCAGTGTGACCATCACCGTTTGCGATAGGAGTATCCAAGCGCTTGAATCCGTAGTGCTGATAGACGCTAACAGCAGCCTCTAAGGCCTTGGTTGTTTCTAAATAAAGGGCATCGTACCCATCTTTTTTAGCTGTATCGAAAATGTGGTTTAAGAGTTGGCTGGAATAGCCTTTTCCCCGATAGCCCTGAGCAACATAGAGTTTTTGCAACTCAGCCGTTGTCGGGGTAATGCCTGCGTAACCGCCACAAGCCAGAATTTGTCCCTTTTCCTCAATCACGTAATAGTTGGCCCGTTCTTGATTTTGGTAATAGTGGCTGAGGTGGACTAGTTGGGGGTCACAATAGGCGGTGCCAGGTTTGTCTAAATGGTATTCTTTGAGAGAGCTGCGGATAAGTTGAGCCACAGCGCCATTATCTTTTTCTGCAATCGTACGTAACATACTAATCCTTTCTTTAGTCAATACTGTCAGTAAGCCCCCATAAGTGATTCAAGAAATGAGATGGAACTGTCTCATCTTATTGTTAGGTATCGCATCACATTATACCATAAATACTTGCCAATTCTTTGAGAATTTGGAAGCTTGAGCTATTGCTGATAGGTAGTCAACCCTTAAATTTTGGGAAAACAATTGTTGCGAGTAGCCCGTGAATGGCGGTCAAATAGAATATCAATAAAAAGTCATTAAAAGTATAAGCAGATACCTTGTCTTTTATTTTGGTTGATGTATAATTGACTTATCAACGATTGATAAGTCAACCGAAAAGGAGGTTTACATGCCCCAAATCAATGACCTGCTCTACCAGCTGCATCTGGCGGATCAGGCTAGTACACTTTTGTTTGAAAAACGGCTGGGGATTAGTTTGACCCGTTACCAGATGTTGCAGTACCTCTTGGAGCACGAGGATTCAACGCAAATTGCCCTCAAGGAGGTTTTGGGAATCGATCAAGCTGCCCTAGCTCGGCACTTTAAGATCTTGGAGGAGGAGGGTTATGTCACGAGGAGGCGCAATCCTCATAACCAAAGAGAGCAGTTGGTTGCCTTGACGCCGTTTGCTAGAGAGCAACTGGTCGAAGCTCCCCCGACCCACCATCTAGCTGTCAAGCAACAGATGGAGAGTATCCTTAGCGAAGCTGAAAGCCAAGAGCTTTCTCGCTTATTAGAAAAACTGGTCACCGGCCTTGAGCAGGTTGACCTTGAAAAATAGAAAGTAGGAATCGTATGTCACTTATTACCCTTATCTTAGCAAGCCTTGTCGCTCTTGAGCACGTCTATATCTTTTACCTAGAAAGCATCGCGACCCAGTCAGATGCTACCAGTCGGGTCTTTAACATGGACCAGGAAGAGTTGGCCCGTCCCTCTGTTAGCTCCCTCTTTAAAAACCAAGGAATCTACAATCTTCTCATTGCCCTTTTCCTCCTCTATGGGATTTTTATCTCTGGCAGTCTTGAGATTGTGACCATTTTTGTCCTCTTTGTCATCGGGGCTGCGACCTATGGAGCGCTCACAGCGGACAAGAAAATCCTCCTCAAGCAAGGGGGACCAGCGATTTTGGCTTTGATTTCGATTTTGCTCTTTAAATAAGGCAGCACTCTGTAAAACACGAGATTTAAGCTTTTGATATAGAAACAGAGACTCAGGCAACTGGGTCTTTTTCGATTTTATTTCTTTACAATCGCATTTACAAATACTATAATGCTTTTAAAATCTTAAAAATATAGAAATAAGAAGGAGAAAGCAGATGACATCACAATTATTTACCGAACTAAGGTTCAAGAGTGGGCTGACCCTCAAAAATCGTCTGGTCAAGGCGGCTATGAATGAGGCGATGGGAGATAAGCACTTTCAACCCAAGAAAGAACTGATTGGTCTTTACGAAAAGTGGGCAGAAGGAGGTGCCGGCCTTCTCATCACCGGAAATGTCATGGTGGATCCAAAGGCTATTGCGGAACCTGGCAACACTGTGTTTAACGAGAACTCAAATCGCTCGATCCTCAAACAGTGGGCCCAGGCGGGAAAGAAGAATGGCACTAAAATTTTGGTACAGATCAACCACCCAGGTAAGCAAGCGCCCAAAACGGTTACTAAACAGCCTGTAGCCCCTAGTAGTGTTCCCATTGGTGGTGATATGGCGTCTTTCTTTAATCCTCCCAAGGCCTTGACCTTGCCAGAGATTGAGGACTTGGTTCACAAATTTGGACGGGCAGCCCAGCTTGCCGAGGAGGCGGGTTTTGATGGAGTGGAAATTCATGGTGCCCACGGGTATTTGATCAATCAATTTTTATCCCCCTTTGATAACCGCAGAAGTGACCTCTATGGTGGGAGTTTGGACAATCGCATGCGCTTTTTAGTCGAGGTTTATCAGGAAATGCGGCGACTCACCAGCCCACAGTTTACCATTGGCCTCAAAATCAATTCTTCTGATTTTAAGGAGGGTGGATTTACTGAAGCTGAATCGATGACTGTGGTTGAAAAGATGGATCAGCTGGGGATTGATTTTATCGAAATTTCGGGTGGGAACTATGAACATCCCAAGACCAATGAGACGACCAATAAGGACAAGAACACGGTCTTTTTTGCGGACTACGGAAAACAGATTAAACAAAAGATTCAGGCCCCTGCCATCGTAACGGGTGGCATTCGCTCAGTGGAAGCTATGAATGATTTGCTGGCAACAGATGGGGCTGATCTTGTAGGCTTGGCACGACCACTGGCTATGCAACCTGACTTGCCGAATCGCATGGCTCAAGGGACCTACCAAACCCTTGAAACCAAACGCTTGTCAACGGGAATAAAAGCCTTGGATCGCAAGGTTGGCCCTCTGTTGGGCTTGGTCTATTACCAACTACTGATGCAGAGCTATGCTAATGGGAAAACGCCCCGCCTTACACAAAATGCTTGGCCGAGCTTGATCCATGCTCTAACCCATCAAGGCCTAGCGGTTTTATCCCCCCAACGTGTCAAAAAAGGAGAATAATATGCCTCAAGTAACAGAAATGGACATCCTGAACCAATGCGTTCCTTATCTGGAGATGCTCAAGGATCCCCAAAGACAGGCCATCATCATGAATCTAGCCTGTAAAAAAGAACTCAGTGTTTCCGAGCTGGTAGACCTATCAGACCTTTCCATGCCAGCCGTTTCGCATCATCTGAAACTGCTAACGCAGAGCGGTCTGGTTCAGTCTAAAAAGGTAGGGACTAGACGCTTTTACCGCCTATCTTTGGATGAGGCTGTGACCGCCTTAGAAGGGCTATTAGTGATTTTAAAATCCTTGCAAGAGGAGTAAGTCATGAAAAAGTTTTGATTGTTTTAACCAATGTGGAGAAATACGCTGAGGATGATGTTTTAACAGGCTTGTGGTTGGGGGAGCTGATCCATTTCTATGATGAAATACAAGCACAGGGCCTAGAGGCTGATTTTGTCAGCCTCAAAGGAGGCTATGTGCCCTTGGATCCAGCTTCCTTAAAGTTCATGACTGCCGTGAATTACAAGTGGTATGGAAATCGTGATTTTGTTGAGCGAGCGCTTTCTCGTACGCTCAAGCCTTCTGGGATCAATCCAGATGACTATATAGCCATTTATTACACAGGTGGTCATGGAGTCTTATGGAATTTTCCAGATGATCAGGGCCTTCAGAAAATTGCTCAGACGATCTATCAAGCAGGCGGTTATGTCACAGCTGTTTGCCACGGCGTGGTGGGCTTGCTCAATCTCAAACTAGAAAACGGTGACTTTTTGATGGCAGGAAAAGAGGTATCAGGTTTCACTGATACCGAAGAATAGCAGAGCCGCAAGCAGAAGAAAGTCCCCTTTTCAACAGAAGCTGCTTTAAAAGCAAGAGGTGCTTACTACCATAAGAAAAGCTTCTTCAAACCTTATGCCATTGCGGATGGCCGTATCATTACCGGTCAAAATCCTTGGTCACCCAGAGAAGTAGCCAAGTTGTTGCTGGAAAAGATATCAGTAGGATTTAAGTCCTTTTTACCTTGTCAAAGACTCTGATTTCGTGTCGCAAATTGTCAACACCTTGTCAGGCATTATCATGTACTTGTCGTTCTTTGCATCGTATAATAGTCTCATCAATCAAATAAATGCAGATAGGAAATCAACATGTCAAACAAAAAAGTTATCATCATCACAGGTGCCTCATCAGGGATTGGCTACCAAACCGCAGAACAACTGGCCAAAGAAGGTCACATCGTCTATGGGGCTGCCCGTCGTGTCGATGCTATGGAACCCCTCAAGGCTTTTGGCGTAACACCCCTTCGTTTGGATATTACGGATGAGAAGTCCATCAAAGAGGCGCTGGATGTCATTATTGCCAAGGAAAATCGCATCGACGTCTTGGTCAACAATGCAGGTTACGGTTCTTACGGGGCGGTGGAAGACGTCACCATTGAGGAAGCCAAGATGCAGTTTGAAGTCAATATCTTTGGCTTGGCCCGCTTGACCCAGCTGGTGCTTCCTTACATGCGTCAGCAAGGTTCAGGACGCATTATCAATGTCGGCTCCATGGGTGGTCGTATCACTTCTTATTTTGGGGCATGGTACCATGCGACCAAGTACGCTCTGGAAGCTTTCTCAGATGGTCTTCGGATGGAAGTGGCGGACTTTGGCATCGATGTCTCTATCATCGAACCAGGTGGTATCAAGACTGACTGGGGCTTTATCGCTGCGGACAAATTGGCCGAATCCGCTAAGGGCGGTGCCTATGAAACCGCCGCTACCAAGGCAGCCGAGGGTATGCGCAGCCAATATTCTGGCAATATGATGTCCGATCCCAAGGTCATCTCAAATGCCATTTCAAAAGCTGTCAACAGTCGCCGTCCTAAAACCCGTTACTTGGTCGGCATGGGGGCCAAACCCTTGGTCTTCTTGCATGCGATTTTGCCAGATCGCTGGTTTGATGCCATCATGAAACGCGCTTCATAAGAAAAAGGAGAAAGCCATGCGTCTCACGCTCAGTCAGTCCTATATCGAAAATCTTCAAGCCCTTGGCCTTGATTTAAATAGCCTCCTTGCTCTGGCTCAGTTGCCAGATACCACTTGGAAGGAGGAGATGACCCTCTCCACGCTGGACTACTATCATCTCCTGACTGCCTTTGATAAGCTGGCGACCGATGAGCAGATCCTGGCTATGAGTCGCATCAAGGACATCCGGATGTTTCTGCCCCCATTCTTTGCCGCCTTGTCCACCAAAAATGGGCTGGCAGCCATTGAGCATTTCGCCAAGTTCAAGAAAATTACAGGCCCCATCGTGGTGGCCATGGAAATCTTTGACGACTTGGTCCGGGTCAGTTTTCGCTATGACTATTCAGGGCTGGACCTGCCCCGTTTTGCGGTCCTCAATGAACAGCTCTTGCTGTTGGATTTGATCCGCACAGGGACGGGAGAAGCCATTGAGCCCGTTCATGTGGGAACGCCGTATCCCTACGGGGAGCTTGTCCAGTCTGTCTTTGCCTGCCATGTGGAGCAAATGGAGGGCAATGAACTGATTTTTCAAAAAGCGGACCTTGAAAAGCCCTTTCTGACAGCCAACAATGTCATGCTGGACTATCTGGAACCCCAGCTCAAAGAGCGTCTAGCGGAAGCCATGACCAGTGAGAGTTTCACAGGGGTCGTCCAGCAAAAACTCCACCAGATGATTCCCAGTGGTGCCTTTAGTATCGAGGACGTTGCCACATCACTTGGTATCAGTAGCCGAACCCTGCAACGCAACCTAACCGCAGAGGGGACTAAGTTTAACCAAGAACTGCAGAATGTCCAAAAACTCCTAGCCATTGGCTATTTCAAAAACCCCGACTTGACCACTGAAGAAGTTGCCTACCTGCTGGGCTATGCCGAAGTCTCCTCCTTTTCCCGCGCCTTTAAAAAATGGACCGGAGAGACCATTAGGGAGTATCGGGGGAGGGGATAGAAAATAAAAAGTAAAAAAACAATCGTATCGAATGAATCACGTCTAAAAACTGGCGTGATTCTTTTAATTTCCGCCCTCAAATCACACCTAAAATATGGTATAATAAAGCATAAAAATGATGGAGAAAGGGGAGTTCATGATGGGGATAGATATCAGTGAAGAGAAGCTGGCGCGTGAGTCTTCGGATGTGCTAACGATTCTCTTAAAAGACCGGACGACCAAAAAAAATATCGTCTGGGCGACGCATTCTTATGAGCTCCTCGGCAAGGGCTTTGCGCCCTATGATCGGATCACGACGAGCAAGATCACAGGCCCTTATGCTAATCTGATCCAGCCTCGTTCAGAAAAGTCCCAGCATGAGCAAAAGGACCGCACCAAGGTGCGAGCCGAGGTCTTTACTCCCACTTGGTTGGTCAAAAAGCAAAATGCCTATGCTGAGGAAGAACTGGTCAGCCTCTCTCTGGAAGACTATGTCAAGGTCAAATGGTTAGAGATCACCTGTGGGGAGGCTCCTTACATGGTGACCCGCTACGATACGGTGACGGGGGAGGAGATTCCTCTGGCAGAGCGGGTTGGTTTTGTCGATCGGAAATTGCAACGCATCAGCCGAGAAAGCTCTGATGAAGCAGCCTTTTACCAGCTGGTCAAAAGGGCTTATCAGGCCTCATACGGCTATGAGTACCAAGGTGACTCCCTGCTTCTCGCACGGGAAAATCTGCTGGCGACCTTTGAGGACTATTATCTGGACAAATGGAACACAGAGCCTAGTCTAGAGCAGAAAAAGGAGATTGCGACCATTATCTCCTACAATGTCTTTCAAATGGATGGGCTAAAAAAAGTCAGCCCCTACTCAGAAAAAACCAAGCAAGCCCAGCAACTGAGCCTCTTTGACGAAGAGGAGACCACCCCAGCCCCCCTAGAAACACACACACAAATCAAAGATTGGAAAAAGAAGAAGATGATAGGTTTTGAGCGCCTATCCAACGAGGAAGATGAGATGAAGTTTGATGTTGTGATTGGAAATCCACCGTATCAAGAGACCGCACAGGGAACGAGTACAAAAGATATGCCAATTTATCATAAATTTATTTCAGAGGCATATAAAATTTCTAAGAAGACAGCATTGATAACCCCAGCACGCTTTTTATCAAATGCTGGGGGTACTCCAAAAGCATGGAACAAGGAAATGCTACTTAACCCGCATGTTAAAGTAACTTATTTCAAGCAAAAGAGCGGAGAAGTTTTTCCAGGGACTGATATTAAAGGCGGAGTCGCTGTAACATACTATGATTCGGAAAAAGAATTTGACCCTATTGAAGTCTTTACTCCTTATCCAGAACTCAGTTCGATTAGGCGAAAAGTTATAAAGAATAACTTTGAATCTATTGACCAATTTGTAACGAATCGTGGTTCTTATCGATATTCTGATTTGATTTACGATATATATCCTTCGCTTATGGAACGGGTCTCAGATAGACGACTTGCTTCGAATGCTTTCGAAAAATTACCAGAATTATTTTATGATTCAAAACCTGAAGATGGAAATGAATACATTAAAATTTATGGTCGATACAATAATGAACGAGTTTATAAATGGTTTAGAAAAGATTTTGTAAATTGTCCACCAAACTTTGAAAAATATAAAGTCATGCTTCCGAAAGCAAACGGAAGTGGGGCGATTGGCGAAGTCCTATCGACCCCCGTTATCGGGTACCCCGTTATCGGGTACCCCGTTATCGGGTACACAGAAACATTTATTTCTGTTGGTGAATTCGATTCCTTAGCTGAAGCTGAAGCCTGTTTGAAGTATATTAAGTCAAAGTTTTTACGGACAATGCTTGGTGTTTTAAAAATCACACAGGACAATACAAAATCAGTTTGGCATTATATCCCACTCCAAGACTTTACGGTCAATTCGGACATTGATTGGTCCCAATCAGTGGCTGACATTGACCGCCAACTCTACAAAAAATATGGACTGTCTCCTGAAGAGATTGCTTTTATCGAAACCCATGTCAGAGAGATGGACTAGAAAGGACACCCATGGACCAGTATTCACAGGATTATTTGGATGACATCTTGGTGCGGATGGCCTATCATTCTAGCGGGATTGAGGGCAATACCATCTCGCTTCCTGAGACCGTCAGCATCATCCTAGAGCAGACCTTGCCAGCCAGTCGCAAGGGGATCCGAGAGTTTTACGAGATTGAAAACCACAGACAGGCCTTTGCTCAGCTGATGGACTGGTTGGTGACAGATCAGCCTTTTGACCTAGGACAGGTGCAGGACCTGCATACCCTGAGGAGACACCGATCCTGATGAGACAGTGGGTGGACAATCTCAACTACCGCCTAGAGCTGGCTGAAAGTACGGATGAGATTTTGTTGGCTTTAGCAGAGGGCCACATTGCCTTTGAGTGGATTCATCCCTTTTCAGATGGCAATGGACGAGTGGGACGGTTGCTGGTCTTTTACCTCGCCATGAAGTATCTAGGAGCACCTGTCATCATCGCTAAGGAGAACCGAGCGAGCTACATAGAGTACCTAGCAGAGCAAGATAGTCAAAAGCTCGCCCAGCTCTTTAACCAGTCTTATCAAGCTGAAAAAGAACGCCTCACCCAGTTTGGACAGTAAACTGACGATTTCTGACGATTTTCTTGATTTCGATAAGGTGGCGAAGCCACCCCATAGGCCATTCGTCGCAGTGGTTAGAGTATGGTTCGCTTTGCGAACCATACAGGCAAACGGAAAGACCTAGGCTTTCCGTTTAGCCATGAAACCGAAGGGTTGCTGGCGTGCCAGGCCACATAAGACAAATGGCAAAAAAACATTTTTAAAGGAAAAAGCTATGACGGTTGACATCAAGACCAAAAAACAAATCAACCCCAAAATCTACGCCTACACCACCCCGACCGTGACGACCAATGAGGGCTGGATCAAGATTGGCTATACCGAGCGTGAAGTCGCACAGCGGATCAAAGAGCAGACCCACACAGCACACATCGAGACCGACATCCTCTGGACGGGAGAGGCGGCTTATAGTGAGGAGCCAGATAAGGGAAAGACCTTTAAGGATCATGATTTTCACCATTTTTTAAAGTTTCATGCTATTGAGAGGCGGCCCAAGACCGAGTGGTTTTACTTTAACGGGACACCTGAAAAGTCCAAGGCACTTTTTGATCAGTTTATCCGTCATGACACCTCGGGCTATCAAGCTGGGCAAGGACAAGACTACACGCTACGAAGAGAGCAGGAAGAGGCAGTCACTCAGACCCTGGCCTATCTGCAAGAGCATCCAGGGGGGAAGTTTCTCTGGAATGCCAAACCACGCTTTGGTAAGACCTTATCGACCTATGACTTGGCTTGTCGGATGGATGCGGTCAATGTCCTGATTGTGACCAATAGACCCGCTATCGCCAACTCTTGGTTTGATGACTTTGACAAGTTTATCGCTGGGAAAACCACCTATAAGTTTGTCTCTGAAACGGATAGCCTCAAGAACAGACCAACCCTCAGCCACAAAGAGTTTGTTAATCTGGTCTTGCAAAACTTGGATGGGACAGATGAACTCAGGCGGATTGCCTTTATCAGCCTTCAAGACCTCAAGGGTTCGGCCTACATGGGCGGTGACTACAACAAGCTCAAGTGGGTCACAGACTTGACTTGGGATTTATTGGTCATCGATGAAGCCCATGAGGGTGTGGATACCTTTAAGACGGATCTTGCCTTTCAGAAAATCAAACGACACTTTACCCTCCATCTCTCAGGCACTCCCTTTAAAGCCTTGGCAAAAGGGGATTTCACAGAGGAGCAGATCTACAACTGGTCCTATGCAGATGAGCAGGCAGCCAAAGCTAGCTGGTCACCCAAAGCAGAGACAGAAAATCCCTATGAAGCTCTTCCGCAACTCAATCTCTTTACCTATCAGATGTCTCATATGCTGGGAGAGGAGTTGGATAAGGGGGCTCAGCTAGATGGTGAAAATCTCGACTTTGCTTTTGACTTGAGCGAATTTTTTGCGACCAATGAACAGGGCAAGTTTATCCATGAAGAGGCCGTTAGAAAGTGGCTCGATACGCTCTCTACCAATGAAAAATATCCTTTTTCAACCAAAGAACTACGTAATGAGCTCAAGCACACCTTTTGGCTCTTGGAACGAGTGGCCTCAGCCAAGGCCCTCAAAGCCCTACTGGAAGAGCACCCCATCTATGAGAACTACGAGATTGTCCTTGCGGCGGGGGATGGTCGCATGTCAGAAGAGGACGAAAAGTCCACTCTCAAGTCGCTGGATATGGTGCGTAAGGCCATTGTTGAAAACGACAAGACCATTACCCTTTCTGTGGGGCAGTTGACGACGGGAGTGACGATTCCTGAGTGGACGGCTGTTCTCATGCTCTCCAACCTCAAGTCCCCAGCTCTCTACATGCAGGCTGCCTTTCGGGCACAAAATCCTTTTGCTTGGACGGATAGCAAGGGTCAGCATTTCCGCAAAGAAAAGGCCTATGTATTTGACTTTGCCCCTGAGCGAACCTTGATACTTTTTGACGAATTTGCCAACAACCTCTCCCTTGCGACAGCTGGTGGAGCAGGAACAACCGCGACACGGGAGGAAAATATCCGTGAACTGCTCAATTTCTTTCCTGTGATAGCAGAAGATTCTGCAGGCAAGATGGTAGAGATTGACGCCAAGGCTGTTCTCACCATTCCCCGTCAGATCAAGGCCGCAGAAGTCATCAAACGTGGTTTTATGTCCAATCTTCTCTTTGACAATATCGCAGGAATCTTCCAAGCGACGCAAACAGTCCTGGATATCCTAAACGAATTGCCAGTGGAAAAAGAAGGCAAGGCGCAAGATTCGTCTGATCTTCTTGATTTTTCAGATGTCACGGTAGATGAAAAGGGCAATGCCGTCATTGATCCCCAAATCGTAATCAATCAGCAGGCACGACTCTTTGGGGATAAAGTATACGGACTGGGGCAGTCTGTCTCAGATATGGTCGCTGAGGCTGAGAAAGTCAGCCAGTCTAGCTTTGTCAAAGAAGTCCATCGGCAAGTATCTTCTGTCATCATCGAGGAACTCAAGGCAGAGTATGAGCTCAAGGCGCGTGAAACCAAGGACATCCAAAAACAAATCGTGACCAGTATCGAAAAGCAAGTCAAGACCAATGAAATCGAGCGGAAAATATCGGAAAATCATATCCGTGAGGAGATCCAAGAGCAACTCAAAGAGACCAAGGATCTGGCTAAACAAGCAGGCTTGAAGAAGGAATTAGAGGAGCGGTTGGCGCAAAACAATCAGGAACACCGTCAAATCTTGGAACAACAACTGAGAAATGAAGTGGAAGAAATGCCAGAGCGCTTTATCCAGCAAGTCGAGGTCAAGCGAGTTGAGCAACTCAAGCAGTCTGCTCAGGATGAGATTCGAGACCATTTGCGTGGCTTTGCGAGAACCATCCCTAGTTTCATCATGGCCTATGGCGATTCAGCCTTGACCTTAGATAACTTTGACAGCTATGTGCCAGAGCAGGTCTTCTTTGAAGTCACGGGGATCACGACGGAACAATTCCGCTATCTGCGGGATGGGGGTCAGGATTTTGCAGGGCACCTCTTTGATCGAGCGACCTTTGACGAGGCGATCCAGGAATTTTTACGCAAGAAAGCAGAACTAGCAAACTACTTCGACGACCAAAAAGAGGACATCTTTGACTACATTCCACCGCAAAAGACCAACCAAATCTTTACCCCTAAACGGGTTGTCAAGCGGATGGTGGATGACTTAGAAAAGGAAAATCCAGGTATTTTTGACGATCCGAGCAAGACCTTTATCGACCTCTATATGAAGTCGGGTCTTTATATCGCTGAGCTGGTCAAACGCCTCTACAATAGTGCAGGGATGCAAGCTGCCTTTCCAAATCCAGAGGACCGTCTCAAGCATATCTTGGAAGAACAGGTCTACGGCTTCGCCCCATCTGAGATTATCTACAATATCGCTGTGAACTTTATCTTTGGACAGTTAGCCGACACAATCAGCCGCAAGAACTTTGTCCAAGTAGACACCGTTCCAGCAGCTAAGGAAGGCAAAATGCAGGAACTGATTGACCAGTATTTTGGTTAGATAAAAAATTTTAGAAATGAAAATCCAATGACTCCATTTAGGTTGTTGGATTTTTTTAGTTTCTTAGGTGGAACAGAAAGCGTCTCTCTATCGAAGGGAGTGGGAGTTGTTTTGCGACTGCATTATTCCGTAAAAAACAAAATATTGTTCCGTTAATTCACCTATTGTTCCGATACTATGCTATAATCTTATTATCGAAAGGAGGGGAACGGATGTATATTACAGTGAAAGAAGCCTCTGTCAAATGGGGGATTTCTGAACGAAGGATTCGTACGTTATGTGCGGAAGGAAAAATACAAGGAGCATTTCATGAGGGCCGCAGTTGGAGGATCCCATCAGATGCGCAGAAACCAAGTGATAGACGTTACAAAAAAACAGAAAGCCTCCTTCCTCTTATCGAGAAAAAAGTAGAAGCATTGAAACAGAAACGTCCCCTAACTGCAGGGGAAGTTGCTCGATTAACGGAAGAGTTTATGGTTGAGTTCACCTACAATTCCAATGCGATTGAAGGCAATGCATTGACCTTACGAGAAACGGACTTAGTTCTTCGTGGATTGACCATTGATCAAAAGCCACTCAAGGATCATATGGAAGCTATTGGTCATAAAGAAGCTTTTCAGTATGTTATGAGTCTTGTCTCTGAGCAGGTTGCCTTAACTGAGAGAGTCATCAAGGACATTCATTACTTGGTCTTATCTGATAAAAAGGAGGACCGTGGAGTGTATCGTAAAGTTCCTGTACGTATCATGGGTTCGGTACACGAGCCTGTCCAACCTTATCTTATCCAACCAAAACTAGAACAATTGTTAGTTGATTTCCAAGATAGCCAAGAGAATATCGTGACGAAGTTAGCCAGGTTCCACATTGAATTTGAGAGTATCCATCCCTTTATCGATGGGAATGGTCGTACGGGGCGTCTACTCATCAATCTAGAGTTGATGAAAGCAGGTTATCCACCAATTGATATTAAGTTTACAGATAGAATTCAGTATTATCAAGCATTTGATGACTATCATGTGAAAGGAAACCTAGGAACGATGGAAGATTTATTTGCGCGGTATTTGAATGAGCGATTGGACACCTACCTATCTATACTAGACTAGATAGCATCAGCAGGTATTTGTGAAGCAGTGCGTGGGAGACACCGTTCTGAAAGAAAAACAATAAAGTTTCCTAGAAAATTTTGAGCTTATTGAAACACAATAAACTAAAAGACTCTATCACCTCATAATGTATGAACAGACATCCAATGACCTCACTTTAGGTTGTTGGATTTTTTTATGCTTTCCTCTTGACAAGTGAGTGTTCACTCACTATAATAGGCCTTGTTTTAAAAAGTGAGTAGTTACTCACCTAAGGAGGAAGTTATGAAAACCTTACTAGATATGCAGGATTTGCAGAAGTCATTTGGTCAACAACTGGTTTTGGATAGAGTCAGTTTTAGAGTCGATGCCGGAGAGATTGTGGGCTTGATTGGACCATCAGGGGCTGGAAAGTCAACCATGATCAAGACCATGCTGGGGATGGAAAAGGCGGATGGGGGCAGTGCCCTTGTCCTGGACCATACCATGCCCAACCGTCAGATACTAGGCAGTATTGGCTATATGGCCCAGTCTGATGCCCTCTATGAGGCCCTTTCTGGTCAGGAAAATTTGGTCTTTTTTGCAGAGCTAAAAGGCTTGTCCAAGCAAGACTTGGCAGCTGAGATTGCCCATGTGGCGCAGGTGGTGGATCTAACTGAGCACCTCGATAAACCCGTCTCAGGTTATTCGGGCGGGATGAAACGCCGTCTGTCCTTGGCCATTGCCCTTTTGGGTCGGCCTCAGTTTTTGATTTTGGATGAACCGACAGTTGGGATTGATCCCTCTCTGCGCAAGAAAATCTGGGGAGAACTCATGTCCTTGCGAGATAAGGGGATTGGGATCTTGGTCACGACCCACGTCATGGACGAAGCGGAGTTAACAGATAAGGTAGGTCTGCTCTTGGGTGGGAAGATTATCGCCTTTGACCAACCCAGTCAACTCAAGCAAGCCTACGGTGTGACCAGCATCGAGGAAGTCTTTTTGAAAGCGGAAGGAGAATAAGATGAGAACTTTAGCGATTGCCAAAAAAGTATTAAAAGAACTCTTGCGGGACAAAAGGACGCTGGCCATGATGTTTGTCGCCCCTGTCTTTATCATGTGGCTCATGAACCTCATGTTTTCAGCCAGCACCACAGTTGATGTGACCCTGGCCAGTCAGGATGTCCCCTCTCCTATCGTAACTCAGCTAAAAGAGACAGATCATGTTACGGTCAAAACGTATGCGGATATTGAAAAGGCTAAGGAAGCATTAGCGGATGAAAAGGTGGATGCAGTCATTTCTTATCAGGATGGCAACTACACTGTGGACTATGCCAACACGGATGCCTCAAAGACCGCTTTTACCCGCCAAGTTTTGCGGTCCAGCCTAGCAAAGGTAGGCAGTGAACAATTGACCGAGTTGGTTAAAAAGGCCCTTCCCCATGCCAAACTAGACACAAAAACCGCAAATATCACCGAACATTACCAATACGGAAACAAAGACACGGGCTTCTTTGCCAAAATGATCCCGATTCTTATCGGCTTTGTTGTTTTCTTCTTTGTTTTTCTCATTTCTGGTATGGCTCTTCTCAAGGAACGTACCAGTGGCACCTTGGATCGGCTTTTAGCCACCCCAGTCAAACGCTCTGAAATCGTCTTTGGTTACATGCTGTCTTATGGACTGATTGCCATTTTGCAAACCATGGTCGTGGTTCTGGCGGCCATCTGGTTGTTGAATATTGAGGTTGTTGGTAGTCTGATAAATGTTATAATAGTCAATGTCCTACTGGCTCTTGTGGCCTTGGCCTTCGGCATTCTCTTGTCCACCTTGGCCAAGTCAGAGTTTCAAATGATGCAGTTCATTCCGCTGGTCATCATGCCCCAACTCTTTTTCTCAGGGATTATTTCCCTTGACAGCATGGGAGACTGGGCTGTCATGGTTGGGAAATTCTTACCCCTGACCTATTCTGGGGAAGCCATAAGTCAAGTCGTTCTCTATGGACGAGGCCTAGAGACCATTTGGCCTCATTTAGGCGTCTTGAGTCTCTTTCTCATTGCCCTCACCATTTTCAATATTGAGGGCTTAAAACGCTATCGCAAGGTTTAAGACAGTTATTTTCAAAGGAGTAGCCATGTCAGTTAGTATTTTTGAGTCTTTTGATCACTATCTCGAGCAATCGGACTACCCAAAAGGCAAGAAAAAAATCATGCAAGCAGCGGTGGAGCAGTTTTCCCGCTATGGCTTTCAGGGAACTTCGACTCTTCAGATTGCTCAAGCCGCAGGGCTCAGTCAAGCTACCTTGTTCAAATATTTTAAGACCAAGGAGGATTTGCTGATTGCCATTTTGCACCCTGTGGCTCCAGGTCTCTTTGTAAATTTCTTTGAAGAACTTTTAACTTATGAAACGCCTGAGGAAATCGTGCATTTTCTAGTGCGAGACCGGATGGCCTTTTTGACAGAAAACCAAGCTCTCTTTAAGATTATCTTGCAAGAACTCTTGGTCAGCGATAAGATCCGTAAAGAACAAGCGGTCATCTGGCAAATGGTTTATCCGAAGCTCCTAGCCGTTAAAAGTCGTTTGGAAGCAGACCCCAGGGTGAATCCCCAGCTTGACCTAACCCAATTAATTCGGATCTTTGTCGGCCCTATCTTGGCTTACTTTGGTCAGCTCTATGTCTTGGGGCAAGAAACCGGCCTAGCCGAAGCAGATTTACAGATTCTCGAAAACCAAATCCTTGCCGGTTTGTGGAAATAAAAAAGACCATCCCAGATGAACAACTGGGATGGCTTTGCTTTCTGCGGAGTGAGAGGATTTTATTAAAAAATCGAGAAGGTAATCAGCCGTTAGGCTGAGCTGGGATGAATTAGTGTAAACCATAGAAAATGCCCTATTGGTTTTAAATAAAAGCTAAAGGGTGGTAAAATAGGGTGATAATAAATTTGATTCTATTAGGGAGAAAAAGATGTTAAGTAAACAAGAAACATTGGCAACGAAAGAAGAGCTCGTTGAAAATTTTAAACGTTTAGGAACAGAACCTGCACAAGTTGCCCATGATTTGGAAATTAGTTTATCTGAACTGGAGCGGGTTCTCACCATGTCACACCCCAATCCTGCTCATGTTTGGATGCTACGGGATTATCTAGAAGACAAGCTTATCGAAGCGGGGAAAAAAGTCTACCCCTTTAGTAAACTAGCAGATCATTCTGTCAACCGGTGGTTTACCTATGATCGTCCTTGGCGCCGTGAGACGGACAATAAGCTCTGATATTGATCAGACGCTTGATGGTGAGAGCTAACTTTCATTAGGTTCCTCATTAAAAACATGATACAATAAGAAGGCAATTTTTTTACAGAAAGGGAAAATCAATGCATCCCCTCTTACAAGGCATGAATGATCGCCAAGCTGAAGCGGTCAAGACAACACAAGGCCCCCTTTTGATTATGGCTGGGGCGGGTTCTGGAAAGACTAGGGTGTTGACCCACCGTATCGCTTATTTGATTGATGAAAAGGGCATCAACCCTTGGAATATTTTGGCCATTACCTTTACGAATAAAGCTGCGCGTGAGATGAAGGAACGCGCTTTGGCTCTCAATCCCGAGACTCAAGAAACACTGATCGCAACGTTTCACTCCATGTGTGTGCGTATCTTGCGCCGCGAGGCAGACCATATCGGTTATCAACGAAATTTTACGATTGTTGACCCTGGTGAACAGCGGACTTTGATGAAACGGATTTTAAAGAGCCTCAATATTGATAGCAAAAAGTGGAATGAACGGGCTATTTTAGGAACCATTTCCAATGCTAAAAATGATTTGCTGGATGAGAAGGCTTTTGAGGGCCAAGCTGGTGATGTTTATAGTCAGATAGTTGCCAAATGTTACAAGGCCTATCAAGCAGAGTTACGTCAAAGTGAATCAATGGATTTTGATGATTTGATTATGAATACGCTACGTCTGTTTGATAGTCACCCAGATGTTTTGGCTTATTACCAACAGCGTTACCAGTATATTCATGTGGATGAGTACCAAGATACCAACCATGCCCAATATCAGTTGGTGAAACTTTTGGCTTCTCGTTTTAAAAATATTTGTGTCGTCGGTGATGCTGACCAATCCATCTATGGGTGGCGTGGCGCCGACATGCAGAATATCTTGGATTTTGAAAAAGATTACCCTCAGGCGAAAGTTGTGCTCTTAGAGGAAAATTACCGCTCAACCAAGACTATTTTGCAGGCTGCCAATGAGGTGATCGCCAATAACCGGAATCGGAGGCCCAAAAAGTTATGGACACAAAACGATCAGGGGCAATCCATTGTTTACTATCAAGCTAATAATGAGAGTGACGAAGCCTTATTTATTGCCACAACAGTCGACCAAATGGTGCGTCAAGGGCGTTCTTATAAAGATTTTGCCGTCTTGTATCGAACCAACGCCCAGTCGCGTACAGTTGAAGAAGCATTAGTTAAGGCCAATATCCCTTATACTATGGTGGGTGGGACTAAGTTCTACAGCCGTAAAGAAATTCGAGATGTCATTAGTTACCTCAATGTCATTGCTAACCCCAATGATAATATCAGTTTCGAGCGAATCGTCAATGAGCCTAAACGTGGTGTCGGACCTGGAACGCTGGATAAATTGCGTGTTTTTGCGCAACAAAATACCTTTTCGCTATTAGAAGCGAGTGAACAGGTTGTCTTGTCTCCGCTCAAGGGGAAAGCCGCCCAGGCCTTGCTGAACTTGGCCAATACGCTGTTAGATATACGTGAACAGTTGGATCAGCTAACAATCACGCAAGTTGTAGAAGCTGTTTTGGAAAAAACGGGTTATGCTCAGGCGCTTAGTAGCCAGGGTACCCTCGAAAGTGCCGCCCGACTTGAAAATATCGAAGAATTTCTATCTGTAGCAAAAAGCTTTGATGATGAAAAAGCGCCAGAAGAGTCGGAAACAGGCTTAGACAAATTGAGCCGTTTCCTCAATGATTTGGCTCTTGTTGCTGATACGGATGATGAGCATCCTGAGGTTGCTGAAATCACCTTAATGACCTTGCATGCGGCAAAAGGTTTGGAATTTCCAATTGTCTTTTTAATCGGAATGGAGGAAAATGTCTTTCCTCTGTCACGGGCAGCAGAAGACCCCGATGAATTAGAAGAAGAACGTCGTTTAGCCTATGTGGGGATTACGCGAGCAGAAGAAATCCTTTACTTGACTAATGCGCACGCCCGTATGCTCTATGGACGGACATCGTACAACCGTCCAACGCGTTTTCTTAAAGAAATCAGTCCAGAACTCTTGGACTATCAAGGCCTGGCCCGACCGGCAGGCACATCTTTTAAGGCGACTCCTGCTGATGGTTCTGCATCAGTTTTTGGCCAAGGAATGAGCTTGCAAGAAGCCTTTAAGGCTCGCAAAGCAAACCTTGCTCAAAAGCCTGTGGCTAGAGGGCCTGTTAAGGTGGGACAAACGGTTCAGACAAAGGCTAATTTAGATTGGAAAGTCGGCGATAAGGTCCTTCACAAGAAATGGGGAGAAGGAACTGTCCTTCAAGTTAGCGGTGAGGGGAAAGGACAAGAACTTAAAATTAATTTCCCTCAAGTTGGTCTCAAAAAAGTCTTGGCCAGCCTGGCGCCTATTGAAAAACAATAAAAAATAGAGACAGTTGTCTCTATTTTTTGGCAATAGCATATAAAAAAGCTCCTTTTAGAGGAGCTTTTTATTATTCACCCAATTTTGCAGCCAAGCGTGATTTATCACGGCTAGCTTTGTT
The DNA here is from genome assembly GCA_963635745.1 of Lachnospiraceae bacterium. GTDB lineage: Bacteria > Bacillota > Bacilli > Lactobacillales > Streptococcaceae > Streptococcus. The sequence continues at coordinate 21,678 of CAVHFY010000028.1, forward strand.
TTTGTGAATCAAGCCTTTTGTTTCAGCTTTGTCGATCACAGAGCTGACTTTACGGAAAGCTTCTTCAGTTGGGTTTGCTTCAAATTCTTTAATTGCTGTACGCATAGCTGAACGTTGAGAAGAGTTCTTAGCGTTTTGCTTGACGTTCAATTCAGCACGTTTGATTGCAGATTTGATGTTTGCCACAGTTCTTACCTCCATTTTTACTAACTACGCTATTATATAATATTCCTTATTTTTTGACAAGTTTAATTTATTTTTTCAGGTAGATTTTATCGATTTGGTGATTTTCTCGCTTATGCAGAATGACCTCGGCGCGTGTTTTTGTGGGTTCAATGTAGTCAGTAAGATTGATGAGATTGATACCTTTCCAGGTTTTTTTGGCAATCGTTAGAGCTTCCGAACGAGGCATCTGACTAAAAAGATGATAATAATTTGTCTGATCGTTTTTAGCCATATCTAGAAGGGTTTCAAAGCGCTCGAGATACCAGGATTCGATAAGAGAGGTTTGGGCATCAATATAGATTGAAAAATCGTAATAATCTGTCATGTAGAGGGAATTATTGTGTCGGTTTTGAAAAACATTGATCCCTTCAACGATAAGAAAATCGCTGGCTGTCACTTCTTGACTCTGGTTAGGGACAATATCGTAAATTTCATGTGAATAGACGGGAATCTGGCAGGTCTGTCCGTTTGAGATACGGTCTAAAAAGCTCAGTAATTTTTCCATGTTGTAGCTTTCAGGAAACCCCTTACGGTTGAGGAGGTTTTTTGCCTTCAAAGTCGCAGTGTCATATAAAAAACCATCTGTTGTCACTAGCTCAACGCGAGCACCAGAAAAACTACGCTCCAAGAGTAGTTGAAGCAGGCGACTCGTGGTTGATTTGCCCACAGCTACGGACCCTGAAACACCAATGATAAAGGGACGTTTAATGGGTTCTTCTTGGAGAAAGAGACTTTTTGAGAAGGCTAAATTTTCCTGAGCATTTTTATAGATTTGAATCAGATGAACTAAAGGAAGATAAACTTCTTCAACGTCAAGGATACTAATCGAGTCATTTAAACTCTTAATAGACTGTAATTCTTTATCTGTCAAAGGGGCTTCTTGGCCTTGACGAAGCGTTTTCCAATGCTGGCGTGTTAACTGGTTATAAGTCATGAGTTCGTTTTCCATAAATTACCTCGTGCTTTATTATACCTTAAGACGGCAAAGTTTGAAAGCGCTAGCTAGCTATGGTACAATAGACAAAGAGGTTAGGTTAGCCAAAGATTAAACATGACGACATGTCCAAAACCAGTAAAAGGTAAAATAGGGCATCTGCCTTGTTTTATAGCCATTCATAAGAAAAGGAGTCAGCCAAGATGGCTCAGATGTATTTCGCTCAAGACCCTACGGTCGCGCATGATATTCACAACCTACAGGTGACACTTTTAGGGAAATCGTTATCCTTTGCAACGGATGCAGGTGTTTTTTCAAAAAAAATGATTGATTATGGGAGCCGTGTCCTGCTTTCTGCCGTAGATTTTGCACCCCAAACGCGTCTTTTAGACCTTGGGTGCGGTTATGGCGCATTAGGGTTAACGCTGACAAAGGCCCAAGGGGTTCAAGCGACTTTGGTGGATATTAACCAACGCGCTATTGCTCTTGCCAAAGAAAATGCTAAGACCAATGGGGTAAGAGCAGATATTTTTGCATCAGACTTGTATGAACAAGTGACAGGCACCTTTGATGCCATTGTCTCAAACCCACCCATTCGTGCAGGGAAGAAAGTGGTACATGCCATCATTGAACAAGCGCCTTTTTATCTCGAACCTGGTGGGAGTTTGACTCTAGTAATCCAAAAGAAACAAGGAGCGCCATCGGCCAAAGCTAAAATGCTAGAGGTTTTCGGTGACGTAACTGTCCTTAAAAAGGATAAAGGCTATTACATTCTGCGGAGCGTGAAGAATGAGAACAGTTGATATTATTGAGAAAAAAAGAGACGGCCAACAGTTGACGGCGACAGAAATCGCTTTTTTATTGGAAGGGTTTGTGTCTGGCGAAGTGCCTGATTATCAGATGGCGGCCTTTGCTATGGCAGTTTATTTCAATGGTATGACAACACAAGAAATCAGTGACTTTACCATGACCATGGTGAAGACTGGAGAAGAGTATGATTTAAGTTCTATTTCGGGGATTAAATTAGATAAACATTCGACAGGTGGCGTTGGTGATAAGGTTACCTTGATTTTAGCGCCTTTGGTAGCTTCCTTTGGTGTGCCTGTTGCGAAAATGAGTGGCCGCGGATTGGGTCACACAGGTGGAACCATCGATAAACTGGAGTCCATAAAAGGTTTTCAAACACAGCGTAGCAAAGATGAATTTATTCAACAGGTTCAAGACATTGGTTTGGCTATTATTGGTCAGTCTGAACAACTCGTTAAGGCCGATAAGTTGCTTTATGCCTTACGAGATGTGACAGCCACCGTTGATTGTTTACCGTTGATTGCCAGTTCTGTCATGTCAAAGAAAATTGCAGCGGGTGCAGACCGCATTCTGCTTGATGTCACGGTTGGAGACGGTGCTTTTATGAAAACAGTAGAGGAAGCAGAAGAATTAGCCCGTGTGATGGTTGATTTGGGTCAGGCGGTTGGTCGTCGCTGTCAGGCAGTGGTTACTGATATGAGTCAACCAATTGGCCAAGCCATTGGTAATCGCTTGGAAGTTCTGGAAGCTTTACAGATCATGAAAGGACAAGGCCGTTCGGATGTTACCTATTTCATCTGCCGTTTAGCCAAGCACATGCTATCTTTGGCCAATACGGAAGTTACTTTAGATGAAATCTATAGCCATTTGACAGATGGTCCTGCCTTAGCTAAGTTTGAGGCTATGGTTCAGGCTCAAGGTGGTGATCTGGCAGACTTGTATCGAGATGTGACAGCCGCTGTTGTGACAGAGGTTCATGCGCAATCCTCTGGTTACGTGACAGCCTTGCCTGCTCTCTTTTTTGGTCACTTTGCAATGACACTCGGTGCAGGTAGAGCGACTAAGGCCGATGCATTAGACTACGAAGTTGGTTTGGTTTTTGAAAAAAAGGTTGGCGACGCGGTCAAGCAAGGGGATCTTATTGCTAAAATTTATTCCCAAGAAAAAATAAGTGAAAATGCGCTTAAAGATTTCCAAAAAAATGTTATTATAGATAAGGAACACGTTTCTCCTAGAGAAATTGTGACCATTATCGGCTAGGAGGACTGTGTATGTCAGCTATTAATACTTATATCGACCACACCCTGCTCAAACCCGAAAGTTCACAAGAGGCTATTGACCGTGCGATAGTAGAAGCCAAAAACTATCATTTTGCCAGCCTGTGTGTAAATCCTACTTGGGTGGCTTATGTAGCACATGCTCTGAAAGATAGCCCTGTTAAAACCTGTGTGACGGTTGGCTTTCCGTTAGGTGCCAATACCACCGCAACCAAAGCCTTTGAAGCCAAAGAGGCTGTTGATCATGGCGCACAAGAAGTTGATATGGTCATCAATGTCGGTGCTCTAAAGTCTGGGAATTTCGACCTGGTTGCTGAGGATATCCGTCGAGTGGTTGAAGCTAGTCGACCAGCCTTGGTAAAAGTTATCATAGAAGCCTGTCTTTTGACCGATGAGGAAAAAGTGACGGCCTGCCGGTTGGCTAAAGAGGCTGGTGCGGATTTTGTGAAGACGTCAACGGGATTTTCAACTGGTGGTGCCACACTAGCGGATGTTAAACTCATGCGACAAACAGTTGGCCCTGATATGGGGGTCAAAGCTGCAGGTGGTGCACGCTCTTATGAAGACGCGATGGCCTTTATTGACGCCGGTGCCAATCGTATTGGAACTTCGGCTGGTCCAGCTATTATGGAAGGACAAATAGCACATGGTGACTACTGAGGAATTGATTTCTCAGGCCAAAGCAGCAGCTGACTTGGCCTATGTACCTTATTCTCATTTTCCTGTGGGGGCTAGTCTTTTAACACAAGATGGTCAGGTATATACAGGCTGTAATATTGAAAATGCTAGTTTTGGTTTGACTAATTGTGCGGAACGAACAGCAATTTTTACAGCTGTCGCACAAGGCAAACGAATATTTGATCAGTTGGTTGTCTATGGTCACACACAGGATCCGATTGCCCCTTGTGGTGCTTGTCGTCAGGTCATGAAAGAGTTTATGACTGCGGATACACCTGTTGTTTTAGTTAGTCGATACGGTCGAAAGCTGCAGACAACTGTAGGCGATTTGTTGCCCTATGCTTTTTCAGATTTATCGTAAATCTGCTTAACCTTGATTATCCAGCTTTATTAGCTGTTATAATACCGCAACACCAGTTGCAAGATTTTTTTAGGAGGGTTCATCAAGATGAACAAGAAACTTATTGGTTTTGGGCTCTTGGCTGTCGCAGGCCTTGCCTTAGCAGCTTGTCAACGCAATACATCAAGCTCGTCAAATTCAAACGGCACCAAGGTTGCCATTGTTACTGATACCGGTGGTGTGGATGATAAGTCCTTTAACCAGTCCGCTTGGGAAGGCTTGCAGGCCTGGGGTAAAGAAAACAAATTGACCAAAGATACAGATTACACTTATTTCCAATCTGATAGTGAATCTGACTATGCGACTAATTTGGATTCTGCGGTATCTAAAGGTTACAACTTGGTATTTGGGATTGGTTACAACTTGCACTCTGCTGTAGAATCAGCTGCCAAAGAAAACACCAAGGTCAACTATGTCATTATCGACGACCAAATTACTGGTTTGGATAATGTGAAGAGTGTTCTTTTTGCAGACAATGAAGGGGCCTACCTTGCTGGTATTGCGGCAGCAAAACAAACCAAGACCAATAAAGTTGGCTTTGTTGGTGGGGTGGAATCTGATACTATTACACGCTTTGAAACAGGCTTTAAGGCAGGAGTGGCCTCAGTCAACAAAGATATCCAAGTCGATGTGAAGTATGTGGGTTCATACAACGATGCAGCTAAAGCGAAAACAATCGCAGCAACTATGTATACAGATGGTGCTGATGTGATTTATCATGCTGCTGGGGGTTCAGGTACTGGTGTCTTCTCACAAGCCAAAGAAATTGACGAAAAATTAGCCGCGGATGCTTCTAACAAAGTTTGGGTAATCGGAGTTGACCGTGACCAAACAGAAGAAGGCAACTACACTGCATCTGATAAAACCAAATCTAACTTTGTATTAACCTCAACCATTAAAGAAGTTGGAACAGTAGTAAAAGACATTTCCAATAACCAACTTAAAGGTAAAAAATTCGATGGAAACAAAACAACTACCTATGGTTTAAAAGATGGTGGTATCGACATTGTGACGAAAAACTTGCCAGATGCTACTAAAAAAGCGGTAGAAGAAGCAAAACAACAAATCATTGATGGTAAAATTACAGTACCAGACGGTGTTTCAACTAAATAATCATTAAGATTGCGACCCTTCGCGGTCGCTTTTTTAAGGCTGAGACCTTTGTCTCAGTAAAGCGCATTAACGCAAATGAGTTAGTGGGTTTTACTGACATAAAATGTCTGAAAGGAAATAGTTATGACCAGCGAATTTGTCATTGAAATGCGGGACATTACCAAAAAATTTGGTGACTTTACCGCCAACGATCAGATAAATCTGGATGTTCTTCCTGGGGAAATCCATGCCTTACTTGGTGAAAATGGGGCTGGAAAATCCACGCTGATGAACATGTTGTCTGGCTTGTTGGAACCTACTAGTGGAGAAATTTTCGTTAACGGCCAAGCTGTTGCCATAGATTCCCCATCTAAGGCAGCCAAACTTGGCATTGGAATGGTACACCAACACTTTATGTTGGTTGAGGCGTTTACAGTTGCTGAAAATATTATCTTGGGTAGTGAAAAAACCAAGGGTGGTGTCCTCAATCTCAAAGAAGCAACTAATGAAATTCAAGCTCTATCTGAAAAATACGGTCTGGCAGTTGACCCTGCAGCTAAAATTGCAGATATTTCTGTTGGAGCTCAACAACGGGTGGAAATTCTAAAAACGCTTTATCGAGGGGCTGATATTCTGATTTTTGATGAACCGACAGCAGTTCTGACCCCTTCTGAAATCAATGAACTCTTGGCCATCATGAGAAATCTGGTTAAAGAAGGTAAGTCAATTATCCTTATTACCCACAAATTGGATGAAATTCGTGCGGTTGCTGACCGGGTGACTGTTATCCGCCAGGGCAAGTCCATCCAAACCGTTCCCGTTGAAGGCGCAACAAGTCAAGAGCTGGCAGAAATGATGGTCGGTCACGCTGTATCCTTTAAAACTGAAAAGGAAGCAGCTAAGGTTGGAGAAGCCATTCTAGAAATTTCAGATCTAGTAGTGAATGAGAATCGTGGCGTGCCAGCAGTTAAAAATTTGTCTCTACAAGTTCATGCTGGAGAAGTCGTTGGGATTGCAGGAATTGATGGTAATGGACAAAGCGAGCTTGTTCAAGCGATTACAGGTTTGCGTAAAGTCAAATCAGGGTCTATCAAAATTAAGGGCCAGGAAGTGACACATTTGCGACCACGGCAAATTACAGAAATGCAAGTTAGTCATGTGCCAGAAGACCGTCATCGGGATGGCATGGTGTTGGATATGACGATTGCGGAAAATATTGCTATCCAAACTTACTATAAGGAACCGCTTAGTCGTCGAGGGATCTTGGACTATGGAAAAATTAATCGTTATGCTCGCGATTTGATGGCTGAATTTGATGTTAGAGCGGCTAGCGAAGTGGTTTCTGGTGGTTCACTATCTGGAGGGAACCAACAAAAGGCCGTCATCGCCCGAGAAATTGACCGTAACCCTGATTTATTGGTTATTAGTCAACCAACCCGTGGCTTGGATGTGGGGGCGATTGAGTATATTCGAAAACGCATCATCCAAGAACGTGACAAAGGGAAGGCAGTTCTGGTCGTTAGCTTTGAACTAGATGAAATCTTAGATGTTTCAGACCGTATTGCAGTTATCCATGATGGGCGTATTCAAGGGATTCTATCACCAGAAGAAACCAATAAGCAGGAATTGGGAATTCTGATGGCAGGAGGAACCGTCAATAAGGAGGACAAAGATGTCTAAAAAAACACAAAACTGGGCCGTCCCTCTGATTGCGGTCTTATTGGGAATGCTCTTAGGGGCAGTTTTGATGCTAGCCTTTGGCTACAATCCCCTTTTTGCATACAACGATCTGCTATACACGGCATTTGGCACCGTAAAAAATTGGGGAGAAATCTTCCGTGCCATGGGGCCTCTGATTTTAATCGCTTTAGGCTTTTCGATTGCCTCACGCGCAGGCTTCTTTAATGTGGGTCTACCTGGTCAAGCCTTAGCGGGGTGGACTGCTGCTGTTTGGTTTGCTTTGAGTTTTCCTGGCCTGCCCAAACCCCTATCTATCCTGTCTACCCTCGTGATTGGATTGGTAGCAGGTGGGATTGCTGGCGCTATTCCAGGGTATTTACGAGCTTACCTAGGAACAAGTGAGGTCATTGTGACTATCATGATGAACTATATCATCCTGTATACGGCTAATGCTATTGTTCGTGGAGGCATTCCACGTCAGCTGATGCGGACCTCGGATGCTTCGAATGCAGTATCGACCAATGCTAGTTATCAAACCCAATGGTTATCTGCTTTAACAGACAATTCTCGTATGAACTTGGGTATCTTTTTTGCCTTAATTGCGGTGGCATTGGTGTGGTTCTTGATGAAAAAAACAACAACTGGATTTGAAATTCGTGCAGTGGGCCTTAATGCTAATGCTGCTGAGTACGCTGGTATGTCTTCTAAGCGTGTCATCGTTTTGTCTATGGTCTTGTCTGGTGCTCTGGCTGGTCTTGGAGGAACAGTTGAAGGATTAGGAACCTTCCAAAATGTCTTCATCCAAGGGTCTTCCCTGAGTATCGGGTGGGATGGAATGGCGGTAGCTCTATTAGCAACGAATAATCCTCTTGGTATTCCTTTTGCAGCCCTGCTATTTGCTGTTTTATCTATTGGTAAAACAGGTATGGTTGGTGTACCTTCTGAGGTTATTGATGTCGTTTCAGCCTTTATCATTTTCTTTGTTGGCGCTAACTACATGATTCGCTATTTGGTTCGTCCTCGAACAAAAAAAGCCACCACTAAAGGAGGAAAATCCGCATGAGTTTTACAACGATTCTAACCTTATTGGTGTCATCGATGCTCATTTATGCTGCACCTTTGATTTTCACGTCCATTGGTGGCACCTTCTCCGAACGTGGAGGTATTGTCAACGTAGGGCTTGAAGGTATTATGGTTATTGGAGCCTTTTCTGGAATTGTTTTTAATTTGACTTTCGCTGGTAGTTTGGGAACATGGACACCGTGGGTTGCTTGTATTGTTGCAGGCTTTGTGGGACTTCTATTCTCACTTATTCATGCCCTTGCTACAATCAATTTTAGAGCGGATCACGTGGTCTCAGGGACAGTTCTTAACCTTATTGCACCTTCTTTAGCTGTGTTTTTATGTAAGGTTCTTTATGACCACGGACAAACGGATACCATTACCCAATCCTTTGGTCGCTTTTCTTTTCCAGTTTTAAAAGATATTCCTTTTTTAGGACGGATTTTCTTTAACAACACCTCTTTACCAGCTTATGTCGCCATAGCAGTTGCCTTTCTTTCGTGGTTTATCATCTTTAAGACTCGCTTTGGTCTGCGTTTACGATCTGTTGGTGAACACCCTCAAGCTGCTGATACCTTGGGAATCAATGTTTATGCCATGCGTTATTTCGGTGTCATGATTTCTGGTTTCTTAGGTGGGGTTGGCGGGGCTATCTATGCGCAATCCATTTCCAATAACTTTGCTGTCACTACGATTGCAGGCCCTGGATTTATCGCTCTTGCTGCCATGATTTTTGGTCGCTGGAATCCGATTGGTGCAATGTTATCAAGCCTTTTCTTTGGTCTTTCACAATCATTGGCCATCGTTGGAGGCTCCATCCCTGGTCTTTCTGCAGTTCCGTCTGTTTACCTGCAAATAGCTCCATATCTCTTAACCATTTTGGTATTGGCTATTTTCTTTGGAAAAGCTGTTGCACCAAAAGCTGATGGTATTAACTATATCAAGTCTAAGTGATTAAGACCCAAAAAGGAACTAACATGGAAAAAACATTTTTTATGATAAAACCAGATGCTGTTGAACGAGGTATCGTTGGTGAGATTATTCATCGTATTGAGCGTCGGGGGTATACGATAGAAGCGCTCAAACTGTTAACTCTTGACAAATCACGTTTGGACCAACACTATGCTCATATTGTTGACCGACCTTTTTACCCCTCAACTTTGACTTATATGACAGAAGGACCTTCTGTTATCGGTATTCTATCAGGACCTGACGTGGTAGAAGGTTGGCGGCATATGATGGGGGCTACAAATCCCGCTAACGCCGTGTCTGGAACCATTCGTGGCGATTTCGCGACGGCACCAGTAGGTGACCATATTCGAAACGTTGTCCATGGGTCTGATTCAGTTGCATCTGCACAACGAGAAATCAACATTTGGTTTAGTGAATAGAAAAAATCTGCAACGATGGTTGCAGTTTTTTTTGCATAGACCTAGCATAGTATTTTTCAAAGGACTTGAGTAGTCCCTGTGCACCATTTCCAGAATGCCACATCAATTGATTTAAATGTTTGAAGTTTTTGTTATCTTACCGTATATAGAGATGGAGGATAAGAATGAATACTTTTGAATTATTTAAATTGAAAGAAGCAGGTCTAAGTAACCTCAATATTAATCATCTGCTAACTTATCAAAAAAAGGAGAAAAGGCATCTCTCTGTACGCGATATGGCGATAGTGTCTAAGGTTAAAAATCCATCTTTATTTATTCAAACCTACAAACAACTTGATTTAGGAGAACTCCGCCATCGCTTTCAGCGGTTTAGCTCTTTCTCGATTTTTGATGAGTGTTATCCCGACCAACTCCGTCAGATTTATAATCCCCCTGTCTTACTCTTTTATCAGGGAGATTTATCCTTGCTTGAAGGCCCAAAAATGGCGGTTGTTGGTGCACGCTCTTCCAGTCAATCGGGGAGTTCATCTGTTAAAAAAATTATATCAGAACTACAGCAAAAGTTTGTGATTGTATCGGGTTTGGCTAGAGGAATAGATACCGCTGCTCATATGGCAGCTCTGCAGTCGGGTTGCCAAACCATTGGTGTGATTGGAACAGGATTAGATAGCCATTATCCTAGTGAAAATAGGAAGTTACAAGAGTATTTGGGGAAGAATCATCTGGTTTTATCTGAATATGGTCCAGGTTCTCCGGCATTGAAATACCACTTTCCTGAGCGTAACCGCATTATTGCAGGTTTGTCAATGGGAGTTTTAGTTTGTGAAGCTAAAATGCGTTCAGGCAGTCTTATTACCTGTGAACGCGCTATGGAAGAAGGTCGTGATGTTTTTGCCATACCAGGAAATATTTTGAAGGGACAATCGGACGGTTGTCATCACCTCATTCAGGAGGGAGCAAAATTAGTCATGTCAGGGAAAGATATCCTTGATGAATATGTTATCCGGTAAAAAGAAAATAGTGCTATTCTCTCGTAAATGTCTATTATATAGAAGAAATTGATTGACAAGGGTATTAAAATGATATATCATGCTATCAGTTTGTTCTGAAAAGAGGAGGCGTTATGGCAGAAAGTACTGTAACAAAGAAAAAAAAGACAAAAGCCACAACTAGCAAAAAACGAGCGACGCCAAAGAAAAATCTTGTCATCGTTGAGTCACCAGCTAAAGCGAAAACAATCGAAAAGTATCTCGGGCGTAACTATAAGGTTGTCGCTAGCGTTGGACATATTCGGGATTTAAAAAAGTCCAGTATGTCAATTGATTTTGATAACAACTATGAACCGCAGTATATCAATATTCGTGGTAAGGGTCCCCTAATCAAAGAACTGAAAAAAGAAGCGAAAAAAGCAAAAAAAGTATACCTAGCGAGTGACCCGGATCGTGAAGGAGAGGCGATTTCCTGGCACCTAGCTCATATATTGGACTTGGATCCTAAAGATAAGAACCGCGTTGTTTTCAATGAAATCACCAAAGATGTGGTCAAGGAAGCATTGAAAGAACCACGTGAGATCAATATGGACCTGGTTGATGCCCAACAAGCCAGACGTGTTCTTGACCGTATAGTTGGGTATTCAATTTCACCTGTCTTATGGAAAAAAGTCAAGCGAGGCTTATCAGCTGGACGTGTTCAGTCAGTGGCTTTAAAGCTTATTATTGATCGAGAAAATGAAATTAAGCACTTTGAACCTCAAGAGTATTGGACGATTGACGGTCAATTTCAAAAAGGAACGCGAAAATTTCAAGCGAGTTTCTATGGCTTAGATGGTAAAAAGAAGAAATTAGAGACAAATGAACAAGTTCAGGCTGTCTTAGCTCGACTCACAAGTGACCAGTGGGTGGTTACGAACGTTGATAAGAAAGAACGTCGCCGAAAAGCACCATTGCCTTATACAACCTCCTCCTTGCAACAAGATGCGGTAAACAAGATTAATTTTCGTACCCGTAAAACGATGATGGTTGCACAGCAACTTTATGAAGGTTTGAGTCTAGGAAGTTCCGGCCATCAAGGTCTTATTACTTATATGCGGACGGATTCTACACGGATTAGTCCGGTTGCTCAAGGAGAAGCGGCTGCGTTTATTACAGACCGTTTTGGAGCCAGCTACAGTAAACACGGTAATCGCGTGCAGAATAAAGCTGGTGCGCAAGATGCCCATGAGGCTATTCGCCCCTCTAGCGTATACCGTACGCCAGAGTCTGTTGCCAAATACCTTAACAAAGACCAATTAAAACTCTATACCCTAATATGGAACCGTTTCGTGGCCAGTCAGATGACAAACGCAGTGTATGATACCATGCGTGTGGCTTTGGAGCAAAATGGTGTTATCTTTACAGCCAATGGTAGTCAAGTCAAATTTGATGGTTATTTAGCGGTATATAACGATTCTGACAAAAACAAGATGCTGCCCGATATGGCAGTCGGGGATACCGTTAAAAAATTAAAGACCTTACCTGAGCAACACTTTACTCAACCACCTGCCCGTTATTCAGAAGCCACGCTAGTCCGCACCTTAGAGGAGATAGGTATTGGCCGTCCTTCTACTTATGCGCCAACTTTGGAAACACTCCAGAAGCGGTATTATGTGAGGATAGAAGCTAAACGCTTTGAGCCTACTGAACTTGGCGAAATTGTCAACACACTGATTGTTGACTTTTTCCCTGATATTGTTGATGTTACCTTTACGGCAGATATGGAACAACAACTCGATGCTGTAGAAGATGGTCAAAAACAATGGCAGACCGTTATTGATGGTTTTTATAAGCCTTTTGAAAAAGAGGTGGAAAAAGCCGAAAGTGACATTGAAAAAATTGAAATCAAAGATGAACCAGCAGGTTTTGATTGTGAGCTCTGTGGCCATCCCATGGTGATTAAAATGGGGCGTTTTGGAAAGTTTTACGCTTGTTCTAATTTTCCTGATTGCCGCCATACAAAAGCGATCACTAAAGAAATTGGGGTTATTTGTCCTAAGTGCGAAAAAGGGCAAGTTATTGAGCGTAAGACGAAAAAAAATCGCATCTTTTATGGCTGTGACCGTTACCCTGACTGTGATTTCACTTCTTGGGACAAACCAGTTGGACGTAGTTGTCCAAAATCTGGCGATTTCCTAGTTGAAAAGAAAATTCGAGGTGGTGGTAAGCAAGTCGTATGCAGTAATGACGACTGTGATTATAAAGAAGATAGAATCAAATAAAGAAAAGAGTGGTTTCTATCGCTCTTTTATGTTATACTTCTTATAGTTTATAAACTTTAAGGAGTGAAGATGTTTTCAGGAGAACGCTTAAAAGCTCGTCGCCTTGAACTAGGCTTGACACAAGTTAAAGTTGCTCAAGCCTTAGGGGTGACTCAACCGTCCTACCACAATTGGGAGATAGCAAAAACGCAGCCTAACAGGAAAAACAAACAGATGATTGCCGACTTATTCGATGTGAGTGTCGATTATTTTGACAAGCAGTATGAACTAACGAGTATCTATGAGCTGTTAGAGCAGGAGGAGCAGGGGAAGGTGTTATCGTATGCTAAATCCCTGTTAGACCAAAAAATAGCTCAAACTGCTCAGACAGTCGTACCTCTATTTGCTTATAAAGTATACGAGCGCTTATCTGCTGGTACCGGTTATTCTTATTTTGATGACGGTAGTTATGATGAAGTTTTTTATCATGAGAAACTCGACCATGATTTTGCTTCATGGGTTTTTGGAGATTCTATGGAACCGACTTATCTCAATGGTGAAGTGGTTCTCGTCAAACAAACAGGATTTGACTATGATGGGGCAGTCTATGCGGTGGATTGGGATGGGCAAACCTATATCAAAAAGGTTTATCGTGAAGCAAGTGGTTTACGTTTGGTTTCCATTAATAAGAAGTATCAGGATAAATTTGCGCCCTACGATGAAAACCCAAGAATTGTTGGTAAAATTGTAGGAAATTTTATGCCTCAAGGTAACTGATTGGTACCTCATTGGCTCAATTGGAAGAATTTTCTGACAATTACTATAGTAAAAGATTGCTTTTAATGCAATTTTTGATAAAATAGCCTTATAACATATAAAGGAGTGTGTGCTTTGACAAAAGATTATAAAAACTATGTCAATGGTGAGTGGAAGGGTTCCGAAAGTAAAATTGAAATTTTTGAACCAGCAAATGGTGAATTGCTAGGAACTGTTCCTGCAATGAGCCAAGCAGACGTTGATGAAGTAATGGCAAGTGCAAAGGCAGCTTTACCAGCATGGCGTGCCTTGTCCTACACAGAACGTGCAGCTTATTTGCATAAAGCGGCTGATATTTTAGAACGTGATGCAGAAAAAATTGGTGCTGTTCTTTCTAAGGAAATTGCTAAAGGTTACAAGTCAGCAGTTGGTGAAGTTGTTCGTACTGCTGAAATTATTCACTTTGCAGCTGAAGAAGGTCTTCGCATGGAAGGCGAAGTTCTTGAAGGTGGTGCTTTTGATGCCGGTAGCAAGAAGAAGATTGCTGTTGTTCGTCGCGAACCTGTAGGTCTTGTGTTGGCTATTTCACCATTTAACTACCCAGTTAACTTGGCAGGGTCTAAAATTGCTCCAGCTTTGATTGCAGGAGATGTTGTTGCCTTTAAACCACCAACGCAAGGTTCTATTTCTGGTTTATTATTGGCAGAAGCTTTCGTAGAAGCTGGTATTCCTGCAGGTGTGTTGAATACAATTACTGGCCGTGGTTCTGTCATTGGTGACTATATCGTGGAACACAAGGCTGTTGATTTCATTAACTTTACCGGTTCAACACCAGTTGGTGAAAATATTGGTCGTTTGGCTGGTATGCGCCCTATCATGTTGGAATTGGGTGGTAAAGACGCAGCTATCGTTTTGGAAGATGCTGATCTAGATTTGACAGCTAAAAACATTGTAGCTGGTGCATTCGATTATTCAGGTCAACGTTGTACCGCCATTAAGCGTGTTCTTGTGATGGATAGTGTTGCAGATGAGTTGGTTGAAAAAGTGACAGCATTAGTTGGCAATATCACTGTTGGTATGCCTGAAGACAGTGCTAGCGTGACACCACTGATTGATACCAAAGCAGCTGACTTTGTTCAAGGTTTGATTGATGATGCCGTTGAAAAAGGTGCAACAGCTAAGACAGAACTTAAACGTGAAGGAAACCTTATCTACCCTACTGTTTTTGACCATGTGACAACTGATATGCGTTTAGCTTGGGAAGAACCATTTGGTCCAGTTTTACCATTTATCCGTGTGTCTTCTGTGGAAGAAGCAATTAAGATTTCTAATGAATCTGAATTTGGTTTGCAAGGTGCTGTCTTTACACAAGATTATCCACGTGCTTTTGCAATTGCTGAACAATTGGAAGTCGGAACTGTTCATATCAATAACAAGACTCAACGTGGTACAGATAACTTCCCATTCTTGGGTGTGAAATCATCTGGTGCTGGTACACAGGGTGTGAAGTATTCGATTGAAGCAATGACACGTGTGAAATCAACTGTATTTGACATTAAATAATCCTTCCCTAGGAGAAAAACAGTCAGTATTTTAAGTAATGACTTGTTATGTATTACAAAAGAGTTCCCAGAATGTTATATTCTGGGAACTCTTTTTCTTTAATGACGTAATAGTTAATGGGATGACGAGATACACTTGATAGTTATTGTCTCCATTACTTTTGACAAATCAATGGAAATAACTTTTAGAGTTATACGTTAGATATTGCTTTTCTCGAGTTGGTAACGATGGACGGTAAGGCTGTAATAGCTGATGACAGTGATAAGTGATACAGCAACAAGCCAAAGGGTGTGTTGACCAATCAATCGATCACAAACAGCACTAGCTAAGGCACCTATGATAAAGCTGGTCACGACTATAGTGTAGTTGGTGGCCTGGCGTTTTAGTTTAGCGTCCCTTTGCTTACCTGTGAAATAATAGTACCAGGAACTTAGCATTTTACGATAGTTACCAGAGGTCATTAAAATGGTGAAGGGGTGCGATTCGATATGGCTTCCGGTAAAGGTCAGCATCATCAGACCAGTACCAAAAGCTAGAGGGCATACCCAGAGATAAGCATTGACTTGAAAAAAAGGGAGTAAACTCGAACAGATAGCCAGAGGGAGAAGCAGATAAGTTCGCCAATAAGCTGTCTGTGCTCGATCTTTGACGTAAGTGCCAACCAGAAAACCAATGGAGAAAAAGAGAATTGAGGCACATTTAATTAAAGTCTTGTTCCAATTGTCCGGTTTGAGGTCTGCTAGCAAAAGAACAATATTACCAGTTTGTGTAGCAACAAGTGAATCGAAATGCATGTGGCAGAAAACGTCCAGAGCCCCCCCAATAAAACCAAGTAGAATAGCAGTAAATCGACTGTCCTGGGGCATAGTCTTAAGACTAGTCATAGATTCCTCCTAGGGTTTGGGGCTAACAGGGACCAACTGGCCATGAGTAATGGTAAGCTCGGTTAGTGGGGATTGGGTATAGCGTTTGAGGGTTTTTAGGTCACGCGAATTGCTTATCAATGTTAACACCTTACCGTTATGCCCCATGCGTCCGGTTCGTCCAACACGATGGGTAAAGGTATCCTGATTAAGGGGTAAATCAGCATTGATAACCCACTCTAATTGTTCAATGTCGATGCCTCGTGCTAAAATATCTGTGACCAAAAGAAGGCTATAGTCATGGGATTTAAAACGTTCCAGGATGACCTTTCGAAACTTGATATTAACATCACTTGCCAAGGAAGCAACGGTTGCTTGACGATAAAGAAGCTTTTCTTCTGCGTTACCGACATCTGATAATTGATTGAAGAAGACTAAAGCGCGCATATCAGAGAGATGCGATAGTTTGCGAAGGATTTCAACTTTGTCTCTGGCTTCTACCTGAAGATAGTAATGACTGAGGGTGTCTTTCTCTTGCGCGATTACGATTCGTGTCAGTAGCACTGGTAGCTCACTCTCATCTATTGAGTCAGTAGCGCTGGTATAGATGAGTTGATGGTTTTTGGGGACATAGTTTATAATTCTTTTGACAAATTGATATTGCGAAGGTTCAAGGAGGTGATCGTATTCATCCAGAACAATCGTATGGATAGCCATAAGCTTAATCTTTTTTAATCTTACTAGTTCAAAAATACGTCCTGGTGTCCCAATGAGAATCTCTGGAGCCTTCTTAAGACGTTCAATTTGGCGTTTTTGGCTTGAACCTGATAAAAACAACTGAACTTTGAGTGATAAGGGGGTGGCCCATGTTTTTGCCACCTCGAATAACTGTCCAGCTAATTCTGAATTAGGGGCTAGAATAAGTAATTGTTGCCCTTGATTTGCTTTAAGTTTTAATAGAGTTGGCCATAAAAAGGCTAGTGTTTTTCCTGTTCCTGTAGGGCTAATTGCCAAGACGTTTTCACCGGAACTAATAGGTGTAAAAGCTTGTTCTTGAACTTTTGTATAGTTTGTAATATCTGATACTTTACAGAGTTCTAGCCATTGTGTGGGAAGTTGTAGTGTCATGCGGTTTCTCCTCATATTTCTCTACTATTATACCATGTTTCTTAGAAGAGAGTATCTGAGGTTCGAGGGGGCTTAAAGAATATTAGACTTAAATGAAAACTGGTTTCGTATTTTGGTGATGAGGTACAATCATCGTCAAAGTCACTCTATGTTAAAAGAGAAACTTGATTTTTTCATTACAATCGGGTTCCTTTATAGGATAATTTAGTGTAAAATAAAAAGGAAATTTTAAGGAGATAGCATGCGAAACAAACCTATTATTATTGGTGTTACTGGTGGATCTGGTGGCGGTAAAACCAGTGTATCTAAGGCGATTTTGTCCCATTTTCCTGATCAGAAGATTGCCATGATTGAGCACGATTCTTACTATAAAGACCAAAGTCATTTGACCTTTGAAGAACGAATTAGCACAAACTATGACCATCCCTTAGCGTTTGAAACGTCTTTGCTTATTGATCATTTAAATGCTTTGAGTCAAGGGCGTTCGGTAGATATTCCAATTTATGATTATACGCAACACACGCGCAGCGATAAGACCTATCGGCAAGAACCACAAGATGTTTTTATCGTGGAAGGGATTTTAGTTTTAGAGGATGAGCGTCTCAGGAATCTCATGGATATTAAGCTATTTGTTGATACAGACGATGACATTCGCATCATTCGTCGTATCAAACGAGACATGCAAGAACGCGGACGAAGCTTAGATAGTATTATTGAACAATACACTAGCGTCGTAAAACCTATGTATCATCAGTTTATCGAACCAACCAAACGTTATGCAGATATTATTATTCCTGAAGGGGTCAGTAATTTGGTAGCGATTGACTTGATTAATACTAAAATAGCGAGTATCTTAGGGGAATAGTACAGCAAAGACCGTTTTCGATGAAAATCGGTTTTTTAGTATGAAGTTAACAAAAAACAGACAGCTATTTGCTGTCTGTTTGTTTTGCCACCACCGAGAATCGAACTCGGAACGGAGCATTACCATTGCTCTATTATACCATTTAACTATAGCGGCGACCTATTTATATTACTATAAATAGATTGGCTTGTAAAGACCTTTTTTAAAAAAATTATTTTTCTTTAAGAAGGTCGCGAATTTCAGCCAATAACTCTTCTTGGCTAGGAGCCGTTTCGGTTTCTTCTTTAGCTTCTTCTTTTTTGCCTAGATTCATAGCTTTGTTAGCCGCTTTAACAACGAAGAAGAGGGTAATGCCGACGATCAAAAAGTTGATAACAGCACTTAAGAAACTTCCGTAAGAAATACCGTTCCATGACAGAGAGGCAATATTTTCAACCTTGGCAGCCTTTAACAAGGGATTTAAAAATAAGGGAGTAATGACATCAGAAACAAGTGATGTAATTATAGCATTAAAAGCAGCCCCCATAACAACAGCAACCGCAAGGTCTAGGACATTTCCACGAAACAAGAAGTCCTTTAATTCTTTAATCATTTTGGTAATAGATCCTTTCATTTTTTTACCATAACAGATTATACGCTAAAGTGAAGCTAAAGGCTACGAATAAGCTTGAAAAAAATGCTTTTTTCTTTACAAAATTAATAAAGAAGTCTATAATAGTACTTATGCAAAAATGGGTGAATTGTCTGGAGGTGAGGCTGTGGCGATTGACAAAAGGCAGATAGATGACATCAAAGAACGTTTAAATATCGTCGATGTCATTGGAGAAGTTGTTCGGCTATCCAAAGCGGGACATAATTATGTTGGACTTTGCCCTTTTCATCAGGAGAAGACGCCATCCTTTCATGTCATTGAAGATAAACAATTTTATCATTGTTTTGGTTGTGGTAAGTCTGGAGACGTCTATCGCTTTATCGAAGATTACCGGCAGGTGTCTTTTGCTGAGAGTGTGGCTATCTTAGCTGAAAAGGCGGGTGTTGCGTTAAACAACTCAGCTCTTGGTTATTCCAAACCAAAACAAGTCCCCCATCAGGCCTTGTACGCTATCCATGAGGATGCCCAGCATTTTTATCAATCCGTTTTACAAACGACTAAAGTCGGAGAAAAGGCTAGGGAATACCTCTATGCGCGTGGACTGGATGATGCGGTGATTGCTCATTTTGGCATTGGTTTGGCTCCGGATGAACCAGATTTCTTTTATCGAAGCCTCAATGGCAAATACGATGAGACAACCTTGCTAGACTCTGGTCTCTTTATGGTGACAGATACCAACCGATTTTTAGATAGCTTTCGCAATCGGATTATGTTTCCCCTCACTGATGACCAGGGCCGTGTTATTGCTTTTTCTGGTCGTGTTTGGCAAGATGTAGATCTTGCTCAGGGGGGGAAGTATAAGAATAGTCGTTCAACGAAGATTTTCAATAAATCGTTGGAGATGTATCACTTAGACCAGGCAAAGACAGCTATTAAGCAGACCCATGAAGTTTATATCATGGAAGGTTTCATGGATGTGATTGCGGCTTTTCGTTCGGGTCTTTCAAATGTTGTTGCATCAATGGGAACGGCATTAACATCTGAGCAGGTACAGCATTTAGGACGGTACACGAAAAACGTCATCTTAGCTTATGATGGCGATCGTGCTGGTCAGGCTGCCATTGCTAAAGCACTGGATGTGGTACCGGTGGCAACAACTAGAGTGGTTGTATTTCCAGCTGGATTGGATCCTGATGATTACCTGAGGAAATATTCAGCTGAAGATTTTGTTCGCCATTTGACAGAAAACCGCTTATCGGCGACTGAGTTTTGGATGACGTACTTGAAACCTGATAATCCTGACAACCTTCAGCAAGAGATAGCCTATGTTGATCAGATGGCTCAACTCATCGTCCAAGAGTCGTCCATTACGGCCCAAAACACCTACATCATGAAGTTGGCAGAAGGTTTACCAGACTTCTCCTACCAACAGATCGAAGATATTGTCAATCAATTGCGTTTGCAACAGACTAATCTCTCTCAGAAAAATGGGAGAGGACAAGGCACTGCGCAGTCGCCGGTTGTTTTAGATTTGCCACTGCATAGGCAAAAGAGCGCTCTAGAAACTGTGGAAAATCAGTTGCTCAACCGCCTTTTAGACTCGGATGTGTTGTTAAATGACTACCGCTTAAAGGAAAATTTTCAATTTTATACACCTGAACGGCAGCGTTTATTTGAATTGCTCTGTCAGCAAGGTAGTATTGATCGAGAACGTCTATCTCAAGAACCAGATAGGGTTCAAGCTGTTTACTATCAAGTGATGGAAGAGCCTTTACCCAAGGAACTTGGTCCAGGAGAGATGCAAGCCCTAGAAAAACGGCAGGCAGTCTGCATCATGCAAACAGAATTTAAAAAGCAAGGACAACAAGTCCGTGAAAAGACCAAACAAGGAGATACTGACGGGGCCTTGCAGGCTTTGGCAGATCTCGTTGCGCAAAAAAGAAAAATGGAGTAGAAGACATTTATGGCAAAAAAAACAGATATTTCTACCTTTAACGTCCAAGTTGCTGAATTTATTCGCAATCACAAAAAGGACGGGGTGGCTGTTGATGATGTGGTAACAGATAAATTGGTCATTCCTTTTGGTCTGGATGCGGATCAAATTGATAACCTGATTGAGCGTTTAACCGATGGCGGCATCTCTATTACAGACAAAGAAGGTAACCCTTCAAGTAAGTATGCTGTTGAAGAGGTGAAACCTGAAGAATTAACGGATGAAGAGCTTCTGGGAAGTAACTCAGCCAAAGTCAACGATCCTGTTCGCATGTATCTTAAAGAAATTGGAACGGTACCTTTGTTGACAAACGAGGAAGAAAAAGAATTAGCTATTGCTGTAGAAAATGGTGATTTAGAAGCCAAGCAACGTTTGGCAGAAGCGAACCTACGTTTGGTCGTTTCAATTGCAAAACGCTATGTTGGACGTGGTATGCAGTTCTTGGACCTTATCCAAGAGGGGAACATGGGGCTGATGAAAGCTGTTGATAAATTCGACTATTCAAAAGGGTTCAAATTCTCGACCTATGCTACCTGGTGGATTCGTCAAGCTATTACGCGTGCCATAGCCGATCAAGCCCGGACGATTCGGATTCCAGTTCATATGGTTGAGACGATTAATAAATTGGTACGTGAGCAACGTAATTTGTTACAAGAGTTGGGCCAAGATCCAACGCCAGAACAAATCGGTGAACGCATGGATATGTCACCTGATAAGGTGCGTGAAATTCTCAAGATTGCACAAGAACCAGTTTCTCTGGAAACCCCAATAGGCGAAGAAGATGATAGCCATTTGGGGGATTTTATCGAAGATGATATTATCGAAAACCCTGTTGACTACACCACTCGTGTTGTCCTAAAAGAGCAGTTAGATGCTGTTTTAGACACTTTAACTGATCGCGAGGAAAACGTTTTGCGTTTGCGTTTTGGTTTGGATGACGGAAAGATGCGAACATTGGAAGATGTTGGTAAGGTGTTTGATGTGACGCGTGAACGGATCCGTCAGATAGAAGCAAAAGCCTTGCGAAAATTACGTCATCCGAGTCGTAGCAAGCAACTCAAGGACTTTATAGAAGACTAAAGGGGAGAGAAGTATGGTGCAAGAGCAATATACCACTGAGCAGGTTGATGACATCAAAAATCGTATTCTTCAAGCTTTGGAAATGGTCATTGATCCAGAACTCGGTATTGACATCATTAACTTGGGTCTGGTTTATGAAATTCGATTTGCAGATGACGGAAAAACAGAAATAGATATGACCTTGACGACTATGGGGTGCCCATTAGCAGACCTATTGACAGATCAGATATATGATGTGCTTAGGGATGTTCCTGAAGTGACAGAAATAGATGTCAAACTTGTCTGGTCACCTGCTTGGTCAGTTGAAAAAATGAGCCGCTATGCGCGCATTGCCTTGGGGATTCGCTAAATGACAGTAATTGATATTAACACGAAAAAACTACCTGTTCTAAGTATTGTAGTACCTTGCTACAATGAAGAGAGTACTATTCACCCATTTTTAACGGCGACAAAACAGACAGAAGAACAAATGCGAGACCGTTTAATCTTTGACTACATTTTTGTCAACGATGGGTCAAAGGATAAGACTTTAGAAGTCCTACGGGAAGTTGCTCAAACTTATGACAATGTTCATTACTTGTCTTTTTCTCGAAATTTTGGTAAAGAAGCAGGCCTTCTAGCAGGTCTTGAAGCTGCTCGAGGCGACTTAATCACAGTAATGGATGTCGATCTGCAAGATCCGCCAGAGCTTTTAATACCTATGTATGAGAAGATTCAAGAAGGGTATGATGTTGTTGGGACGCGGCGTAGCAATCGCGAAGGGGAGCCTATTATTCGGTCACTGTTTGCACGAGCTTTTTATCACCTCATTAATAAAATTTCTGAAACAGAGATGGTGGATGGCGCCCGTGATTTTCGGATGATGACACGACAAGTGGTGGATAGTATTTTAGAACTTAAAGAAGTTAACCGCTTTTCAAAAGGTCTCTTCTCTTGGGTGGGGTTTGATGTCACCTATATTTCTTATGAAAATCAAGAACGTGTTGCAGGTGAAACAAGCTGGAATTTTTGGTCCTTATTACGCTATTCTATTGACGGGGTGGTGAATTTTTCTGAATTTCCGCTGAATTTATCCATTTATGGTGGAGTGCTATCGTTTATCATTTCTCTGATTGGAATTGCTTTTATCATTGTCCGTCGTCTCATGTTCGGGGATGCTGTTAAGGGTTGGGCAAGTTTGATTTGTATCATGCTCTTTATTGGAGGCATTCAACTCTTAGCTTTAGGCATTATTGGAAAGTACATTGCTAAAATCTTTTTGGAAACCAAAAAACGTCCTGTTTATATTGTGAAAGAAAAAGGCTAGACTGGTGTCGGCCTTTTTTCAAGCGCTATTTTTGGCAGCTTGCTATCATTGCGCTATAATAAACGTGGAGGTAAAAGCATGACAACATTTTTAAATCAAAAAGTTACTTTATCAGGGCCTCAGCTTCAGGTCGGTGATACCTTAAAGGATGTTACCTTATTGGGGATAGATTTATCTTTGGTATCTCTATCAGATTTTTCTGGTAAGAAAAAAGTAGTGAGTGTAGTGCCATCACTTGATACCGGTATCTGTTCTACTCAGACCCGCCATTTTAACCAAGCAATTGCTGGGCGTGATGATGCGGTGGTGATAACGGTTTCCGAGGATTTGCCTTTTGCACAAGGACGTTGGTGTGGCGCTGCTGGACTAGAAAAAGCGGTTGTTTTGTCAGATTACCGTGACCATAGCTTTGGAAAAACTTATGGTTTATTGATGGAAGAATGGCAACTATTAGCCCGTGCGGTTTTGGTTTTTGATGCCAATGACCAGTTGGTTTATACGGAGTATTTGGAAAATGTTAATAGCGAACCAAATTACGATGCTGCTTTGCAAGCTCTAGATGCTCTTAATTAATGAAGATAAAAAACACACCTTCTGTTTTGGGACATCAGAAGGTGTGTTTTTTTATCTTATCTCTTTAAACAAAGTCTTTCTTCTGGCTAGGTATGGCCTTAGATTTATGCTATAATAAAAAGACTAGTGAGACATTAAAGGAAGATTATGACAAATTTTGAAGCATTAAAACAACGCCAAGAAAAAATTCGAAATTTCTCGATTATTGCCCATATTGACCATGGAAAATCAACACTGGCGGATCGTATACTAGAAGCAACGGAAACGGTATCCAGTCGTGAGATGCAAGCTCAACTTTTGGACAGCATGGATTTAGAGCGTGAACGTGGTATTACCATCAAGCTCAATGCTATTGAGTTGAATTATACGGCTAAAGACGGAGAAACCTACATTTTTCACTTGATCGATACCCCGGGGCATGTTGATTTCACATATGAAGTTTCTCGTTCTTTGGCTGCCTGTGAAGGGGCTATTCTTGTCGTTGACGCTGCACAAGGAATCGAAGCACAGACCTTGGCCAATGTTTATTTGGCTTTGGAAAATGACTTAGAAATTTTACCAGTGATCAATAAGATAGATTTGCCAGCTGCAGACCCAGAACGAGTTCGTCAAGAGATTGAGGATGTCATTGGTCTGGATGCCTCTGATGCTGTCTTAGCATCGGCTAAGTCGGGGATTGGGATTGATGATATTCTCGAACAAATTGTCGACTTGGTGCCGGCTCCCCAAGGCGATGTCGAAGCACCGTTACAAGCCCTTATTTTCGATTCTGTCTATGACGCCTACCGTGGTGTTATCCTCCAGGTGCGTATTGTCAATGGTATGCTAAAACCAGGTGACAAGATTCGTCTGATGTCAAATGGAAAAACCTTTGATGTTACGGAAGTTGGTATCTTCACACCTAAGGCGGTATCTCGAGATTATTTGGCGACGGGTGATGTTGGTTATATTGCAGCGTCCATCAAAACAGTTGCGGATACACGTGTTGGGGATACCGTTACCCTGGATAGCCGACCTGCAGCAGAAGCTTTGCATGGTTATAAGCAAATGAATCCGATGGTGTTTGCTGGAATTTACCCTATCGAATCTAATAAATACAATGATTTACGAGAAGCTTTGGAAAAGCTGCAGTTGAACGATGCTAGCCTTCAATTCGAACCAGAAACTTCTCAAGCCCTAGGCTTTGGTTTCCGCTGTGGCTTTCTAGGATTGCTTCACATGGATGTTATCCAAGAGCGATTGGAACGTGAGTTTAATATTGACCTCATTATGACTGCTCCATCCGTTGTCTACCACATCAATACGACAGACGGCCAGCAATTGTCTGTTTCCAATCCATCAGAATTTCCAGATCCTACTGTCGTTGACAGTATTGAGGAGCCCTATGTTAAGGCACAAATCATGGTGCCACAAGAGTATGTAGGTGCTGTCATGGAATTGGCCCAAAGAAAACGGGGAGACTTTGAAACGATGGAATACATTGATGATAATCGGGTCAATGTTATCTACCAAATTCCATTGGCAGAAATTGTCTTTGACTTTTTTGATAAGCTCAAATCCTCCACAAGGGGCTATGCTAGTCTAGATTATGAAATTTCAGCCTACCGTCAGTCACAATTGGTTAAAATGGATATTTTACTAAATGGCGACCAAGTTGATGCCTTGAGTTTCATTGTGCACCGCGAGTTTGCTTACGAACGTGGAAAAGTCATCGTAGAAAAACTCAAGAAAATTATTCCACGTCAACAGTTTGAGGTTCCTATTCAAGCAGCTATTGGCCATAAGATTGTTGCTCGGACGGATATTAAAGCTTTGCGTAAAAATGTCTTAGCTAAATGTTATGGTGGTGATGTTTCTCGTAAGCGTAAACTGTTGGAGAAACAAAAAGCTGGTAAGAAACGCATGAAAGCAATCGGTTCTGTAGAAGTCCCTCAAGAAGCCTTTCTCAGTGTTCTCAGCATGGATGAGGAATAACAATGGCTAACAGTCGCTTGGCCAATTGGTCTGTATTTTAGTATTACAAAATAAAACAAACGGTATCGAACATTATTAATAAATATTAAACAAAAGAAGGCTTAAGCCTTCTTTTAGTTTATTTTAGTCTCTGTTCAGATAGACTTATGATATAATTAGTTTTGTGATTTTTTATCAAGATATTTAGGTAGAAGTCCTGAAAAGAGAGGGGTGCAATGACAAAAGAAGTTGATATTGAACGCTACCATCAATTAGCTTTGCAAAAGCAAAAGGTTCATCGCAAATTCTTAGCCAGACTTAAGCAAAAACCACCAAAACAACTAGATAAAATAGCTCGTGAGATTCATGAGGTCGTCTTTAGCGAAATTGATTGCACCCTGTGTGCCAATTGTTGCAAAAGTTTGGGGCCAGATTTTAAAGAGGCAGATATTGCACGAATTGCCAAGTATTTTAAAATGAAGTTACCGGCTTTTGAGGCTGAGTTTTTAGAAGTAGATGAAGATGGGGACAAGGTATTTCAAAGCATGCCTTGTCCGTTTCTGGGGGCCGATAACCTGTGTAGCATCTATGAGGTACGTCCTAAGGCTTGTCGTGAATTTCCGCATACGGACCGTAAAAAAGTCTACCAAATTAACCACTTGACGATGAAGAATACCTTAACCTGTCCAGCCGCTTATCTTTTTGTTGAAAAGCTTAGAGAGAGGTTGTCATGAAGTTATCTATTTTTATGCGGGCTTTCTTATTGGGAATACTAGGCGCACTATTTTTCTCATTTACTTTTATCTTTAACCGCAGTATGAGTTTGACTGGAGGTTTTTGGGGATGGAGTGCTAGTTTACGCTACCTGATTAGTTTGCCGATTTTATGGTGTCTAGTCAAAAGAAGTGGTAATTTGACACAGGTATGGCGTTCAATTAGGCACAAGCCTTGGCCATGGCTAGTGTGGAGCACCGTTGGTTTTGGTTTATTTTATGCCCCTTTGACCTTGGCCTCCCTTTATGGACAATCTTGGTTCATTGCAGCCTGTTGGCAACTGACGATTGTAGCCGGTGCTTTATTGGCCCCTGTCTTTGGTCAACAGTTCCCCTTTAGGCAACTTGCTTTATCGCTAGTGATTTTATTAGGGGTTTTCATTTTGCAAATGCCCAATCTCTCCAAAGGTCTAGGGCAACATTTCTGGTTGACACTTGCTCTGATCGTTTTAGCGGCTTTCGCCTATCCTTTGGGGAATCGGAAAATGTTACAGTTAACTAAGGGTGACGGTTTAACGACCTTGCAGAGGGTATTTGGCATGACTGTGATGAGCTTGCCTTTTTGGTTCCTATTGTCTACCTATTCAGGGGTGTCAGTTGGCCTGCCTTCAGCCAATCAATGGTTCCAATCTACGATTGTTGCCCTTTTTTCGGGGGTCATAGCGACGCTATTTTTCTTTGAGGCTACCAACTTGGTCAAACATCAACATAAACAGCTGGCAATGGTAGAAGCTACTCAATCTGGAGAAGTCATTTTTACCCTTTTAGGAGGTTGCCTCTTTCTCGGGGATGCTTGGCCAAATGCACTCGGATTTATTGGGATTTTCTTGATTATCTTAGGGATGTTGATGAATAGCTTACTGGCTAGAACTTAAGCTAACCCGCTCAGTGGTAATTTTCGGATTTAATGATGGTAAACATTTTTCATAATCAATTAACAAAAGAAAGGATTGCTTCGTTGACTTATCGCTTTTTACTGTTTGACTTGGATCGCACGCTACTAGACTTTGATGACGCTGAAAATAAGGCTTTGGAGCAATTATTTCGTCAAGAAGGCGTTCGTGATATTGAATCGTTTAAAAACTATTATATTCAGTTAAATAAACAACTGTGGTTAGCCTATGAAAGAGAAGAGATCACCAAAGATAACTTAGTGAACACGCGCTTTTCGCGGACTTTTGCTCATTTTGATAAAAAAAAGAATGGAATAGTTCTGGCAGAACGCTATCAAGAGCTTTTGAGTAAACAAGGGCAAGTTTTTCCAGGGACTTTTGAATTATTAGATCGTTTACAGGAGCAGGGGTATGATCTGTATGCTATTACCAACGGTATAACAGCCATCCAACAAGGACGTCTTAGTGTATCGCCACTGGGGACTTATTTTAAGAGAATCTTCATTTCCGAAGAGATGGGGGTGCAAAAACCATCCCCAGTCTTTTTTGAAAAGGTTGCCCAAGCTATTCCAGGATTTTGTACTGAAAAAGCATTGGTCATTGGGGATAGCCTGACGTCTGATATTCAGGGGGCTGTTAATGCAGGACTGGCAAGCCTTTGGTACAATCCTAAAGGTTTACCTCTGACCAAGGAAGCCCCCCAACCGACCAGGGTTGTGAAGGATTTTAAGGGGATACTTGATTTTTTATTTGATAGAAAGGATGACTAACATGAAAAAGTTAGGCATGACACTTCTTTTCTCGATTGCCTATTTTGGCTGTGTGGGAGTGGGCGTCTTATTGGCCAATCTGATTGATCATACGGGTAATATGTTTTATGCGCCGGCTTGTTCGGCCTGTGTGGGTGGTTTGGTCTATTGGTTTTTTGTTGAACGTATTCGTACCTTTGGTGCTATTACTTTTGTAGGTTTTGTGTTGGCAGGATTCTTTTTGGTGACTCGCCATGGTGCCGGGGCTTTTCTTCCGGCGGTTATTTGTGGTTTTCTGGCTGACCTTATTTCACGCATGGGACGCTACAAAACCAGTCCTGAACAAGCGATTTCCTTTTTTGTTTTTGCTTTTGGGACAACAGGCCCTATTTTGATGATGTGGTTTGATCGCACTGCTTATATAGCTAGTTTACTAGCTCGTGGAAAAAGCCAAGCTTACATTGACCGTGTCATGGTCGCTCCAGATATCCGTAATATCCTCTTATTTATTGTTGCTACGCTGATTGGCGCGGTAGTTGGTTCTCTAATTGGTCATTTATGGACGTCTTATCGGCGTATGGCTACCAAGATAGAAATTTTAGATGCCGATTAGGGATAATAAAGTGGATAGGTTGCTTGTCAACTTCATTATTTAAGAGCATAAAAACACATGAGTTGACCTGAGTCTAAGAGAGGATTATACTAAGGGCAAGAGATGGGGGGATACTTATGATTGACATCATCTATTTAAATGCAGCTAATCAGGAACGATTGGAGCACTTTGAGAATTATAATGAATTTGTTCGGGCACAACAGGCTTGCTGGATCGATGTCCCTGATTACTCAAAAGTGATCCGTGTCACGATTAATGGACATGTGTTGGATTTTAAAGGTCAATATGGGGAGCTCTATCATTATTTACTGAAGCAGGATTTGAGTGCCTATTTGACAAAATGATTCAAATAAAAGACAGATAGCCAGAAGGCTGTCTATTTTTTTATCAAAAAGAAAGGTGATAATAGTGATTGTCTGTTGCTGTCAAATAAAGTGTCGATAGAAATCAACAATTCCTACATTTTTATGGTAAAATAGAGAGAATACGTCAAAAAGGAGTAGAACTTGAGTATAGAAGATTATAGGCCGGACTTCTGTATGGAGGCGGTGTATGACTTAACAGCAGAGAGTTTAAGACGCCATGATATCCGTGTGGTTTTGGTGGACTTAGATAATACTTTAATTGCTTGGAATAATCCAGACGGAACACCCGAACTGCGCAAATGGTTAGATGAAATGACAATGGCTAATATTCCAGTGGTAGTTGTTTCCAATAACAAAGAAAAGCGGGTTCATCGTGCGGTGGAAAAATTTCATGTTGACTATGTTAGCCGTGCGATGAAACCATTTGCTAAAGGGATTAACGAAGCTATTGAGCGCTATGGTTTTGATCGTAGCGAAGTTGTTTTTGTTGGTGACCAATTGATGACTGACATTCGGGCGGCGCATCGTGCTGGTATTCGCTCGATATTGGTGAAACCTTTGGTGACCTCGGATGCTTGGAACACGAAGATTAATCGTTTTCGTGAACGTCGGGTCAAGAAAAAATTAGAAGTTCTTTATGGGCCTTTTGATTATAAGAAGGAAATATAAGTGGAAGAATTGTTTTGTATTGGCTGTGGGGCCAAGATTCAAGTTCAAGATCCAGATGGGTTGGGTTATACGCCAAATTCAGCTCTAGAAAAAGGTCTAGAGACAGGGGCTCTCTATTGTCAGCGTTGTTTTCGCTTACGCCATTACAATGATATCGCTGATGTGTCATTGAGTGATGATGATTTTTTACACCTCTTGCAAGAAGTTGGAAAAGAAAATGCTTTGATTGTCAATGTGGTGGATATTTTTGACTTTTCAGGTTCAGTGATTCCTGGACTGGCGCGCTTGACAGGTGGCAATGATTTACTTCTAGTCGGGAATAAGCAAGACGTCTTACCTAAGTCTGTCAAGACAAGTAAAGTCACCAATTGGCTACGAGAAAGGGCACATGAAGTCGGACTTCGTCCGCTGGATGTCCTGTTGACGTCTGCCAAAAGCAAGTTGGCGATTAAAGAACTTATCGCTAGCATTGAACGTCTGCGTAAGGGGCGCGATGTTTATGTAGTCGGCGTAACAAATGTTGGCAAATCCACACTCATCAATGCTATCATTCAAGAATTGACTGGAGATAAAGACCTGATTACGACTTCCCGTTTTCCTGGAACGACTCTGGATAAGATAGAAATCCCTCTGGATGATGGTAGCTACTTATTTGATACACCAGGAATTGTTCACCGTGACCAGATGGCGCACTACTTATCGGCCAAGAGCCTACAGTATGTCAGTCCTAAAAAAGAAATCAAACCAAAAACCTACCAACTTCAAGCGGATCAAACCTTATTTTTGGGTGGTCTTGCACGTTTTGATGTGGTTTCAGGCCCAAAGCAGGGCTATACAGTTTATTTAGATAATCAGCTCAACATTCATCGGACCAAACGTGATGGTGCTGATCAATTCTATGAAAAACACAAAGGGAAGCTCTTGACGCCACCGACTGCGAAAGAAGTATCAAGTTTTCCGGAGTTAGTCAAACATTCCTATCGTATTACTCAAAAAACTGACCTTGTTATATCGGGGCTGGGTTGGATACGGGCAACAGGCCCTTGTCAAGTTGTTGTTTGGGCTCCCAAGGGAGTTGGCGTGAGCTTGCGTTCCCCATTGATTTAAGGAGATTACTATGGCATTAACCAGCAAACAAAGAGCATTTCTCAAAAAAGAGGCACACCATTTAAAACCAATTATACAAATTGGTAAAAATGGGCTTAATGATGAAATTAAGACAAGTGTTCGTCAAGCCTTGGATGCTCGTGAATTAATCAAAGTGCAATTGTTACAAAATACAGATGAAGATATTCATGAAGTAGCTAATATTCTCGAAGAAGAAATCGGTGTGGACACGGTATTAAAAATCGGTCGCATCCTGATTCTCTTTAAAGCATCTACACGAAAAGAAAACCGAAAACTCTCTGTCGCAGTAAAGGCAATCTAATAAGTCCTGAAAAGATAAGGAGATAGCAATGGCGTTAGAACTATTAACCCCTTTTACCAAGGTAGAGTTGGAGACGCAAGAACGACCAAAGGATAAAAAACAGGTGGGTATTCTAGGTGGGAACTTTAATCCTGTTCACAATGCGCATCTGGTCATGGCTGATCAAGTGCGTCAACAGCTGGGCTTAGATCAGGTCTTGCTCATGCCAGAATATTTACCACCACATGTCGATAAAAAAGAAACAATTGATGAGAAGCATCGCTTAAAGATGTTAGAATTAGCGATTGCTGATATTCCTGGTTTGGGAATTGAGACCATTGAACTAGAACGTAAAGGCATTAGTTATACCTATGACACCATGGCTATGCTGACGCAATTACATCCAGATGTTGATTATTATTTTATTATTGGTGGTGATATGGTCGATTATCTACCTAAGTGGCATCGCATCGATGACCTTTTACAGCTGGTTCAGTTTGTTGGTGTTCAAAGGCCTAAGTATCGTGCGGGTACCTCCTATCCTGTCATTTGGGTGGATGTGCCGATGATGGATATCTCATCTAGTTTGATTCGTGAGAAAATCCAAAAGGGTTGCCAACCAAACTTTTTATTGCCCAAAACTGTGCTGGATTATATTGAGAAAGAGGGTCTCTACCGATGAGTTATGCAGACTATATTTCCTGTGATCGGTCTACTTTAGTAAAAAAAATGGCTGAGCAGTTAAGTCAAAAACGATTAGCCCATTGTTTGCGTGTAGAGGAAGCAGCCAAAGATTTAGCGGAACGTTTTGGTGAAAATCCTGAGCGAGCGGGTCTTGCTGGTTTGTTACATGACTATGCTAAAGAACTCTCGGACCGAGATTTCCTCAATTTAATCGATCGTTATGCGCTAGACCCAGAGTGGAAACAATGGGGAAATAACGTTTGGCATGGGCTGGTAGGTGCCTATCGGGTTAAAGAGGATTTAGCCTTACAAGATGCTGAGATTTTTAGTGCCATTCAATACCATACGGTAGGTAAAACAGAAATGACGCGTTTAGAGATGATTGTCTATGTCGCTGACTATATTGAGGCTGGTCGTGATTTTCCAGGTGTTGACGAAGCGCGTGAGTTAGCCAATCGGTCGCTTCCTGCGGCTGTAGCTTATGAAACCGCTCATACGATTGCTTTTTTGGCACAAAAAGGACTTCCTATATTTCCTCAAACTTTAGAAACCTATAACGCTTATTGTCCTTATCTTAAGGAGGTATAAAATGAACCAAGAAAAACTCTTACAAAAGTTAGCACAGGTGGCTAACGATAAACGTGCTTTGGATATTGTTGCATTGGATGTACAAGGGCTCACTACTTTAGCAGATTATTTTTTGATTTTTTCAACAATGAACAGCCGACAGTTGGATACTTTGGCTGATCATCTGATTGATGTGGCACAAGTTGCTGGCTTGTCTACCGGAAAACCTGAGGGAGAAAGTCAATCCGGGTGGGTTCTTTTGGATTTTGGAGGCATTATCGTCCATATCTTTTCTGAGGAAGGACGTAGCCATTACCAGTTGGAAAAACTGTGGCATGAGGCAACTCAGCTTGAATTAGATTTGGAAGAAAAATAAGATGAAAGGTAGGCCTGCCCTACCTTTTTTAGGAGAGAATAAATGGCAACCTATGAAACGTTTGCACGAGTTTATGATAGTATCATGGATGATACTTTATATGATAAGTGGACAGATTTTAGCCTCCGACATCTTCCACAGGGCAAAAGGAAACTTTTGGAATTAGCCTGTGGAACGGGGATCCAGAGTGTCCATTTTGCAAAAAGTGGCTTTGATGTCACAGGTTTTGATTTATCAGAAGAGATGTTGACCTTGGCTCGTAATCGCGCCAAAGCTAACGCCTGTGATATCCCGTTTGTGCAGGGGAATATGCTTGATTTGTCTCAGTTGGACTCTTACGACGTTATCACCTGTTATTCAGACTCCTTGTGTTATATGGAAGATGAGGTTGCGGTTGGCGATGTGATGACTCAGGTATATAATCACTTGTTACCGGGTGGTGTTTTTATTTTTGATGTGCATTCTACCTACCAGATGGATCAGGTTTTTCCTGGTTATAGTTATCATGAAAATGCAGAAGATTTTGCTTTTGTATGGGATTCCTACCCAGATCAAGCACCACATGCCATTGTCCATGAACTGACTTTTTTTATACAAGATGAAGATGGTCGCTTTGAGCGTTTTGACGAAGTGCATGAAGAAAGGACCTATGCGCAATTAACCTATGAAATCTTATTAGAAGAGGCAGGTTTTTCGAAAATTGCCGTATATGCTGATTTTGAAGATGAGGCCCCTTCTAAAACAAGTAGTCGCTGGTTTTTTGTGGCGGAAAAAGCATGACGGTCTCAGGAATTATTGCAGAATTCAATCCATTTCATAATGGACATAAATACTTGCTAGAACAGGCTGAAGGATTAAAGATAGTGGCAATGTCTGGAAATTTTGTCCAGAGAGGGGAGCCAGCACTGATTGATAAATGGCAAAGAACTCAAATGGCCCTTGAAAATGGAGCAGATTTGGTTGTGGAGTTACCTTTTTTAGTTAGTGTTCAAGCAGCGGATTATTTTGCAGAAGGTGCAGTTGGCATTTTGTCGCGCCTGGGGATTGACCGGCTTGTATTTGGAAGCGAAGAAGTTATCGATTACAATTCCCTTGTAGCTTCTTATCGCTTGAAGAAGTCAGATATGGAAGCCCTTTTGTTAGAACAAGCCGATGAACTGTCTTACCCTCAAAAAAGTCAAGCGGCCTGGGAAGCTATCTCAGGAATTCATTTCTCTGGTCAAACTCCAAATCATGTCTTGGCTCTGGCCTATGCCAAGGCTGTTAGTGAGTTTGAGGGAATTGAGCTCTGTCCTTTTAAGCGCATTGGAGAAGGGTTTCACTCAACCCAAAAAGGTACTTTTTCTTCTGCGACAGCTTTGCGAGAAAATTGGCAGGATGAAGCATTTGTTGTCAGAGCAACACCTAGTAGTGAACTACTAAAACAATCTCCCAAGGTCACCTGGGATGACCTATTTTTAGTAGTTAAGTACCAAATTTTAACACATCCTAATTTACAAGAAATTTTGCAAATGAATCAAGAATTAGCCCAGCGGTTTAAACAGGCTATACACCAAGTGACCTCAATTGAAGAGTTAGTAGCCGCAGTTGCTACTAAGCGCTATACCAAAGCTCGCGTGAGGCGGTTGGTGACTTATATCTTGGTACAAGCAAGGGATTACCCTTTACCAGAAGACATTCATGTTTTAGGTTTTTCAAAGCAAGGGCAAGCACATTTGTCTCAGCTGAAGCATCATGTGTCTTTTGTTACACGAATTGGAAAAAGGCCCTGGGATGTGATGACCCAAAAAGCAGATGAGGTCTACAGTCTTGCCAATTCGGATGTCCTTGAGCAAAATTATGGACGTCAGCCAATTATGCTACCTTAAATCTGTGATTTTGTAGTGATTAGGTTAGTGACAGGATTTCTCTTTTTTCGATTAAATATTTTCGTAAGAAAAAAGCAGTGCTTCTTTCCCAAGCAATCATAGGAAAGGAGTCACTGCTTTTTTGATTGATAATAGGTGTCTAGAATGATTTGACCAATTCGGACAATATCTTTGGGTGTGCCACGCATTTCAAAATCAGCTAGAAAGGGAAAATCAAAATATTTGGCATATTGCATAGCTGTTAAACAATATTGGTTATTGAAATTTTTATTACCAGACCCGACAATTCCTAAGCATTGCTTGAAATTATCGTGTGCTTCAATGAAGTCTCCCAAAGCATTGGTTAAAATCTCATGATCGCCGTTATCAATACCGTTTCCACCCTCTAGATAAGTCGGAAGAAAGGCGATGAAGGGTTTGGTTACTGGGAGAGTCTTATTGTCCAAAGAAGAGACATCTAATGTCGTTACTTGATGTCCCTGGTTTTCTAAATCTTTTTTGAGGCGCTGGATGAAGCTTCGCGTATTTCCGCTGATACTGATATAAATAAGAGTCAGTTCCATAATTTTCTCCATATCTTGTGAATACGAC
Organism: Lachnospiraceae bacterium; assembly: GCA_963635745.1. Taxonomy (GTDB): domain Bacteria; phylum Bacillota; class Bacilli; order Lactobacillales; family Streptococcaceae; genus Streptococcus. The sequence goes on from CAVHFY010000028.1 coordinate 56,684, forward strand.
TAGATTATAGCACTATATATTGTGTTTGACAAGACTTAAGCGATAGCCTTGTTTTTTACCCCGAAGAGTTGTTATGGAATGTCATATGACGAGATGACCTTTTTGCCGAAATGGGAACGAAGCTGTTTTTTAGCTATTCAAGCTTTGACTTTTAGACTTGTCGGGTGTTTCCAGAACTAACATGAGATAATAGAAATGACAAAATTTCAGCAGATTAAACATCTAATCTAACGTCACACCAATACCTGCAAACTTTTGGCTTTGACTATTTTGATAAGTTGGCTTGAGCCTCCCTGGTTTGATAGATGGGCAATTATTTTCAAAAAATTCACAGACCTGTCAAGATTTTTTCTTGACAGGTCTAGTAAAGTGTAGTAGACTAATAAAGTCAGTAATGACTGAACAAAATAAATACTAGAAAAGAGACCATTTATGGCAGTTAAAATTCGTTTGACTCGTATGGGTTCTAAAAAGAAACCTTACTACCGTATCAACATCGCAGACTCACGTGCACCACGTGATGGACGTTTTATCGAAACCGTTGGAACTTACAACCCATTGGTAGCAGAAGACCAAGTGACGTTGAAAGAAGACCGTGTTTTGGATTGGTTGGCTAAAGGTGCACAACCTTCTGATACTGTTCGAAACATCTTGTCTAAAGCTGGTGTTTTGAAGAAATTCCACGATTCAAAATATTCTAAATAAGCTGACTGATGGTATCCATTGAGAGTTTGATTGCGACAGTTGTAGGACCTCTCATTGCGCATCCAGAGGAATTAACAATCCGCATTGAAGAATCTGATGAGTTTTTAGAATATCATCTGGTGCTTAATCCTGCGGACATCGGACGCGTTATTGGTCGCAAAGGACGCACCATTTCAGCTATCCGTACGATTGTGTATTCTGTTCCAACTCAGGGAAAGAAAACGCGTATTATTATTGATGAAAACGCCGAGTAGTGGAAACTCGGTGTTTTTTGCATGTTTCATGTAAAAATCTATCAAATGAAGTGAGCTTATCTCGTATAAAAATAGAAAAAGCACTAGGTTGATCTAATTTCGTGATATATCACCTTCCAGAAAGCAGTCTGTTTCAGAAAAGGGGATAAATTTTCAGAAAATTCCCAAAAAACCTTGCCTTATCTTATTCGGTATGTTATATTATATAACATACCGAATATATGTGTCAGGATTTATAACATAGAAGGAGAAGTTTATGGACTCTGGAACAATTGCTTTTATTTGTGTCTCTGCTATGCTGGTGGCTTTTATGACCCCTGGTTTGGCTTTCTTTTACGGTGGTTTGGGGCGTCGTAAAAATGTTATCAACACAATGATGATGTGTATCTTACCAATGGCTGTTGGTTCAGTTCTTTGGTTTATTTGCGGTTATTCCTTGTCATTTGCGGGGACAGGTCGTTTTATTGGTAATTTAACACATGTTTTCTTGAATGGTGTTTCTGAAACAAGCTCTAGTCGTGGCTTAAACTTACCAGATCTACTCTTTGCAGCTTTTCAAATGATGTTTTCCATTATTGCGGTTGCGATAGCTACGGGGTCAGTGGCCGAGCGTATGCGGTTTACCCCATTAGCGCTATTTGCGGTTGGTTATTTGTTGTTTATTTATTACCCCTTTGCCCATATGGTTTGGGGCGGTGGTTTTTTAGAAGAGCTTGGAACAATCGACTTTGCTGGTGGCGATGTGGTTCACATCACATCAGGTGTCTCAGGTTTGGTTTTGGCTATTGTTATTGGAAAACGGAGAGATTTTGAACGCCAAGCTTATCGTCCCCATAATGTGCCTTTTGTCCTTTTAGGAGCAGGTATCTTGCTTTTTGGTTGGTATGGTTTCAATGCTGGTTCTGCTTTATCTGCCGGATCAACTGCGGTCCATGCTTTGATGACAACACATATTGCAGCCACGTCAGCTATGCTATCTTGGATTATCTTAGAAAAAGTGCTCAATGGAAAAGTTTCTCTTGTAGGGGCTAGTACTGGATTAGTCGCTGGGCTTGTTGCTATTACACCAGGTGCAGGTTATGTTTCGGTAGCAGCTTCTTTCATCATTGGGTTATTGGTTAGTCCGCTGGTTTATTTCTTTATCTCTGTCGTCAAACACAAATTAGGCTACGATGATGCTCTAGATGCTTTTGGTTGCCATGGAATTGGTGGGATCTTTGGAGGAATTGTGACTGCGGTATTTGCAACACCTGCTTTGGCTGGTGGAACTGACAAAGCTGGTTTAATTTATGGACAGACACACCTCTTTTGGGTGACCTTGTTGGCTATTGTATTTACCATCGCTTGGACAGCTTTGGTTGCTTACCTGTTAATAGTTGTCATTCGTTGGGTAATGCCCTTGCGTGTATCAGATCGGGTGGAAGCTATCGGTTTGGACGACAATGAACATGAAGAGACTGCCTATCCAACCTTTATGGGATTAGATTCTTAAGGAGCATGATGTCATGAAAAAAATTGAAGCGATTATTCGAACAGATAAAATTGAAAATCTTAAAGACGCTTTAGCAAAGACACACTACGCTAAAGGGATGACCGTTAGTCAGGTTTTGGGGCATGGAAGCCAGCAAGGATTTGTGGAATATGTCAGAGGTCAACGGGTAGTTCCCATGCTCTTGTCTAAAGTTAAGGCAGAAATCGTTGTCCAGGATAAGGATGTAGAACAGCTCATTGATTTGATATGCGATGCGGTGGGGACAGGAGAAATCGGAGATGGAAAAATCTTTATTATTCCAATTGATGACGCTATTCGCATTCGTACCAAGGAACGCGGGGCAGATGCCCTTAATTAGGCGTGTGAAGCCTTACCGACTTCACGATAATTTTGGTATAATAAATACCATGAGAGTTATTGCTGGAGAATTTGGAGGCAGACCCTTGAAGAGTCTGCCAGGTAAGACGACGCGCCCGACAACAGATAAGGTAAAAGGGGCCATTTTTAATATGATTGGTCCCTATTTTAATGGTGGCCGTTCTTTGGATTTGTACGCTGGTTCGGGAGGCCTGTCCATTGAAGCAGTTTCTCGTGGAATAGACAGAGCTGTTTTGGTTGAAAAGGACCGTAGGGCACAAGCAATCGTAGCTGAAAATATTGCGATGACTAAACAACCAGATGCCTTTGAGTTTTTAAAAATGGATGACAAACATGCGTTATCATTGCTAAACGGTAGATTTGATTTAGTCTTTTTAGACCCTCCCTACGCTAAAGAGCAAATTATAGCTACCGTGGAAAGTCTAGTGACTAAGAAATTGGTTGATGATGACAGTGTAATTATCTGTGAGACCGACAAAATGGTGCCCTTACCGGAGACTATTGGACCATTTTGCATTCGCAAACAAAAACTCTATGGAATCAGTCAGGTGACAATCTATGCACAATGAAATTGGTTTATTTACTGGTAGCTTTGATCCTGTGACGATTGGGCACGTCGATGTGATCGAAAGAGCGAGTCGCTTATTTGAAACGCTTTACGTTGGAATTTTTTATAACCAGGATAAGCGGGGGTTTCTATCGCTTTCACAAAGAGAACTTTGCCTGAAAAAAGCATTAGCCCATCTGCCTAACGTTAGCGTCTTTACGAGCAAAACTCGCCTGGTTAGTGATGTTGCCCAAGAGCTTGGTGTGACAACTCTAGTACGCGGTCTGCGAGGTGCAGAAGATGTCACCTATGAAGCAAGCTTGGATTTCTTTAATCATGAGCTAGCTCCTGATATCGAAACGATATACCTTTTAGCTAAACCCCAATATCACTACATTAGCTCAAGTCGCGTACGTGAGCTCGCCTCTTTTGGGACAGATTTTTCGAAATACGTTCCTCAAGGCGTGGTAGAAGAGGTGGAGAAAGTCTTGTGAAAGTTTTAAAAAAAAATCAAAAATTCTGGTGGCTAGCCGCCTTTCTATTTTTTGTTTTAAGCGCTCTATTCTTTCTCACCCCCTTGCCTTATTACATTGAGGCACCAGGAGGGAGTTTTGATACAGCCAGTGCTATACAGATCGAAGGAAAAAAGCCTGCTGAAAAAGGGAATTATCAATTTGTTGCAGTTGCGGTAAGTCAAGCCACTCCAGCAAGTCTGCTTTATGCCTGGCTAACTCCTTTTACCACAGTTGAACCAGCTAAAGACGTGACAGGTGGTGTCAGTAATGCGGACTATGAGCGGATAAATACCTACTATATGAAAGCGTCTCAAGATACCGCTGTCTATCAGGCTAATATTCTCGCAGGTCAAACGGTCACCTTGCTGTATAAAGGGGTCTATGTGATGTCGGTTGCTAAGAATTCTAGTTTTAACAAAAATCTTCATATTGCTGACACGGTGACTGCCGTTAATGGTCATACTTTTGCGAGTTCTAAGGATTTAGTCGCCTATGTGAGTCAACAAAAACGAGGAGACAAAGTATCGATTACTTATGAGAGTAACGGAAAAAGTCAAACGGCTAAAGGGAAAATCGTCCCGCTCTCTAATGGAAAAAATGGTATTGGGATAACTCTAGTAGACCATACAGAAATTCAGTCAGCTAATCCTGTGCATTTTTCAACAGATGGTGTTGGCGGACCTAGTGCTGGACTGCTCTTTACCCTAACAATTTATGATGAGTTGACTGGCAATCACTTGTTGAAAGGTCGGCAAGTGGCGGGTACGGGAACAATTTCAAGTGATGGTAGTGTGGGAGATGTCGGCGGTGTGGCCCTCAAGGTGAAAGCGGCAGCTGATGCCGGTGCTGATATTTTCTTTGTGCCCAATAATCCCGTGTCCTCGGGTCGGACGAATTACCAAGAAGCCAAAGCAAGTGCCAAGCGTCTTAAAACAAAAATGCTGATCGTCCCTGTTACAAAGGCACAAGATGCCATCAACTATTTACGAGAAACGAAGTGAGACAGATGCGAGATAACCATTTACATACCTATTTTTCCTATGATTCTGATCAGGATTTTGAAGCTTACCTTAATGCGTATCCTGGAGAATTGGTCACGACTGAGCATTATGACTTGTCTAATCCGTATACCAAACAGGATGATATTCCGGACTATCAAGCCTATAGCCAAAAAATTGCAGCCCTCAATTCTCGATATGGCAATCGCATTAAACGAGGGATAGAAATTGGCTATTACGCACCGCGAGAAGCGGATATTTTGAGTTTTTTATCAGATAAATCCTACGACGTTAAATTGTTATCTGTTCATCATAATGGTGTCAATGATTACCTAGATGAAGAAATCGCTGAACGTGATAAAGCATCTGTTATTCAAGAGTACCTAGATTTATTAGAATTTGCTATTGGGAAGGTCGAGGCAGATGTTTTGGCGCATTTTGACTATGGTTTTCGTCTGTTTGAGGTAACTGTTTCAGAATTACAGGCTTACGAGGAGCAATTACGTCGTATTTTTAAAAAAATGATTGCGCATAATTTAGCCTTTGAACTCAATAGTAAGTCTATGTATCTCTACCATCATGAAGATCTTTATGTCTATGCCCTGGAGTTAGTGCTTGATTTAGGTGGTCAACGTTTTTCAGTGGGGTCAGATGGCCACCGTCTGGAGCATTTTCGTTTAGCTTTTGATCGTTTAGCTACTATCCTAGAAAATCACCACATTACAGAGGAACAATTGTTGCATTGAAAGGTGCAAATGTTCGGATAACAGTCGGAAAACGGCTGAATATTTTCTATGAGAGAAATGTTTAGCAGTTTTTTGCGAACTTTGGTATAATACTAATTGTAAAAAAATAAGAACGGAGTTTCTATGAAGTCAGATATCGAAATCGCCCAAGAAGTGTCCTTGAAACCTATTACCGAAGTTGTTGCTCCTTTGGGAATTACTGCTGATGATTTGGAATTATATGGCAAATACAAGGCCAAGTTATCCTTTGACAAGATAGCTAGTCTTCGTAACGAAAAGCCAGGGAAGCTGGTTTTAGTCACTGCTATCAACCCAACGGCCGCCGGTGAAGGAAAATCAACAGTGACCATTGGACTAGCGGATGCTTTGAATCAGATTGGTCAAAAAACGATGATTGCTTTGCGTGAACCTTCTTTAGGCCCTGTTATGGGGATTAAAGGGGGAGCAGCAGGAGGCGGTTATGCCCAAGTACTTCCTATGGAAGACATCAATCTTCATTTCACTGGAGATATGCATGCCATTACAACAGCTAATAATGCTTTGTCTGCTTTGATTGATAACCACCTTCATCAAGGAAATGCTTTGGGGATTGACCAACGACGTATTATCTGGAAGCGCGTCGTAGATTTAAACGATCGTGCGCTGCGTCAAGTAACCATTGGTCTTGGAAGTCCAGTGAACGGTATTCCAAGAGAAGATGGTTTTGATATCACAGTCGCTTCTGAAATTATGGCTATCTTATGTTTAGCAACGGATATCGAAGATCTTAAAAAACGCCTGGCAAGTATTGTGGTTGGTTACCGCTTTGATCGGACACCTGTATATGTCCGTGACCTTGAAGTTGAAGGGGCGCTAGCGCTGATTCTTAAAGATGCCATTAAGCCAAACTTGGTGCAAACCATTTATGGAACTCCGGCCTTTGTTCACGGTGGGCCGTTTGCCAATATTGCTCATGGTTGTAACTCTGTTTTAGCAACAGCAACCGCTTTGCGTTTAGCAGATATTACCGTAACTGAAGCAGGTTTTGGTGCAGATTTAGGTGCCGAGAAATTCTTGGATATCAAGACTCCTAACCTACCAACCTCTCCGGATGCGGTTGTGATTGTAGCGACTCTTCGTGCTTTGAAAATGCATGGGGGTGTTGCCAAAGATCAACTCGGTAATGAAAATGTTGAAGCTGTCCGCTCTGGATTTGCCAATCTGGCACGACATGTGGAAAATGTTCGAAAATTTGGTGTCCCTGCTGTGGTCGCTATCAATGAATTTGTTAGTGATACACCTGCTGAGATTGCAGCCTTGCGGGAATTGTGTGCTAGTATTGATGTCCCTGTTGCCTTGGCCAGTGTTTGGGCTGATGGAGCGACAGGTGGGGTAGAATTGGCCAAAACTCTAGTAGATGTTTTGGAACAAGATAGTGCTGATTATCATGCGCTCTATCAACCAGATGCTGGTATTGAAGAAAAAATCCAAACCATTGTTCGTGAGATTTACCGTGGTCGTCAAGTTGTCTTTGAAAAGAAAGCGTTGACCCAATTGGCTCAATTTAAGCGTTTGGGTTGGGATAAGTTGCCGGTGTGTATGGCCAAAACACAATATAGCTTTTCGGATAACCCACAAGCTCTTGGTGCTCCTGAAGGATTTGATATTACCGTGCGTGAATTGGTACCAAAATTGGGTGCTGGCTTTATCGTAGCTCTAACGGGCGATGTGATGACCATGCCAGGTTTGCCAAAACAACCAGCGGCTCTCAAGATGGATGTTGCTTCCGATGGAACTGCCATTGGTCTTTTCTGATAAAAATAGAAAGAGGTCTGTGCCTAACTAGGCAAAGGCCTTTTTTGTGAAAAGTAGAAGGTGTTTGTATTTGTCTTCTTCTTGTGATATACTTGGTGATTGAACTGTCTATTATTTTAGACCATAGAACAGTTACCTTCTAGAAAGGAAATAGCCTTAAGGAAGACAATGACACTGGTCTTGCCTTTTGGGGAGGTAGAGTATGACTACTATACAAAATATGTCTCTTGAGGACATTATGGGCGACCGTTTTGGACGCTATTCCAAGTATATTATCCAAGAACGCGCCCTTCCAGATATTCGTGACGGTTTGAAACCTGTACAACGTCGGATTCTGTATTCGATGAATAAGGATGGTAACACCTTTGATAAGGGCTACCGAAAGTCTGCTAAATCTGTCGGTAATGTCATGGGGAATTTTCACCCTCATGGTGATTCCTCTATTTATGATGCGATGGTTCGCATGTCACAGGATTGGAAGAACCGTGAAACGCTTATCGAAATGCATGGAAATAATGGTTCTATGGACGCAGACCCTCCTGCAGCCATGCGGTATACCGAGGCACGTTTATCTGAAATTGCTGGTTATCTGTTAAAAGATATTGATAAAAAGACAGTACCTTTTGCTTGGAACTTTGATGATACAGAAAAAGAGCCGACAGTCTTGCCAGCTGCATTTCCTAATCTATTAGTAAACGGGGCCACAGGGATATCTGCGGGATATGCAACGGATATTCCCCCTCATAATCTCTCGGAAGTCATTGATGCAGTTGTTTATCTCATCGACCATCCGCAAGCAAGTGTGGATAAACTGATGACGTTTTTACCAGGGCCCGATTTTCCAACAGGCGCTATCATTCAAGGGCGCAGTGAAATCAAAAAAGCTTACGAAACAGGTAAAGGACGTGTTGTTGTTCGGTCAAAAACAGCGGTTGAAAGCCTCAAAGGAGGAAAAAAACAACTGGTCGTTACAGAGATTCCTTATGAGGTAAATAAGGCTAATCTCGTGAAAAAAATTGAAGAAATTGGATTAGCAAACAAGGTACCAGGAATCGCAGATGTGCGTGATGAGTCCGACCGTGATGGTTTACGGATTGCTGTTGAGTTAAAAAAAGATGCCGATGATACGGTAGTGCTAAACTATCTGCTCAAATATACAGATTTACAAATTAATTACAATTTCAACATGGTTGCCATCGACAACTATACGCCAAGGCAGGTAGGGCTCATTCCTATTTTAAAAAGTTATGTTGCCCATCGCCAAAATATTATTGTCGCTCGGTCACAGTTTGACAAAGAAAAAGCTGAAAAACGTCTGCATATTGTTGAAGGATTGATTCGTGTTATTTCCATTCTTGATGAGGTAATTGCTTTGATCCGCGCGTCTGAAAATAAATCAGATGCCAAGGAAAATCTAAAAATCAGCTACGACTTTACGGAAGAACAAGCAGAAGCCATTGTGACGCTACAACTCTATCGTTTAACCAATACTGATATTGTGACCCTGCAGGAAGAAGAAGAAGAGTTGAGGCAAAAAATAGCACGTCTAAAAGCTATTATTGGTGATGAACGAACGCTCTTTAATGTTATGAAGAAAGAGCTTAGAGAAGTTAAAAAGAAATTTGCCAGCGCTCGCCTTTCAGAACTTCAGGATCAAACGCAGACTATTGAAATTGATACCGCTAGTCTTATTGCCGAAGAAGATGTTATGGTAAGTGTCACACGCTCGGGCTATATTAAACGAACATCGATGAGATCTTATGCGGCCTCTACGCCTGATGAACTAGGTAAACGAGACGATGATCACTTGATTTTCCTTAACCAAGCGAAAACCACACAGTTCTTGCTTTTGTTCACTAATTTGGGAAATGTCATTTATCGTCCTATTCATGAACTAGCGGATATTCGCTGGAAAGAAATTGGTGAACACATATCCCAAACTATTACAAACTTTGCAACGCAAGAGGAAATCATTCTAGCACAAGTGATTTCAGAGTTTTCAGATAGTTCGTTATACTATGCTGTGACAGCCAGAGGGCAAATTAAACGTTTTACACAAGCAGATCTCAAGCCTGGACGTTCCTACAAAACTAAGGCAACCAAATATGCTAAGTTAAAAGATGCAGAGGACAGAATTGTCTCTGTTGGAGATGTGACAGACCTTGATCAAATTCTACTGATTAGTCACTTGGGCTATGCCTTACGCTTTGATATGAGAGAAGTTCCTGTTGTTGGAGCCAAAGCTGCTGGTGTTAAAGCAATGAATCTTAAAGCAAATGATCGAGTTGCCAGCGCCTTTTTGATGATTTCTGATAGTTTTTATATACTGACACAACGAGGAAGCCTCAAACGTCAGGCAAATGATACGATTCCGGTTACGTCAAGAGCAAATCGAGGGATTTTAGTCTTACGTGAACTTAAAACGCAACCGCATCGTGTCTTTCTGGCTGGGCCTGTTATCGGAAATGCAAGTCAGACCAGTGAAGCACTCGATCTGTTTGCCACACCTAAGGACAAAGACGGTGAGTTGCAAACCTTGCATATCTTTGATCAGGTGGGACAACATTATGAAGTGATTTTAGAAGATCTATCCATGGTAGAGCGGACTAACAATGGGCGATTCATTTCAGATAGTATTTCAGAACAAGGACTTGCTAGAGCTTATGTAGACAAATGATTAGAAACTTAAGAGGATTATGTCCTCTTTTTTTCGTGTTAAAAAAATGTCAAACGTTTAATACAAAAAGTGTTGACATTTCATCATAATCAGTAGTAAAATAGTCGCGTCTAGGAAAACGGTTACAGATTTTCCTAAGTCAGAAAAGGAGATTGACATGAGTCAAATAAATGGTGAACAGCGGTTGCGCTATGGTATCCGCAAATTGAGTATCGGTGTTTGTGCAGCTGTTATTGGGGCGTTTGTTTTGGGAGCGTCTACGGTTGTTCAAGCCGATGAGGTAAATCAGCCATCGGCTACAAATACCGAGGTGGTTGCGCCGACTAGTTCTTCAGAAATCAATGGAGGGGATTTGACTAGCGCACAGAATTCTTCTGATGTGTCAAACGTTACCACAACGCAAGCAACTTCCCCATCTGAAACTCCGGTTTCCGAAGTGCCGGTTGTTGAAACCCCTGTCGATAGTAAATCAGCCACAGAGCAAACGACAGTTACCGATAATAAAACCAATGACTCAGTCAATGATTACCTCTATGGCTTGGATTATGACAAAACTAGTATCTTAACTCGTCAAGGAGAAACCGTTGAAAATGTTCCTGCTACTAGCAGTCAAGAAAAAAATGGTGAGTTTGTCGTTGTAGAAAAAACGAAAAAAAGCTTATCAACTGGAACAAGCGACGTATCTGTCAATGGAAATGATAATATTTTCGTTGGTGCCTTATTGAAGGCAGACCAAAATTTATTGGAAAACCAACCGACCCTTATCAGTGTACCTCGTCAAAAGGCAACGATTTCGATTGACCTCCCAGGTTTGACTGGTAATCAGAGTAATATCACTGTAGCTCCTAGCGCTAGCCAAGTACAAAATGCCGTCAATACCTTGGTGAGCCGTTGGCAGGAAAATCAATCAGGAACCCAAGCAACACCTGCTCGCATGCAGTATGAAATGACGTCCGCTTATAGTATGAATCAAGTCAAAGCTAAGTTAGGGTTGGACTTTGAAAAGATTGGCGCCCCTCTTAAAATCGATTTCGAGGCGGTCAACAAGGGTGAAAAACAAATTGAAATTGTTGACTTCAAGCAAGTCTACTACACAGTTACTATGGATGCTCCTGAAAACCCAGCAGATGTGTTTGATGCAAAGGTATCCGTGTCCGACTTGCAACGACGTGGTGTAGATGCCAAAACTCCGCCAGTCTATGTTTCAAGTGTTTCTTACGGTCGTCAGATGTATGTGACTTTTGAAACAACAAGCAAGTCAACCGAATTTAAAGCTGCCATTGGTGCCCTGATAAAAGGCGTAACGATCGCTCCTGGTACAGAGTGGGCACACGCACTCAAGGACGTTAAGGTTAGAGCGGTCATCCTTGGAGGGAATGCACAAGGGGCTGCACGTGTAGTGACCGGTGATATTAACACGCTCAAAGAGCTCATTCGTGAGGGCGCAAACATTAGTGCCCAAAGTCCAGCAGTAGCTATTTCTTACAAAACTGCATTTTTAAAAGATAATGCTACAGCAACCTTTAAAAATCATACAGATTATATTGAAACTAAGGCAACAGCTTACAAAAATGGTTTCCTTAAACTAGAACATAAGGGAGCCTATATTGCCCGTTATACCATCACTTGGGATGAAGTGTCCTATGACAAGGATGGCAAAGAAGTTATTACACGTCGTCAGTGGGAAGATAACGGAAAAGGCCGTACAGCTGGCTTTAAGACAGAGCTTCAATTTAAGGGAAATGTCCGCAACCTCTCTGTCAAAATTGAAGAGCGTACGGGATTAGCTTGGGAGCCATGGCGAACTGTCTATAACCGTTCTGATTTACCATTAGTTCAAAATCGCACTATTACCCATCGTGGCACAACACTAAACCCAAAAGTGAAAGAAGAGATTGTTAACGCCTAGTTCAGATTGATGAATTGTCAGAATTTTATGAAAAATACTTGCAATTTTCTGAAAAAAAGACTAGACTAGTCTCATCTTAAAAAAAGGGAGACCTGCTATGACGATAGATTTAGATTGGGAAAATTTAGGATTCGAATACCGAAAGTTGCCATTTCGCTATATTTCATACTTTAAGGACGGAAAGTGGGACGATGGGCAACTCACTGAAGATGCTACCCTACATATTTCTGAAGCTTCTCCATCCCTACATTATGGTCAGGAGGCTTTCGAAGGGTTGAAAGCTTACCGAACTAAGTCTGGTTCTGTCCAGTTGTTTCGTCCTGATAAAAATGCTGAGCGTTTGCAAAGAACTGCAGATCGTTTATTGATGCCACAAGTTCCGACAGAAAAGTTCGTAGATGCTTGTAAGCAAGTCGTACGTGCTAATGAAGCTTATGTCCCACCATATGGTACTGGTGCAACACTCTATCTGCGACCTCTTTTGATTGGGGTTGGTGATATCATAGGTGTTCATCCAGCTGAAGAGTATATTTTTACGATATTTGCTATGCCTGTTGGCAACTACTTTAAAGGCGGACTAGCACCAACTAATTTCCTCATTCAAGATGAGTATGACCGTGCAGCACCTCATGGAACTGGTGCTGCCAAGGTTGGTGGGAACTATGCGGCTAGCATGCTTCCAGGTAAAATAGCGCACGATCGGAATTTTTCAGATGTCATCTATCTCGATCCTGCTACCCATACTAAGATTGAGGAAGTGGGTTCCGCGAACTTTTTCGGTATTACTGCTGATAATGAGTTCATTACACCATTAAGCCCATCAATCCTTCCATCTATCACCAAGTATTCCCTCTTGGAATTAGCAGAAACACGATTTGGCATGACAGCTATTGAAGGCGATGTTCGTATCGATGAGTTGGATAAATTCGTAGAAGCAGGAGCCTGTGGCACAGCGGCTGTTATTTCTCCAATTGGTGGTGTTCAACACGGAGATGACTTCCATGTCTTTTATAGTGAAACTGAAGTGGGACCTGTTACCCGTCGTTTATATGATGAGCTGACCGGTATTCAATTTGGCGATATCGAAGCACCAGAGGGTTGGATTTTTCCAGTAGATGCATAAGAGTTGCGATAAAGAGAGCTTGTCAGGCTCTCTTTTTTTTTGTACAATAGATGCTGGTACAAAGGAGTAGTTATGCGAAAAAAAGATAAAAAGATTGATGTGACTCTAGAAGAAGTGAGTATTACGCTTCAAGAGCAAAAGGTTAATGGTTTGCGCTTAACGCTTGGTTCCAAGGTTATTGGGCAACTCATTGAGACAGACAAAGGCTTTTCTCAAGTTGATGAAGGTGAAGTGACTGAGCAATTTAAAACGCTAGATCAAGCAATTTCAACAATTCTAGAAAATTATCACTTAAATCATTAAAAGGGGTTGCTATTTAAAGCTTTATATGCTAGAATAGCTACTGTTACATATCGGAAGGATAGCGAAGAGGCTAAACGCGGCGGACTGTAAATCCGCTCCTTCGGGTTCGGGGGTTCGAATCCCTCCCCTTCCATTCTAAGAGAAGTCTTAGATTGTACATTGTTTTGGGGTATAGCCAAGCGGTAAGGCAAGGGACTTTGACTCCCTCATGCGTTGGTTCGAATCCAGCTACCCCAGTACAAGGTATTAGATGGAGACATCTGACACCGTCAAAGATAGTCATTGTCGTTGCGGGTTACCTTAAAAAAATATAGTCAGGGCTAGAATGGGCTAGTTCCTGTTGGAGGATTTTTTAGAATGAATGAATTTGAAGATTTGCTAAACAGTGTTGCTGAAGTAAATCAAGGCGATATCGTTACTGCTGAAGTGTTAGCTGTCGAAAGCGACCAAGCAAACGTTATCATCTCTGGTACTGGTGTTGAGGGTGTATTGACACTTCGTGAATTGACCAATGACCGTAATGCAGACATCAATGACTTGGTTAAAGTTGGTGATAGCTTGGAATTGCTTGTTGTTAAGCAATTGGTTGGTAAAGATACAGACACTGTTTCTTATCTGGTTTCTAAAAAACGTTTGGAAGCACGCAAAGCTTGGGATAAATTAGTTGGCCGTGAAGGTGAAGTTGTTACTGTTAAAGTAACTCGCGCTGTTAAAGGTGGCTTGTCAGTTGACTTTGAAGGTCTCCGTGGTTTCATCCCAGCTTCTATGATTGACACTCGTTTTGTTCGTAACACAGAACGTTTTGTTGGGCAAGAAGTTGACGCTAAAATCAAAGAAGTAGATCCAGCTGAAAACCGCTTTATCTTGTCACGTCGTGATGTCGTAGAGGAACAAGCAGCAGAAGCACGCAAAGAGATTTTCTCTAAATTAGCTGTTGGTGAAGTTGTGACAGGTACAGTTGCACGTTTGACAAACTTTGGTGCATTTGTTGACCTTGGTGGTGTTGATGGTTTGGTTCACGTAACTGAGTTGTCTCACGACCACAATGTTAGCCCTAAATCAGTGGTTTCTGTTGGTGAAGAAATTGAAGTCAAAGTCCTTGATTTGGATGAAGAATCTGGTCGTATTTCATTGTCATTGAAAGCAACAACTCCTGGGCCATGGGATGGTGTTGCTCAAAAATTAGCAGCTGGCGATGTTATCGATGGTAAAGTAAAACGTTTGACTGACTTTGGTGCATTCGTTGAAGTACTTCCTGGAATTGATGGTTTGGTTCACATTTCACAAATCTCTCATAAACGTATTGAGCATCCTAAAGATGTCTTGTCTGTAGGTCAAGAAGTTCAAGTTAAAGTTTTGAGTGTTGATGCTGAAAATGAACGTGTTTCCTTGTCAATCAAAGCTTTGGAAGAACGTCCAGAAGGGACAGAAGAACAGAAATCTGAGCGTCGTCAATCACGTCCACGTCGTCAAAAACGTCAACAACGTGATTACGAATTACCAGAAACTCAAACTGGTTTCTCTATGGCTGACTTGTTTGGCGATATTGAACTGTAAGAAAATGAAAAAGAGCTTATGTAGCTCTTTTTTTTATTGTTGTTTTGTGATATACTAGTTTAGTAACCGTCCTTAGTGTAATGGATATCACGTAAGATTCCGGTTCTTGAGATGGGGGTTCGATTCCCTCAGGACGGACTAGCAACCACCATTTTTGGTGGTTTTTGTTTTCGCTTCATAGGTTTTAGTTATCGTCTGATAGAAAATCTTAACTATGGTTTAGATGAAAATCATGGTAAAATAGGGGAAAGGAGATTTTTATGTCAGATAAAGTAGAAACGACTAATGGCCAATTTCATCGGAAGATGACGAGTCGCCATTTATTCATGCTGTCATTAGGGGGTGTGATTGGAACAGGGCTATTCTTAAGTTCTGGGTATACCATTGCTCAGGCTGGGCCACTAGGTGCGGTTATTTCTTATTTAATTGGTGCAATTGTGGTTTATTTGGTCATGTTATCGTTAGGTGAACTTTCTGTGGCTATGCCCGTGACAGGTTCCTTCCATACCTATGCAACGCGCTTCATTAGTCCTGGAACGGGTTTTACTGTTGCCTGGTTATACTGGATTTGTTGGACCGTAGCTTTAGGAACGGAATTCCTAGGGGCTGCTATGTTGATGCAACGCTGGTTTCCACAAGTACCTGCCTGGCTTTTTGCAACTTTTTTTGCTCTATTAATTTTAGGGTTAAATGTTCTAAGTGTTCGCCTTTTCGCTGAAGCAGAGAGTTTTTTCTCTAGTATTAAGGTGATTGCTATTATTGTATTCATTATCTTGGGGCTTGGAGCCATGTTTGGTTTGGTTTCCTACGAAGGAGGGCATCGGGCCATCTTATTCGAAAACCTGGTGGCTAATGGAGCTTTTCCTAATGGCATTGTTGCTGTTGTTTCTGTTATGTTAGCTGTTAACTATGCTTTTTCAGGTACGGAGTTGATTGGTATAGCTGCTGGAGAAACTGAACATCCAGAAGTTGCTGTACCGAGAGCGATAAAAACGACGATTGGTCGCTTGGTTATTTTCTTTGTGTTAACAATTGTGGTCTTAGCTTCTCTCTTACCGATGAAAGAAGCAGGTGTTTCTCAGGCACCTTTTGTGGATGTATTTGATAAAATGGGGATTCCCTATGCCGCTGATATGATGAACTTTGTGATTTTAACAGCGATTTTATCCGCCGGGAACTCTGGCCTTTATGCATCAAGCCGTATGCTTTGGTCATTGGCTAATGAAGGGATGTTAGACAAACGAGTGGTTAAAATCAATAAACACGGTGTTCCGTTTCGCGCTTTAGTTCTCTCAATGATTGGCGCTGTTCTGTCTTTATTTTCAAGTATTTACGCCGCAGATACCGTTTATCTTGCTTTAGTTTCCATTGCTGGTTTTGCAGTGGTTGTTGTTTGGCTAAGTATCCCGATTGCACAAATTAGATTCCGTCAGCAATGGCTAAAGTCTCATACGGTTGAAGAATTATCGTATCGGACTCCGTTGACGCCAATTTTACCGTGGATTACAGTGATTTTACTAGTTATTTCTATTATTGGGATTGCTTGGGATGCTTCTCAAAGAGCTGGTCTTTATTTTGGTGTGCCTTTTATTGGTCTATGCTATATTTATTATTACTTACGCCATAGGAGTTTGTGATGAACCGATTTGAATTACTTTTAAAAGAGGGGTATCCCTTAATATTACATGGGGCTTTAGGGACCGAACTAGAATCCCGAGGTCATGATGTTTCAGGTCGTCTGTGGTCTGCGCAATATATTAGCAAACACCCTGAATTTATCCGCGACATACATGAGGATTATATTCGAGCAGGCGCTGATGTTATAACCACTTCGTCTTATCAAGCGAGTTTGAAAGGGTTAGTGGATTCTGGCCAATCTAAAGAGCAGGCTCAGAGAACCATCCGAGAGAGCGTACAATTAGCAAAAGAGGCAATTAAAGAGGTTTGGCAAACCTTGCCAGCTGATCAAAAGAAAGATCGTATTTTTCCGCTGATTAGTGGAGATGTTGGACCTTATGCTGCCTATTTAGCAGATGGTTCAGAGTATACAGGGCGTTATGTCTTATCGAGAGAAGCATTTCAGGATTTCCATCGTCCACGAATTCGTTGGTTGTTAGATGAAGGTGTTGATTTATTAGCTTTGGAAACTATGCCAAACTTAGAGGAAATCGAGGCTTTGCTTGATTTACTGAGCCGTGAATTTCCAGATAGTCGTGCTTATTTATCCGTCACAACTCAAGATGGGTATCGTCTTAGTGATGGTCACGATTTGGCAGAGGTTGCAAGGGTTGTTGAAGCTTCTCAACAGATTCTTGCTGTTGGTATTAATTGCTCACAACCAGACCATTTGTCACTTGGCTTGAAAGTTCTGGCTAAATATACCTCAAAACCTTTAGTAGCCTACCCGAATTCGGGTGAAGCTTATGATGGGAAAACGCAGTCTTGGCGGAAAGGTCACTTATCGTCTTTGCGATTGGACCAACAAGTTTCGAATTGGCAAGCACTTGGGGCGCTGTTAGTCGGTGGTTGTTGCCGAACACGACCGTCTGATATTGCTACTTTAAGTGAAAAGGTTAGTCGTCATTTAAAGGACTAAAACTATTTTGAGTGAGAATGAGTATTCGATAAAAAATAACCAGAGATTGCAGTCTCTGGTTATTTTTCTTGAAGATGACGCTGTTGATAGAGTAGGTGTTGAGCTTTTTCGAGGTTAGCTGGTAGTTGTGTTTTGAGAGTGGCAACTAAGTTATCCACTTCATCTGCCTCGGCACCCGCTAAAAGCGCTAGAGAGCGTAGTTGTAGGTTCATATGTCCTTTTTGGATACCATCGGTGACCAAAGCTTTAAGGGCGGCGAAATTTTGAGCGAGGCATAGACTAGCAGCTATAGCCATAAGTTCTTTTGCATTAGGTTGTCCCATAAGTTTATGGGCTAATGCAACTGTTGGGTTGAGCCCGATAGAACCTCCCTTAGTGGCTAAGGGTAAGGGAAGTGTGATTTGACCAGTCAGCTTTTGATTGTCTTGATTGAAATGCCACTGTGTTAATCCACGATAAGTTCCTGACTGACTGGCATAGGCATGGGCACCAGCTTCAATCGCACGCCAATCATTTCCAGTTGCAAGCAAAAGGGCATCAAGCCCATTGAATATTCCTTTGTTGTGGGTTACGGCACGGTAGGGGTCGATCTGTGCTAGTTGACTAGCTTTACAGATGCGATCTGCTAATTCTTTTGCTTCTTGAGGATGACGACTGAGATAACGGAGATCCAAGTTAACTTGGGCTGTCACCAAACTTTCGAGTGCATAGTTTGAAAGGATAGCCATGAGTGCCTTAGTTCCAGTGAGTAACTCAACAGTAGGCGTGAGGGCCTCTAGCATGGTATTTAACATGTTAGCCCCCATGGCCTCTTGGGTATCGACATAGAGATAGAGGGAGACAAACCCGTCTCCTAAAGCTTTTAACTGAATGTCTCTTGCCCCACCTCCACGTTTGACAATGGAAGGGTAAGCAGCATTTGCCAGAGAGAGCAATTCATCTCGATGGTTTGATAAGCTAGCGATAACTTGCTGTGGCTCCCTGACATCCGTCAAAGTAATGTGACCGATCATGAGGCGATTATGAATGGTCGTATGACAGCCCCCTGACCGATTAAATAAAGAAGTTGCATAAGTTGCAGCTGCGACAACGGAGGGTTCTTCGATAGACATGGGGACAGTGTAAGAGTTACCATCAACCAGGCATTCAGGGACGATAGCAAACGGTAAAGCTAAGGTCGCTAGAACGTTTTCGCTCATTTGATTGGCCGTCGACAGAGGTAAGGTGCGATTTTTTGACAGATCATTCCATTCCTCGGGTGAGAGTAGCCCCAATTGCTGGATGACAGCTAATCGTTCCTCTAAGCTTTTTTTTGAAAAACGTTTCCAAAGGGATTTAGTCATGAGCAGTATCCTTGCTGAGTCCGTAGATACGTTCGTGGTTAACAATTTCTTTTAAGGCAAAGTCTCCCGTTTTGTAGGTAGAAAACTTAGCATTGCCATCCTCGTCGTAAATGATATCTTCAAAGAAGAGCGCTTCATAATCGCCTACAGAAAGTTCTTGGCGTTGAGAGAGGTTATCATCGCGTTTGTTTTTTATGACAGACTCAAAACCATCTTGCAGGGTTACTGAAAACATTTCAGACACAGCGCCACTTCCATAACTGTATAAGAGGATACGGTCGCCAGCAGACAAATCAGTTGCGTGTTCGAGCAGTGATAAAAGGCCAAGATAGAGCGAGCCAGTATAGATGTTCCCAACTTCTTGACTGTAGCGAATACTCTCTTCAAAATGGCGTTGAAGTCTCTGACTCACTTCAGAAGACGTATCTTTAGTGATGAGTTTTTTTAACCCTTTAAGAGCTAATTTGGGGTAGGGTAAGTGAAAGCAAATAGCAGCAAAACTCTCTAGGCCCGCTCCCCCTTGCTCCCTATAGATACGCCATGTTGTTTTCAGGCTATCTAGATACTGTTTTGTTGAGTACATCCCTTGAACAAAAGGTGTTTGGCTGTAATTTGGACGCCAAAAGTCATTGATGCTTCGTGTTTGGTAGGCATTATCATTTGAAAAAGCCAGTAAGCGTGGCTCTTGACTAACTAAGAGGGCAATACTGCCAGCACCTTGGGTGGGTTCGCCAGAACTCCCAATACCGTATTTGGCAATGTCGCTAGCAATAATCAGTGCTTTTTTCTGGGGGTGTGCTTGAACATGAAGCTTGGCATAGTCCAGGGCTGCGGTTGCAGCATAACAAGCCTCCTTCATTTCGATTGCTCTGACGTTTTCGTCAAGGCCAAGTAGTTGATGGACCCAAATAGAAGCCGCCTTACTTTGGTCTACACTGGATTCTGTTGCAACAATGAGGAGGTCAATGGCGTTCTTGTCAGCAGGGGTTAAAATACTTTGTGCGGCATCACAAGCCAAAGTTACAATGTCTTCGGTAACTGGAGCGATGCTGATAGAGTTGAGCAAAAGTCCCTGAGCGTATTTTTGAGGGTCTTCGCCTCTTGCTTGGGCTAAGTCGGCCATCGCCAGCTGGTATTGGCTTGTTGCAAAGCCAATCTTGTCAATTCCAACAGTCATGATCATGTCCTTTTTAAATGTAATTCTTTAGAAATTCTATCATATTTTGTTCTAAAAAGCCCTTGAAAACTTTTGAGGATAAGCAAGCCACTAGTTTAAAATTCGGTATTCTTTTGAGAAATTTGCTAAAATATGGAGTAGAGATTGGGAGGGCCTATGACAAAAGCAGATACGATTTTTAAAGACAATATTCGCCGCATTTTAAACGAAGGGGTTTTTAGTGAACAGGCAAGACCCAAGTATAAAAACGGTTTGGTCGCCAATTCAAAATACATTACAGGTTCTTTTGCGACTTATGATCTAAGTCGTGGAGAGTTTCCAATTACTACTCTACGTCCGATTGCCATAAAATCAGCTATCAAGGAAGTCCTGTGGATTTATCAGGATCAGACGAATGACCTAGATGTTCTTGAAAAAAAGTACCAGGTTCACTATTGGAATGACTGGGAAGTGGACGGGAGTCGAACAATTGGTGAGCGCTATGGAGCTGTTGTGAGACGGCACGATATCATGAATAAAATCCTCAAGCAACTCGAGGAGAATCCCTGGAATCGTCGCAATGTGATTTCTTTGTGGGATTATGAGGCCTTCGAAGAAAGTCCAGGGCTCTTGCCTTGTGCCTTTCAGACCATGTTTGATGTGCGTCGTGTGGATGGGGAAATTTATCTGGATGCCACATTAACCCAACGGTCTAATGATATGCTGGTAGCTCACCATATCAATGCGATGCAGTATGTTGCTTTGCAGATGATGGTGGCTAAACATTTCGGTTGGAAGGTGGGAAAGTTTTTCTATTTTGTGAATAACCTACATATCTATGACAACCAATTTGAACAGGCACAAGAATTGTTACGTCGTGAGCCATCTGCCTGTCATCCTCGCCTTATTTTGGATGTTCCTGACGGAACGGATTTCTACGCCATTCGTGCCGAAGATTTCAAGTTAGTTGACTATGAACCAATCAAACCACAGCTCAAATTTGATTTAGCAATCTAGGCTGTTTTTTTCAAGTCAAGTAGACACAATTTTGTTACAATGAATATCACGAAGAATGGGGAGTGCAAATGACGAAAAAAATCATTGCTATTTGGGCACAAGATGATCAGGGCTTGATTGGTCAAGATGGCCATATGCCTTGGCACTTGCCGGCAGAATTAAAGCACTTTAAGGAAACGACGACAGGCCATGCCATTTTGATGGGACGTGTTACCTTTGAAGGAATGAATAAACGTTTGTTACCTCAACGGCAATCCCTTATTCTAACCCATGATCGTGACTATCAAGCACCCGGTGCTTTGGTTGTGCATTCTGTAGCAGAAGCCCTTGCTTGGTTTGAAAAACAAGATAGGCATCTCTTTGTGACGGGTGGGGCTGCGGTTTATCAGGCTTTTGCAAACTATTATGATCAGGCTTATCGGACGCAAGTCCATGGTGCCTTTGAGGGAGATAGATATTTTCCGGAGATAGATTGGACAGGTTATTCAGAAACTATCTTGCTGAATCACCCAGCAGATGAGAAAAATCCGTATGCTTTTAGTGTCTATCAGATGACAAAACAGACAGGGGAGGGCTAGCGTGCAACGGAGTATTTTTGGTGTTTTCACCTTATGTTTGGGTCTTCTTTGCTTATTGATAGCATGGCCTGCCTTTCAAAAAAAGCGGTATGGTTTAGGTATTTTTTGCCTTCTAAATGCTTTTACTAACTTGGTGAATACAATACATGCCTTTTCAGGTACCTTATTTTAAAATTAAGATCTCAGAATAATATAGAGGAAATTATGACTGGAAATTCAGATTTTATTGTGCAATGTTCCTTCTGTGGAAAAACACAAGATGAAGTAAAAAAAATCATTGCAGGAAATAATGTTTATATTTGTAATGAATGTGTGGCCTTGTCTCAAGAGATTATCGATGAAGAATTGACCGAAGAAGTTCTCGCCGACTTGGCTGAAGTTCCAAAACCAAAGGAATTATTGGATATCCTAGACAATTATGTCGTGGGTCAAGAACGGGCTAAACGTGCGTTGGCTGTAGCTGTCTACAATCATTACAAACGAATCAGTTTTTCAGAAAGTCGTGACTCTAATGATGTTGACCTACAAAAATCCAATATCTTAATGATTGGGCCAACAGGGTCAGGAAAAACCTTTTTAGCGCAAACTTTAGCGAAAAGTTTGAATGTCCCATTTGCGATTGCCGATGCGACAGCTCTCACTGAAGCCGGTTACGTTGGAGAGGATGTTGAAAATATTTTACTAAAGCTTATTCAGGCTGCTGATTATAACATTGAGCGTGCTGAACGGGGCATTATCTATGTCGATGAAATTGACAAGATTGCCAAAAAAGGGGAAAATGTCTCTATCACCCGTGACGTTTCTGGAGAAGGTGTGCAACAAGCTCTTTTGAAAATCATTGAGGGAACTGTTGCAAGCGTACCACCACAAGGCGGACGCAAACACCCTCAACAGGAAATGATTCAAATTGATACCAAAAATATTCTCTTTATTGTTGGAGGGGCCTTTGATGGTATCGAAGACATTGTTAAACAACGTCTAGGTGAAAAAATTATTGGTTTTGGTCAAAATAATAAGGCTCTGGAAGATAAGAGCTCTTACATGCAAGAAATCATCTCAGAAGACATTCAAAAATTTGGGTTGATTCCTGAATTTATTGGACGTTTACCTGTTATTACAGCCTTAGAACAGCTGACTGTCGAGGATTTGGTGAATATCTTAACCAAACCTCGTAATGCCATTGTCAAACAATACCAGACTTTATTGGCATATGATGGGGTTAGCCTTGAATTTGATGAAGAGGCCTTAGAAGCAGTGGCGCAAAAAGCAATCGAACGTAAGACAGGCGCTCGTGGGTTGAGGTCTATTATTGAAGAAACCATGATGGACGTGATGTTTGAAGTGCCTAGTCAGGACGATGTGACTAAGGTGCGAATTACAAAAGAAGCTGTAGAAGGGACTCAGGCGCCGGTGCTTGAGACGGCATCCTAATGACAGAAGTTGCCTATTTAAATACCCACAATGCGGACCTGTTGCTTAGTGCTGCTAATAAGAGCCATTATCCTCAAGATGAGCTTCCAGAAGTTGCTTTAGCTGGGCGTTCCAATGTTGGTAAGTCGAGTTTTATTAATACCCTATTGGGACGTAAAAATTTGGCGAGAACATCCAGCAAACCTGGAAAAACACAGTTGTTGAATTTTTACAATATTGATGATAAATTGCGTTTCGTCGATGTTCCGGGTTATGGTTATGCTAAAGTGTCCAAAAAGGAAAGAGAACGTTGGGGCAAGATGATTGAGGAGTATCTTGTTTCTCGTGATAATTTACGTAGTGTTGTTAGCTTAGTTGATATGCGCCATGAGCCGACTGCAGATGATGTTCAAATGTACCAGTTTCTAAAATATTACGAAATTCCAGTGATTTTGGTTGCAACCAAGGCTGATAAAATCCCTAAAGGAAAGTGGAACAAACAGACGAGTTTGATTAAAAAGAAGCTGGATTTTGATCCTCAAGATGATTTTATTCTCTTTTCATCTGTCACAAAGGATGGCTTTGATGAAGCCTGGGATAGTATTCTAGACAGTCTCTAGACGAACGTTTTCTAAGAAATATTAAGGAGGATCGGTTGGGTCTTCCTTTTTTAGGGTGAAGTTGACAAAAAAGACGACAAGACGAGAAAGGAAAAAGCATGAAAAGACAAGGACGTCAGATCCGCCTCATGGGAACGGTAATTGACTTGCAGATTTATCATGAGATGCCTGAACCCATTTTAGCGGAAGCAGAGCGCTTATTGCGTCAATATGAAACGCGTTTCTCAGCTAATCGGGATGATTCTGAACTCGCTGCGATAAACCAAGCCGCAGGCCAAAAAGCGATTTGGGTCCCCAAGGATCTGTATGAACTGATTCGTTTAGGAAAAGAACATTCTTGTGCGCCAGGCAGTCGCCTCAATATCAGTATTGGACCTTTGGTGCAAGCTTGGCGCATTGGATTTCCGGATGCCAAAGTTCCCGACGATACCACCATTCAGTCCTTGCTTTGTTTGACAGACCCGAATAACATTTGCTTAGATGATAGCTGTCAGACGGTTTTCCTTTCAAAAGCAGGGATGAAACTTGATCTGGGCGCGTTGGCTAAAGGCTATATTGCGGATCGCATTGTCGATTTTTTCAAATCAGTGCGCGTGCCTTCAGGATTTATTAACCTGGGGGGGAATGTCTTGGTTTTTGGACCTGCTTTTCACCAGCCGGATAATCTATGGCGAGTTGGCATTCAGTTGCCCAATCACATCAGAGGAAAGCATCGTAGCATGCTAGCTCTGACCGATGCCTCTGTTGTCACATCAGGTGTTTATGAGCGACGTTTACAAGTAGGAGATAAAACCTTTCATCATATTTTGGATCCGCAGACGGGTTACCCCATGGCAACTGATGTCGCCAGTTTAACGATTGTCTCTCCCTTGTCAGTGCAGGGAGAAGTGTGGACCAGTCGTCTGTTTGGTTATCATCCAAACGAGGTGGTCAGACGTGTTGAAAAAGAAAAAGAACTTGAAACCTTCGTCCAAACGGAATCAGGTGAAGTGGCACAAAGTTCTGGATTTGCAACTTTTTTGTTAGCAAAATCGGATAGCGAAGCCACAAAAAAAATGCTATAATCAAGTTAAGCACTCGTGAAAGGGGTTACTTATGAAGTTAATTGCTATTGTGGGCACAAATTCCAAACAGTCCACCAACCGGCGTCTCCTAGCTTATATGCAAAAACATTTTAAGGATCAGGCGACTATTGAATTAGTAGAAATCGCTGATCTCCCCATTTTTAATAAGCCTAAGGACCGCCATATTCCTGATAGCGTACGGGCTATCGCTGAAAAAATCGAAGCTTCCGATGGTGTCATTATTGGCACACCTGAGTATGATCATGCTATTCCAGCTGTTTTAATGAATGCTTTAGCTTGGCTCTCTTATGGTATCTATCCCATGCTTAATAAACCTGTCATGATTACAGGGGCTTCTTATGGCACACTAGGCTCTTCTCGGGCACAGTTACAGTTGCGTCAAATCTTGGACGCTCCTGAATTGAAGGCTGCTGTAATGCCAGGTTCTGAGTTTTTGTTGTCTCATTCTCTTCAAGCCTTTGATGACCATGGCGATCTCGTTGACCCTGATATTGTCGCTAAGTTGGATGCCTTGTTTGCAGATTTCCGAATCTTTGTAACTTTGGCCAATAAGGTATCAGGAGCGCAAGCTTTGTTGCGTAAAGAAGCAGAAAATTTTGATTGGGAACAATTATAAGAAGGGAGATCGCGCATGAAACTTGTAGGACTAGTTGGAGCTAATTACGAAGATTCATACAACCGCAAATTGTTAGCTTTTATTCGCCGTCATTTTAAAACACAATTTGAAATGGAAGTATTGGAAATCGATGAAGTACCCCTATTTAACCAAGACCACAATTGGGAAGAAAGTTTTCAATTGCGCTTGCTTAACAATAAAATAACGCGGGCTGATGGTGTGATTATTGCCACTCCAGAGCATAACCATACCCTTTCTGTTGGTCTTAAGAGTGTCTTGGAATGGTTATCCTACCAAGTCCATCCTTTCCAAGAAAAACCAGTGATGATTGTTGGGGCGTCCTATTATGACCAAGGGACTTCACGGGCACAAGTCCACTTGAGGAAAATTTTAGATGCTCCAGGTGTTAACGCCTTTGTCTTGCCAGGAAATGAATTTTTACTTGGTAAAGCCAAAGAAGCTTTTGATGATAAAGGGAATATTGCTGATGCTGGTACAGTTGCATTTTTAGAAACATGTATCGCTAATTTTGTACAATACGTGAAGGTGACCAAACCCTTGCAAAAACCAAAACCAATTGCACCAGAGGATTTAGATGCTACTGGTGTATTACCAACTACCATTACAGATGTTGATCCAGACGATCCTGATTGGGTTGAAAAAGTGGCTGAATTAACAGGTGCTGTGTCAGGAAATACCTATGTCAAATTAGACCACGGGATCTTGACGGTTGACCAGATTAACATGTTCCTTAAAGCGATGCCATTTGAGTTAACCTATGCAGATGACAATAACCAGTTTCTCTATTATAATAATGCGCATCAAGATCCAGAAACCATGCTGGCTAAACGTGTCCCTGAGCAGTCAGGTAACCGCTTATCAACGGTTCACAATTCCTTACCTGCTGGTCGGATGAAAAATGTGGAGTGGGTGGTTGGAAGTCTTCGTAACGGTAATGAAGAGTATATTAGAACTCTCATTCCCGGTTCGACTGAAGTACTCAATACCCATAATTACCAAGCTATGTATTACCCCGATGGGTCCTATGCTGGGATTAATGAAATTGTCTTTGATTTCAAACCATGGTTAGACTGGTATTTACAAACAACTGGTCAGCGCCTTGTTGGTGGAGCAAATGCGGCGGTTCCAGGTGGTCATGGTGGAGCGGATACGACTTCAGGTGCCTCTGCGTCTGGAGGAGGAACCTCTGATGCTGGAAGTGCGGATGCGACATCAGGTGCATCAAGCCATTAGAAATTGACGGTAAACTAGAACAAAAGAAGTTGAGAAGAGTCTCAACTTCTTTTTTCTTTTATATTTGAGTAAAGAATGATAACGATGACTAAGTCCCCATATCAATTACAAGCAGAACCCGCTATTTTTGAGGCGATGCATGGAACGGCATCTGACTTTGTAGACAAAAACAAGTTAAATCTATCTTCCATGCTGTTGTCAGCTTATATGCTGTTGGCGTATACTGACTGGGATGAGGGACACAAGTTGTTACAAATGTTGTAAAAAAGAGCTTAGCTTCTGGTGTTTTTGCGGCTGATATAGCTGACGGTCTAGCATCGTATAAAACCAGTAGCTTTAATCAAAAAAACTCGGAAAATCTTTAAAAACCCATTCTGCAACTGACTTTGCAGAATGGGTTTGTGTATCGTGAACGTCATAGTGGTTTTCTTTGAATGATGGTTGCATTTTTAGCGTTTATATAGATAGTGTCCAAAGATAGCAATGAGAAGTATGGCGCCTAAGATTGAGGGAATAATGGCCATATCGGCAAGATGAGGCCCCCAGTGACCTAAAAACAATTGGCCAACGACAGAACCTAGAAGTCCAACCAAGGCCGTGATAAAACATCCAGGCCGTTCGTTAGAGTCAAAGAAAGCACCTGCAATGGAACCGATGAAAAAGCCGACACATAAAGACCAAACCATAATACACCTCACTAAATCATACTATTTGATAATAGGATAGCACATGACTATAACGAGTGAGTAAAGAGATGATGACGTTTGTGTAAGTGATGCTTAGTGTTTTACTAGATGATAGGTTAGATAATGATAATTGGAGCCTTTAGAATTGTAAATTGTCTAAATTAACAGAAAATTCTTGACTTCTAGAAAAAAAGGAGTAAAATAACAGTTAAATCAGAAAGTAACTGGTCGATGATTTTCAGGGAGCCTGTGGGTATTGCGAACAGGCAGTCAGGGCTAGTGAACATTGGGCTGATTATAATTAGGAGAGAAGGGAAGACATAACCTTCTCGGTTGGCACCCCTTACCGTGCAACTCCTTGTTAGAGGAGGTAGAGATGATGGCCGTAGTGTAGCAATTAGGCCATTAACTGAGGTGGTACCGTGTTAAACTCGATTTAATGCCCTCACAGAGTATTTCTCTGTGAGGTTTTTTGTTTACCTTTATCTTTAAAGAAGTATTCTTTCATTAATTCAATGAAAGGTTGGGTATTTATGGATGCATTAAGCAATCTTCTAATGGACATTGACCATATGGATAAGTAGTTGATGCGACTGGTGGCCCAACGTCAAATACTTGTGGAAAAGGCAGGACGGCTTAAGCCCAAGGGAGACAAGGTTGCTGTTCAAGCTAGCGATCGTGTTAACCGAGTAATAACGAATCGTCGTCAGCAAGCATTCGAGCTTGTTTTATCGCCTGATGTGGCTGAAAGTTTTTGGCGAAGTATGATTTAAGCCTTCATTGTTTTGGAAGAAAAGATAAACAAAGAGTAACAATAGTTGCGATATTAAAAGGTTCTTGTGTCAGTCGTATGACGCTCAATAAACCAGTTTGAAAGGAAAGATTATGAGAAAAGTTTTACCTGCCGATACCTTGACACCTATTTTGGCTTATATGCGAGTTCAGGGGGAACACAAGGTTATCCTTGAATCTATCCCACGTGAAAAAGAAAATGCACGATTTTCCATCGTTGCTTACAACCCTGTTTATGAAATTGTCTTTAAAGACGGTATCCTGTCTGAAAATGGCCGAGTGATTGACCAGGATCCTTTTGAGTACCTGGATGGGGTTACGGTAAAAGGGATTCAATCGGATTTGCCATTTGCTGGTGGTGCCATCGGATTTGCTGGTTATGATATGATTGGCCTCTATGAAAATATCGGTGAGATTCCTCAAGATACCATAGGAACACCTGATATGCATTTCTTTATATATGAGTCTTACTTGATTTTTGATCATAAAAAGGAAAAAGTTTATGTAGTTGAGGACAATCTTTATTCTGGACGAGATAATGATGCCACACGTCAGGCTTTGGGTAAAGTAGTGACGGATTTACAAACTCAGGCGCCAAACGAATTCACCCCGCAGGCCTTACAGGCTTTGACATTTTCAAATCATATTGAAAAAGAAGTTTTTATGGAGATGGTGGCTAAAGCCAAGAGCCTTATTCGTGAAGGGGACATGTTTCAATGCGTCCTTAGTCAACGTTTTTCTGCAGATTTTGCGGGTGACCCATTAGATTATTACCGTAATTTGCGGGTGACCAATCCATCAAATTATTTGTATTTCTACGATTTTGGCGACTATCAAGTGATAGGGGCTAGCCCAGAAAGCTTGGTGTCTGTTAAAAACGGGGAAGTTGTCACTAACCCAATCGCTGGAACACGTCCTCGCGGGGCTAATGAGGCCGAAGATGCTGACTTGGCAGCTGAGTTGTCACATGATATTAAGGAAACTGCAGAACATCGCATGTTGGTCGATCTCGGGCGTAATGATATTGGTAAAATTGCCAAAAATGGAACGGTAACAGTGACTAAGTATATGGAAGTGGAATTTTTCCGTTATGTTATGCATTTGACCAGTGTGGTGAAAGGTGAATTACTACCCGAATGGACAGCCTTGGACGCACTTAAGTCAACCTTACCCGCCGGTACAGTTTCAGGTGCTCCTAAAATTCG
This sequence comes from Lachnospiraceae bacterium, assembly GCA_963635745.1. Classification (GTDB taxonomy): domain Bacteria; phylum Bacillota; class Bacilli; order Lactobacillales; family Streptococcaceae; genus Streptococcus. Next base: position 86,040 of record CAVHFY010000028.1, read on the forward strand.
TGCCATGCGTCGGATTTATGAGTTAGAGCAGGAAAAAAGAGGTATCTATGCGGGTGCTATAGGTTATCTGTCTGCTACGGGGGATATGGACTTTGCTATTGCCATACGGACCATGATTCTCAAAAATCAAAAAGCCTATGTCCAGGCAGGAGCTGGAATTGTTTATGATAGTATTCCTGAAAATGAGTTTTATGAAACGATCAATAAGGCTAAAGCTATGACACGGATTGGAGATGTGCAATGATTTGTTTAGTGGATAACTATGATTCTTTTACCTATAACCTGGCCCAGTACCTAGGTGCCTTTACACAGGTAGAAGTCGTGAGAAATGATGCTGAGGAACTCTATGATAGGCTTGGTCAAGCTGACGGGATTGTTCTGTCGCCGGGACCGGGCTGGCCGGCGGATGCTGGTCGACTCGAAGAGGTAATTCGTGATTTTGCGGGTAAAAAACCGATTTTAGGGGTTTGTTTAGGGCATCAAGCGATTGCTGAAACGTTTGGTGGAAAACTCGGTTTGGCGCAACAGGTCATGCATGGTAAACAAAGTCAAATGACGCAGGAAGTTGACTCGCCCATTTTTAAAGGATTACCGCAGGTACTAACCATTATGCGGTATCATTCTATTGTCGTAGATGAGATGCCTGAAGGATTTGAGGTTGTAACTAGAACAAGCGATGACCAAGAAATTATGGCCATCCAGAATAAGCGTCTACAGATATACGGGCTGCAGTATCACCCTGAATCAATCGGTACCCCTGAAGGATTAGACATGATTCGTAATTTTGTGGCTTTGGTGCCTAAAAAGGAGATAGGATGAAAGAGATTTATCAAGAATTAGTTGCTAGAAAAGATTTAAGTCAAGAAGTCGTTTCTGAAATTTTCGATGCGATTTTACAAGGTGATGTGAGTGAGAGTCAAATTGCAGCCTTGCTGATGGGATTAGCCGTTAAGGGAGAAACACCTGACGAAATCACTGGCGTTGTAACATCTCTGAAGGCTCACGCTGTGACCTTACCTAAAGAATTTCCAGACGCTATGGACAACTGTGGAACTGGTGGCGACCGTTCGTTTAGTTTTAATATCTCTACAACAGTTAGCTTTGTTCTAGCTGCTGGTGGTGTTCGAGTGGCCAAAGCAGGAAATCGTTCGATTTCTTCAAAATCTGGTTCAGCAGATGTTTTAGAAGCACTGGGGATTAATATTTCAGCGAGTCCAGAAGTTCTCGCACGCGCTTTAGATGAAGTTGGTCTTGCCTTTATTTTTGCGCAGACCATGCACCCGGCCATGCGCTTTATTGGTCCGGCTAGGCGAGCTCTTGGGATCCCTACGATCATGAACCTTGTGGGGCCTTTGGCTAACCCGGTAGACTTAGAGAGCCAAATGATGGGCTTGTATCGCCAAGAGCTACAAACGTCGGTCGCTCAGGTCATGCAAAAGTTGGGAAGAAAACGTGGTCTTGTGATTACCGGACCTGATAATATGGATGAAGCAGCCCTCTATGGGGTCAATACCTATACCTTGTTGCGAGATGGTGAAATTAGTCAACACCAATTCAGCTATAAAGATTTAGGAATGTCGGAAGTACCGTTAGAAGCCATTCGTGGTGGAGACGCTAAAGAAAATGCAAAAATTCTCCTAAGCGTTCTAAACAATGAGGCCAGTCCTTATTTAGAAACAACAGTTCTTAATGCTGGTTTGGGCTTCTTTGCAAATGGTAAAGTAACGGACTTGCCTGCGGGGATTGCACTGGCTCGCCAAGTGATTGCTGATGGAACAGCTCTTGAGAAATTGCACCAGTTGCAAGAGGTACAAGTATGAGTCAAACGTTTTTACCAAAAATTCTACAAGAAAAAGCGATAGAGGTAGCTGCTTTGTCGCTTGAAACAGTCGGTGAGGGACGAAGTTCTTATCGTTTGTTTGACTATCTCAAGGCGCAAAAAGAGCGACTGCAGGTCATTGCAGAAGTCAAAAAAGCCAGCCCTAGCATGGGGGATATTAATCTTGATGTGGACATTATCCAACAGGCCAGAACCTATGAAGCTAACGGTGCTTGTATGATTTCTGTTTTGACGGATAAACTCTTCTTTAAGGGTGATATTGCTTATTTGCGTGAGGTGTCACAAGCAGTTACGATTCCGACTTTGGCTAAAGATTTTATTATCGATGAAAAACAGATTGTACGCAGTTTTAATGCTGGTGCGACGGTGATTTTATTGATTGTAGCAGCGTTAACGGAAGAGCGTCTTAAAGAGTTGTTTGATTTTGCTAGTTCCTTGGGGTTGGAAGTTTTGGTGGAGACTCATACAGCTGCTGAATTGGAGGTGGCCCATCGTATCGGTGCTCAAATTATAGGTGTCAATAATCGCAATTTGACGACATTTGAGGTGTCGCTGGAGCACACGAAGTCAATGGCACCTCTGTTCCAATCTGATCGTGTTTATGTGTCAGAGTCAGGGATTTTTAATCAAGAAGACGCTCAGCAAGTGGCTCCATTTGTCTCAGCGATTTTGGTAGGAACTGCTCTCATGCAGAGCAATGATGTGGCCAAAACCATGAAGGAGTTACAAGTTGACAAAGGTTAAGATATGTGGTTTGCAGACACCAGAGGCTGTTAAGACTGCTGTTGAGGCAGGGGCTGATTATCTTGGTTTCGTCTTTGCTCCTAGTCGACGACAAATTAGTCTAAAAAAAGCACAAGAATTGGTTGAAAATCTGCCATCATCCGTACAAACTGTGGGTGTTTTTGTGAGTCCGACTTTAGACTGTTTAACAGAATACGTTAAGGCTATTCCTTTAGACTTGGTTCAAATTCATGGCGATTGGGATGCTACTCAGACTTTAGAAGTGGGTGTTCCAGTCATTCGCGCCATTCAGGTTACAGGAAAAGAAGTGACAACAAGCACTACTGATTTTTCCTATGTCTTGTTTGATGCCCCTCAGGCAGGGTCGGGGCAAACCTTTGATTGGCAAGCCGTTGACTTATCTGACATTTCTCGGCCTTTCTTTATTGCAGGCGGTTTGACTGTAGATAATGTTCAAGAGGCTATCAGAACCTTTTCTCCTTATGCAGTTGATGTTTCATCAGGAGTTGAGACAGCAGGTGAAAAAGACCTTAATAAGATTAAAACATTTATAGAAAGAGTGAAAGCATGACCTATCAACAACCAGACCAACGTGGCTTTTTTGGAGAGTATGGGGGACAATTTGTTCCTGAGACACTCATGACGGCTGTTATTGAACTCGACCAGGCCTACCGTGAGGCTAAACAAGATCCGACTTTTCAAGCGGAATTAGATGATTTATTAAAAAATTATGTCGGACGTGAGACGCCTCTTTATTATGCTAAACGGCTAACGGATTATATCGGTGGCGCTAAAATCTATTTGAAACGCGAAGACCTTAATCATACAGGTGCTCATAAAATTAATAACGCTTTAGGTCAAGTCTTATTGGCTCGTCGTATGGGCAAGAAAAAGATTATTGCCGAGACGGGTGCCGGTCAGCACGGAGTGGCAACAGCAACGGCGGCAGCTCTGTTTGACATGGAGTGTACCATTTACATGGGCGAAGAAGATGTCAAGCGTCAAGCGCTTAATGTCTTTCGAATGGAGCTTTTAGGCGCCAAAGTCCATGCCGTTACCGATGGTTCACGTGTGCTAAAAGACGCTGTTAATGCTGCCTTGCGTGCGTGGGTGGCGAACATTGAGGATACCCATTACATTATGGGCTCTGCCTTGGGACCTGCACCTTTTCCAGAAATTGTACGTGATTTCCAATCCGTTATCGGACGAGAAGCTAAACGACAATTTGCTGACTTATCCGGTGGCGCTTTACCTGATGCTGTCTTAGCCTGTATCGGGGGAGGTTCTAATGCTATTGGACTCTTCTATCCTTTTGTCGAAGATGAGAACGTTGCTATGTACGGTGCAGAAGCGGCTGGTTTAGGTTTAGATACCGATAAACATGCTGCGACGTTTGCCAAAGGGAGACCTGGTATCCTACATGGTGCTTTAATGGATGTTTTACAAGATCAACATGGACAAATTATGGAAGCTTTCTCTATTTCAGCAGGTTTGGACTATCCGGGCATTGGACCGGAACATTCTTTCTTTAACAGTATTGGAAGAGCAAGTTATGATGCCATTACGGACCAAGAAGCGCTAGAGGCCTTCCAGCTCTTATCTCGTCTGGAAGGGATTATTCCTGCGTTGGAATCCAGTCATGCCATTGCATTAGCGCAAAAGGTAGCAAAAAATATGAGTCAAGAGCAGTCAATGATTATTTGTTTGTCTGGGCGTGGGGATAAGGATGTCAACCAAGTAAAGGCGCATTTGGAGGATCAAAAAGGAGAAGAAGCATGAGTAAAAGTTTGACCCAACATTTACAAGCGATCAAAGAAGCCAAAAAAGGGATTTTTGTGCCTTATATTATGGCTGGTGATCATCCAGAGGGATTGGCAGGTTTAGCTGAAACTATAACATTTTTAGCAGAAAATGGCGCATCTGCTATCGAAGTGGGGGTTCCTTGGTCAGATCCTGTTGCCGATGGTCCCATCATTGAGCTAGCTGGTCAGAGAAGTCTGGCCAAGGGGACAAGTTTAACGGCTATTATTCAAACTCTGCAGACTATTGACAGTCCGGTTCCTTTGGTGATTATGTCTTATATTAACCCAATCTATCAGTACGGCATTGAACGTTTTGTGGCAGATTTGGCTCAGACTAGCGTCAAAGGGTTAATCGTTCCAGATCTTCCTTTTGAAATGTCAACGCTTTTGCGTCCTGCTTTAGCCTACTCAGATATTGCTTTGGTACCATTGGTGAGCTTAACGACGGGTGTTCAACGTCAAAAAAAGATCACAGAAGGGGCTGAAGGCTTTATCTATGCTGTTGCGGTTAATGGTGTGACAGGTAAATCGGGTCAGTATCGAGATGATTTGGACCAGCACCTCAAACGTCTGGTCGAGGAAATGTCAATTCCAGTTTTAACCGGTTTTGGTGTGTCTACGCCAGAAGATATCGCTCGTTTTAATCGTGTTTCAGATGGGGTGATTATTGGGTCTAAAATCGTTAAATCACTTCATGAGGGCGATAAACAAACCGTTGTTGACTTAGCCAAAGTAGCTAGCCAATTTGATAAATAAAATGTATCGATACAGGTACATGAAAGAATGACAAAAAAGGCCTAAAGGCCTTTTTTTGCTAAAAGTTATCCTATCAAGACTGAGCCTTGTGACTTAGTTGAATCAATAATTCCTAGTTTATTTTAAGGACTTTGTGAGGTGTTGTCGTTTACGGCAGTCAATCTGTGCTATAATGTTATTTTAGACGGTCTTAATTGACCAAAAAGTAAGGATAAGACAATGATAATTTTGCAAGCGAATGCTATTGAGCGGTCTTTTTCAGGAGACGTGCTCTTTGATCAGATTTCCATGCAGGTCAATGACCGGGATCGGATTGCTTTGGTTGGGCGTAACGGGGCTGGAAAGTCAACTCTCTTAAAAATATTAGTTGGCGAGGAGTCCCCAACACAAGGTGATGTGTTTCTCAAAAAAGAGGTATCATTGGCCTATTTGGCACAGGATAGTCGTTTTGATTCAGATAAAACCATTATGGCTGAAATGTTGACGATTTTTCAACCATTAAGGGAAATGGAACGCTCTTTACGTGATTTAGAGACACAAATGGGGCAAGCTTCACCTGAGGAATTAGAAACTGTCATGCGTCAGTACGATAGACTATCTGAGCGTTTTCGCCAAGCAGGCGGGTTTACCTATGAGGCGGATATCAAGGCCATCTTAAATGCCTTTAAATTTGATGAAAGTATGTGGGAGATGCCAATATCTAGCTTGTCTGGTGGTCAAAATACGAGGCTGGCACTGGCTCGTATGCTTTTACAAAGGCCAAACTTACTTGTCTTGGATGAACCCACCAACCACTTAGACATTGAGACGATCGCTTGGTTAGAAGGTTATTTATCCAATTATCAAGGGGCTCTTATTATCGTCAGTCATGACCGCTATTTTCTCGATAAGGTAGCAACCATCACTTATGATTTGACGCCACATGCTTTGGATCGCTATGTGGGAAATTACAGTCAATTTGTGGAACAAAAAGCACAAAAGCAGGCTTCCCTTTGGCAACAGTACGATAAACAACAAAAGGAAATCGCAAAGCTAGAAGACTTCGTCAATCGAAACATTGTTCGTGCCTCAACCACAAAACGTGCGCAAGCCCGCCGTAAACAATTAGAAAAAATGGAGCGCTTGGACAAACCGAAAGGGGATGACAAATCGGCTCACATGGCCTTTGCTATTTCAGAAACGTCTGGAAATCAAGTCATGCAAGTCCAAGATTTGGTGATCGGTTATGATCAGGAAAAATTAGCGGGACCGATTGATTTAGAGGTGAAAAAAGAGGATGCTATTGCAATCGTAGGTCCTAATGGGGTAGGAAAAACAACCTTCGTTAAAACTATTATTGGCCGCCTACCAGCGCTTGCTGGCAATATTCGACTTGGGGCCAAAGTCACCGTTGGTTACTATGATCAATCGCAGTCAACCCTTTCAGAACGCCAAACCGTTCTTGAAGAACTCTGGTCAGCCTTCCCAACCTTGCCTGAGGTAGAGATTCGCAACCGCTTAGGAGCCTTTCTTTTTTCTGGCGATGAGGTCAAAAAGACAGTCGCCATGCTTTCAGGTGGCGAAAAAGCGCGATTACTTTTGTCAAAATTGTCTTTGCAAGGAGATAATTACCTTATTTTAGATGAGCCAACCAACCATTTGGATATTGATAGCAAGGAAGTGTTAGAAAATGCTCTGATTGACTATGCTGGTACCCTTTTATTTGTTAGTCATGACCGTTACTTTATCAATCGTGTGGCGACAAAGGTGCTTGAAATCCGACCAGAGGGTGCCCAACTGTATTTGGGCGATTATGATTATTACATGCGTAAGAAAGCCGAAGAAGAGGCACAGGAAGTAGCCGAAAAGGAGAACACTTCCTCTGAAGTTAGTCAACAAGTTGACACTAAAATGCTGGATTATCAGGCGCATAAAGCCAATCAAAGAGAAGAACGAAAACTGCGACGTCTTATCGAAGAAATTGAAAATCGTCTCGAAACGCTTGACGCTGAATTGGCGGAACTGACGGGGCAAATGATGACCACAAATGATAGTGCTGAACTGATGGAACTTCAAGGACATCTTTCCCAAGCAGAAACAGAGCAGCTGGCCCTCATGGAAGAATGGGAGACGTTGGCGCAAAATTTGGAAAATTAACCGTATTTTTATTCACTTCACCTTGACTTTTATAAAATAATAGACTAAAATAAGCGTATGAAACAATTAGTAACACAATGGAAATGGACCCTGGGAACGCTAGCAGTCCTTGCTTTTACCGTCCTTACAGTTATTCATTTTTCGCTTAGTCAGCGTTCAGATGAAGATATGCAAACAGCGATTCAAAAATCTGGGAAGCTAGTGATTGCGATGAGTCCCGATTACGCTCCTTATGAATTTCGGACAATGATTAATGGCCGTGATACGGTAGTTGGGTCGGATATTAAATTAGCTCAGGCTTTGGCGGATGAGTTGGGGGTTAAGTTAGTTATCTCAGCTACAACTTTTGACAATGTTCTTAATAGTCTGAATTCTGGTAAGGCTGATTTGGCCATTTCCGGATTGTCAGCGACACCTGAGCGGGCAGAGCATTATCGTTTTTCAACTCCTTATTATCAGGCAACAACCGTTTTACTCGTCAAAAAAGACAAGGCTGCAAGCTACACTAGCATCGCTAGCTTTGATAATCAACCTATCGGTGCTCAAAAAGGAACTATTCAAAATACGCAAGCGCAAGAACAAATGCCCAAAGCTAACCTTGTCGCACTGACATCTACTAGTGAGTTGGTCAATGAGTTAAAATCAGGAAAGCTTAACGGTATCGTGACGGAATACCCCATCGCAGCTGGTTATGTTGCTCAAAACAAGGATTTGGCGATCTCTTCGGTTAGTTTAAAAACCAGTGGCGAATCCAGCTCAAATGTTGTGGCTATGCCTAAAGGCAAAAAGAGTGAGCGCCTAAAGAAGACCATTGATAAAGTCATTCGTCAGTTGGTTAAAGAAGGAAAATACAAGACTTATATTGACGAAGCTTCAAAAACGATTGCTGAAAATGAATAAAACACTTGACGTCCGCCCATCTCTTTGGTAATATAGTTTGAGACGCTAAAGCGTTAGTATATTTCTTGAGGAGGTGAAATCATGTCAAAAACAGTAGTTCGTAAAAACGAATCGTTGGATGATGCATTGCGTCGTTTCAAACGTTCTGTCACTAAAGCTGGTACTCTTCAAGAATCACGTAAACGCGAATTCTATGAAAAACCTTCTGTAAAACGTAAACGTAAATCAGAAGCAGCTCGTAAACGTAAAAAATTCTAAAAATAAGCGGCTTTAGCCGTTTATTTTTTTATTAGTTACAATTGTGCTAGAATAGCAGAGAGAAACGGTTAAGGAGAAGAAAATGCGACTGGTCTATACAGACTTACAACATGATTTGACAGAGATTTTAGCGCATATAGCTCAGGAGGCTGCCGACAAAGGAAACCGTGTTTTTTATATTGCCCCGAATTCCCTATCTTTTGATAAGGAACGAACAGTTTTGACGCACCTTACCGGCCGGGCCTCTTTTGCAGTGACTGTGACGCGTTTTACGCAAATGGCACGCTATTTTGTTTTAGATAGTGTTCAAGGGCAAAACCAATTGGACGATAGTGGACTGACCATGGTTTTTTATCGTGCTTTGATGCAATTGTCTGACCAGGACCTTCGTATTTTTGGTCGCTTGCGTCTAGAAGCTGGTTTTATTGCACAACTTGTTTCCTTATATCAAGAACTCCAAACGGCTCAGATGACAGTGGCTGACTTAGAAGGGCTCAATCCACCAGAAAAGCAAGCAGATTTAGAGAAAATTTTTACTGCTGTCGATGACATTTTAGCAAGCTATGATTATCAGCAAGACACTCAGATTGGCCAATTACTGACAGCGATGGAGTCCAGGGAATGGGAACAGGACTTGTCTGGAGTGACGGTTATCATTGACGGTTTTACCCGTTTTTCAGCTCAGGAAGATAGCCTTATCACACGTATGCATGATAAGGGAGCTGAGATTGTGATAGGGACTTACCTAAGTAAAGCCGCTATGCGCAGTTCTTTTATTGAGGGGAATGTTTACCAGGCCAGTTGTCAATTTCTTCAACATTTGGCGGGGCGCTTTGCAGTAAAACCGGAATATCTCACCTCACATCACCGTTACCCTGATGCTTTTAGTCGCCTATCGCATCTTTTTGAAGCCAATCATGCCTTTACGCAGACCGCTGTGCAGTTAAAGGCTGACGATAAAAAGGCGTTTGAGCTTTGGACAATGCCTAGTCTCCAAGAAGAAATAGAGGTAGTTGCGACAGCCATTCGAGATCACATTCATCAGGGCTACCGCTATAAGGATATAACGGTTCTCTTGGGAGATGTAGAAAGCTATCGCCAAAGTCTTGCTCAAATTTTTGATAAGTATGATATTCCTTATCATCTCTCTTATGCCCATAAAATGGGGCATCACCCGCTTGTACATATCTTAGATAGCCTATCGCGTATTTTTCGCTATCACCTTAGGCAAGATGATGTTCGTAATCTCGTTAAATCAGGTCTATATGGAAATCTTAGTCAGGCAGAAATCGATTTGTGGGATGACTACGTCCGCTATGCTGATATTCAAGGAGATGCTTTCTTTAAGACCTTTACAGCTAGCCAGAAGGATAGTTATGATCTCAGGCTTTTAAATACCATTCGTGAGAAGATGATGCAACCTCTGGCTACACTTTATCACGAAAAGGAACCGCATAATGGTCAGACCAATTTACAGCGTTTGCTTCATTTTTTAGGCGATTGTCAGTTGGAGGCCAATCTTGAGCAACTTGTTATTCAAGATGGTGAGGAGGAGGCTGTAAAAACACAGGAAGTTTTTAAGCGTTTTTCAGGAATTTTAACACAAGCGCATCTCTTGTTTGAGAAAGAAACCATCACACTGCCCCAAATTTTGGACTTGCTTGCCTCAGCTATTTTGAACAGCCAATTTCGGACCGTACCAGCAACAGTGGATACAGTAACAATACAATCCTATGATTTGGTGGAACCACACAGCAATCGATTGGTTTTTGCGTTAGGCATGTCAGCACAACATTTCCCTAAAATTGCTCAAAATGATAGTCTCTTATCAGATGAAGAGCGTCACAGCATCAATGAAACAACAGATGCTGATAAGCGCTTAGACCTACCAAATCAGGAAAATAGTCAAAAAAATCTCTACACCGCTCTATCTGTTTTTCATGCTGCAAGTGAGAAAATCATCTTGACACAACCGCGTTTTCAACAAGAAGAAGAGCAAAATATCTCGCCTTATATCAAAGAACTGATCAATTTTGGCCTTCCCATGCAGAACAAATCGCTATCACTAACACGTCTTTCGCCTAGTGATATTGGTAATGCTAAGTCGCTGTTATCACGGGTTTTAGCCCATTATCAGTTACAAGTTCCAGAAAGCACTGAACAAGAAACCTTTTGGATGGTTGCAAGACGTTATTTAAAGCGTTATTTAGAAAAAGAGCAGTTAAGTCTACCTGTCTTTGATCGTCAACTAAAAACGACACCGGTTAGCCAAGAGGTTATACGCCTACGGTTTCCGCAAGACAAGCCGTTGAGATTGTCTGCTTCTGCCTTGACTAGTTTTTATGATAATCAGTATAAGTACTATCTGCAATATGTTCTTGGACTGAAAGAAAGTGAGAGTATTCACCCGGATGCTCGTCAACATGGGGTTTACCTCCATCGTGTCTTTGAGCGCGTGGTGCAGGATCATAGCTTAGTTTCTTTTGATCAAAAAATGGAAAAAGCAATTGCAACTACCAATCGCGAGATTGCTTTTTCAGACGCTTATCAGCAGGACTGGGCCGGACAGTACAGTTTATCGCGACTTGAAACCATCGCGCGTGCAACCAGTTCTGTATTATCAAAAGACAGCATTGTTTTGCCCCAAGCTGAAGAAAAGCAGTTTATTCTTCCTTTATCTGAGCACTTGTCAGTTTCTGGTATCATTGATCGTGTTGATGTATTAAAAGACCTTGATCGATCCGGTATCGTGGACTACAAGTCTAGTAAACAGGATTTTGACATCACCAAATTTTACAATGGCTTAAGCCCTCAACTGGTTACCTACATTCAGGCTTTAGTACAAGAAGAGGCACATTTGGACAAGGTTTTCGGGGCCATGTATCTGCAGATGCAAGAGCCCAAGGTATCTTTAAAAGACCTATCCCAATTGAGTGACGCCTTAGGCAAATTGCAAAAAGAGTTGGTGTACACTGGCATTTTCTTAAAAGAAGCCAGTCCTTATTTGACATCGGGACCTTATGCGATTAGTGCTAAAAGTACCTTTGCGGATGAAGAAATTGAGAATTTGCTGGCTTACAATCGCCACTTATTTGAACAAGCTGAAGAGACGATTCGACAAGGACATTTTGCTATAAATCCATACAGTTCGGATGGAAAAACTGTCTCTGGGACACAGTTGAAAGCTATTACACATTTCGAAGCCAATACCCACTTTGCACAGGCGCGTCAGTGGGTGACAGTTCCTAAAAGAAAAAAAGAGGTCTTTTTCGACCTCATCAGAGAGGAGTTAGGACATGACTAGAGTTCGTTTTTTGACGGACAAGGAAATTGCGGATATACAGGCTAGAGAAGCACAATTGGATAGTCTTCAAAAGCGAACCCCTGAACAAATTGAAGCTATTTATCGCCACGGAACAAATATTTTGGTATCTGCTTCAGCTGGCTCAGGAAAAACCTTTGTGATGGTGGAACGTATCATCGATATGATTTGTCGTGGCGTCAGCATCGATCGTCTCTTCATCTCAACCTTTACGGTAAAGGCCGCGCGTGAGCTCAAAGAACGCTTGGAAAAGAAGTTGACTCAAGTGATTAGCCAAACCCAGGACCAGAGCTTGCGCTATTTCTTGGCGCAACAGGCTAACTTGATACAGACAGCAGACATCGGGACGATGGATGCTTTCACCAAGCAGTTTGTCAATCGTTATGGCTACACCATTGGCATTGCGCCTCATTTTCGGATTTTAGAAGCTAGCAGTGAGAGAGAAATTCTCAAGCAGCGAGCGTTTGATGCCGTTTTCAATCGCTACATGGCTACAGAAAGCAAAGAGAACTTTGTCCACCTCGTCAATAATTTTTCAACCAATCGTAAAGATGCGCGAGATTTTCGCAAGCAGGTTTTTACCATTTATGAATTTAGTCAATCAACGGCTTCCCCAGAAAATTGGTTATCTGACTATTTTTTGAAAGGCGTTGAAGATGAGGCTGCCCAGGAAGCTTATATACAAAGCTATGCTGAATCGGCACGACAAATAGCTATAGAGGCGCGTGAATTTTTCAGACATCATCTTGAAGATGCTACCGCCTTATATGCCAACGAAAAAACACCAGCAACTTATTTATCCCATGTTGAGACGGTTGTTGCTTTACTGGAGACTATCAGCCCTTTCACAGATTTTGCCACGGTTGAAAAAACGATTGACCGTGTTTACACTATAGGAAAATCCGAAAGAGGTAGAGCTCTAACTAATCTAAAGAGGCCCAAAGATCCTGAACTGAAACGCTTTAAAGAAAACTACAATTCGAACAAGAATCAATGGTTGACCAAATTAGGAGAAGCAAAGCAGAATTTCTTTATTTTTTCAGTCATCAAGGATTACCAAGAGGAAGCATTGCCTCTTTTGAAGACTCTCCAATATTTTGTTCAGGATTTTTCTAAGACTTATTTAGATCTCAAACGCCAAGAGGGAGCCTTTGACTTTGCAGATATTAGTCATTTTGCCATTCAAATATTAGAGAATCATCCCGAGATACGTCAGCTGTATCAAGAACGGTATGCGGAAGTTATGGTAGATGAATACCAAGATAACAACCACACCCAAGAAAGAATGCTAGAATTGTTGTCAAATGGTCACAACCGATTTATGGTAGGAGATATCAAACAGTCTATCTATCGTTTTCGGCAAGCAGATCCTCAGATTTTTAACCAGACCTTTAAGCAGTTTCACCATCATCCTGAAGCTGGTCACGTCATTGTTTTAAAAGAAAATTTCCGGAGTCAGCAGGAGGTTCTAGATAGTACCAATGATCTCTTTAGTCGGCTAATGGATGAGACAATTGGTGATGTCTCTTATAGGGAAGGGCATGAGCTGGTTGCAGGGAGCCCAAAACAAAAGCTGGTTCAACCTGAAAACCGTACGAAAGTTTTGATTTATGATGATTCTGAGGAGACTGGTGAGGAAGAGTCATTAATGTCGACGCCCGCTGATGCAGGGCAATTTGTAATGGTTGCTAAGGAAATCATACATCTTCATCAGGAAGAAGGTGTCGCCTTTTCAGAAATGACCTTACTGGTTCCAACACGGTCGTCAAATGACAGCATTAGTCGAATCTTTGATCAATTAGGCATTCCTTTAGTAACCGACAGTGGATCTGGTAGCTATCTGGAGTCTGTCGAAGTCATGGTGATGTTAGATTGCCTTCGGGCTATCGATAATCCCCGGCAAGACTATGCTCTAGTTGCTTTGCTCAAGTCAGCTATGTTTGCTTTTGATGAGGATCAATTAGCTAGAATTGCTCTTCAAGGCGAACAAAGGGATAGAGATCGTTTTTATGATAAAGTGCAAAGCTCTCTCAAGGGGAATGGCCGTCAACCGCAATTGATCACGCAAGTACTCAAGCAAAAACTGCAAACCTTTGATCAAACCTTCCAGAAGTGGCGACATTATGCGCGTAATCACGGTCTCTACGACCTGATTTGGACGATTTACAATGATCGGTTTTATTTCGATTACGTTTTAAGTTTGCCAAACCATGATCAGCGGCAGGCGAATCTTTCTGCGCTGGCTCAACGGGCCCAACAATACGAAAATTCGGGCTTTAAAGGCTTGCCTCGATTTATCAGTATGATTGATAAGGTCATTGCCAATCAAAATGATTTAGGCGTGGTAACCGTAACGCCACCTAAAAATGCCGTGACTCTAATGACCATTCACAGTAGTAAAGGCTTGGAGTTTCCTTACGTCTTTATTCTCAATATTGAGCGCCAATTTAATACAACCGATCAGAGTAATGCTCTAATACTGAATCGTGATAAAGGGATTGGAATCAAGTATATCGCCAATCTTAAGTCTGCATTTCCTGATAGCGACTTGTCCAGTATCCCGATTGAAATGGCGACACTCCCTTATCGTATGTTTCAAGAAGAAGAGGAGCGAGCCAATTTATCAGAGCAGATGAGATTGCTTTATGTTGCCATGACACGAGCAGAAAAACGATTGTATCTAGTTGGAAAAGGGAGTAAAGACAAATTAACAGAAGCTTTTGATGGAGAGGTAGAGGCTGGTTTATTACCATTGGACTTGCGACAAAGGAGCAAAAACTTTCAAACCTGGCTTTTAGCGGTGTCACAATTATTTGCTTCTCATAGCTTGACTTATGATTTGACATTTGTCACAGCCGAAGAACTGTCAAATGTCAGCCCGTTTAACAGAGATTCCCTTCATTTTGCAGCAGATTCTTTAGCCCATAATCGTCAGTCGGAAGCGATTACTCAAGCACTCGAGCGACTGGATGCTGTTGAAAAACACAATCAAACCTATCAAGCAGCCATCAACTTGCCTTCTGTGCGCACACCCAGTCAAGTCAAGAAATACTATGAACCTATTATGGATACTGATGGTGTGGTGCTAGATTTGATTCAACCAAAGCAGTTACAGGAAACGTTGCGTTTTCGTTTACCAGAATTATCCTCTAGGCAACAGGTCACACCAGCAGCGATTGGATCAGCCACCCATGAATTGATGCAACGTCTGCAGTTATCAAAGCAGGTGACTTTATTTGATGTACAGGAAGCTTTAGACCGTGTGGATGCGCCACAAGCGGTCAAAGACGGTGTCCGAATTGACATTATTACCAGCTTTTTTGAGCAAACGGATCTTGGACAACTTATTCAAGAAGAACACCAATACTTGCATCGTGAAGCTCCCTTTGCTATGTTGGCTACAGATCCTATCTCAGGTGAGGACTACGTGGTTCGTGGTATTGTGGACGGTTATATCTTGCTGGAAGACCGTATCGTCCTTTTTGACTACAAGACCGACCGTTACCAGGATCCAGAGGAGCTGGCCAATCGTTACCGTGGTCAAATGGCACTCTATGCGCAAGCTTTACAGCGTTCCTACGGCGACAAACCAGTCGTTTCTTATTTAGTTTTGCTTGGGGGAGAACAGATTAGAGTTATTGACCTTTGATATTGATTGGATAAGGTAAAGCATTGTTCGGGTCGCCAAAAACTTTCGTGAGCTTTTTCTTTAATGTGAAAAGAGAACAAAAAAATCTAGTGACTAATCACCAGATTTTTTTGTTTAGCGTGCGACACGACGACGAGCTGCTTTTTTACGATTTTCTTCAATGAAAGCAGCCTTTTTTTCTTCAGGTTCAATGAATTTCTTTTGGATAGTGTAAACAGCACCTGCAACCAAAGCCGCTGAGCCAGCCACACCAGTTGCTAAACCTTTAATAAATCCGTGTTTTTTTGCCATAGTGAGGTCTCCTTTTTTATATGGTATAATAACTATTATAGCAAAAACAACAACGCTTTCAAGGAAAAATATGAACACACCACTAATTGTTATCGTCGGGCCGACCGCAGTTGGGAAAACAGCTCTTGGTATTGCTTTGGCCCAAGCCTTTGACGGGGAAATTGTATCTGGCGATAGCCAACAAATCTATACGGAATTAGCGATTGGCACGGCAAAAGCGACACCGAAGGAGCAAGCGCAGGCTAGGCACCATTTAATTGATAGGCGACATGTCTGGGAATCTTACTCGGCCTATGACTTCGTCTGCGAAGCTAAGTCTGCGATTGAAGACATCTATCAGCGAGGTAAATTGCCTATTATCGTTGGTGGGACAGGTCTTTATATTCAGAGTCTCTTGGAGGGCTACCACCTCGGAGGGGAGGTTGATCAAGAAGAGATATTACGCTATCGCAGTCAATTGGAGCAATGCTCAGATGATACACTTGAGCAAATCGTTGTTAGAGCCGGTCTGACGATTAAAGAACCTAATCGACGGCGTCAGATTCGAGCCTTAGAGTTGGCGCGGTATTCAAGTTCAAGAGAGAATGCTAAACCAGATTATCAACCACTGATTATTGGTTTAACAACAGAGCGTGGATACCTGTATGAGCGCATCAATCAGCGAGTGGATCGCATGATTGAAAATGGCCTCTTGACTGAAGCAACTTGGCTATATGAGCATTATCCTGAATCACAGGCGGCGCGTGCTATTGGATACAAGGAACTTTTCCCGTATATAGCAGGGGAAGCATCCTTGGAAGCCTCCGTAGACTTGCTCAAACGTAACAGCCGCCGCTTTGCCAAGCGTCAACTGACTTGGTTTCGCAATCGGATGGCAGTTGATTTCTATGATATTCAGACTAAGGATTGGCAGGAAACAATTTTTAAGGATGTTTCTGAATTTCTCTTGTCAATCAATAAGTGATATGGTATAATACACGAGTTGACTTATGCACATCTTGGTGCAACCGCTCGATCATCGTTCTTAAGTAGTGTGAGCTCACGATGCTAGGCGAGTCTTCACAGAGGAATTTCCTCAAAAAATTATTCAGGAGGTGCATCATGAGCACATACGCAATCATCAAAACTGGTGGTAAACAAGTTAAAGTTGAAGTTGAGCAAGCCATCTACGTGGAAAAACTTGACGTTGAAGCTGGTTCAGAAGTGACATTTGACCAAGTTGTCTTGGTTGGTGGAGACAAAACTGTCGTAGGTAAACCACTTGTTGAAGGCGCAACAGTTGTTGGGACTGTTGAAAAACAAGGGAAACAAAAGAAAGTTGTGACTTACAAGTACAAACCTAAAAAAGGTAGCCACCGCAAACAAGGTCATCGTCAACCTTACACTAAGGTTGTTATTAAAGCCATCAACGCTTAAGTTACATGATTACAGCACAATTTAAGCGTCAGGCTGATGGTCGACTTGTATCAGCGCAGTTATCTGGTCATGCTGACAGTGGTCCCTATGGCCAAGACATCATTTGTGCTGCAACGAGTAGCTTAGCTTTGAATACCGTGAATAGCTTAGACATGCTGACGCCTGTCACTTTTGATTTTGCTATTAACGAAGATGAAGGAGGCTTCATTCAAGTCTCCTTGGCTGACACTCAGGAGGATAAGAGCCAACTATTGATGGAGGCATTTCTTCTGGGGATGACTAATTTAGCTGACAATGCTTCCGAGTATGTCAGTTGCCAGGTCATTACAGACTGATAAGAGAGGACAATCATATGTTACAATTAAATCTGACTAACTTGCAATTATTCGCCCACAAAAAAGGTGGGGGTTCTACGTCAAACGGACGTGACTCACAAGCGAAACGTCTTGGCGCAAAAGCTGCAGACGGACAAACTGTTTCAGGCGGTTCTATCCTTTACCGTCAACGCGGAACACATATCTACCCAGGTGCTAACGTTGGCCGTGGTGGAGACGATACTCTTTTTGCGAAAGTAGAAGGTGTCGTACGTTTCGAGCGTAAAGGTCGTGACAAGAAACAAGTATCTGTTTACCCAATTGCTAAATAAGGTCTAAAAACCTTATAAAACAAGGCTTTCCGAGTTTTCGGAAGGCCTGTTTTTTTGTTTTGGTACCCACTTTGGTACCCTTTTTCTAAAAACCAATGTAGCTAGCGAACTTATCGGCAACCTGATTCTTAGCCTTTTGGGTGACGTGGGCGTAGATGTCCATGGTGGTCTGGATGTTTTCGTGACCTAGTCTCTCCTGAACTTCTTTAATCGTGGCACCAGCCTCAAAGAGTAGGGAGCAATGGGTGTGTCGGAACCCGTGCGGTGTAATGCGTTTGAAGTCTGGATACTTTCGCCAGATACGGTTAAGCAGGTTGTTGACATGGACAATGCTCTTGGGTTCTCCATCCTCTTTTTTAAAGAGCAGGCCTTTCGTGCTATACTTTTGCCAGTCTTTTAGAACCTCAACTGTCTGTGGATCCAGAGAGATTTTTCTAGCGCTTCGTTTGGTCTTGGGTGTCTGGAAAATGGTCCGGTTATTCTCGCCCTTGGCCAGTGTTCTGTTGACCTGTAATTCCCCCTCTGTCAGGTTTATGTCTGTCCATCTCAGGGCACCGACTTCGTTTTTGCGCATGCCAGTGAAGGCTAGCAGGCGAAAGATAGTCAGCATTTCTGGGTCGTTCATGCTGTCTACAAGAGTAAAGAAGTCCCGTAGCTCTTCCTTGCTGTAAAACTGTTCTAAGCCATCTTTATCGCTCTTTTGCCGTTTTGGTTTCAAAGTTTTGCGCATGGGATTGTTCTCTATCAACTCCATGGAGATAGCATAATCAAAGATTTGGTTGGCAATGCTGATGATGCCAAAGAAACGTTTATACTCGTCTGCCCATTTATTAACCTGAGCTTGGCACATTGCCAACGTGATTTTGTTGACAGCTTTGTTACCAAACACAGGCATGATATGCCTATCGGCAATACTGGTCTGGCTGGCGTAGGTGGATTCTTTGACGGTGTTTTTATAATGCTCTTTCCAGACTTCGTAGACCTGCTGAAAGGTGGTCGTGGTGTTCCTGGTACGAAAGTTTTTCTTTTCGTACTCGGTCAGGCATTTTGCTTCTGCCAGCCTCGCCTCACGCTCTGTCTTGAAGCCCCGGCGCTTGGTGACAACCTTTTTCCCGGTTAGCGGGTCGGTACCGTGATAGGCTTTGAAGTAGTAGGCGGTTGCTCCGCCTTTTTTATATTGTCCAATCATTGTTTTTACCCTCTTTTCTTGATAAAATGGGTATAGCAAAGAGGCTAGGTTTTCACCCTAGGTATTTGCTATACGATTGTATCCCTGCACTTCGCTTTGGTCAGTTGGAGTGTGGGTTTTTTGTTTGCATTTATATAAAAAGAAAAAGCCAACAGATGCTCTGCTGACTTTTTCCATAAACCCGATATTCGAGCCAAGGTCGAACCTTGTTTCCTTGTCTCAATAGTATCATCATTCAATGAGAAAGTCAACACATTTTTGTAGTATTGAATTGAAAAATTTTGGTACTTTTTTGTAATCTTCATCGTATCTTGGACCGCCAACGGAGTTCGGCGGCGGTTGGCTTGTGTTTTGATGCTTGAGAGGTAGAACCTCTTGCAGTTCCAGTATGCCAATTTTCAGGAAACCCGAGAGCTGTATTAATCTTATTGATATTAATCGATTGTATTTTATTTTCTAATTTTCTAACTTTTTTTCGTATTGTATTCCATAAGATGTTGAATTCTTCGCCACTAATGAAGCATTGTAAGCTGATGACTGTGGAATAAACTGTTTTCCGAGCATCGTCCCCGGTAAGAGAATATGGCTTGTGTATCCACTCAAAATACATACTATTCGCATGACATTTGTAATTTAGAAGTCGGTTATTGTGGGCGCAGACATTTCTGAGTTGATTGATATTTTTTAAAAACGAAACCATGACTTCAGGCTGGAATTGACCGCTAAAATCCGGAATATTGGATTTTATAAAAGAAGTCAAGTCTCTGGCGATGATGTTTTGTGTTTCAACAGGCAGATTAAAAGTTATTGAACGCAGGTCGCCGAATTCAAGATAATCTGTTATCACCCAAATTGGGACGTCTTTATGGTTGCGCACGTAATGGTTGATAGTGTTTCCGTTATGTCTTTTGTTTAAATTGATGATTTTTGACAATCGGGAGATGGTATACCCGACATCGAGAAGTTTTTCGCTATCATAGTTTGCAGTATTTAAATAAGCGTATCTTTCGCCTGGGTGGGCTTCAGCGAATCTATGGGCGGTAATAGATTTTATGTGGTGCTCTGCATCCAGAATAGCCTGCAGTATAGCTCGTTTGACGTCTTTATCGAATGTATATAGAGCAACTATCTCGTCAAATGTTGCTTTGGCAATGTATTTATCGGTATTTTCGATTTGAAAAAACTTACTGTATCCGTTAACGATGTTGTAGTAATTGTTACTCAATAAATGTTTTTTGGTTCTCCCCACATTTGGTATTGAGAGACCTCTTTGTTTTAATATTTTAATTTGTTGGTCGATATCTTTAAATGGTTTCAAAAAAAGCCTCCTCCGCAAAATGAAGAAGACTTTTCCGCACCGGTCCCCGTAGGGATTGCGGCACTCTTTCCTTAAGTATCTCCATTTTAATTCATATTTTTTTAAATGTCAATGATTTTTTGTTATCTTATGACTCCGTTGCTCTATACTTCCCAACGACCGCCCCAATGATCCGGAAGCCGTTGTCTGTGTTTATCTCAATATCTGGGTACTCATCGTTAAAGCTGTGTAACCAGGCGCTAGTGCTACCTATAAGCAGTTGCTTGATATAGGCTTCCTTGTCGTACTCAAAGACGCCTACGGTGCCGTCTGCGAGCTCTACGGAGAGTTTGACGAAGACATAATCTCCATCCTGGAAATCTGGCTCCATGGAGTCCCCTTTGATCGGAATAACAAAATCGGCATCAACGTTTAGAGGCAATTGGATGGTCTCAGCGTTGATGTCGTTTAAATACTGGCCAGTCCCTGCAGATGCCGGCTGGTCGTAGTAGTTATAGGCAAAGAGTTCCTCGACTAGACCCGTCTCAGACTGCTTGAGCTTTTCCTTATTGGCATAGCGTAGGACATTTTTCTGATGCGGGTCTTCGTCTAGCGTGTTGACCACGTCTTGGATTTGAAGCGCAGTAAAGGTAGGGGAGGGGGGATTAGATATCGAATTGAAATTGATTGGCGATAAATCCTCGGGTTTGATACGCAATGTCGCACAAATTTTAAATACATTTTCTGCTTTAGCATTCATTAATCCGCGTTCAAGAATAGAACGCATGGTCGTGTAAGGCACATCTGCCTCTTGCGCAAAAGCTCTAACGTTGCCGAAACGTTGTTCTATCATATTTTTTAAATCAAATTCGTTCATGATTCGCTCCTTTGTTTCATTATATATTACGAAAAATCGCACGTCAATTAAAAAAATGTATGATTTTTCGTAAAAAACTATTGACAGTATACGAAAAATCGTATACAATATAATCAAGGTCAAGGAAATGACCGAGAAAGGAGGTAAGATGCTAAGTCGCCGTTTCAAGCGAACGAAAGGCAAAAGAAAAGAACCCCTAGCCCTGGAGCTAAAGGTTCAAATCTTCGTAGGAACGATACCAATCATCATCGAAATCCTACGTCGGCTTTTGCCGTAAGTCGCACATACTAGAGGAATGGGCTGTACGCCCAGACCTTTAGTATACTGTGATTATAGCATAGAAAGTCTTATGAAGAAAGAAGAAAGACGCTTGAGAAATATCGGATGGGTGCTAGTCATCCTTATCTGGATTGCTTGGGCGCTTGGACGGTTATAGAGAGGAGGAGAAATGATGACAGCAGAAGAGCAACTTTTAAAATTACTTAAAGATAAAGGGCCTGATTACGTTTCAGGTTATCTGGACGGATTGATTGCAACGGCTATGGTACTCGGTGCTCGATTAAAAGAATCAGTCCAAAACGATACTAAGTAAGCTTTATTCAGCTAATTGTCCTAGCTTTTTCAACTGCTCTGGATTAACCTCTCCAGTTGCCACCTTTTTTTCTATACTTCTGACTAACGATAAGTTTTTAATTGGTAGTTAAAGTTGGCTTAGTCGTTAACCATAGTGATATTATATCACTATTTCAGAAAAACACAACATATAGGTGTTTAACGCATTTAAAACACAATATATTGAGGTTATGATATGTGGCAAAAAATTGAAGCGCTGATGAAAGAACGCGGATTGAACGCCAGCCGACTTTCCGAAGTTGCCGGTATAAATCGGAGTTTTCTCACGGACTTGAAATCAGGAAAAGTTAAACACTTGTCTTGGAAAAACGCAGTAAAAATAGCTGACGCACTTGATGTCAGCCTGGATGAATTTAGATAGGAGGTGATAGCGTGCGTAAGAATTTAGAAGCCATTCGCAGAGAGAAAGATGTATCATTAGCAGATATTGCTGATGCAATCGGTGTGAAGTCTCATACCGTTAGAGAAAAAATCGACGGAAAAAGCGATTTTAAATTTGGTGAGGCGTTAGTAATTCACAATCAATTCTTCCCAGAATATGACTTGCAATTCTTATTTACAAATACGTGAACAATTTTATTTTTTAGCAAGATATACGAAAAATCGTATAAAGGAGAATCGCAATGAACAATCTGATAAACGTCACACTAAACGAAAAGCGAGAGCCGGTTGTTTCAGCTCGAGAATTGCACAAGGGCTTAGAAGTCAAAACAGAATACAAGAAGTGGTTTGCTCGCATGGCTGAATACGGTTTTGCGGAAAACGAAGATTATTTAAGGGTGACCCAAAAATGTCCTACCCCTGGAGGACTTCAAAACATCACTGACCACGTCATCACGCTAGACATGGCCAAAGAAATCGCTATGATTCAACGGACTGAGCGAGGCAAACAAGTTCGGAAATACTTCATTCAGGTTGAGAAGGACTTCAACAGCCCAGAGAAAACCATGGCTAGAGCCCTCTTGATGGCAGATGACAAGATTAAACTGCTTGAGAATAACGTGGAAGCCTTACAGCTCGAACTTGCCGAAGCACAAAAAAGCAAGTCCTATCTGGATGTCATCTTGCAGACAACGGACTTGCTAACGATTACACAGATTGCCCAGGACTACGGCAAGGGTGCAGCAGCTTTTAACAAAATTCTGCATGACCTGCGAATCCAACGCAAAGTCAACGGTCAATGGATTTTGTACAAGAAATACATGGGTCAAGGCTATGAGCGAGTGAACACCTTCCACTTTGAAGGTCGTGACGGAAAGATGCACAGTAAGAACACAACCTATTGGACACAAGCAGGGCGCAAGTTCCTCTATGACCAGTTGAAGAAAGCGGATATCTTGCCCGTTATCGAGTGGGAGGAGTAGACCATGAATATCCTTAGTGAAGAATTTGAAGCCGGTATCCGGTCAGCGGTTCGGGAGCAGTTCAAAGAATCGTTTACCGAGTACCTAGCCCAGGAAAGCAACGAAAAGGGCTGGTTATCGCTCGACCGAGCCTCGCAATATGCGGATTGTAGCATTAACACCATCCGTAAATGGGTGCGCATGGGTCTCAATCTCTATCAGATTGACGGCACTATGCGCATCAAACGTAGCGAGCTTGACGAGTTTATCGAGTCGCATCTAGTTGTCTAATCCACACCCTCGTCGGTAGCCGTGGCGCTACCAGGCCAACAGCACGTTTAGTGTTTCATGCCTTAGAGCATGGCCTCCTTATAAATTTTTGTTACAGATACGTTTTCATGACCTCTTTTTCTAGGTCTGGTAGTGTCTCTGGTGCTGACGAAGGACTAAAAAAGCTCACTGCGATGACAGTGAGCATAGGTAAATAGACATTTTTATTATATCACATTTTGACCTTTGAAAACTGAATATGGGGTGCAGAGAATATTTTGTAAAAAATCCGTGCAAAAGTATTGACTTAATGCACGGAGTAAAGTATAATATATTTGTAAGGTTGAGAGATACCTTATAATCTAACGGAAAGGAAAGAGAGCTATGAAGCCGAGGAGGTTGAGGAAAAAAGAAAAGCTCTCAGTGGTTGATAAGATTAACATAGCGTCAGCTATCATCAATCTCATCAGACTACTGAAAGAGCTTCTCTAAAACCCAAAACGGAAGTAAGGGGCAAAACCCCAAGCTTTCGTGTACCTTTATCATATCATAGCTGAGAGGGCTTGACAATGAAAAAAGAAACACGAAGCATCGTCATTGCTATTGTTGCTTTGACACTAAGTGTGGCAACTCTTGTCGTCAGCTTTCTGAAGTAGTCTGATGGCAAAAAAAATGGGAAGACCTCTAAAAGGTATTGACAAGCGTGACAAACGCATTGAGTTCCGTTTGACTGCTGACGAACTAGCTACGATCAATGACACTGCTGAAAAAGCGGGCATGACAAGAGTGGATTTAGTCGTAAAAGCTGTTGAGGAATTTTCAGACCGTTTAGAATAGCAAAAAAGCCCTAACGTGCTTTAGTTTGGCGACCGAACACGTTAGAGCAACCTGCACCCCAAATTCTTTAATCAAAGAACAGGATACGTTTTTATTATAAAAAGCGTACCTCTGTTTGTCAAACACTTTTTACAGAAAGGGGTACGCTTTTTTTGTGTGCCGAAAACGATTTTATAGGAGATAGACAAATGAATCAATACACTACTTACATCATCATCGCTAGCGTGGTTGCAATCGCAACCATCATTATACACTGGGCTATCATCAAAAACTGTGCATCAGAAATCAAACGCCTCAATGCTGAATTGGACTATCTTAACTCTCGAGAAGGACGACATGAGATTGCTCGTGAGACTATCGTTAGTGGTTGGAAATAATCATGACTGATACCATACGCACACCGCCAAAAGACATCGGCGCTGAGCAGGCTGTCCTGGGGTCACTCTTTATTTCGCCAGACAAGCTGGTGGAGGTATCAGAGTATCTAGACGCAAAGGACTTTTATGCCATAAATAATCAGGTCATTTATCAGGCTATCAAGTACGTCAGTGAGGCTGGTGAAAATGTTGATCCAATCACAATCAAGGCTCAGTTAGAAAAACAGGGTGACTGGGAAACCAGTGGGGGCACAACCTACCTCGTGGAACTGGTCAACAGCACTCCCACTAGCCAACATGTCGTCAGCTATGCTAAGAGGGTAGCTGAGAAAGCACTCATGCGACGGGCTATTGAGGGTTTGAGTCAGTCACTGGAAGACGTCTACGATGGTAGTCTTGACGTTACCGACATCATCAGTCGGACGGAAGGCCTGCTGACCGAAATCGGTCAGGCAAATAGTCGTGGGGATTTCCGTGACGTCCGCGACGTTATCGGAGTCAGTCAGGAGCGCATTGAAAAGCGTGCTGAAAGTGATGGAAATGTGACAGGGCTATCCACAGGGTTACGAGACCTTGACAAGTTGACGACGGGTCTGCACGAGGACAACCTCATCATCTTAGCTGCAAGGCCTGCTATGGGAAAAACCGCCTTGGCTCTGAACATCGCTCAGCATGTGGCTGTCTGTGACAACAAGCCTGTGGCGATATTCTCTCTTGAAATGGGAGCCGAGGACTTAGTCGATCGAATGTTGTCAGCTGAGGGGGCTGTGGATAGCTATCATATCCGGACGGGTCAACTAGATATGGACGAGTGGAAACGTCTCATCTACGCTCAGGGCATGCTAGCACAGGCGCCTATTTACATCGATGATACGGCTGGAGTCCGTATCTCGGAAATTCGTGCCAGAGCCAAAAAGCTAGCCCAACAGGTAGATGGTTTAGGGCTCATCGTGGTAGATTATCTACAACTGATTTCTGGCAAACGGTCGGACAACCGTGTCCAGGAAGTGTCTGACATCTCGCGCCAGCTTAAAATCATTGCAAAGGAGCTAAAAGTCCCAGTCATCGCTCTGAGTCAGCTTAGTCGAAGCGTGGAGCAACGGCAGGACAAGCGCCCTATCCTCTCGGACCTGCGAGAGTCAGGCTCTATTGAGCAAGACGCTGACCTGGTACTTTTTCTCTATCGGGAAGATTACTACAGGAACGACAGCGACCTATCAAGCGATGTATCCGAGTTGATATTGGCCAAGAATCGTCACGGGTCGCTAGGAACGGTAGAACTCTACTTTCACAAGGATATTACGAAATTTAGCGATATAAAGGAGAGTGAACAAACATGGTAAAAATCAACGAGTATCAGAGTTTCTTGACCTATCTAAAAACACCAAAAGAGCTTGTCCACGGTGAACAATTTAAGGATTTGCCATCAGAGGCGATCCTAATGTATACCCTAATGTTTGATAGACTAACACTATCCATTAAAAATAAATGGGTGGATGATGACGGGGAAGTTTATCAGTATTTCACGATAGATGAGCTAGAAACTCTATTGAGAGCAACTCGGCCTAAAGTTATCAAAACTAAAAAACTGTTGAAAAATAAGGGACTTATTCGGGAAGTTCGGCAAGGTCAAGGAAGACCGAATAAAATCTATGTTGAAAAAGTTACCGAAAATTTAAACTTGCAGAAGTCACAATATGTACTTCAAGAAGTAACGAATCGACACGGAACTAAGACTGAGTATATCAAGACTGATAATACTAATAATATAATGTCCGTTTGCACGGACATTATCGCCTACCTAAACGACAAGACTGGTGCTAATTATCGAGCTTCTAGCAAGACAACACAAAGGCTTATCAAGGCAAGGCTAAAAGAGGGGTATGGTCTCGATGACTTTAAAGCGGTTATCGACACCAAAACCAGCGATTGGCTCCGGGATAGTAAGATGTCGCAGTATCTACGACCTGAAACGTTGTTTGGCAATAAGTTTGAGAGTTATCTCAATCAAGGCAAGCCACGACGTTCAGGCAATCAATCTGATGAAAGGCTGGGCTTTTGATGTACGAGGAATACGATAAACGTACAGAGACAGAGGATGTTTGCCCTGTACACCAGACGCCCTACTGGGAAACAACGGTACACGAAAGTGGGGAGAAAAAGCCGATAAGGCTATGTCCTCGATGTGCCAAGGAAGGCATTATCAAAATCATGGACAAACTGGCAGAGCTAGCAGGAACATCTACCGAGCTGGTCGGAACCTATGATGTCCTGAGACGTGACAGTCTGGTGAGCGATAAGCTCAAGGGGTGCACTCTGGACAACTACGAGCCTAGCACACAAGTGGATCAGGAAGCCCTGAGATTTGCCCAGCGTCTCCTGGAACAATATGGCAAGGGTGCCACTGGCAATGCCATCCTCACAGGGCCGTCAGGGGTCGGCAAGAGCCATCTGAGCTATGGTCTGGCTAAAGCTATCAACGAGCAGGCCAAACAAGCTGGCAAGCCTGTCAGCGTGCTCTATGTGTCTGTGGTGACACTCTTCAACAAAATCGAGGAGAGTTTTGACACGGACAATGGCTACAGCAAGGCTCAGATGGTGGACTTGCTGACAGGTGTTGACTATCTCTTTCTCGATGATCTGGGCAAAGAAAGTCGCAAAGAAAACAGCAGAGCAAAAAATGAGTGGCGTCAAGGCATCCTCTATGAAATCCTGGATAACAGGACCAGGACGATTATCAACACCAACCTGACCAGTCAGGATATCAAGGAACTCTATGCTGATGGATACGGGAACGGCGCTCTGCCAAGTCGTATCTTCGAGGGAGTGGCAGGAAATGTCTTCGTTTATCCCAAAGACACAAAGGATAAGAGGTACTAGTCTGAGAAAGGAATTACATGAAATACAAATCATTATACGGAATAGCCGTAGTCGTGGTACTTTTTGATATTTTTTTAGTATCGGCAGTGGTCAACACAACCTACCAGCAAAATAAACGTATTGAAAAGTTGGAAATACAATCAACGGCTCGACAAAAAGCTATTGAATTACTAAAAGCTAATATCGTTAAACTTTACGCAGACAAGAACAATGTAGGAGGATAATATGGGAACAAACGTAGTTACATTGATTGGCCGGTTGACGGCAGAACCAAAATTGCAGTACACACGAGGTGGAACTGAGGCTCTCAGTGCCACTATCGCAGTAAATCGAAACTTTAAAAACAAACAAACCGGAGAATACGAAGCGGATTTCATACGTTTTCAGGCTTTTGGAGGAAATGCCAAACGCATTTCGGAATGGCTGACCAAAGGATCACGTCTAGCCATCACCGGACGTATACAGACCGGGAATTATGAGAAAGATGGTATACGGCACTATACGCAAGATGTTGTGGTTGACAATTTTGAGCCTCTGGAAAGCAAGGGGACAAGCACTTATCAATCAGTGGATACGCAACCAGATTTTGGCAATGAGGCGCTTCCATTTTAGAAGAGGTAGTCGATGAGTGATATTAAAGAACAATGGTTCAAGAGAGTTCTTGAGGTCAAACAGTATCAAGGCTTAGCATACAAAGACATGTTTAAGGGCAAAGTTGATAAGCCTCACGTTTCAGGTTCACGTCTGTCTGTTAGAATGAAGCATAGAGAGTTCCCGACTTTCAATGATATCTGGTGCTTGGAAGAGTACGTGGGTACAGAACTCACAGAGAAATTTGCGGAATTGAAACTGCAGTGTGAGTCCAAAAAAGCATCATATGAAAAAGGTCTTGAGTTTCGAGAAGGCTTGAAGCGTAAGCCGATTTCGGAAAAAGACCGCAAACGCAGACGTGAGGTTAGTCGTGAATATTGGTTAGCAAGAGCAAACATGCTCATGATGAGCGAACCTGAACCAGAAGTAGATCCAAGAGCCGAAATGTGGAAAGACTTCTCGAAGGAACTGAAATACAACACAGGTCGAGGAACACAGCACGTTCGTACGAATTTAGCTAAGCAATACGGTCTAACGGCTTCTCATGTTGCGTATTTGATTGAGAGTGGTTCAAGACCCAAAGAAGAAGACAAGAGACAGAAATTTGAACGCATGTCACAAGACATTTTCGGGCATGGGATTGAGGAGGAAGAAGGATGAATAAACAAGAATTGATAGAAAAAATTGAAGAAATTGAGTGGGTAGACAGTACTGAAGCTAAAATTGAGAAGCCTGTCATCCCCTTGTTTGTAGCAGAATGGATTGAAACCTGTAAAATCAGAAAAAATAGTCTAGCTTTCGCTCTCCAAAACAACGGAACTGTAAGATCTTGGATTGCTCGTGATAATTTTGCTAACGAAAAAACGTTTGCTCGTGCATGGATTGATGGATATACCGCAAATGTGAAAAGGTATATGGTAAGACTCCCGATGACAAAGACTAGCGGAAATACTATGCAATATCTTTGTCATGAAGAAAACAACAGAAACTACTTTTTCTGTGGAACTAACTGTTATCGTTTTAGAACACGATTTACTGAACAGGAATTGAAGTCAGCTGGTTTTGGCTGGGTATTTGATTGTGAAGACGTTGTGCTGGAAGTGGAAAGTCCGGAATTTTTAGGAGATTAACATGGTCTATCACGTTATCGAGACAATCGCATTATTTAACGGTCACATCAGAAACAGTAGAACTGCACGGAAACTAGCTGTATTTGAGACCAGGGAAGAAGCGCAGTATTTTGCTAAGAGCCTTGTCGTTCCTCATGAGATTGTGGAAGTGACGCAGTCTAAATAGGATTTTAGGCAACAAAAAAAGCCCTCGTTTGGCAGGACGGGGCTTTCAATGGAATAGATAGTTATATTATACCACAAAAAGGAGTCCTGCGTGCATGGTGCTTTTTAAAGATATCAACAAGTCAGAAACGAAGAAAAAGGCTGACGCTGTTCTACGAGCCTATCGCTCTTTACAACGCCGAGCAGGAGAGGCCTACTCCCCAAAAGTTACCGCTAGCTTTTCGCTGGAGCCACGCTCAGGGACGCATGGACCCAGTCGGCAAGTGGAGAATATGGTGATAAGGCGTTTGGAAGCGCAACAAGAGCTTGAGTATTTTACAACGGCTATCAATGAGCTTTCAGACAGGCATTACAGCCAAGTGCTTATCATGAAGTACTGCCAGCCTCTGAGAATGCCAGATTATCGTATTTATAACAGTCTGGGATATTCTGAGAGCGAATACTACCGCATGCTGGAACGAGCGCTATTAGAGTTTGCGGAAGGCTATAAGAGTGGCGAATTGATGGTTTATTGTTGATTTTGGGAGAAAGTCGGGAGAAAAACGGGAGGATAATACAAGGTTATAGCGATATAATGCTAGTATGAAGAAAGTGGGTTATGACAGAAGCCCTTCAGGGTTGCTCCTGAAAAAAGAGGCATAAAGCTGTGGCTACACGGTGCTTTGCAGAAGCACAAGTAGATGCTGTCTGTGGGAACATGAGCCGTGATTGGAAAACGGCAAGGGTAGCGCCCCGAACTTGCTTGATGCGCACTAGGTAAGTTATGTGCTGGTTCGAATCCAGCTGTTCCCGTGAAGCGCATGCGATGCCTGTGATGCGAGAATCTAGCCGATTGCATATCGGGTTAGGTTTAACATGCCAAAGTCAGTCAAAAGGCTGGCTTTTTTTATGCATGTAATTTGTGCGACAGGTTGTTTACAGGAAGGGAGCATGATTTGCGTAAGGTTGAACCTATTCGAGAATTGGCAGATATCGAGCGCATTAAGCGGTATCTGTACGAAAAAGACGAGCGGGACTATGTCTTGCTCATGTTTGGTTTGTATTCGGGCTTACGAGTGAGCGACATTTTGCCCTTGCAAGTCAGTCAGGTTATGGGCGATCGCATAGAGATTAAAGAACGAAAGACTGGCAAGGTTAAGAAGTTTCCGATCAACCCGGTTTTACGTAAGGCGATTAATCATTACATTCAGGAGCGGGAGCTAGAAAGCTACGATTATCTCTTTCCTAGCCGGAAGAAACACCGAGCCGATGGTGTGAGAATTGCCCACATTGGACGGGTAGCTGCCTATCATATTATCAGAGAAGCAGGAGAGCATGTTGGTTTGGAAAACATAGGGACTCATTCGATGCGCAAGACATTTGGATATCATCATTACAAGCAGAACAAGAATGTCGTTCTACTCATGGAAATATTTAACCACGCATCACCCGATATTACCCTCAGATATATCGGGTATAAGCAGGATGAGTTGGACGATAGCATGCTAAAATTCACATATTAGTCTATCAATATGACATATTGAGAAGACGTACATTGGTCTGATGACAGGGTTAGATAAAGCCTTGAGGCTGTAAGGTTTTGAGGGAACGTTGTCAACGTAACAGAATATAAGATATGTTACATTCGGAGGGGGTCGGCTAAAATAGACCAGTGGCCTTGAAAAGCCCCGCCCCCCAAGGGTTTAGAACACCCTGGGCCTCCTAAAAGCCCCGCCTATGACATAAACACCCCCACCCAATAAAATAGCCCCCCGGCTATTGTTCGACCAAGGTGGTGCACCAGCCAGAAAGGAGACAGGATGAAGAACGCAAGACCAGATCGAAGCGGACCGCACCGCGTGGCATTCGAGAAGAACAAGAAGATTATCTTGAAGACAAGAAACACTTGCGGGATTTGTGGAATGCCTGTTGACAAGAGCTTGCGTTATCCGCATCCGCTCAGTCCAGTTATCGACCACATCATTCCGGTCAACAAGAACGGACACCCGAGCGACATCGACAACCTACAGCTAGCACATTGGCAATGCAATAGAAATAAATCAGATAAGATATTCGCAGAAACTAACGGCGCGCAGACATCAATAATTGGCAATCGCAATTTGCCTCAAACTCGCGACTGGTCAGCGTACCGTGCATAGCATGGGGGGAGGGGACCGGCCCGCTTAAGCGGCCGAGCTTCACGCCGTCACTGTGCAAATTTTTTCGTGTTGAAATTTTTTAGAGAGGTCAATAAATGGAACTTCAAGGTAAAGGCTCTAATCTTCAGGGTGTCGACTATTTGAGAGGAAAACTAGCAGGGGTTAGAACTCGTGTGGTCATGCGGTATAATCAGTACGCCATGAAGACCTCGGAACGGCAAGTTGGTATCACGATTCCTGTGACTATCAGGGCGCAATATCGTTCTGTTTTGGGTTGGGCGGCTAAAGGTGTGGACAGCTTGGCTGACCGTCTGGTTTTTCGTGAGTTTGAGAATGATAACTTTGACGTCAATGCAATTTTTACGGAGAATAATCCGGATGTCTTTTTTGACAATGTTGTTTTGTCATCGCTGGTAGGAGGCTGCTCTTTTGTCTACATCTCCGAGGCGGATGAGGGAGAGATGCCTAGGTTGCAAGTCATCGAAGCTAGTAATGCAACAGGGATCATAGATCCTATCACTGGCTTGTTGAAAGAGGGCTACGCTGTCTTGCAACGAGACGATTATAATCATTCAATTTTGGAGGCTTACTTTACATCTCATGAGACTGTATTTTATGACTTAAGGACAGGGAGGGAGACAGTTAAAACTAACCCTGTCGGAGTACCTCTACTAGTTCCTATCATCCATCGGCCTGACTCTGTGAGACCATTTGGACGGTCACGCATCACACGGTCTGGTATGTACTATCAGAGTTATGCTAAGCGGACGCTTGAGAGGGCGGATGTTACGGTGGAATTTTACTCGTTTCCGCAAAAGTATGTGCTGGGGTTGAGTCAAGATGCAGAGCCGATGGATAGTTGGAAGGCAACTATCTCTAGTATGTTGCAGTTTACCAAAGATGATGACGGGGATAAGCCGAGTATTGGTCAGTTTACAACATCATCGATGACGCCGTTCACAGAGCAACTCAAAACGGCCGCCGCTGGATTCGCTGGTGAAATGGGCTTGACCATGGATGACCTGGGATTTTCGTCTGACAATCCCTCTAGCGTAGAAGCTATTCGTGCTAGCCATGAAAATCTGCGTTTGGCTGGACGTAGGGCACAGCGCTCGCTAGGCTCTGGTCTGCTGAATGTGGCCTATGTGGCATCTTGTTTACGTGACGATTTCAGCTATAATAGGTCAGCGTTTTCCGAGCTAGTGCCAAAGTGGGAGCCACTCTTTGAAGCCGATGCTAATACTTTGACCATGATTGGTGATGGAGCTATTAAGCTGAATCAAGCTATCCCTGGCTTCTTGGATGGCAACGCTATCCGAGACTTGACCGGCGTCAAGGGCTCTGGCAATGTGTCAGCGACAGTGACCGAGGAGGTGACAGACGATGGCAGAGCTGGACAATGACATCCTACCAAGATTATTGAAGGCTATCCAAAATGATTTCAGATTGGAGGTGGCAGAGAGTCAGGTCATCGCTCAGGAACTGAAAAAGTTGACTCTAGCCAAGGCGACCTATGCTAACGCTAACCAGTACGCAATCGAGCTAGGGGAAATACTGGCACGGGTACTGGGTAAGCATGTGATGGGAGATGTCTTACCAGATGGCAAGATGTACTACAACATTGCCAGTCGTTTGTTGGAACCTGTGCTCAGGCGTAATTATGAGCTCATCAGTGATTATGCTGGTCAGGTTCAGGCTGATTTGAATGCGGAGGCAGGGCTACACGTGAAAGTGGTCAAAGCGACTGTCAACCAAGATCGCATTAATGGTCTGGTCAATCGTCTAGCTAGCGAGAAGAGTTTTGATGATGTAAAATGGTTGCTTTATGAGCCGATTGTAAATTTTAGTCAGAGCATTGTTGATGATAGCATTCGAACAAATGCGGAGTTTCATCATAAAGTGGGGTTGAGTCCGAAAATCGTTCGAAGAGTTGCCGGTCATCCATGTAAGTGGTGCAAGAGTTTAGAGGGTTCATACAATTATCCAGAAGTTCCTAAAGATGTATATAGGCGGCATGGCAATTGTCGGTGTACTGTTGACTATCATCCTGGTAATGGGAAGAAGCAGAACTCTTGGACGAAAAAATGGAGCTCTGTCAATCGTAAGGAAATAGAGCGCAGAAAGAAAATCGGTTTAGAATCTGTTGATGAGCGTGTTCAAAAGCGTTATAATAGAATCAGGAAGAGTAGTGGTGCTATCTACGGTGCTTTGAATGACTACAATGATCCGTATAATAAGGAGCGTGACCGTCATGCTCAGGCGTATTATGAGGCTGTGAGAAAACGTGATAAACAACATGAGATAGTCAAGGTTGCAAAGAATAGTGGTTTTTCTCAGCCAGATGTTGAAAAGATACTGAATCATATCTTTTTTAATATGTATGATTTGGAAGGTGGCAGAAAAAGATTTGACCCCAGTTATGACATGGCTGAGAGCTGGAGGCGGCTTTCAGAGGTTGGAGGAAAGAATGTCCAACCGCATGACCTTGTGATGTTGCACCATGAACTAATGGAATATGGTTATATGTCAGAGGGCATGAGCTATGGCAAGGCTCATGAACTGACAAACCAGAAATACAATTATCAAAAAGCATGGATTGCTTGGATGAGGGAGAAAGGAGACTTATAATGCTGAAATTGATTAAGATTTTTAACTCAAATAGTAAGGGTTATTGGTACATTCCTGAAAACAGAGATCCAGGTATGATTGAGATTGATGAGAAAACAGGTGAGGTGACAGTTGTCATCGAGTCGAGTTATGATAAAGAGCTTGGTTATCCTTACTTTGCTAATAAGGCTCGTGGTATTGTCAAGCAACTCTGGGATACAGGTGAAATGCCTGACGAGAAGTTCTTTGCTTGGGGATAATTGAAGTATAGAAAATAAGCATGCTAATCTTTGTTAGTGTGCTTTTTTCTTGCCCTGTCGCATGGCATTAAACTAGGCAGTAAGATTGAAAGGAACATGATATGGCAAGAGGAAGAAAGCTTGGCAATCAGAAGCCTACTCAATCGGTAATTCTTCCATATACGAAGAAGAAGTCGAAGTCGCACGAGGCTGTGGCCATCTATGAGCGGACGGGGCTTTCGTGCTATTCCTGGCAGGTGAACTTGCTAAATGCGGTCATGGCTGTGGATAAAAAGGGGCTCTGGGTGCATCAGAAGTTTGGGTACTCTATCCCGCGACGGAATGGGAAGAGTGAAATCCTCTATATGCTGGAATTGTGGGGGTTGGAGCACGGCTTGAACATGCTCCACACGGCTCACCGCATATCGACCTCACACTCGTCTTTCGAGAAAGTCAAGCGCTATTTGGAGAAGATGGGGTATGAGGATGGGGAGGATTTCAACTCAATCCGTGCTAAGGGGCAGGAGCGCATCGAGCTCTACAAGACGGGTGGTGTGGTCCAGTTCCGGACACGGACGTCTAATGGTGGGCTGGGGGAAGGTTTCGACCTGCTCATCATCGATGAAGCCCAGGAGTACACGACCGAGCAGGAATCGGCGCTCAAGTACACGGTAACAGACAGCGACAATCCTATGACGGTCATGTGTGGTACACCGCCGACGCCTGTGTCCAGTGGGACTGTTTTCACCAAGTACCGCGATACTTGTCTCTTTGGTAAAGGGAAGTATTCGGGCTGGGCTGAATGGTCTGTGTCTGAGGAAAAGGACATCGATGATGTTGATGCCTGGTACCAATCGAATCCCTCAATGGGTTATCACCTAAATGAGCGGAAAATCGAGGCGGAGCTGGGCGAGGATAAGCTGGACCACAATGTCCAACGGCTGGGCTACTGGCCTACCTATAACCAGAAATCGGCTATTTCAGAGACGGAATGGATGGCCCTGAAAGTGGAGTCCATGCCCGACCTATCCGGTCAGCTCTATGTGGGCATCAAATACGGCCAGGACGGTACTAACGTGGCCATGTCTATTGCGGTACGCACAAGCGATGGTAGGGTATTTGTTGAAGCTATCGACTGTCAATCTGTCCGGACGGGCAATCAGTGGTTAATACAGTTCCTTCTCAAGGCTGACGTGGCGCAGATCGTGGTTGATGGGGCTAGTGGCCAGAAGGTCCTGGATGATGAACTGAAAGACTACAAGGTCAGAAACGTCATCCTGCCAACGGTCAAAGAAATCATCACGGCTAACTCCATGTGGGAGCAAGGTATCTATCAAGGTAGCCTGTGCCACGCTGGACAGCCGTCCCTGACCAAGGTCGCAACCAACTGCGATAAGCGCAATATCGGTTCAAATGGTGGCTTTGGTTATCGTTCGCACTTCGACGACGTCGACATCAGTATTATGGACAGTGCTCTGCTTGCACACTGGGCTTGCGCTTCGGCCAAGCCTAAGAAAAAGCAGAAAATCAGTTATTAAAAGGGCGGCTTTGGCCGTTTTTTTGATAAAAAAATTACCGAACTGCCGGGTAAGCAGGAGAAAGGACAGAATATGTCAGAATTTACACCCATCACCACCCAGGAAGAGCTTGACGCTATCCTGAAAGCACGTCTCGCACGTCAAAAGGAGCAATATGCGGACTATGACAAAATTAAGAGCCGTTTGGCGGTCTTGGAGGAGGAGAATGTCGCTCTCAAGTCGACCATCGAAACCAGCTCGCAATCGAAGGCGGACTATGACAAGCAAGTCGAGGCTTTGCAAGCGCAGATTTCTGGTTATGAAACAGAAGCACTGCGTACCAAGGTGGCCTTGAGTGCTGGTCTGCCTTATGACTTGGCCAGTCGTTTGCGCGGAGACGATGAGGACGCTATGCGAGCTGACGCTGAAACACTGGCGGGCTTTCTTAAGGCTAGTGAGCCTAAAGCCCCACTGAAATCGACCGAGCCAGCCACTATCGACCCTAAAAAGGCCGGTATGCAGGCCATGCTCGAACAACTCACTCACAAAGGAGAATAATCAATGACAACACTCAAATCCGGAAGTCTTTTCCCACCCGAAACAGTCAGCGACATCATCAGCAAGGTACAAGGACACTCTGTCTTGGCTAAACTCGCTGGTCAGTCTGCTATCCCTTTTAATGGGGTAGAACAATTCATCTTTAACCTGGAAGGCAATGCACAAATCGTTGGAGAAGGGGAACAAAAACAAGCAGGAAATGCGTCTCTGACATCTAAGGTTATCAAGCCTTTGAAATTTGTTTACCAAGCTCGCATCACTGATGAATTTGTTCATGCGTCCCAAGAAAAACAACTCAACTACCTGCAATCATTCACAGACGGCTTTGCCAAGAAAATGGCAGAAGCATTTGACATTGCAGCATTGCATGGTTTGGAACCAAAAAGCCTGACTGAGGCGTCATTCAAAGCAACTAACTCTTTTGATGGCGTGGTATCTGGCAACGTCGTGACTTTCAACGCTGACTCCATCGATGATGACATCGACACAGCAGTGCAAGCGGTCGTGGCAAAAGGTTCTGAAGTCACTGGTTTGGCCTTGTCGCCTCAAGCGGGTCAAGCTTTGGCGAAAGTCAAAGTCAATGGCGTAGTGCAATATCCAGAGTTCCGATTTGGTCAAAATCCTGACTCATTCTACGGCATGAGCTCAGATATCAACAAGACCATGACTGTGGCAACTGAAAAAGACCACGTGATCGCTGGTGACTTCCAAAATAAATTTAAATGGGGTTATGCAGAAAATATCCCTATGGAAATCATCGAGTACGGTGACCCAGACGGCACAGGGCGCGACCTGAAAGCCTACAATGAAATCTGCCTGCGTGCAGAAGCATTTATTGGATGGGGAATCCTGGACGCTGACGCATTTGCTCGCGTCAAAGAAGCCTAAGGCTAGTGCCTATGGAATATCGTGACACAAAGACAGGGGCAGTCATCGAGACAGACAGTGTGCTGGCTGGTGACTGGGAACCTGTTAAGAAAACGAAAAAGAAGGCGACAAAAGCTAGCAAGGATGCTGAATAGCCCGCCTTGCTAGACAAGGAGGAAGCTATGGGAACATTCGCTAGTATCGATGACTTGACCAAGCTTTGGCGGGCGCTTAAGCCTGTCGAGGAAGAGCGAGCCCAGGCTCTGCTGGATGTGGTCTCCGACTCCCTGCGGGTCGAAGCCAAGAAGAAAGGCAAGAACCTGGACACGCTAGTGGCTGATGATACAGCCTACAGCAATGTGGTCAAGTCTGTCGTTGTTGATGTGGTTGCACGAACTCTGATGACGTCTACTGACCAGGAGCCGATGACACAGATGACAGAGAGTGCCCTAGGCTACTCTTTTTCTGGGTCTTATCTGGTGCCTGGTGGTGGGCTTTTCATCAAAGAGTCCGAGTTGAAACGTCTGGGGCTCAAGCGCCAGCGATACGGGGTGGTGGACGTCTATGGGCAAGATTAAAGGCATTGATGTAGAGATTATTGGTGAGCCAACGTCTGAAGTGGATCCGTTTGGGAAATATAAAAAAAACTATTCTAACCCTCCTATCATCGTGCATAACGTCCTGGTGGCACCAGCTAGCACGGAAGATGTGGTCAATCAGCTCAATCTGACTGGGAAAAAGGTGGTCTACACCTTGGCCATCCCAAAGGGGGATATGAATAACTGGGTCAATGCTGAGGTATTCTTTTTCAACGAGTACTGGCGCACGGTTGGTCTGCCTCAGGAAGGCATTGAGGACCTCATCCCGCTGGAATGGAATAAGAAAGTGATGGTGGAACGTTATGTCTAATTACAGCAAAATCAAACTGAACCGGGCAGGCGTCCGCCAGCTCCTGAAAGGTCCTGAGATGCAGAAAGTATTGTCGGATAAGGCTACCGCCATTCGAGAAAGAGCGGGGGTTGGGTATAAACAGGATACCTATATTGGAAAAACCCGTGCGAATGCAATGGTATCAGCCGTAACTGCTAAGGCAAAAAAAGACAACAAGAAAAACAACACTTTGCTCAAGGCGGTGCGATGATGATTGAGCTTTATGTTTACAACTACCTGAAAGACAAAAATTTCGCGGTTTATATGGAGTGGGAGCTGAATATGTATGGTGATATCGTCATTGTCGAAAAGACGAGCGGGAGCCAATCTAATCATCTGAAATCAGCGACCTTTGCTTTTCAAAGTTATGGGGATAGCCTCTACGAGGCTGCCAAACTTAACGAAAAGGTCAAAGAAGCGATTTTTGCGATGGAGGAGCTCCCTCTCATCGCAGGTGTCCATCTCAACAGCGACTACAACTATACCGACACACAAATTAAGAGATATCGCTATCAGGCGGTATTTGACATCAATTATTATTAGGAGGAATTATGGCAAATTCATCAAATGTAACAGCCGCTAAGCCTAAAACGGGCGGTGCTATCTATAGCGCGCCTTTAGGTACGACTTTACCAACGGATGCAACAACCGCTTTAGACGAAGCGTTGAAAGCTTTGGGGTATGTCTCCGATGATGGTCTTAAAAACTCAGACGAACGGTCTGTAGAGGATATCAAAGCCTGGGGCGGTGATATCGTGAACTCGGTTCAAACTGAGAAGAAAGATAGTTTTAGCTACACACTCATCGAAGCTTTAAATACAGATGTCCTCAAGGAAGTTTACGGAGCTAGTAATGTTACTGGCACTTTGGCAGATGGCATCAAAATTACGGTCAACGCTAAAGAATTAGAGGACCATGTTATTGTTATTGATATGCTACTAAAAGGTAATGCGATCAAACGGATTGTACTGCCTAAAGCTAAAGTGACCGAGGTTGGAGAGATTACTTATGCTGATGGTGAATCTGTAGGATACGAGACAACTGTCGTCGCATTTCCAGACGAAAAAGGCAACACTCATTACGAGTACATCAAGGCAGCAAGCGAACTGTAATATAAGAGGTAGGTATGACACCAAAAGTATTAAAAGGAACGACATCATCTGGATACCATTATGAGATTCCAGTGGCACGGTTGAAATCTTATGATTTTGTTGAAATCATGGCTGAGAATGAGGAGAATCCATTAGTATTTCCTAAACTGGTCTCATTTCTTTTGGGCGATGATAAAAATGATTTTTTGGATCATTTGCGTCAAAAAGACGGTTACCTGTCTGCCGAGACGGTAACGAAGGAAATCACGGAGATTTTTGAAAGTCAAAAGACAATAAAAAACTAATCATCCTCGCTCGGATGATAGCAAAAGATGAAGAGGCTCTAATATGCGATTTGGCTGAGACTTACCATATTTATGATTATAAACGGCTTCCTGCGGATCAGGTAGCCGTTTTTTCTGTAGGTTTAGAAGAGGATTCGCGCATTCGTAAGTCTATGGAAGGTCGCAATATTAGCAACTCTAATCTCATTCAAGCCGCTATACTTGACCGCTTGTCCATCTTAGTTTGGATGAAGACTAAAGATGGGCAAAAAGGCATCAATAAACCACAGATGATGGTTAATTTGTTAACAGAAAAGCCGAAAGAATCTAATGAGTTATCGTTTGAGACGAGCGAGGAATTTGAAAATGCCAAGCGTCAATTGCTGGCTAAACTAGAAGGAGGAGGAAATGGCAACTGAACTTGGAACAGCGTATGTCCAGATTGTACCGTCTGCCAGAGGCATATCTGGTGCTCTACAGAGTGCTGTAGCTCCTGAGGCAAGTGCAGCCGGCCAATCTGCCGGGACATTATTTGGTTCAACCATGGTAAAGGTTGCTGCCGGCGTCATTGCAGCTGCTGGGATAGGTAAAGCTTTTTCAGCAGCTATTGGCCAAGGGTCTGCCCTTCAGCAATCCTTAGGGGGTATCGAGACCCTTTTCAAGGGGTCCGCTGATAAAGTCAAGGCTTATGCAGCAGAAGCCTATCGGACATCTGGTGTATCAGCCAATCGTTACATGGAAAATGTAACGTCTTTTTCTGCGTCATTAATTTCCAGCCTGGGAGGTGATACGGAAAAAGCAGCAGATCTAGCTAATAGAGCTATGATTGATATGTCGGATTGACACATTAGTCCGACTAAAACGCATTGAACCTTATCAAGGGTGTGGGCGAAAGCCTGCTAACGGGGGAACTCTAAACGCTACGGTGCATGACAATCCCGTGCCAAGCCTGGAGACAGGAAGGTGTAACGACTAATTGTAGGCCTGCTATTGATACGCAGGGCGAAGCGGTGCGGTTGTATGCGGTAACAAATTTACGATATAATACTACTATACTAAAAATTAGAGGTCGTATTATTATGGAAAAAGATGTTATCGATTTTGAAAATGAATACACAATATCAGAAAATGGCGTGGTAAAAAGTAAAGATAGACTTTGTGTTGATTCTCTTGGTAGAAAACGATTCAGAAAAGGAAAGGAATTGACGCCAGATGTCGCACAAAACGGTTATCTGAGAGTAACTTTAGCTAAAAACGGGCGCAAGAAACAAGTATACTTACATAGATTGCTTGCTATCCACTTTATTGACAATCCAAAAGGATTGCCACAAGTGAACCACATTGACGGTGATAAGCTAAACAATGAGATTTCTAACTTGGAATGGTGCACTGTGCAAGAAAACACTATTCATGCTTATAAGTTAGGGCTTATTCGTCACGTTAGTGGCAAAAATCACCCTAATTACGGAAAAACTGGTGGAAACAGCAAAAAAGCTAGAAAAATTACTGCCACAGACGTGAGGACAAATCAAGTCAAAACTTACAACTCAATCATAGAAACGAAGCAGGACGGCTTCACGCCATCAGAAGTTTCTAGAAGTTGCAACCATGGCGGTACTCACAAGGGTTTCATTTTCAAATTTACAACATGATATAGTCTACTCCCTAAGGTTTACAACGGTAAGCCTTTTTTAAATACCGTGAAAGCGGGGGTATCAAGGAATGCCAACAAGATGGGTACAGATATCGAGAGTATCCAGCAGACCTACCAAAGTTTGGCTCGTGGTAATTTTGCCATGCTGGACAATCTCAAGCTAGGATATGGTGGCACAAAAGCCGAACTTCAACGGTTAATCCACGACGCATCTACTTATACAGATGTCCAAGATGAGCTGAACTTGAGTGTAGAAGACGGCAATATGTCCTTTGGCAATATTGTCAAGGCGATTTCTGTCGTACAAAAAAAATTAGATATTACTGGAACGACTGCCAAAGAAGCCGCAACAACGTTTAGTGGCTCTTTTAACTCGATGAAGGCAGCGTGGGAAGATCTACTGGGTAATATTGCTATTGGTGCAGATATTGGTCCTTCTTTGAATGCTTTAGCGACAACTGCATCGACTTTTTTGTTTGATAACTTTATCCCCATGATAGGCAATGTTATGAAGGGACTGCCTGAAGCGATAAGTGGTTTTATCGCTGAAGCAGCGCCTAAAATCAAAGAGGGCTTATCAAAGCTTTTTGATACAGCTGGGATAAAAATTGATTGGGCTCCTATCGAGAAAGCTTTTCGCAATATCGAATCTGCACTGCGACCTGTTGCGACTGCTATTAAAGGCATGTTTTCGCAAATTTCTGATTTGGTTAGTTCCACAGCAAGTCAGTTGGGGCCGGTCATATCTACTATCGTTGATGCTATCGGAAAGCTTGATTTTAGTGGCGTGGCTTCATTTTTAGATAAGATTGTCCCTGCTATTCAAGGTTTTGTCAATAATGCTCTAGCATTAATGGCTCCAGCTATCACAGATGCTGTGTCGGCATTTACGGAATTATGGAATGCCATTCAACCTGTGTTAGACATCTTGGGTCAAGCATTAGGCCCTGTTTTACAGGCTATTGGGACGATCGTCGGAGGCTACTTTATTTATCAGTTTAAACTTACTGCTACTGTATTTAAGTTGTTAGCTGGAGTTATTGAATTTTTAACGCCAGCTATTCAATTTCTAGGTAGTGTACTTGAAGTTGTTGGTAATGTTATTTCTGTTGTATTAACTCCTGTCTTTCAGGGTCTGCAGGCTGTTTTTACGGCAATCTCTGACGGGGTTTCTGGTCTGATAAATTGGTTTACTAGCCTGTTTAATAGCATAATGAGTAACCAGACGGTTGTAGAGAGCATGAGTCTGACTTTTCAAGGCTTCGAGATGGTTGTCAATGCAGTTGGTGCGGTTCTCGGCTGGGTCGGTGGTGTTATTGGTGGTGTCATCGGTTGGATTGGTAATCTCATCTCTAACATCATGCAAACAGAGATTGTCCAACAAGCTTTACAGCTTACCATGCAGGGTGCCTGGGCGATGATTCAAAGCGTTGTATCAATAGCGAGTGCTGTGATTTCAGGCGCTGTTGCAGTTATTCAAGGTGTTTTTACTGCAGTAGGTTCTGTAGCCCAGGTTGTGCAAGGTATCATTTCAGGAGCTTGGAATGCAGTCTCAGGCGTCATTCGGACAGTTCAAGGTGTCATATCTAGCGCTATGAGCGTTGCAGGCGGTGCCTTTAGTGCCTTTGCTGGCGTTGTGGCAAGTGTCGGCGGTTCGGTCAGAGGTGTTGTTAATTCGATCATTTCTGCCCTGCGTGGTCTAGGAAACATCAACCTAGCGGGTGCTGGTAAAGCCATCATGGACGGTTTTCTAGGTGGTTTAAAATCAACATGGGAAGCTGGTAAAGGTTTTATCAGCGGGATTGCTGGTTGGGTTAAAGCACATAAAGGACCCATTTCTTACGATAAGGTTCTATTGGTTCCTGCTGGTAGGGCAATCATGGGCGGATTTAATAGCGCTTTGATATCAGGATTTGAGGCAGTTAAATCAAATGTCCTCACAATGGCGCCTACAATCGCTGATAGTTTAAATTCTGCTATGGATATGGCCACTATGGGGGAATTTGGCAATGGAAAAATTGAATTGGCATTAACTGATTCTGCCTTATCAATTGATAAAGTCAACAACCAAGAAGAGAAAATTTACGAGTTGCTTGAACAAATTGGAAGGCGACCAATTGTAGTATCCAACGAACTCGATGGAAATGAATTTGCTCGACTCATTGCGACTCCGCTGACTGAAGAACAGGCAAGACGTGAGTCAATTGAAAATGCTATTTACGGAAGGGGGTGGAGTTGATGTCAGAAATGGGTGTAACATTTAACGGGGTCGACCTGACTAAGTGGCTGACAGTAACGAGCGAGTTCACTGCGCTTGGAGGAGGTGACTTTGACCCGATACTAGAGGATTATTCGGTGTCTAATGGTTCCGACTTTTCTTATACTCGAAAAGCTAAGAAAGTTATCAAAGTGCCGTTTTTTGTTAGGTATGACAACATCACTCAATACGATGAACTTCAACAAGTATTAAATGTATCAGAGCCTAAGCGTTTGTCATTTAGTTACTTACCCAATCGTTATTTTTTAGCGGTTCCAACTGGTGATTTAGATTTTAATGAAATCAAAGTCAGTGGTAAAGGAACTATATCTTTCGTTGTGCCGGACGGCTTGGCTCACTCAAATAATGTGGCATCGTTTGACTTTGCCAAAAATGAGCACGGTACCTGGGAAGCTACTATCATCAATAATGGTAGTGAAGCGGTACCTATTAGCTACAGGGTAAATCTAAAAAAAGAGTCTGGCTATTTAGGAATTATCAGTGACAAAGGCGCCCTACAGTTCGGTAAAATCGAGGAAATCGACGGGGTTATGGCTGAAAAAAGTGTTGTTTTATCAAAAAACGACGCGAATAAATTCACCAACTGGACAGATGGGACAATTTTCT
Source organism: Lachnospiraceae bacterium (assembly GCA_963635745.1). Lineage (GTDB taxonomy): Bacteria > Bacillota > Bacilli > Lactobacillales > Streptococcaceae > Streptococcus. The sequence continues at coordinate 130,158 of CAVHFY010000028.1, forward strand.
ACGAAAATAGGAACAAAAAGATTGTTACGACAATGACAAATGCCAGCAATGCTACAGGATGGCTCGGTGGTTTGCCCTTAAGTTTTGTTAATACGTCTAACGGTGGCCAATATGGCGCATGTAAGGAATTGAACTTATCTGAAACGGCTGACAATTGGTATATCTGGGCTAGAGCTTGGTTTGAAACAGACTACATGGGTCAAACAGGGGCCTGGTGTCTGACTGTTATTGACGAAAACAACAACTTGATCGCTGGAATGACTATAGAAAAGTCGGATACCATTGGGAACACAGCTGTTGTTCATTTTTTGGTTGGTGATGGGAAAGGTGGCTCCATCAGTAAAAAGGCAATTGAATTCACTCCGTCATTTTGGGTGAGTTCTAATCCTTATTCCGCAGAATCAGCCATGCAAAATCGTAACATGTTTGATCTGAGAAAAGAGGGAGATAAAATCACCTTCTTTTTTTACGGAGTATACTACCCTTTTATCATCCCAGAATTAAAAACAGTAAAGGCCAAGAAAGTTCAATTTTTCCTTGGGCAATACAACAAACGTAATACAGCCCGCGATCTGTTGTCAAAACATGGTATCAGGGATTTTAGTTTTACAAAATTAAACGTTCCTTATTGGAAGGACATTCCTAATCGATACCCGGCTGGGACGGAGTTGCTTGTTTATGGTAAAAAAGGGGAATTTTACGTGAACGGTAAGTGGATGCCTGACGATGAAATTTTGGGGACAACCTATTTTATGGCTTCGCCAGGTAAGACAAAAGTTCAGTTGGTAACATCTTCTTTTTCAGAGATTGAGAAAGCAGTAGCGACGATTGAGGAGGCATATTTGTAATGGAAAATGTCCGTATTGCTATTCGTGATAGTACAGACACGGTTACACTCGGTTTTTTTGATAATCAATCAGGGATACGGTTTAAGTCGGCTGATCTGCACACTTTTTTAGCGGGTAATTGTGCTTATTTATCGTTGGAATACTTTTCAAAAGATATTAACAAGGTTCGCTCGGGCTGTCATTTAGCCTTTCGATACAAAGGCAATGATTATTGGTTAACGATTATGGATGTCCAAAAAGCATCTTTTAAAGTAACTCTCACAGCTTACTCACTTAATTTAGAAGCAAACAATGAAACCAGAGGACCCTATCAAGCCCCTCAAGCCATGTCAATGCTTCAATACATTCGTTACTATGATCCAGAGCGGTCATTTTCTATTGGGGTCAATGAAGTCTCAGAAAAGTTACTTAAGTTAGAGTGGTCTGGTAGTGATAGCGTGCTAGCGCGTCTTTACTCGGTTGCTAACAGTTTTGGCGCCGAAATTGAGTTCATCACGCAATTAAACAACGACTATTCGCTCAAATCTCATATCCTAAACATTTATAAAGTTGGGAATATGGGAAAACTTTTGTCTGGACAGCCCATCCGAGTTGGTAAGTCACTTAAGGTCATTAATTTTACAGAGAATATCAAAAAGCTGCATAGCTCAGCTACTGCAGTAGGAAAAGATGGGTTAACCATAGCGGGTTATAATCAAAAGGTTTATGACAGTCGTGGAAGACTGCAATTTTACAGTGAAAATGGCTCTGTGTATGCGCCACAGACAAGAGAACGATTTCCATCTGTCGGAAAAAAGAGCTCTGATAACTGGAATTTGATTGATCTAGGAACGACGGAGTATTCAACGAAAGAATCCCTTTATGGGTATATTCTATCTGAGTTAAAAAAGGTCTGCGAACCAGAAGTGACGTACAAAACAGAAGGATATATCGATGGCGATGTCGGCGATGCTAAAACGTTAATTGATGACGTGCATTATTCACCACCTCTATACGTCCAAGCTAGAATTTCCGAGAAAACGGAGTCCTTGGTCAGCGGACGAACATCGGCTATGACTTTCACTAACTTCAAAAGGCAAAGCGCAGCTGTTGCTAATGATCTCTTGAAACGAGTCGCTGCATTGGCCCAGGAAGCTGCACCTTATGTCATATCTTTGGCAACGGAAAATGGGACTGTTTTCAAAAATAGCAAAGGGAGCAGTCTGGTAAAAGCCTCTTTGAAAAAAGGTCAGCAACCGGTGGTGGCTCAATGGAAATTTTTAAAAGGTGAGACGGTTGTTAGTGAGACATCTACTTATACTGTTGAGGGAAGCCAGTTTAAAGGGACTTTGAACCTCATTGTCGTAGCATCAGTTGATGGGACAGAGGTTGCCAGAGAGTATCTCAGCTTTATCAATGCCGAGGATGGCGTTGGTATTAGTAATATCAAACGATATTTTACAGTAAGCGATCAGTCAAAAGACCTAACTGAGTCGGGTAATAACTGGTCACAAAATCCGTCTGCTATGACTAAGGAAGAAAAGTTTCTCTGGTCTTACGATGAGGTGGAATATACAGATGGTCATGTAACGAAAACTGAGCCTGCTGTTATCGGTATTAGAGGAGACGATGGTGATAGTGCTGACCAAGCTATCAAAGATGCTGTAGAAGCTTACAAAGCTCAATTAGCACAATTGTCAAATTCTGTAGATACTGTTCAAAAGAGCTTGATTTCTCAATCGGATACGATTAAAGCTCAAGCATCATTACAAGACGAGTTGAAGCAGCGAACAACTGCCATAGAAGAAACAGCAGATGGAACCAAGAAGATTATCCAAGACTTGACTAAAACGGTCGATGAGACCACGGGAGACATCCAGACAGTCACAGAGACAGTCAAGAAGACCCAGGACAGCTTGAGCGGTCTGACGACCAATCTGAGTGCGTTGACAACGAAGACAGACAATATCATTCTCAACCAAGCAAGTTTTGAGGAAACCTTGAAGTCACGTGTGGTTGCATTATCTGAAAGCCAGAGCACACTTGAAGGCAAGGTGATGCAGACATCGGCCTTGTTGAAGCAGACGACAGATAACATCACGGCCTCTATTTCCAGTTTGGAGAATAGCACGGTCAAATCAACCGAGCTTAACCTGGACAATAATGGTTTTGTGACTAAGGTCGGTAAAATCATTGATGGTCAGACCATGGCAACCATGATTGCTCAGGACGAGTCCAGTGTGCGTATTGTAGCCGAAAAGATGAAGTTGACAGGCGACATGGTCGTAGGTGGAACCTTGGATGCGAGCAAGGTCAATGTAACTAACCTCAACGCGAATAAAATCGAAGGCTTAGACGCTACGTTTTTAACCGCAAAATTGGAAAACGCCATCATTAACCTGCTAGATGGCAAAATTATCCATTCGAAGAGGTACGAGACAATCATTAATCTAGATACGGGAAATATCCTATTTCAAAATGGTAAACCCTCTATCCAAGGCATTTTACCTGGAGCACCTGTACAATTCATTACGTTTGATCGCGGGGTGTTGACCGACACGAGGAATCACTCAGTTACGTCCATTGGTAGCACGACTGATAACATTGTCAACGCCGACGGTTCTGGTTTTGCGGGCTTGCAGATCTGGAACGGAAAACCCGCAAACGCAACATCACTTGCTTCATCTATCCACCTTAAGGCGAATCTAACGACAATATCAAGAAAGTTTGCATCTTCAACATCGGATGCTTTGCAAATTGGATGGATGTTTTCTGGCGAAAGTGGTAGTCTGCTTACACCTTATGCCGCAGGATTTTCAGGAGAACTAGAAAAACAAGTTAAACAAAGATCACGTATTTTTGTGGGAGATATCTATTTGCTAGCATCTGATGGCTCAAATATTTCCTTGATGACCATACTCAAGACATTTAGTCAAAATCAAGGTCATTTAGCTAATATCACCGGCAGGCATGATATCATCAAGTGGTTCCCAGAAATTGCAAATAACAACAAATACGCTGGTGTAAACAGAATATAAGTATGTTACATTCGGAGGGGGTCGGCTAAAATAGACCAGTAGAAAGGATACGACATGAACGACGAAGTAATTAAAAGCAAATTGGCGTTACAAATCGCTCAATTGAGCCTTGACAAAGCGACTCTAGAGGCTCAATTGGAGCACTTGCAAGCTGAATTGACAAAAATCAAAGAAGAAAACAAAGAAAAGGGGGAGGCAGATGCGTAGCTGGAAAGTAGCTGGAAAATATCCTGTAATAGGCGATAAAGGCAATATTGCATCTACGGCAGTCACATTAGCAACTGGAACTGGTAGCTATGCGACTTTTACAGAAAACATCGTTGGGAACCAACTCCAACGCAATGATGATGAGCTGATTAAGTTAGCTCTTGATGCTTTTTACAAATCCGAATATGCAGATAAGGCTATAGCGGAATCTGTAAAGAAAGTCGATGAGCTAGAACTAGCTCATAAAGAAAATCAAGAAGCTATTAGCGCTAACCAGTCGCTTATTACAGCTGTTAAAGCGGTTGGTGAGAAGACCAAAAAAATTGCTGAAGCTGTGGTATTAGCAACCATCACCGAAAATACGATTGACCCGACAAACTACAAACGGTTGATTGAATTAATTGACGTTGCAGAGCTAGGTAAGACGTACCATTCGTATGATATTTTTGCTGTTGATGATCCTACATATACACCAAAACACGGAGAAGGTAGCTTGGTGATGGTGCAAGTCAATAAAGATTTTGTTTATGAAGGGCAAACGGTTGCAACACTTGATGGTGAACTCAGCCAAAACGGCGTATTGGCCGTTTGGAAATGGACAGAGCCTAAGGAATAGCCTATGATACTAACTTTTTTAGATAGCGCCATTGGCCCATGGGTCCTGGATGGAACAGCTATAGCTGCTATCTCTACCGCTATCGGCGGTGTGCTATCTGCCATCATTGTCAATTTGGCTAATCGCAAAGATAAAGCGAATGAGTATCGTGATAAGAAGATGGAAGGTGGACTGAACGAATTGGGAGACATGATCCAAGGTGTACAGGATACCATCAGTAACATAGCAACCAACACCGACCTGATTAAAGATGGCACAAAGAAAACACAACGTTACAGGCTTTTTCACGACTTGAAAGCTGAGCTTATGCAGGGCTATACAACTTTAGAAAAATACAGAGAGCTATCAATACTGTTTGAGAGTTACAAGGCTCTAGGTGGTAACGGTGAAATTGAAAAGCTTTTCGACAAGTATGAGCTACTGCCAACAAAGGAGGAAGAATGACATTAACTAATAGGCAATATAATATTGCTAAAAGAATTATCACCGTATGGGGTCCTGCGACCATTACCCTTATCACGGGGCTTGGGGCACTCTACAAGTTCGATACGTCACTCATCACAGGGACGATCGCGTTGTCGTTGGCATTCGCAGGGACTGGCTTAGGTATCTCTAGCAAGAAATATCAAGAAAATCAGGGAGATTAGAATGAATACAGATGCACTTATTAATTGGTTTTTGGCACGTCGAGGAAAATTAACCTACTCTATGCTCGGTAGTCGCAATGGTTCTGATGGTACAGCAGACTGCTCAGGGGCTGTTTCGCAGGCTTTGAAAGAAGCAGGAGTAAATATCCAAGGTCTTCCCTCAACAGTGACTATGGGCTCACAGCTGGCTAATAATGGCTTTATTCGCATTTCTAGAAACGAGGACTGGAATGCTCAACGTGGCGATATTGTCCTCATGTCCTGGAGCGCTGATATGTCTGGTTCTGGAGGTGCTGGAGGTCACGTCGGCGTCATGATGGATGCTGTTAACTTTATCAGTGTAGACTACACAACAGGCGGGCAGAGCGGAACAGCTGTGTACAGCACCTCATGGGATAATTACTATGCGGTAAGTCAACCACGTTATATCGAGGTTTGGCGATATAATGGGCAACAAGCTCAAACTACAGCACAAGCCGTGTCTCAGCCAACTCAAAGTGGTAGTCGCAAATACGCTGGTAAAGCTTATTATCTAGCCAATGAGGTAGCATTCGTCAACGGTATTTATCAAATCAAATGTGATTACCTAGTCCCAGCCGGGTTTGATTGGAGCGACAACGGGATCCCCGTTGCTCTGGTAAACTGGGTCGACGAAAACGGCAAAAACGTGCCTGACGGTGCAGACAAGGATTTCAAAGCGGGTATGTACTTTAGTTTTGAAATTGACGAAGCACACATCCGTGATACTGGCCGAGGTGGCTGGTATGGTGGCTGGTATTACCGTCAATTCGAATTTGGTCAGTATGGCACAGTTTGGCTCTCTACTGAAGACAAGGATGACCTTGTAAACTATTATAAATAAACATAAGAAAAGGAGGAGTCTTCCTTTCACACTAAAAGCCCGGGCGATTGCCTGGGCTTTTTTTAGTGTTTTCTATAAAAACATTCGGTAAAACTATTGACGAACTACAAATATAATTGTATAATATATACATAAGGTTGAGGAGGAGCAACCTTAGATAAGAAGTTCTGGAGAATATAGAAAGGTTAAAAGATGAAGGTATCAGAACTCGCTGACTTACTTGTCGGAATTGGAACCTGTTTAACAGGAATAGCAACTCTGATTAAAGTAATAAAAAAAGAACCTAAAGAACGTCGCAAAGCCCGCAAGTTCAAGTAAGGTTCTCTAATAGGCTGAGGGCAAAAGCCCTTAGTCTATTAGTAATATACCACATCTTACAGGAAAAAGATATGAGATTATTACCGTTTTTTATCTTTGTTTTAGCAATTTACATTTTGGTGTCAAAAGATGACAAAAAATAGAAAGGATTACAAATGATTGATGAAGTTATCGAAAAAATAGCTTGGTTACTGACAGAAAGTGACTTGACGACGTATAAAATCGGGAAAGAGACGGGTTTATCTACTCAATTTTTAGACCGATATAAAAAAGACCCTAGTTTAATTGTCAACATGACCATGGCGAAAGCGAGAATTTTAGAAGACTATGTTGCGCAATTTGAAAAACGATAATATTGATTGACAATTTTTATAGTTAGCAATATACTAGAAGTAGAATTGTAAAGGAGGTATTGTTATGGCTGTCTTAACCAAAAATACCGATATGGCACTTAGTGATTTTGATAGAGTAAGGGAAGTGTATACTTTACCTATGGAGCCAACGAAACGAGCATTTGAACGGATTAATAAAGCGAAACTTAATCCAATTTATATAGGTCAAAATGATACAATTAATTGATCTTCAAAGTTGGGAAGGCAACACTCAAAGAGTAAGATCTGAATTTGACTGTAGTATCAGAGAATCTCAAGGGTGAGCTTTGAAGGAAGAAAAAATAATAAATAAAACTAAAATAAGCCTGATTGCTCAGGCTTTTTTACTTATCTTCCAATCGTTCCTCAATCATGGC
>CAVHFY010000029.1:0-2891 GCA_963635745.1 Lachnospiraceae bacterium
TTTGCTATTATTAGTTTTATTATCAAAATTAGCAAAAATTAATAATGATAATAAGAATTCAGATTATTAATAATCTTCTATACTTTAATTATCGAAGTTACAGTAAGACTTTGATGGTTAACGGTTAGCTAGCTGCGCAATTAGTCTAACCCACTTCATCAGGGAGTTGCTGATTCCTGATGTCCTATGAAAGGAAGATTCTATGAAAACTAATAATCGTAAAAGTGGCTATTCAGCCAATACCGCTAATGACTATATTGACCACAAACAAGCCATCTACTGCTTAAGCACTGAATTGGAAGCTCAAATCAAATTTAAGGATGGACAACCAACCGGTGAAATTATCGCGTATAAAGCTTGGTTTACACAAAAGGGACTACCGCCTTTTCAAGTGAAGTTCCCATCTGAGGTAGCGCTTCCTGACTATATGGCTGTGGTGACTTTTGACACCCTTGAAGCCTGTGAAGTGGGCTATAATGTCTACTTCCGTGCCCAAAACCTTAAGGAGGTCAACTAGATGACGCCACTGTCTCAAAAAGCATTGGGACAGTATCTCCTGCAGAGCCTAAACATGGCGTTAGGCTCGCTCATGCAGGGGGAAACGTCCTATACCAATTCGTTTACCATTACGATTTTTGAAGATGGCTTTGTGTTTATTCCACGGTTACCAGCAGGCTATCTAATTGATGATGACCTTTACCAAAAAATTTTCTTAATCGCTAATGCTGCTCTCTATCCCCGCTATACGCTACTGAAGCAAAATTCAGCCTACTTCATTGCGCTTGATACCGATGACATTCATGTGCAACGGGGTCTCTTCTTTCCATGGAAAAAAGGGATTTCAGAGCGTCTTGTTATTCCTGATTTAGAAACCTTTGCTAGTCATCAAAAAGGGAATACCATTCCCATTATGAAAAACCTCACCATTGACTACGATAAAGTAACACACCTAGCAATTGCCGGAAATTCTGGTTCTGGAAAATCCTATGCGCTAACTTACTTTTTGAGTCTTCTGAACCGTTTCTCTGACCCGATTATTGTTGACCCTAAATTCGATACGCCATCTCGCTGGGCACGTGAAAAGACGATTCCTGTCATTCATCCCCAACAAAACCGCTCCAAATCAGATTTTGTGTCGGAAATCAATGAAAGCTTAAGTGATTGCCTTAACCTCATTCAAAAGCGTCAAGCCATTCTCTACGATAACCCAGACCATGCTTTCGACCATTTGACGATTGTCATTGATGAAGTCTTAGCACTGTCAGAAGGAGTGAATAAAGCCATCAAAGACTCTTTCTTCTCCCTTTTATCACAAATCGCACTCTTAGGACGAGCAACAAAAGTTCATTTATTACTCGTTAGCCAACGCTTTGACCACACCTCTATTCCGATTTCCGTTCGAGAACAATTGAATGTACTGATTCAAATTGGGAATGTGTCCAAAAAGACAGTCCAATTTCTCTTCCCGGACCTTGACCCTGAAGGAATTGTCATTCCCATTGGTAAAGGGACAGGACTTATTCAAATCATTGACAATGAGCACCCCTATCAGGTGCTGCCTCTCCTTTGCCCAACTTACTATACTAAGAAAGGGATTCTCTAATGAAACGCAATTTCTTTCAACTCACGTTTAATCCCATACTAAGCCTTAGCTGCTTCAGTATGCTTTGCCTTGTGCTAAACATTGGTTTGGCTATACTAAGCCATTCTATTGATATCAATGACCTAGCAAGTCTTGCTCTCTTTTCTTGGCTTCAAGCTAAGCTAATCCTCATTAACCCTTATGTTGATATACTCACCAAATTAACAGGGACAATAGCGCTTAGCTGTCTGGCTTTTGAGGGGCTTCATCGCATTATCAAAGACTCTCTGTGGAATTATCTTACCTCCATTTATCAAACCTTAAGGTTGCGACAGTTTTTAAGACAAGACAACCCGTCTGAACCGCTGTTAACAGCCGACAACCAGACCGTGACACATGCTAACCCAATCTTAAAAGTTTTTAACCAATCTGTTTCCAAATGTGTTGTAGATATCCGAAAAGAGACCGTAACGGTGTTATTACGTCTTCCAAGAACGCAACAAGCTCTGAAAGTATTAAAAGAAATGAAAGAAGATATTAAAGAAGAGATCACCAATCGTTATCCTCATTACTATTTCTCAGCGCCTAATCGGGTAGGTAATCAGCTCTGGTTTATCGGAACAAGACGGTAAGGAAAAGGTAGGGCTTGGTTCACGGAGTGACGACCAAATGGCCCTACCTTTTCAAAAGTTGTCAACGGTATCATGGGGCTACTACGACCCCCATGACACCAATAATCAATAATCACGATTTTTTGAAAAAAATTACCAAAATCTCCTAAAAATTCTCCTGATGGATACGCTAATAAAAACGAGGTAACTGCCTATGGCAAACGAAAAACGTTCTAACAAATGGGCTTTCTTACTCTACCAAGAAAGTGCCCCTGAAAATTATTTAGACATTCTGGAAGACATGCACATTCCTTTTGTCCTCAGTCCTTGGCATGATAAAGATATCAATAAAGAGACTGGCGAATTCAAAAAGGCTCACAAACATGGTGCTCTCTACTTTGATTCCCTTAAAAGCTACTCCCAAGTTTCGGAGTTAGTAACGACTCATCTAAACACTCCAGCACATGTGGAAGTGATTATGTCCCCTAAAGGCATGTATGACTATTTCACGCACGCTGAAAACCCTGAAAAAACTCTCTATGATATCAATGATATTGAATCAGGTTGTGGCTTTGATTTAGACAAATTTCTAATCGCTAATAACTCAGATGAGTTTCTGACATTAGTGATTGATATGATTGAAGAGCACAACTTCTTGGAATTTAACAACTTAGTTCATTATGCACGGACAGAAAACC
>CAVHFY010000030.1:0-14518 GCA_963635745.1 Lachnospiraceae bacterium
TCCGACTTGTCAACACTTTTTTAAAAAAAGTTTTTCTTTTTTTCTTAGCGTGACTGCCTCGCCCTGACAGCTAAATTAGTATACTAAAATTACACCAGCTGTGTCAATAGGTTTTTTAAAGAAATTTGTTTTTTCTTCTCTTCTACGTGATAGCTACAATACAACCGGTTAAACTTCTTATTTTTTGAGCCCAATGAAAAAGCATTCAAAGGCTAACCAGTGAATGCTTTCTGAAAGTTTTTTTGCTTTTACGATAAAATTTGTTGGTTTTATTAAATGGCTGATTTTTCCTTATTTTTGAAGGTTATCACTTCCGTCAAGGCTTCAATTTCTTCTCCGACTTCTTTTTCAAGATGGAAGGAACTAAATTGCTCAGAATTCGTCACAGTGACGAGGACGGTATCATCTAGTCCATTTTTTTCTATGATAGGAGACCAGAAATCCAACAATTTTTGCCCAACTTCAACGTGATTACCCTGTTGCACGTAACTAATAAATCCTTCGCCTTTAAGCTGAACTGTCCCAATACCTACGTGAACAAGAACAACGACCCCATCATCGCTTTCAATACCAACTGCATGATGGGTTGGTAGCACTTGTCGAATCGTTCCACTTATCGGCGCCAAGATTCTTCCATCTGTTGGTTTAATGGCAAATCCCTCACCTAAATTCCCTGATGCAAAGTTTTTATCTTTAACACTTGAGAGTGCAATCAGTTTACCTGCTGTTGGGCTAACTAGTGATACAAGATTTGTGTTGACTTCATTTTCTGAGGTAGATGTGCTAAAGCGATGCTCTAGTTCTTCTACTATTTTAGCATGTCGTGCCTCAGTCAAGGTTATTTTTTTGGCAATGATAAACAAACCAATGAGTAAGGCAATTGTTGGAAAACCGAACATACTCATCTTGAAAATAACTTGTTGGTGACTGGTAATATCAGAGGCAGAGGCACCTGTTGTCATACCTGCAGCTACTGCAACTAATGACACTAACCAATTGGATGTTGCACCACCAAGTTTGTCCACAAGTGGGCGTACGGATAAGGTCAGAGATTCATCACGATGCCCTAATTTCCATTGACCATACTCTACAGAGTCGGAAATAATCATTAATACGACGAGAAAGACTAATGGTTGTGGGACAAAGAACAATTCAGCTGCTGTTAAGATTAGAGGCAAAGATGTTCCTGCGATACTAAAGAGGCCAATCCCACCAAGCATGACGGCAATACAGCCATAAAACAAGTGCTTACGGTTAAATTTGCCTGCAAGACTAGGGAACAATGATACTGAAATCAAACCAACTACTGTATTTAGGCCATAGAGAATGGAATATTTCCCGGCATCACCGAGAATAAAAGTGAAATAGTAGAGTTGCAGGGCATTAAGTGTATTGATACCGAGACCGTAAAACCAATACCCCAGGGACAACCACAGCAATTGATCGTTTTTACCAAGTACCATAAAAACTTGCTTTAAGCTCGTTTTTTCTTTGTTATCTCGAAGTTTTGATTCTACTTCACGCGTTCCAATCCCGACAGCAATCGATGTTATAATCCCAATAAGAGCAACAATGAAAGCAAACCAGAACCAACCCGACTTGTCTCCGGAACCACTTGTTTTAGTCAATGAGAAAAATAAGACGATTGGCATGATGGCAACACCTACGATATTGGCACCGATGGTAGAACCAATCCGGGCAAAAGTTGCCATTTTTTCACGTTCGTGACTGTCAATAGATAAGGCAGGAATCATTGACCAAAATCCAATGTCCTTGATAGAGTAAAAAACATCCATCACTAAGTAAATCACACCAAAGAGGATCAGATATAAGAGTGGATTTGTTCTATTTAAACCACCCAAATCAGTAAATAGAACTAGTAAGGTAATAGAGCTGATAATCCCACCACCAACTACCCAGGGTTTAAACTTCCCATATTTGGTATGCGTGTTATCAATCATGTTACCGATCAAAGGGTCAATAAAGACTTCTAAAATACGCAAAACGGCAATGATATTTGTAATTAATAAAACGTAGTGACTATTTTGTTTGGGATCACCTGTATTAAATAAGTGCGTTGTCACAAACATAATGAAATAGGTTGATAATGTCGCATAAAAAACATCATTACCAAACGCACCAGCTGTATAAGATAGACGTGACTTCATCTGTCCTTTAGCTTTTCCCATTATGAGAACCTCCTGTTAATAAACTTATGCTGATACTAGGTGTCAGCTACTCGTAATTTTTATTTTCTCTGGTATTTTTTCTAAAATTATTTGGAATGAAAGTATTGAAAGCCAATTTCATAGACGGCACTCTCGCCTTTTTCTAAAATAATATTTCCAAATCCCTCATGATTAACAGCATCAGGCAGGGTTTGGGCTTCCATCGCAAGAGCTTCACGCGCCTTTGCAAGAGCTCCCTTGTCTCTTGCAAAATGAATATTATCTTCTATAGTATCCATGGTATAGATGACTAATCCATTTCGGTTTGAAAAAACGGCTACTCCATCCCCACTGTCCCTATCATGCAAAACGGCAATTTCCTTAACTCGGTCGCTACTACCATTGCCTACTACAAAAGCATCATCATAGCCATTATTTGATAGGATGCGGTTTAATAAATGTGCTGGTTTTCTAAAATCATAATCTGTGCCATCTACCTTTAGTTTCCGTCCTGTTGGAATTAACTCAGAATCCAACTCTAAGTGGGAATCTGAATGTATCTGCAAGTCATGTGTCGACAGATCTTGTCTGTCACTCAGGTTAAAGTAGACATGGTTGGTCGGATTAAATACTGTCGCTTCCGTTACATCAGATGCTGCAAAGCGTATTGTCAAACGGTCACTATTGTCTAATCTATAGCTGACAGAAACTGTCATGTCTCCCGGAAAGCCATCCACATGTGAGTAAAGCCGTTTCACGAATGTCGTCTCTACGTAGTCAGCAGCAACATCTGTGGTACAGTCCCAATTCTGCATCTGCATACCTTTTGGTCCACCATGTAGACAATTCTCTCCTTCATTCTTAGGAAGATGATAACGTTGGCCATTATGCGTATACGACGACTTGCCAATCCTTCCAGCAACTCTTCCAATTGACTGACAAGTACGTAAGCCGTTCTTATAGTAAGCTTCATAGTCCTTAAAACCAAGGACAATATTCTTAGGTTTATTAGTTTTGCTTGGAAGCAAAAATTCTTGCAAGGTCGCCCCTAAAGATAGGGTTGAGACGACAAGGCCATTGTCATTTGCCATCGTGATTTTTTTAACATCGCTAGCGTCAACTTCCCCAATAATTTCACTGTTTATTTTCATCGCATTACCTCAATAAGGAGTAGAGCGTTTTTTCTGTTCTCTCCCATTCTTCGTTTGTCAATCCTCATAACCGTTAGGGTGACTCGAATGCCAAGCCCAAGCACTTGAAATGATTTTTTCGATATTATCGAATTGCGGTTGCCATCCAAGGACAGCACGCGCTTTTTCTGACGAAGCAATCAGTATATCTGGATCTCCAGGACGGCGACTAGCCTTTTCAGCAGGGATTTGCTTACCAGTCACCTTCCTGGCAGCCTCTAAAATTTGGAGATTTGAAAATCCTGTTGAAGACCCTAGATTAAAAGCTGTTGACGCATTCCCTTGACGAAGGTAGTCCACTGCTAGCAGGTGGGCATCTGCCAAATCAAATGGGTGAACGTAATCACGGACATTAGTACCGTCAGGTGTGTTGTAATCATCACCAAAAATCTTGATTTTCTCACGGACACCTTGGGCAACTTGAAGAATAATTGGTAATAGGTGGGTTTCTGGCGCGTGATCTTCACCAATAGTCCCATCTGGTTTGGCACCTGCAACATTGAAGTAACGTAAGGGGACATATTTAATACCGTAAGCTTCATCGGCCCATTTCATGATGGTTTCCATCATGAGTTTGCTTTCGCCGTATGGGTTAATCGGTTTTTGTGGTGTAGTCTCTAGAATCGGAATTTCTTCTGGAACACCATAGGTGGCTGCTGTTGATGAAAAAACAATCCGTTTAACACCACAGTCCTTCATCACTTCAAGTAGTTTAACCATCCCAACAGTGTTATTGTCAAAATATTTGAGTGGTTTTTCCATCGACTCACCTACCAAGGAGTAGGCGGCAAAATGAATGACAGCGTCAACATCTGGATGTTCCTTAAACACTTTGCGCATAAAATCCTGATCAGACAAGTCCCCTTGATAGAAAATTGCATCTGGGTGCACAGCAGAGCGATGCCCTGTCACCAAGTTATCCACCACAACGACTTTTTCTTGACCATTTTCGACTAAGCGATCGACCGTGTGAGAACCGATATAACCAGCACCACCCAATATTAGTATCGCCATTTCTTATTTCCTTTCTTTTCAGAAAAACTATTCATTAGCTGCATTGACAAAAGCAATAAATTTTTTAAAATAATTTAACCCTTCGCTGTCCAGTTTATAAACACCCGCATCTTCTAGCACACGAGCGAAAATATCCGCAACGGATTGCTGAACAATTTCTTTGACACGATCAGCGCTTACATCTGGATTTTCCGCTTTTAATGTATCTGCCCATGTTTGATGTATCGGATCCACTTGGTCTCTTTTTCCTAGGAGGTAGTCTTCAACCGCTTCAAGCTCCGTTTTTAACCGAGGGGGAAGAATGGCTAAGCCCATCACTTCAATCAAACCAATATTCTCTTTTTTGATATGCTGGACATCTCGATGCGGATGATAAATACCATCAGGATATTCTTCAGATGTTTGGTTGTCTCGAAGCACCAAGTCCAACTCAAACGTCCCATCCTTTCGACGAGCAATAGGAGTAATCGTGTGATGGGCTTGCCCATCAGTTTTTGACAAAATGCCAGCCTCTTCATCCGAATACATTCGCCAACAGTTTAAGATTTTTGTCGCAAGGCGAATGAGTCTTTCCTTATTTTCACTTCGTAGACGAATCACGGACATCGGCCAGTTCACAATACCAGCCTCAATATCGGGAAAACCAACGAACTGAAGTTTCTCTCTAATCCCCGCTTCTTCCATAGGGAAAATGTGTCTGCCACCCTGGTAATGCTCGTGTGTCAATATAGAACCACCAACAATTGGAAGATCAGCATTTGACCCCGCGAAGTACCCTGGAAAAAGTTCCACGATAGTTAATAATCGAACAAATGTTAACGGGCTGATTTGCATTGGCTCATGTTTGCCATACAAGAAAATAGAGTGCTCATTAAAATAGGCATACGGAGAATATTGAAATCCCCATTCATCGCCTGCCATCTGAAAACGAATGATCCGATGATTACTGCGAGCAGGGTGATTAATGCGTCCAATGTAGCCTTCATTTTCCAAGCACAATTGACACTTGGGATAATCAGAGGCTACCGCCTGTTTGGCAGCTGCAATGGCTTTGGGATCTTTTTCAGGTTTAGAGAGATTTATCGTGATTTCCAAATCACCGTATT
This sequence comes from Lachnospiraceae bacterium, assembly GCA_963635745.1. GTDB lineage: Bacteria > Bacillota > Bacilli > Lactobacillales > Streptococcaceae > Streptococcus. The sequence goes on from CAVHFY010000030.1 coordinate 5,479, forward strand.
TCGTCGGCGCCTTATAGGCGATATTCTGGGCAATAGCTTTCGTTTTGACGTAATCATTATTTTTGCTTTGCCGGTAGAAATCCGCAAGAGCTTTTTCAGGGTTACTGCTGTATGTGTCCCAAAATTGACGATTAACACGACTAGGGCTAGGGGTTATTAAGTCCATGAGTTGTGCACCGACAATATCTTGTGCTTGAGCCAACGCACCAACAAAACCACTTTTAACGCCTTCTTGCACTAACTGCTCTTTAAGTTCAATGATATCTGAGCTGTCTGTAACAGCCTCGGCCACCCCGTCTCCTACTAAAGCAAAAACGCGGTTCCTTAAGTAGGTACGGTCTAACTCCTCATAATCACTGTTAGCAATAACTAAGGTGACAAAAGTGTTTACTAAGTTTTCAGCCATCATCTCTACATCTTTCTTATTAATCCAGAACTCGTGTCCCGCCTGCTACTTCAGCAATATAAAAACTTGGTGCATAACCAATCACTTCTTCATACCGCTTACCGACGGCGTTCTCAAAATCTTCTACCCTGGCTTTATTTACCAGTGCAATCGCACAACCGCCAAAGCCAGCTCCTGTCATGCGGGCGCCCAGAACTCCTTCTTGTTCCCATGCAGTGTGTACCAAGGTATCGAGTTCTTGTCCTGTAACCTCGTAATCATGTTCCAAAGACACGTGAGAAGCATTCATGAGACGTCCAAAACTCGCTAAATCGCCAGCTTCCAGAGCTTTACGAGCTTGTAAGGTTCTCTGATTTTCTAAAACGGCATGGCGTGCACGTTTGAGGCGATTATCATCTTTAATCAAATAACTATAAGCATCAAATGTCCATAGGTCCAATTCACCAAGCGTGTCAATCTCCAGTTCTTTTTGAAGTTCGGATACTGCTTTCTCGCATTCAGCACGGCGTTCATTATATTTAGAATCTGCCAGTTCACGCCGTTTGTTTGTGTTCATAATGACGACAACATTATCCTTCAGGTCAAGCGGAACCAAATCATAGCTTAGTGTATTAGTATCCAAGTAAATGGCACGTTGTTCAGCTCCCATACCGATCGCAAATTGATCCATAATGCCCGAGTTCACACCGATAAAGTCATTCTCCGTTTGTTTCCCAATTTTAACCAAATCGAGGCGATCTAAGGTGAGATGATACAGTTTCTCAGCCATAACACCGATCAATAGTTCCAAAGAAGATGATGATGATAAGCCTGAGCCATTAGGAATATTCCCGTAAACGTAAACATCCATCCCTGACGCAATTGTGTGACCAGACTTTTGCAAAAAATAAAGAACTCCCTTAGGGTAGTTTGCCCAGCTGTGCTCTTTATCAAAACGAAGATCTTCGAGTGGGACTTCAATAATGCCCTTATCTTCAAAATTTCCCGAAAAGAAACGCAGTACGTTGTCATCACGCCTACGAGCAGCGCCATAAGTCCCAAGGGTAATGGCTGCTGGAAAAACGTGACCGCCGTTATAATCAGTGTGTTCACCAATTAGATTGATACGTCCTGGTGAAAAGAAGGTATGTTCTGCTTCTTCGCCAAAAACAGCTTTAAACTGTTCTCTTAACTGTGCAGTTTTCATAAGGTTATCCTCACTTTTTGTTTTTTTCACCGAAATTGTAAACCCTTTCAACCTTAAAATCAACACTTTTACTAATTTTTTAGTAAAATAATAGTAAAATTCAGCTCTAATGCTATACTATTCTTTAGGGAGGATAGCCATGACGACATTAAAAGATATTGCAAAACTAGCTGGCGTCTCAATAGCCACCGTCTCACGCGTTTTAAATAAAGACGATAGTTTATCCGTAACAGAAGCAACCAGACATCGCATACTAACGACAGCTGATGAACTCGGATATACAAAGCACAAAAAAGCCAATAATGTGAAGAGGGAAAAATCCCAGGTGGCCATCATCCAATGGATCAGCGAAGAAGACGAATTAGACGATATTTACTATTACAATATTCGCGTCGGGATGGAAAAAAGGGCACATGAGCTAGACTATGAAGTGCTTCGTTATTTCAACGACATTCCTTTTACCCTTGCCGATGAAGTCATCGGGGTGCTTTGCATTGGAAAATTCAGCCGTAAACAAATTACTAATTTGGAAGAGCTTGAAAAACCATTGGTCTTCGTCGATAGTGACACCCTAAGTAAGGGGCACCCTTGTGTAACGACTGATTTTGAAAACGCTGTCCAATCCGCATTGGGCTACCTTAGAAATAACGGCTGTCAAAGTATTGGTCTTCTAACAGGTCAAGAAAAAACAACAGATGCCAGTGAAATCGTTCCCGAACCACGCCTACGCGCCTATCGAAATTATTGTATTGAAAAAGGTATCTACGACCCGCTTTTAATTCTGACAGGGACGTTTACCGTCCAGTCTGGTTATGATCTTTTAGCCACCGAGCTGGCTAGTGGCGCGCCTTTACCTGACGCCTATTTTGCAGCCAGTGATAGCCTCGCTATCGGTGCACTCAGAGCGCTTCAAGAAAATGGCATCACTGTCCCTGAGGATATCCAAATCATCTCCTTTAATGACACCAGTCTAGCTAGGCAGGTTTATCCGCCTCTAACTAGCATCACTGTCTACACTGAAGCAATGGGACAAACAGCTATGGATATTCTCAACAAACAAGTTCTAATGCCTCGAGAAATGCCGACCCTGACTATGCTAGGGACAAAACTGACCATAAGAGACAGCACCAGATAATCAGAGATGCTTTCAAAATTGTTCCTGTTTATTTCAAATAAAATCAAAAAAATATCTCTGAAATCGCTTGGAAATTATTGCTGTAAGATCAGGAAATTTCGTAATTATTGCACAAAAAAAGAACACCTCGAAAGGTGTTCTTTGTAAATACTGTAATTCTTTCGAATTAACGTTTTGAGAATTGTGAAGCTTTACGGGCTTTCTTAAGAACTGGTTTGGAAAGCATGAGTTTCAGTTGGACTAAAAATAGCGTAATACCAAGATTTTTTAGAACGATATACTGAATTAATTTCATAAAATTTGAATCAATATTTTTTACGTAGGAGAATAGTTTAGATCTGTAAAAAACAACCACAAATTTTATCCTTTTCCAACTTAGGTTTATTATTACTACAATAAGCATGAGCTAAGCTGTGAGCATGTTTATTCAAAATCTTTCGCATTTCTCTTTTCTATGATTGAGTCGGAACAATTGTAAGGTCACTGTGGTCATTTAAAAAACTATACATTGGTACTCCAAAACCCTCTTCCGATATATTCTCACATAGAGTTTTTACAAAAAATTCTATCCATTCACTAGAAGGTTCCACAGCATCATCAGTCTGAGGAGTGAACCAAATTTGAGAAATAAGTTCCATTGTGTCTAAATCGAATGCAATCCCAACCATCATATCATAGAAATCAAAGGAAGCACAAAAAGCACGCATATTATCGCTAACTTTATCAATTCCTAATTCAGGAGGTATTTCCGTCATCGTAATCATCATATGACCAGTTATTCCCCCATTTTCCTCTTCAAATTTTTCAAGCACTCCTTGCTCACGAAGGATATTTTCTATTTTGAAGAACATTTCTTTATCTACTAACATTATGTTATCTCCAGTAACATTTATTGGTGGTCTCTTGAGCAAAACCTTACATAAAATTGCAAATTTTAGTTATTTTTCCTAATTTAATTGCTAACTCCTTGATAAATTATTACAAGTATCCTTTCTCGTAATTATATCATATATAAATAAAGACTTTCTAGAATTTCTATAACTAATTGACTTTTTAAAAGACAGTATCTAAAAGCACCTCATTTCGATATGTTAAACGAATGCTAGATACAATTATTTGACTTTTATTTCTGCGGGGTGAATATGGGGTGAACTTTAGTTTTTAGGCTAAAAAAAGACATCCAAGAGAAATCTCTTGAATGTCTTGAAACGTTGATACAATCGTATTGATTAACGTTTTGAGAACTGGCTAGCTTTACGAGCTTTCTTAAGACCTGGTTTGGAAAGTATGGGTTTCATTTGGACTAAAAATAATGTAATATCAATATTCTATAGTTTTCAACTGCCTTTTTATTTCAAAAAATTTGTATAAGTTTTATTGAATGAGGGAAATTTCAAGTAAACAACTTAGCTGTTATTACTCCCAAATAGAGTTTCCCACTGAGTTATTGATAATGGGAGTATGGGTTTGTTTTTCTTGTAAAAATCTAATAGGTCATCATTATCTATTCGAATCACATTGTCAATCTGATCTATATTAATTACTTGCGGTGCATATAAGTAAACTATATATCCCTCTTCAACATATTGTTTAAAATCTAAAGCATCAAGTACTTTCGCTTTCTTACCCTTCACCTGAACCACAGCTTTCCTAAAGTTGCCAACATCTCTAGAAATCATCTCACACTCAATCTTAATTGTAGTGGATTTATTTGCTATTGAATTGGATAAAACATAGTAGTTCTCTTTTATTTGTAAATAAGATATTACAAGTTCCTCTAAGTCAAAATCTGGCAGATTATCTAAAAGATTACCCTCTTGTGGAATAACCTTATAATATTTACTGCTTGATAATTGATTAAAAATTGTTTTTGAATACTCAATGATTACTCCATCACGAATTCTTTCAACAGTACCACCTCGCGGTCTATTGAAAGACGATTTAATTTGTCCAGGCACTTGCATTCCAAAATTATAAGCTTCGACTGGTAAGACTGCTCCAATATCCAACCGTTTATCACATACTACTTCAACAGGAGATATAATTCTACAAATCCAGTAATTACCATCCAAATCTCGTGTCCAGAATAAATCGTCTACTTTAGCATCCCTAAAAACGTTAATTGCTGGATTAGCTCTTCCAGACAACTCTTTAACCCTGCAATAATACTCTTGAAAGCTCTCGCGGTAGAGATCTTCACTTTGACTACTCCACCCAATAGCAACATACTGTTTTTTACTATTTAAACAGAAATCTACCAATCCCTGTCTGAAATCAGTTCCAGTCTTCAAATGTAATCTCGCTACATAATCCATGATTTTCACCTCTTCCAAAGGATATAATTACGGTACCAGTATATCATAAATAATAACAAAATCTTGACTTTCCGAAAAAGACCTATTTTCCCAAAAGTTTATTATTTGCTGTTATAATAGACAGGCAAAACTTGTTCCAAGAATTTTTTAGACTCGTTATCATCATAAATACTGATTTTAAGGGATTTGACTACTAGTAAACTTAACAACTTTTATATATTTTATACTATATAGGACAGTAAATGGACAGTGACAGCATAATTGAAGAGTGAACAAAGAGAGGTATAAAAATACCTCTTTTTTGCATAACTGTCTGTTTTTAGAACTTAGTTGAAACAATATTGTCTACCCTTCCATAAAATAGAAAATCTACTCAAATCTAAAACTTTTTTCACCCAAATTAACCTTAAAATATTTGAACCTCGTATCTGAATCTGGAATCGAGAATTCGAAGCTTTTTTTAGTTCCATTTTCCCATGCATATCTTGGGTTAAACTGAAAACCAGAATAAACTTTATCATTCTCATCATAAAAATCAATGCTAATATCTATGTAATTGATGTAATGACCTGTAGTATTTTCAAAATCCCCTATGTAGCGCTTCTCTTTTTCCGATACACCTGTAACCTCTTCAACTACGAAGTTTTTGGGAGCAAAAGTATCTACTAATATTCCGTAAACTCTATTAAATTCTTTCACAGCTTTACCAGATTTCAATATACTATCTAGAATGTTTTTATCCTGAACAGGAATTTCAACTAGTGAGTTAATATCTAGAAGCAATTCAAAACGTTTATTTTGGTATTGATTCCATTCACTTACAAAAGTACTATCCACAAAATCATGATTTTCTATCGCTTCTCTCTCATTCCTTTGAATGTTAATATATGTGTTAGCTAATCGCTTTAACTTAGGATTTTTAAATTTCTTAATTTTATACTGTTTAATTTCAATTAGTTCATAATCTATATAAGATTTATAGTCTTCAATTTCCTTTTCATTATCATCCTTTTGGGCAGTAACTTTCCAACGTTCATCTAATCCTGTTGCCAATGAAGTTATGAATTCACTATCATAAGTCTTATTGCTGTTATTGATTGATTTAAATATAGATATTAACAAAAGCATTAGTAATAAAGCTATAAAGAATACCCTTAGTAGTTTTTTTAGCAAAGTACATTCCCCATCTCTATCGTTCTATTTATTATATTAATCCCTTGATTACTGTCACGATAGTAAATATCTTTTAAGTGACAACGCAAGCATAGATACTTTTTTCTACCAACTTTCAATTAGTTGTATTTTTTGTTTTTAGTTCGTTTTATCTTCTTCAAAGTGACCAACACCGCCTTCAACAACGAATATACAAGTTACATCAATACTTTCCCCTTCTTCACTATAATAATTACCGTGTATTTCATAAATTCCATCAGAAAATGATGCTTTGGGCAAAGATAAGAGTTTCGTCTTAAAATAATCGATATGCTCTCTCGAAGATGACTTGCTTGCGTTAGGATCAAGAGAAGCAAAAATACAATCCGAATGAAGACTCACTGCTCTACTCCTCATTAAATTTTTAGGTCTAATATTATAAAAGCCAGCCGCTTCAAAGTCTCCATTATCACGATTCATGATTGCCTGTGAAAGAATAGTAGCGTAGATTTTTTCTCTAGATACTGGTTCAAATTTATAACTATAATCATACGTCACTTGTCTATCAAAAAGTTTATTAATTTTATTGGCAACTTCTTTTTTGATTTCATCTTCTTCTCGTTGAAAACCTGGTCTCATTTTATAAACATCTAACAAGAAGCTAAACTCGTTAAGTTTAACAGTATTAAACAACTCTTTTTCTTTGTCATTGAGCAACGCTTCAATATTTGTCGATAATGGAGGATAAAAATCTGAAATATGCTTACCATTCGTTCCTTGTATATCTGCTCTAAGATTCTTATCTAAAAAATATCCATCAGAAAATCTCTCAGTATAATTCACTTCAACAACAGTACCGTAAAATGCTTCAATTTCTTTATATGTTCTAATTACTTTTACATTACCTTTAAGACCAAGCGATTTAAATCCTTGTACAACATTATTATTCCACTGATGCCCTTTTCCAAAAGAAGTCAACACAACAAAGAAAATTAAATTTACAATGGCGACTATTCCAATTATTATATATCTTTTCAACTTCATGTCATGGTTGCCTCCCTCCACATTAATTTATTTTTCAAGGTTCCCCATTCCGTAAATCGAACTCTTCTAAAATCATTATACTATATATAGACATTTTTCACTCATCTTCTTCAAATGAAAAATTTCACCAGATTAATAGGAACTGACTATCAAAAGTGAGATTTAAGTAAAACATCCTAGTCCCACACCCTTGCTTGAAGCAGATCATTCATAGCTATTTCAAGAGAAGTACGGAAAAATTCATCAATATCTTGCTTTTGGGCTAGGAAGTTAAGGAGTTCTGTGTGTGGTAAACTGAGTCATAGGAATAAATCTCTTTCTAGTAATGTTTCGCAACTCTACTATAACGGATTTATTCCTTTTTTTGTTTACACAACTTATTTTACACTACCTACCAGTAGTGCCTATCGTCTTAAGAGGGCTATGTTTTAAATAAAGTTTGGATAGAGGATTAGTCTTTGTTTATCTGTCGGCAAAGACTAGCGCATTATTCTGCTACAAAAAACAAATAATGGATCATATAGACTGAGGGTGTATATACCTGATAAAATCCAGGGAAAGCTTGGTTTAGGAAGGCGATATGAGAAACGGTTTAAAACAAGGCGAGAGGCAAAGGAAGCTGAATTAAAGTTATCAATAGACATAGAAAAAATTAGAAATAATATCTCTATTGAGAAGAAAGAAGATATTACTTTTGAAAAGTTCTATCATGAAATTTGGTTGGAGCCATATAAGGCAGGTCAAACTACTACTACAACTAAACCACCAACTATTGCTACTGTCTTTCAAACTGAAAATATCTTCCGCCTTCATATCTTACCAACACTTGGAAAGTATTCTATCGGGTATCTAAATAGTAATAAGCAGTTAGTTTTATCTTTGCTTACTCCTAAAGCCAATTCATATGCAAACTTTAAAGCAATGCGGAGCTATATTAACTCCGTTTTTGATTGGGCTGAAGAACTAGAATATGTTCCCTCGAATAAACTTCGAAAAACAATTAGTAGAATAAAAGCCAATAAAAAAATACTTCTTAGGGATAACAGACGTGAGGAGGAACTTTCCCTTGATAAAGAAGAGCTGAAACTTTGGCTACAAGCATTTGATAATGATTTAGAAAATGGAGATATAGATTTAAAAGACTATACATTATTTTATACAACCTTTTTCCTATCTGATCGAAAATCAGAGACTTACGCCCTTCAATGGAAGCATATCAATTTTGAAAAAGGAGAAATTTTGATCGAACAAGCTCTGGATCGTTTTGGAAATCTAAAATCAACGAAAGGAAATAAAAAAACTATTTTCAAAGCTCCTAAGGAACTAATGGTTTTACTTACAAATTGGAAGAAAGAGCAACAAGAAGAGCTAAAACTACTCGGCTTAAGACAAAATAAGAAGCAGTTTCTTTTCACCTACAACGATCGTTCAAATAACATCAATATCCCACTACATTCTGACTATCTTAATCACAGAATGAAATCTGTCAGGCGTAGACATCCTGAATTAGCACCCGCTTCACCCCATAAATTAAGACATACTGGTGCAACCTTAGCTAAAAAGGCGGGTATCCCCTTAGATGCTATTTCAGAAGCTCTAACTCATAGCGATAAAGAAGTTACCAAGATCTACGTCAATACCCCAAACCGTGTAAATCAAACAGCCGGTGAAATTGCATTTAGGAATCTAAAAAAAGACTAAGTGAAATCTCAGGGAAATTTTCAGGGAAATTCCTGATTTTTGGCTAAAAAAAGACATCCAAGAGTAAATTCTTGAATGTCTGTAAACGTTGATATAATCGT
>CAVHFY010000031.1:0-2735 GCA_963635745.1 Lachnospiraceae bacterium
TTGCCCCATTTTAGGATTTCCTGAGATAATCATAAAGGAACGTGTTCGGCGCTCATTTCGCTCTAAAAAGTTAAAGTTAACCGCTCCTTTTGTCGGCGTCCAACCAAAATAGACACCTCGTTGATCTTCTAATTTTGTATGATTAAAGAAATAACCACCTGCTAAATCATGTGCTCGAATGGTCGTTCCTTCACGGTGATTTGGAAGGTCAATCTGATATTGAGCAGGAATAAAAGGGGTATGGTACTCAAAATCTAACTCGCCTAAAAGAATGGTTGACTTAAAGTTAGAGGTTTTATCTTTGATTTCATCTACTCGCTTAAACAATTCTTCTTTCGTTGACGCAGAAAGATACACACGAACATACATCCCTAACATGGCAATATTACGTTTGCGAATATCACGGTCAAGCTCCTGAAGATCTTTAATTTCATCAAGCTCTTGTTGGTTATCGGTGATTTTACTGTTCCCAGTAATTCGAGTAGATTTTTCTTCAATAGATTCTTTGATATCTTGCTTCAATTCCTTGTTGTTTTTCCGATACCATGCTAGAAAAGCTCGTGTCCCAGGAATCAGCAAGAGTTCAGACAACCAAAAACGGTCTAAATCTTCTGAAGGAAACTCATAAAAAAGTAAGTCGGTGTGATAACCATCACCACTGACCCAATAACGGTCGTGTCTAAAATCACTATTGCCTTGTGGTTGAATATAACTCAATAGCGCTAAATCATACCCTTCTGCTTGCAGTTGACGTTGACGTCGTTTGGATAAATCTGGCATTGTACATCCTTTCTAAACTTTTTCATTCATGTTATTGTATTGTTTTAAAATTTGTTCCTTTTTCTCTCGGCTAATCTCTTGTGGCACAAAATCATTGTTTCCGTAAGTCTTAGCTTTTCGGACTAATTCATCTAGCTCACTGGTCGTTGGAGCAAACAGCCACAAAATAAATTCCGTGTTATAAATTTCTTGTTGAATACTCTCTTCTACCTGAATTTGATGACGAATCCAAATTTCACGGTCTTGTAACTGAAGGTAGCGACGGTCATCTGGTGATAGTTGCGCTTTTTCCTGACGAACAAGGCTTAAATGATGACGTAAATCTGTAATCTGCGAATCCGTATTGGTTGGCAGAGTTGTCACTTCAATTTGCACATCTGTGTTAAAATCCGTTACCCATTTTTCAAAGTTATCCATCGTTCGAGTAACTTCGTTGTAAGATAATGACCCCAGGTCTTTTCCTGAAATCTCCATCAGCTGCAGGTAGCCGTAATCAACGAGTTCAATATAAGCCTTTTGATTATTAATAATCTTTTTGACATCCAACAATTCAACTGAGGAATGGAGATCATAATAGTCTTGGCTTTGTTTTTTGTTTGGTTGAAATCGCCCTAAAGGCCGCTTCGTCACTTCTGAAGCTGTTTGTTTTCGAATCGCCATTTATTTTCCCCTTCTCCTATAGTTGATACTGGTATAACGTTTCCGTCGTCGTCTCAGAAATAACACCATGCTATGCCAATTCTTTTTTCCACCGTTAGCAGGCAAAATCAAATACAAGCTTATAAGTGGTGTTAGGATCAAAAACGCTAGCATTTGTGGCCATTGACTTGTCGGAAATAATCGCATGCCAAAAGTCACTGCTGCTAAAGTAGAACCACCAACAAAAATAAGATCTGAAAAAAATAATCCAATAAATTTGACTTTAGCCTTGATGTCACGAGGAACACCATATTTGTCATTCATAGCTAATCAATTCTCCTTTTCTATCTTTGATAGCTTTATCGTAAGGGATAATGGGAAATCGTGCTCTATAGGGACAACTCAATTCCAAAATCAAAAAGAGTCATAAAGATAGCTAAAAAGTTATATAACTTTTTGCATACAAAAAAAGGAGTCTCAAGCTTGAGACTCCTTAACAAGGTTAAAGAAGGTTTCTTCAGATAAAATTGTAATGGCTTGACCATCTGCAATGCGTTTAAGCGTCGCTTCATATTTTTTAGACCGTTTATCTGGTTCAAACAGATCTAATTGTTTGTGACCAGCAATTAGAATCTCTGTCTGGGCAGAAACATAATTTTGAACAGTAGCGCCTTCTTTTTCCAAAAAAGTAATCACCTCTTGACGACTCATCGGTCGTAAGCTCCCCGTAATCACCACTACTTTTCCATTAAAAGTAACCATAATAGCTGCTACTCGTCACTTTCATCGATTTCAGCACCTTTCACATGATCTTGACCTTGGAGGCGCTGACTTGCTTGGTTCAATTGTTGACTTGCCATATTCATTTGGTTCATCGATTGTGATAAATGTTTTCGACCTGAAGAGGTTGACGTTGGTGGCGTAACGTTTGGGGTGGTTGGAGTGTGGTTAGGCGTTTTTTGGTCAAGTTTTGGTTGGTCTGTTGTAAGCTTAGTTTGTGGAGTTCCAGGTGAAGCCGTCGGATCGCTAACTCCTGCAAAAGTTTCTGAGTTGGAAGTCGTTTGGTTAAGCGTTGGATCCGAAATACCACCAATTGAGTCTGGCTCACTACTTGAATCAGCTTCTGGGAAAAATGGCTCTCCACCATAAGTGCCTGAAGGATTTAAGCCATATTCATCTGGCTGTGGATTAAGATAAGATTCAAAACCAGGTTTATCAGTAGCTGCATCATTTTTCAGTGCATCATAGACAGCGTTATGGCCTGCTTGAGCTTTGCTATCAAAATTATCCATCACACCATCTGTAAAGTCTTTAGC
>CAVHFY010000032.1:0-93838 GCA_963635745.1 Lachnospiraceae bacterium
TCCTTTCCGTCTGTATTTCTTATCTAAGGTTACCTCCCTCAACCTTATGTATTTATTATACTGCATTTAGTATATAATGTCAACCCTTTTTTCCAAAATTTGCCAAAAAGTAGAAAAAATAAGAAAAAAGAGTAGATAAAACCTTGGGAGTACAGGCATGATTTTGGTACCCTTTTTGGTACCCAAAATTTGGAAACATGTCATTTTTTACTGATTTTCAAAAACTAAAAAGACTGATTTCTAGCGGGTTTTACAGCTATTGAATTTTACTTTTCTTCTATTGTTTACAACAAGTATCTGTTTACCCAATTGCTAAATAAGGTCTAAAAACCTTATAAAACAAGGCTTTCCGAGTTTTCGGAAGGCCTGTTTTTTTGTTTTGGAAGCACAAAAAACATTGGTGCGTAGACTATTTTTAGTCTCTTGTGATGCAATTGCGATTTAGGATATGTGCCATAACATGCGGTAAGACTGAGAGCAGATAAAGTGAATGATTATCGAAGGAACTAAGAGATTACAATTTCTCAATGTCTGTCACTCGTCAGGAATTGCTGATTGAAGAAATGCAATTGGAGCTTCTAACTCTCGCTGAGCGTGAGCGGGTACTGATTGAAAGTTATCTGCGGACTGGCTATCAGGCGCCCCGTGTGGCGGCAGAAAGCCTGGTCCATGCCAACTTTAACGGGGCTAGCTGGTCACAACGCCTCTGGGAACGTCAGGACGCCTTGCAGTCAATCGTCAAGAAGGGCGTGCAGGATACTATCCTGCGTGGCAAAGGCACTGACCTGCTTATCAGACAGCTAGAAAAAGAGTTTAAGAGCTCTTACAGCCAGGCTCGGCGACTAGCAGTGACTGAGACAGCCCGGGTCTATTCAGAGGCCCAGAAGGCCAATTACAAGGCCAATGGGCAGGAACAGTACATGATACTGGCTGAGGTCGGCGCTTGCCGTATCTGCGCTCCTAGGGACGAGAAAGTCTACAACACTGACGAGATGACCCCTGGTGTCAATGCGGCGCCCTTTCACCCTAACTGTCGATGCACCACAGCGCCTTACAGTGACAGAGAAAAGATGTGGCGTGAGATTGAGGGGGAGAAGGTTTACGAGTCTGTAAAAGATGACTGGTTGTCCAATGCTGACCCTAGCAAGGGTAAAGTGAGTGAACAGCATTATTGGGAGGTCAATGGAGTTAGGTATGATGTCGATGGAAAGAATGTAATCTTTAACCCAACAGACCGAGAGCGAGAGGTCGCCCTGCTGCTAGCAGACAAACTAGGTCGGCACGTTATTCACGTACCAGAGGTTCATAATCCGAATTTTGTAAAAACACCAGATTACTTAATTGATGGTATTCGATGGGATTTAAAAGAAGTCGAGAAAGACGGCAAAAACAATATTGATAATGCCATTGCTAGAAAAAAAGAACAAGCACACTCTTTTATTATCGATGTCACAAAATCGCCGATGGAGGATGAAGAAATATATTCTAAGATTAATAGGATATATTCCAATGCAAACAGGCGTTGGCTAGACAATATCATACTGTTAGATGGTAGCGACATCATTGATATTTTCAAAAGAAAGTAACAAAAAAAGAGAGCACACACCCCCCACAGCCGAAGCTTTAGGTGGGAGGTAGTAACTCTCTTTCTAAGGTAATTATACTACACAACAGATGCTCTTGCAAGCACCTAACCGGTGCTTTTTTGTTGCCTTATTATATGGATTCTGCATCCATTAACCTAATTTAGCTATTTCAAGTGACAAAAACTAAAGCATGGTAATCTACCAGGCTTTTTCTTATGCGCCTACAGGATTCTAAGCATGATAAGACGAAGTCTGGGGTTCGACTCCCCAGGGGCGCTTTGTCCAAACTTTGACGACGTTAAAAGCCAAGGTATTAGTCCACTCGGGACTTAAAAGGGAGGTGCCGTTATGGCAGAAGAAATCAATGAATCAGTAGTGACTGAGGAAGTACCTGCGCAGGAGCCTCAAGAATCTGCTGAAAAGACATTCACCCAGGATGAGCTTAATGCCATTGTTCAAGAGGCTAAGGCTAAGGCGAAACGCGCAGCCGAAAAAGAATATAAGGCCCAGTTGGACGAAGCGGAAAAGCTCAAGAAGATGAACGCTGAGCAGTTGAGTATGAAAAGCTAGTGATAGTAGGTAGAAAATTGATTGACCAAGGGGGCCTCGGTTGAGTTTGCTAAATGAGGTTATGGCTAGAAAATGGGTCGGGATGTATTAGAAATTTACAAGTGTTTTGTGACTAAAATGGATGATTCCTGTAGAAAATTGGCTTTTTTGATATAATGAAGGGTAGTAAATTTTTTTGGAAGAAGTGTAAGATACTCCCTATGAATATTCAACAATTGCGTTATGTGGTTGCCGTCGCAAATTCAGGAACATTTCGAGAAGCAGCAGCTAAACTGTTTGTTTCTCAACCAAGTCTTTCTGTTTCTGTTAAAGATTTAGAAGAAGAGCTTGGATTTCAATTATTTAATCGTACCACAACTGGAACAGTGCTAACGACAAAAGGTATGGGCTTTTATGAAAAGGCATTGGAAGTGGTGCGGAGTTTTGATAGCTTTGAAAATCAGTACACCAACCCGACCACCGAAAAACAAGAATTCTCCATTGCCAGTCAACATTATGATTTCTTGCCTCCAATCGTGATTTCCTTTAACCAACAGTATCCGGATTATCAAGATGTTCGAATTTACGAAAGTACAACGGTAGAAATTCTGGATGAGGTATCTAAAGGGCATAGTGAGATTGGGATTATTTACCTCAACAAGACGAATTATAAGGGTATTATGCAGAAATTGGAAAAACTAGATTTAGAATATGTTAGTTTGATTCCATTTAAAACGCATATTTATTTGCGAAAAGGGCATCCTTTGGCGCATAAAGAACGGTTACAAATTGAGGACTTGGTTGGTCTACCGACGGTTCGTTTTACCCAGGAGAAGGATGAATACCTCTATTATTCAGAGAATTTAGTAGATACCACAGATAGTTCGCAACTGTTTAATGTCACAGACCGTGCGACCTTAAATGGGATTTTGGAACGAACGGATGCTTATGCAACTGGGTCTGGCTTTTTAGATAGCGAGAGTGTTAACGGCATTACGGTCATTCCTTTAGAAGATAAGATGGACAATGAAATGGTTTATGTGAAGCGTTTGGGTAGCAATTTATCTGAATGTGCAGAGCATTTCATTTCTGTCATGACGAGGTACTTTGATGACTATCCTGTCTAATATGACGACGCACAAAACGAGGCTGATGGTGCTTTGCTTGACAATGCTAGGCTTACTTGGTTTGGACCAGTGGACCAAGCTTTGGGTGGTTGAACATATGACCTTGGGGCAATCAAGTAAGCTATTACCCGGATTGGTAGGTCTGACTTATTTACAAAATCGTGGGGCAGCCTTCTCCATCTTGCAAAATCAGCAGGCTCTTTTTGCTGTTTTGACCCTAGTGGTTATCCTAGTCGCTATATACTATTTGTTAGCCTATCTGACCAAGCCGTGGTGGTATTGTCTGAGTTTGATTTTCATTATTTCTGGTGGTTTGGGAAATTTTATCGATCGTATGAGACAAGGTTATGTGGTCGATATGATTGAACCCCAGTTTATTCAATTCGCTGTTTTTAATATTGCAGATGCCTGCCTTAGTGTAGGGGTCGTTCTTTTGTTTATTAGCCTATGGAGGGAAGAAAGTGGAAGTAAAAATTGACAGTCAGTCTAGTGGACTACGGCTAGACAAGGCGCTTGCAGATCTGACCTCTCTTAGTCGAACGCAAGCCAAGGAGGCCATTGATAAAGGGGAAGTTTCTGTCAATGGTAAGCCTCAAAAGGCGAAATATAAAACACAAGCAGGCGATATGATCAGCTATGTCGAGCCGGAAGTGGTGGCGTTGTCGGTTATTGCTGAAGATATTCCTTTGGATATTCGCTATGAGGACGAAGATCTTCTTGTGGTTAATAAACCTCAAGGTATGGTGGTGCACCCGTCTGCTGGTCATCCAAGTGGCACATTAGTCAATGCCTTGCTGTTTCAGGTCAAGGATTTATCTTCTATCAATGGCGTTATTCGTCCTGGGATCGTGCACCGTATTGATAAAGACACTTCTGGTCTTTTGATGGTAGCAAAAAACGATAAAGCTCACCAAACTCTGGCACAAGAACTCAAGGATAAAAAATCACAGCGTCATTACCTGGCACTAGTACACGGCAATATTCCCAACGACCGTGGTGTCATTGAAGCGCCTATTGGACGTAGTCCCAAGGACCGCAAAAAACAAGCGGTTGTTGCGAATGGCAAACCAGCTGTGACACGTTTTAAAGTGTTGGAGCGTTTTGGTGATTACACTTTGTTAGAGTGTCAACTAGAAACCGGTCGAACGCATCAAATCCGTGTGCATCTGGCCTATATCGGTCACCCTCTAGCTGGCGATCCGTTATATGGACCAAAGAAAACACTTAAGGGACAAGGGCAATTTCTCCACGCCGAAAGTTTGGGCTTTACTCATCCCAGAACGGGTGAGATATTAGTCTTTACTAGCGCTATCCCCGACATTTTCCAAAAAACCTTGGACGACTTGCGGCACAAACAAAAAACAGCATCCAAATAAAGGCCTCTTGCCAAGGACAAGAGATGTGGTATAATGTTTGAGGTTCCTTTAGGGTCACTAATTTTTGTGACTAGGAGACCGTTAAACGGTACCTGAGTGTTATCCTCTAACGGTCTCCCAAGGGAGAGCGTTTTTTATTAGAGGAGGTCTTTGTGGAAGACGTAAAATATGATGTAACAGATATGCCAAAACCGGGTATGTTGTTTGGTTTATCTTTCCAACACCTGTTTGCCATGTTTGGTTCGACAGTTTTGGTTCCTATTCTTGTTGGTATTAACCCAGCTATCGCTTTGTTTTCAAGTGGTTTAGGGACCTTAGCGCATTTGACAGTGACACGCTACAAAATCCCTGCTTACATGGGGTCAAGTTTTGCCTATATTGCTGCTATGCAAAGTTTGATGAAGTCAGATGGGATTGCGGCAGTGGCTCAGGGGGCTATTGCCGGTGGGATAGTTTATCTGGTTGTGGCTTTGATTGTGAAATTTGCTGGGAATGCCTGGATTGACAAAGTTTTGCCACCGATTGTCGTTGGCCCAATTATTATCGTGATTGGCCTAAGTCTAGCGACGACAGCAGTCAATGATGTCATGTATAAAAACGGTCAGTACAACACAGCTTATCTGTTAGTCGGACTGGTGACACTTTTTTCTGTCGTCTTGTTTAATATTTTTGGAAAGAAAATAGTAGCAGTTATCCCTATTTTGTTAGGTTTGATTGTCGGTTATCTTTTTGCAGTAGCTATTGGGGCAGTTACAGGCTATCAAATTGTTGATTTTTCAGGCGTGGTTTCTGCGCACTGGTTGCAAGTGCCAGATTGGGATATTATCTTTCTTGACTATTCGTTTAAATTGTATCCTTCAGCTATCTTGACTATGGCGCCGATTGCTTTTGTGACAATGACGGAACACTTTGGGCATGTGATGGTGCTTAATAGTTTGACGGGACGTGATTTCTTTAAAGATCCTGGATTGGATCATACCTTAGCAGGTGATGGGGTTGCCCAAGTCATTGCAGGGATTTTTGGTGCACCTCCTGTTACTTCCTATGGAGAAAATATTGGCGTGATGGCGCTCAATAAAATATATAGTGTATATGTTATCGCTGGAGCTGCTGTGATTGCAGTTGGAATGAGCTTTATTGGCAAGGTTTCTGCCCTTTTGCAATCCATTCCAACACCTGTTATCGGTGGGATTTCCATCGCTCTCTTTGGAGTTATAGCAGCCAGTGGTTTGAAGATTTTGGTGGAAAATCATATTGATTTTGATAAAAAGAAAAATCTCCTGGTATCTAGTATTATTCTGGTCACTGGTATTGGTGGTTTGATTTTACAAGTACAAGGCCTAGCTATTACAGGTGTGGCAACGTCAACTATCATTGGTATTCTTTTGTATCAAATTTTACCAGAAGAAGAGTAAACGATTCTTTTTATACTGGTCTTAAAGTGCTTGGTCTCCAAGCGCTTTTTTTGTAGTATTAGCCTTTTAAGGGAATTCCAGGAAAGGTTTGCTTATTTGTTAGGTTCAGCTTGAAATCATAAAGGAAATTTGTTAAGATAAAGGCAACTAAATAAATCCTTTAACTCTGTCCCGTGAGGCAGACAAGGAGACGGTCAAGAGGGGAGTTTGTGCTACCCTTATTTGGGGAATCTCCTTGGACATGAGGAGATTCTTTTTTGTTGGGAAAGGAAGGCCTATGAAAAGTAAGGAAGTCGTTGATAGTGTGACCATGAAACGTGCCATCACACGTATCACCTATGAAATTATTGAACGCAATAAGGATTTGGACAAGATTGTTTTGGCAGGGATTAAAACGCGAGGTGTTCCAATTGCCAAACGCATCCAAGAACGCCTGAAACAGTTAGAAAACCTTGATGTCCCTCTCGCAGAAATTGACACCAAACCATTTCGTGATGATGTGAAAGTACAAGAAGACACCTCAACGGTGCCAGTAGACATTACTGACCGTGATGTCATTCTAGTGGATGATGTGCTTTATACAGGGCGTACAATTCGTGCTGCGATTGATAATTTGGTCAGTGTGGGTCGACCTGCAACCGTTAGTTTAGCGGTTTTGGTTGACCGTGGTCATCGTGAGTTACCATTTCGTGCCGATTATGTTGGTAAAAATATTCCAACCAGTGCTGACGAAAAAATCGTGGTGCACGTGGCTGAAATTGATGGTACAGATGATGTGCTTATTGCCAGTCCAAGCGAAGTCTAAAAAGGGGAAAACATGGTAGTTTTTGATAATCACGTCGCACTGCCTCATTTGTTGTCCATGGAAGATTTGACAACGAAAGAAATCCTGGCCTTAGTCCATCGTGCCAAAGAGCTCAAAGAGCAACCGACAGCACTGAGTGGTAAACTAGAAACTCAAACGTTTGTGGCAAATCTTTTTTTTGAACCGTCAACTCGGACACATAAGTCCTTTGAAGTAGCAGAGAAGCGTTTAGGCATGGAAGTCATTGAGTTTGATGCCAAGACTAGCTCGCTTAACAAAGGGGAAACGCTCTATGATACGGTAAAGACTTTGGAAGCTATCGGAACGTCTATTTGCGTTATCCGACATTCAGAAGATGCTTATTACAAGGGGCTTCTTGCTGCTGGCCATTTGTCTGTTTCTTTGGTTAATGGAGGGGATGGGTCAGGCCAGCACCCCTCACAGTGCCTCTTGGATTTGGTGACTATCTCTCAAGAATTTGGTCACTTTGAAGGCCTAAAGGTGGCTATTGTGGGAGATATTAGCCATTCCCGTGTAGCCAAGTCTAATATGGAAGTGCTCAATCGTTTGGGGGCGCAAGTCTACTTTTCAGGGCCTAGAGAATGGTACGATCCTAAAATCTGTGATAGCTATGGTCAGTATCTTCCTTATGATGACTTGGTGGATCAAGTGGACGTGCTCATGCTTTTGCGGGTACAACACGAACGCCACGATGGGCGTGAGACTTTTTCAAAAACGGATTACCATACCCATTACGGGCTGACAACAGAACGCTATCAGCGCTTGAAAGAGTCAGCTATCATTATGCATCCAGCACCAGTCAATCGGGACGTCGAAATCGCAGATAGTTTGGTAGAAAGTCCTAAATCGCGCATCTACCAACAAATGCAAAATGGCGTTTATACCCGCATGGCGATTTTAGAAGCCATCCTACGCTACCGTAAAGATTTGCATTAAGCATTGGGGGAAATCATGACAAAACGTTTACTAATTTTAGAAGATGGAACTATATTTGAAGGGAAGGCTTTTGGTGCCCCTATAGCGGTAACTGGTGAGTTGGTCTTTTCAACTGGGATGACAGGTTATCAAGAATCCATCACTGACCAATCCTACAATGGTCAAATTTTAACATTTACATACCCTTTGGTGGGAAATTATGGCATTAACCGCGATGACTATGAGTCTATCACGCCAACCTGCAAAGGAGTCGTCGTGTCTGAAAATGCTCGCCTTGCCAGCAATTGGCGTAATCAGATGAGCTTAGATGAATTTTTAAAAGCCAAACATATTCCTGGTATTTCAGGGATTGATACGCGGGCGCTGACCAAGATTATTCGTCAACACGGGACCATGAAAGCCACTTTGACGGATAGCAAAGATTCCATTGAGCACTTACAAGATCAGCTGAGGGCTACTGTTTTACCAACCAACAATATCGAACAAGTGTCCACTAAGACAGCTTATCCAGCACCTGGTGTGGGTAAAAATATTGTTTTGGTTGACTTTGGGTTAAAACATTCTATTTTGCGTGAATTTTCAAAGCGAAACTGTAATGTGACGGTGGTGCCTTATCACACAACAGCCGAAGAAATTTTACACCTCAATCCGGATGGTGTCATGTTGTCCAATGGTCCCGGAAATCCAGAAGATGTTCCTGAGGCTTTGGAGATGATCCGTGGTATTCAAGGGCGTATTCCCATCTTTGGCATCTGTATGGGGCATCAGCTCTTTAGTTTAGCCAATGGGGCTAGGACCTTTAAACTTAAGTTTGGTCATCGCGGTTTTAACCATGCCGTTCGAGAAATTGCAACAGGGCGTATTGATTTTACTAGTCAAAACCACGGTTATGCGGTTGACCGAGACACCTTGCCAGATGATTTGATTGTCACGCATGAAGAAATTAACGATAAGACTGTTGAAGGCGTCCGTCATCGCCGTTACCCAGCCTTTTCGGTTCAATATCACCCAGATGCAGCACCAGGACCACATGATGGCGATTACCTGTTTGATGAATTCTTGGAAATGATTGATGCTTTCCAACAAAATCAAGCCTAAGTAGTGTAAGAAATCCTGTTTAAAGTCAGTCTGAGAGCTGACAAATAGAAGAAAGGTAGGAAACATGCCAAAACGTACAGATATTAAAAAAATCATGGTGATTGGGTCAGGTCCTATTATCATTGGGCAGGCAGCTGAATTTGACTATGCTGGTACGCAAGCCTGCTTAGCCTTAAAAGAAGAAGGTTATGAGGTCGTTCTCGTTAACTCTAACCCTGCGACGATCATGACAGATCGTGAAATTGCTGATCATGTCTATATTGAACCGATCACCCTTGAATTTGTGACACGTATTTTACGTAAAGAGCGTCCAGATGCCCTTTTACCAACCTTAGGTGGGCAAACAGGACTAAATATGGCTATGGAGCTATCAAAAGCTGGTATTTTAGAGGAACTAGGTGTCGAGCTTTTGGGAACCAAATTGTCAGCCATTGACCAAGCAGAAGACCGCGATCTCTTTAAGAAACTGATGGAGGATTTGGGGCAACCAATCCCAGAATCCGAAATTGTCAATACCGTTGAAGAAGCTGTCGCTTTTGCGGATAGCATAGGATATCCTGTGATTGTGCGTCCAGCCTTTACCCTTGGTGGTACTGGCGGAGGCATGTGTGCCAACGAAGAGGAATTGCGTGAAATTGCTGAAAATGGCTTGAAGTTATCTCCTGTGACGCAGTGTTTGATTGAACGGTCTATCGCAGGCTTCAAGGAAATTGAATACGAAGTGATGCGTGATGCCGCAGACAATGCCCTAGTGGTGTGTAACATGGAAAACTTTGATCCAGTGGGTATCCACACGGGTGATTCCATCGTTTTTGCGCCAACTCAAACACTCTCTGATACTGAGGTACAGTTATTGCGTGATGCTAGTTTGAGCATCATTCGCGCCCTTAAAATCGAAGGGGGCTGTAATGTTCAGCTGGCTCTGGATCCTCACAGTTTTAAATACTACGTCATCGAGGTCAACCCTCGAGTGTCACGTTCCTCCGCACTCGCTTCAAAGGCTACCGGTTACCCAATTGCCAATTTAGCTGCTAAAATTGCTGTCGGATTGACCTTGGATGAAATCAAGAATCCTGTTACGGGTACGACCTTTGCCATGTTTGAACCTTCATTGGACTATGTGGTTGCCAAAATCCCACGTTTTCCATTTGATAAGTTTGAAAAAGGCGAACGCCGTCTAGGGACACAAATGAAGGCCACTGGAGAGGTAATGGCCATTGGTAGAAATATCGAAGAGTCTCTTTTGAAAGCCTGCCGTTCGCTAGAAATTGGTGTATCACATGTAGAGATGCCCGAATTAGCAGAGGTGACCGATGATGCTTTGGTTGAAAAAATCGTTAAGGCTCAGGACGATCGTCTCTTTTATCTAGCTGAAGCCATTCGTCGTGGCTACACCATTGAAGAATTGGCTGAGTTAACTAAAATTGACCTATTCTTCCTGGATAAACTCCTCCATATCGTCGAAATCGAACGCGATTTATCGAGTCATCCAGGTGGCTTGGAGCTTTTAAAAGAAGCAAAACTTAATGGTTTTTCAGACCGTAAAATTGCTGAATTGTGGCACCAAACAGCCCACGATATTCGTCAATTACGGTTAGAACACAATATCGTGCCAGTCTACAAGATGGTGGATACGTGTGCGGCCGAGTTCGAATCATCAACCCCTTATTTCTACTCAACATACGCTTGGGAAAATGAGTCAGTACGAACTCCTAAAGAGTCTGTCTTAGTATTGGGGTCTGGACCTATTCGTATTGGTCAAGGGGTTGAGTTTGACTATGCAACAGTTCATTCGGTTAAAGCGATTCAAGCAGCAGGCTACGAAGCCATTATCATGAATTCTAACCCAGAAACGGTTTCAACAGACTTTTCTGTTTCGGATAAACTCTATTTTGAACCGCTAACTTTCGAAGATGTCATGAATGTCATTGATCTGGAGCAACCTAAAGGGGTTATCGTTCAGTTTGGTGGTCAGACAGCCATTAATTTGGCTGAGCCACTGTCACAAGCTGGAGTTACTATACTAGGTACTCAGGTGACTGACTTGGATCGTGCAGAAGATCGCGATCTCTTTGAACAAGCTCTCAAAGATCTTGATATTCCACAACCACCAGGACATACCGCAACCAACGAAGAAGAAGCCGTTCAAGCTGCTCGTCAAGTAGGCTTTCCAGTTTTAGTTCGTCCGTCCTATGTCTTGGGGGGACGCGCGATGGAAATCGTGGAAAATGAGACTGACCTGCGCTCATATATGCGGACAGCAGTCAAGGCGAGTCCCGACCATCCTGTCTTAGTGGACTCCTATATCGTCGGCCAGGAATGTGAAGTGGATGCAATCTCTGATGGCAAGGATGTCCTCATTCCAGGAATTATGGAACATATTGAACGGGCAGGAGTCCATTCTGGAGATTCTATGGCCGTTTATCCGCCACAATCACTATCGCAAGCTGTTCAAGATACTATTGCGGATTACACCAAACGTCTGGCGATTGGCCTGAACTGTTATGGCATGATGAATATTCAATTTGTTATCAAAGATGAAAAGGTTTATGTCATAGAGGTTAATCCTCGGGCTAGCCGAACAGTGCCGTTTTTATCTAAGGTTACCGGAATTCCAATGGCTCAAGTGGCCACTAAGATTATTCTAGGTCAATCACTCGAAGATCTTGGTTATAAAGATGGTTTATTCCCAGAAAGTCCAATGGTTCACGTCAAAGCCCCTGTTTTTTCATTTACCAAATTAGCAAAAGTCGACAGCCTTTTAGGCCCTGAAATGAAATCAACAGGTGAAGTGATGGGATCTGACGCTACTTTGGAAAAAGCGTTATACAAGGCCTTTGAAGCTAGCAACCTGCACTTGCCAGCATTTGGTAATATTATTTTTACCATCTCTGATGATAGCAAGAAAGAGGCTCTGGATTTGGCCAAACGCTTTGCAGCCATTGGGTACAGTATCTTTGCTACCAAAGGGACAGCATCATACTTTGCACAACACGGCCTAGAAACCAGTCTAGTAGATAAGATTGGTGAGAATGATGCAAATGCCATTCCGGCCTTGGTACACGCTGGTCGTATTCAAGCGATAGTCAATACAGTTGGTACCAAACGAACAGCCGATGAAGATGGCCAAACCATTCGAAGCTCAGCTATCGAAGCAGGAATCCCACTCTTTACAGCATTGGATACCGCTCAAGCCATGGTGCGTGTTTTGGAAAGTCGTGGTTTTGTCACTCAAGCTATCTAAGCAAAAAGACCCATAGGGTCTTTTTTTGTTTATCAAATTAGAAAACTTACAGTTTTGTAAGTCGAGCTCAGTCAGTTGTAAGTTAATCGTCAATTCTTCTGTGATAAGATAGCCTTAGAACTTGAGTTGAGACAAGTTGACTAATCTTGGTGTATTACTTATAATAACCTTAAACTAGGAAAAGGAGAATGGTATGTTTCATAGACGGCAACAAACCAAAAATAGAAAAACCAAATGGTCTCGCAAACGCAAGCTAGGAGTCATTGGATTAGGGACTCTGCTTTTGCTTATTATCGGACGTCAGTTATTTTTTGGTGGCAATAAGCAAGAGGCGACAAGAGCTTATGACTTGACAGCTGTTCAAGAGGGGAAAGTGGCCTCTTCAACCTTACTGACTGGTCAAGTTAAAGCGCAACAAGAACAATATGTCTATTTTGATACCACTAAAGGGTCTAGCGCAAGCGTTCAAGTGGCTGTTGGTGACCAAGTTAGTGCTGGACAGGGATTGGTCCAATACGATGCGACAGCTGCTCAGGCTGCCTATGATACGGCTGTGCGAAATGTGAATAAAATTAGCCGTCAAATTGCTTATTTGAAAACCTATGGTAATTTACCTACGACTGAAACATCAACTGACCAAGAAACCGGAGAGACAACCACTCAGACCATTCAGCCTTCAGCCCAACAAAACGCTTCTTACAACCAACAACTAGCAGACTTAAATGACAGCTTGGCCGATGCGCAGTCTGAAGTAGCCAAAACACAAGATGCCCTTAAACAGACTTTGATTACGAGTGATGTTAATGGGACTGTCGTTGAAGTCAATAATAATGTTGACCCTTCTTCCAAGGAAAGTCAGGTGATGGTTCATGTTGTCAGTCAAGGACAGTATGATGTTGAAGGAACTTTGACAGAATTCGACTTGCCCAATGTTCATGTTGGACAAGCAGTGACCATAAAAAGCAAAGTCTACAGTGATAAGCGGTGGACAGGGACAATTTCATCTGTATCAGAGTACCCTAATCAAACCAATGCGACAAGTAGTGCTAATAATGACCAGAGCACTGGGTCTACAGGTGCAACCTATAACTACAAAGTAGCCTTTACCAGTGACATTGGGGAATTAAAACAAGGCTTCAACGTTTCTGTAGAAGTGGCCAATGAAGGTCAAGGTTTGGTTGTTCCTGTTCAGTCAGTGACAAACCAAGGGGACAAATCCTATGTCTGGGTTTACGATGCAAAAACACAAACCGTTAAAAAACGTGAAGTTAGTCTTGGTGGAGCAGATGCCATCAATCAAATCGTGACGGGTCTTGATGCAGGTACGATTGTCTTGTCTAATGTTTCCAACGAACTGACTGATGGCGAAACGGTTAGTCTATCTGCCTCTGCACAAAAATGGTTGAAGTCCCAGAAAAAAGCAGGCGAAACAGCTTCTAGTTCGAGCGATACCTCCAACTCTGACAAAGCTCAAAGCAGCAGTTCTGAAAGTTCTGAAAATCAAGAGGCTAGTCAAGGAGAGTAGGTATGACGGACAAAAAAGTATTGATGCAACTCAGTGGCATCAACAAAAGTTTCCAAAATGGCGATGAAGAATTACAGGTTTTAAAAGGAGTCGATTTGACGATTCACGAGGGAGAATTCGTAGCTATTATGGGTCCGTCGGGTTCTGGGAAATCTACTCTCATGAATATTATCGGACTTTTGGATCGTCAAACTACTGGGACCTATGATTTAGAAGGGGTAGCTGTTGAGGATTTAACTGAAAAGCAATTGGCATTTGTCCGCAATCAAAAAATTGGTTTTGTTTTTCAGCAGTTTTTTCTTCTTTCTAAACTTAATGCCCAGCAAAATGTTGAACTCCCTTTGATTTATGCAGGCGTTTCAGGAACGAAACGCAGACAATTATCACAAGAATTCCTTGAAAAAGTGGAGCTATCAGATCGGATGCACCACTTACCATCCGAACTTTCTGGTGGGCAAAAACAACGGGTGGCCATTGCACGCGCCTTGGTCAATAACCCTAGTATTATCTTAGCAGATGAACCGACGGGAGCTTTAGATACAAAAACAGGCAATCAAATTATGGCTCTTTTATCCCAACTTAATGCAGAAGGCAAGACCATTATTATGGTAACCCATGAACCTGAAATTGCCGATTATGCCCAAAGAAAATTGGTCATCCGAGATGGCGAGATTACGCATGATACTACGGCTAGCGTACGAATAGACTAGGAGGTTTTATGGAAAACTGGAAATTTGCCATTAGCTCGATATTCGGACATAAGATGCGATCCTTTTTGACCATGTTGGGCATTATTATTGGTGTTGCCTCTGTGGTGATGATTATGGCATTGGGACAAGGTTTAAAAACTGGGATTACAGCTCAAGTAACCAAGGTTCAACGAAATCTCAATGTTTATTACAAATCCGCACAAGATAAAAAAATGGAAGAAGAAGACCCTAACTATGTGCAAGATAATAGTCGGCTAAACGAACCAACATTAAAAGAAGAATGGGTGGAACAAGCCGCTAAGGAAACCCCTGGGGTGTCAGGGTATTACGTGACGAATGCTACCAGTCAAGCCATTAGTTTTGGAAAACGAGCAGCCAAAACCGTGACTATAACTGGTGTCAATCGGACCTATATTGCCATTCAAAAAATCAAGATAATTGCTGGACGCTCCTTTGTTCCAGATGACTATACCAAGTTTAATCGTGTGATTTTATTAGACAAAGCAACCGCAAAGTTGCTTTTTGGAAAACCAGACCGTGCCCTCAATCAGTCGGTTGATGTCGGTGGCAAAGCCTATCTGGTTGTTGGTGTCTTTCAAGCTGATAACAGTCTCGCAATGACTGACCTAGGACAATACACCGCTATGATGACGAATTCGCAGGTGGCTAGTGAGTATGGTGCCAAGGAAGTTGCACAGGTTTATTTCCATATTGATGATGTCTCTCAGGCAAATACTATTGGTAAGCAAGCAGGTGCTGTTCTCACAAAACTCTCAGGAGCCACAGATGGTTTTTACGAAAATTACAATATGGACAGTCTGATTGCTCAAGCCAATGAAATGGCGTCTATGTATACGGTCGCCTTTGGTGTTATCGCTGGAATTTCGCTTCTTGTAGGCGGTATTGGTGTCATGAACATTATGCTGGTATCTGTGACAGAGCGTACACGAGAAATTGGTCTACGTAAGGCTTTAGGGGCTACCCGTGGCAAGATTTTAGGACAATTTCTGATCGAGTCCATGGTTTTGACTCTGATGGGAGGTTTGATTGGTTTGGCCTTGGCTAGTTTAGGTGTTAGTGCTTTGACACCTGTTTTAAAGACACAAAACATTATCCCAAGTATTTCACTGTCAGTAGTCATCATCAGTTTGATTTTCTCAGCTAGTGTTGGTATGGTCTTTGGTCTCTTACCTGCCAATAAAGCCAGCAAACTCAATCCTATTGAGGCCCTGCGCTATGAATAATAGAAAAGTCAGTTTTTCAGAAAAAAACAGGAAGTTTTCTGAAAGGCTGGTTTTTTCTGTAGTGAAGGAGTATACTAGTTTGGGAGGTAAGCTGTGAAAATCTATGTTCAACTGATGATTATTTTAGTCTTTTCTGTTCTAGGAGAGACTTTGTCGACTCTTTTGCATTTACCAGTACCTGGAAGCATTATCGGACTGGTTTTACTGTTTTTAGCCTTGCAATTTAAAGTGATTCGATTACGTCATATCAATCAGGTTGGGCAATTTCTTTTAGCTAACATGACTATCTTATTTTTACCGGCAGCAGTTGGTATTATGGACCGATTTGATGTGGTTGCACCTAACCTTCTAGGCATTATACTCATTGTTGCAGGCGCTTTTGTGCTGAATATCCTTACAATTGGTTGGGTGGTTCAATGGGTCAAACGACGGTTTGAAGGGGACTATAAGGCTGGAGGAAATGAACATGAGTGAAGTGTTTCATAATCCGATGTTTGGGCTGATGCTCAGTATTTTAGCTTATCTGATAGGTCTCTTAGTCTTTAGACGTTTTCCCCATCCTTTAACAACCCCTCTTTTGGTGGCTACTATTTTACTGATCGTTTTCTTATCGGTGACAGGTATTCCGTATAAGGCCTACAATATTGGTGGTTCTTATTTGACGACTTTAATTGTTCCTTCTACGGTGGTTCTTGGTATTCCGCTCTATCGGACCTTTCACCTGATGCGCCACCATGCGCGTTCCATTCTACTAGGAACCTTTACAGCAACTCTGCTCAATACTATTTACACAGCCCTAATCGCAAAATTATTTGGCATGAAATATTTTTTGGCCATCTCGCTTTTTCCAAAGTCAGTAACCACCGCAATGGCTATGGGAATCAGCGAGAAAATGGGGGGACTCACAACAGTAACTTTAGTCGTCGTGGTTATTACTGGGATTTTGACCAGTGTTTTTGGCCCACCCTTGCTGAAACTCTTTCACATTGATGACCCCGTCGCTATTGGTTTGTCCTTGGGCGGTACGGGTCATGCCATTGGTACAGGGACGGCTCTTACTTATGGACAAGTCGAAGGCGCCTTAGCAGGTCTGGCCATTGGGATTACTGGCGTCATGTATGTTGGCATTAGCCCAATAGTCGCTCAGTTAATTCTTAGTTAAAAGCCATTTGATTTATCAGCAAGCCTTGTGATGTTATTCCTGAAGGCCTGAGTTATCATTAACAAATGTCATATTAAAAGCAAACGAAACTGTAGGGTTTCGTTTTTTTATCCTCTATTTTTAGTGTATAATAAAAGTATTATGCGTCAAAGGAGGGGAACATGTTTGCACAGGTCAATACTAAAACCGTTTATAGTTTTTTAGAAAGCACTGTAGATCTCGAAACTTATGTTAAGCGGGCCAAGTCTCTGGGGTATGAGCAGATTGGGATCATGGACAAGGATAACCTCTATGCAGCCTTTCATTTTCATCAATTGGCGCAAGCAAATGGCTTAAGAGCTATCATTGGTCTTGAAAGTCAAATACATATAGGTGAAGAGCAAATTCCTCTCTACTTGATTGCACTTTCTACAGAGGGCTATCATCAATTACTCAAATTATCCACCTTAGCCATGTCACAGGGAATTCAGGTCAAAGATATGGTTGAAAACCAGTCTGGCTTAGAAATTATTTTTCCTCATCAATATAGGGAGCTACTTGGTGAACTTCCTTTTGCCTATAGTATCGGTGTTACACCAGATACGCCACCCTTTCAAACAGATAAACCGCTTTTTCCATTGAAAACAGTCCGTCAATTTGAGGCGAAAGACAAAGAAACCCTGCAGGTTCTTTCGGCCATTCGAGAAAATGTTTTGTTAAAGGACGTAGCAGTGCCTACTCAAGACGATAGTTTAGAAGCTCCAGACGTCGTTGAAAGCCTGTTCGCGCAACGATTTCCTCAAGCTCTTTCCTATATGAAACAAGTCCTAAGCCAGGTCTCTTATGACTTTAGTACGGAACTTAAATTGCCTCGTTTTAATCGTAGCCAACCTGCTGTTGAGCAATTGCGTCAAGAAGTTGAGGCGGGACTCAAGGCAAAAAATCTCTGGAGTGCCCCCTACATTGAGCGGATGACGCTAGAACTTGAAACCATTCATCAAATGGGTTTTGATGACTATTTCTTAATTGTTTGGGATATTGTTGCTTTTGGGCGGAGGCAGGGCTATTACATGGGGATGGGAAGAGGCTCTGCTGCGGGGAGTTTAGTCGCCTATGCCTTAGATATTACAGGTATTGATCCAATTGCCAACGGCCTTTTGTTTGAGCGTTTTCTTAATAAAGAACGTTATAGTATGCCGGATATTGATGTTGATATGCCTGACCGCCACCGTTCTGATTTTTTGCGTTATGTTAAAAATCGTTATGGGAACGACCATGTGGCTCAAATTGTCACTTTTTCGACTTTTGGGGCTAAACAAGCTATCAGGGACGTTTTTAAACGTTTTGGCGCACGAGATTTTGAATTGAGTCAATTAACCAAACCTATCGGTTTTAAGGATAAGCTCAAGGATGTCTATGCCAACAACATCAACTTTCGACAGTTAGTAACCTCTAAACCTGCCTTTGAAAAAGCTTTTGCGATTGCGCTTGCTTTGGAAGGAAAACCACGTCAGACCTCCATTCACGCTGCCGGGGTTGTCATGAGTGACGCTCCCCTAACCCAATATATTCCTCTTAAGTCGGGTGAGGATATGATGGTTACCCAATATGATGCGCCGGCCATCGAAGCCAATGGGTTGTTAAAGATGGACTTTCTAGGCCTTCGTAATTTGACCTATTTACAACTTATGCGCGACCGATTGGAACAAATAGGAGGGCCGATAGTTGATATTGCTTCTATTGATTTGGAGGACGCTCAGACTCTGGATTTGTTTGCGAGAGGTAATACCAAAGGGATCTTTCAATTTGAAGCGACTGGTGCCATTAATTTACTTCGTCGCATCAAGCCAAGACATTTTGAAGAAATCGTAGCAACAACTAGTTTGAACCGCCCTGGGGCAAGTGACTATCTGGAAAACTTTATTCGTCGTAAAAATGGCCAAGAGACCATTGATTTGGTAGACCCAAGTGTTGCAACCATTTTGAAGCCAACTTATGGGATTATGTTATACCAAGAACAAGTGATGCAGATCGCTCAAGTTTTTGCCGGTTTTAGTTTGGGAAAAGCCGATCTCTTACGACGTGCCATGTCTAAAAAAGACGTCCAGAAAATGCAAGAAATGCAAGAGGACTTTTTATTGGGTGCCAAAGAATTGGGTCGTGATCAGAATCGGGCAGAGCGACTATTTCGCATGATGGCCAAATTTGCTGGATATGGATTTAACCGTAGCCATGCCTATGCTTATTCGGCCTTAGCCTTTCAATTAGCCTATTTCAAAAGCCATTTTCCCCTCGTCTTTTATGAAGTCATGCTAAATGAAGCCTCAGGAGATTATGTATCCGATGCATTGGCTAACGGTTTTCAACTTCAAAAGTTATCTATCAATCGTATTTCTTATTATGACAAGGTTTCAGACAAAGGTATTTTGTTAGGTTTAAGACGGGTGCGGGAAATACCAAACGCGCTGGCGCTTTGGATAATGGACAATAGACCTTTTGAACATTTAGAAGATTTTATCACACGCCTTCCAGATGAATACCTCAATTTAGACAACTTGCAGGCCTTAGCTGACCTCGGATTATTTGATGACTTTAACGCTAACCGTCAGCAAGTCGTGATGAATTTGCCTGGTTTAGTCGACTATGCCAAGGGGTTAAGTACCCTTTTTGGAGAGGATAATTATTCCTGGCGAGATAGTGAGGATTACAGTGCCACTGAAAAATTTAACCGAGAACGTCAATTAATTGGTCACGGTATCAGCCCTCATCCTGTGCAAGAAGCTCAAAAAAACTCAGGGGATTTCACGGTACCTTTAGAGCAACTCAGCCCTCAAGAAAGCGTCACGATCCTTGGCAAATTAAGGCATATGCGTGTCATTCGAACCAAGTCAAAAGGCGAACAAATGGCTTTTTTAACGGTTACAGATGGACAAGTTGATTTAGAAGTCACTGTATTTCCTGATGTTTTTCGGAGAGTTGCGGTCTATCTTAAAGAAGGCAGAATATTCTATCTGACAGGTAAGACCCAAGAGCGCAATGATAAACTCCAGTTGATTCTGCAGAACTTACGTCCCTACAGTGATAAAAAATTATGGCTAAAATTGCAGGACCATAGTCATGACCAGACTTTAGCCCGCCTTTTTCAATCTTATCCAGGACCTCATAGTATTGTTTTGCACTATGAAGATACAAAAGAGACCATTGAAAGCAGACGCTATTTTGTATCTGATGAGGCGGAATTCTTAGAAAAACTTGCGCAAGTTGCTGTGAAAACGGTTTTTCATTAAAAAACAAGGTCGACATTATCATTTTAGTGGGCATTGTGCTATAATAACGTAGTTAATAAGTTAAAGGAGTATCTGGCAAAATGAAACGTATTGCTGTTTTGACCAGTGGTGGTGACGCCCCTGGTATGAACGCTGCCGTTCGTGCAGTTGTTCGCAAAGCGATTTCTGAAGGCATGGAAGTTTACGGTATCTACCATGGCTATGCAGGAATGGTTGCCGGTGATATTGTCAAAATGGACTCTAAGTCTGTTGGTGATATCATTTCACGTGGTGGCACTATCCTGTATTCTGCTCGTTATCCAGAATTCGCTACTCGTGAAGGGCAATTAGCTGGTATTGAGCAATTGAAAAAACACGGCATTGAAGGTGTCGTCGTTATCGGTGGTGATGGTTCTTACCATGGGGCTATGCGTTTGACTGAACATGGTTTCCCAGCAGTTGGTGTCCCTGGTACCATTGATAATGATATCGTGGGAACGGATTATACCATTGGTTTTGACACAGCTATCAACACTGCCCTCGAAGCCTTGGACAAGTTGCGTGACACGTCAGCAAGTCATCATCGCACTTTTGTTGTTGAAGTGATGGGCCGTAACGCTGGAGATATCGCTCTTTGGGCAGGTATCGCAGCGGGTGCAGATCAAATCATCGTTCCTGAAGAGGGATATGATATCCAAGCGGTTGTCTCAAAAATCAGAGATGGTTATGGTGTTGGTAAAAACCACCACATCATCGTCTTAGCTGAAGGTGTTACCAATGGTGAAGCCTTTGCTAAAGAATTGAAAGAGGCTGGTGATGAAAGTGATTTGCGTGTGACCAATTTAGGGCACATCCTGCGTGGTGGCTCACCAACGGCACGTGATCGCGTATTGGCATCATGGATGGGAGCTCATGCCGTAGAATTGCTTAAAGAAGGCCGTGGAGGTTTGGCGGTTGGTATTCACAATGAAGAACTGGTAGAAAGCCCTATTCTTGGAAGTGAAGCTGAGGGAGCTCTCTTTAGCTTGGGAGAAGATGGTAAGATTATCGTCAACAACCCTCACAAGGCACGTTTGGACTTTGCTGCCTTAAACCGTGACTTGGCTAATTAAGCCACTTCGTTATTATCGTTAACTTTTTTGTCAGTAAAGACAAACATAGAAGGAGTAGTTATTTATCATGAACAAACGAGTTAAAATCGTTGCAACCCTTGGACCTGCGGTAGAAATCCGTGGGGGTAAAAAATTCGGTGAAGATGGATACTGGGGTGAAAAGCTTGATGTTGAAGCATCTGCAAAAAATATCGCTAAATTGATTGAAGCAGGCGCTAATACATTCCGTTTCAACTTCTCACACGGTGACCACGCTGAACAAGGTGAACGTATGGCAACCGTTAAACGAGCAGAAGAATTGGCTGGTCAAAAAGTCGGTTACTTGCTAGATACCAAAGGTCCTGAAATCCGTACAGAATTGTTCGAAGGGGAAGCTAAAGAATATGCTTATAAAACCGGTGAACAAATTCGTGTAGCGACAAAACAAGGTATCCAATCAACTCGCGAAGTTATCGCTTTGAACGTTGCTGGTGGCTTGGACATTTACGACGATGTTGAAGTTGGTCGTCAAGTTTTAGTTGACGATGGTAAACTGGGTCTGCGTGTTGTTGATAAAGATCCAGAAACACGTGAATTCATTGTTGACGTTGAAAACGACGGTATCATCGCTAAACAAAAAGGGGTAAACATCCCTAACACTAAAATTCCTTTCCCTGCATTGGCTGAACGTGATAACGATGACATCCGTTTTGGTTTGGAACAAGGTATCAACTTCATCGCTATTTCATTCGTTCGTACAGCAAAAGATGTTAACGAAGTGCGTGCTATCTGTGAAGAAACAGGTAACGGACACGTGAAATTGTTCGCTAAAATCGAAAACCAACAAGGTATTGACAATTTGGATGAAATCATTGAAGCAGCTGATGGTATCATGATTGCTCGTGGTGACATGGGTATCGAAGTACCATTCGAAATGGTTCCAGTTTACCAAAAACTCATTATTACAAAAGTTAACGCTGCCGGTAAAGTGGTTATCACAGCAACTAACATGTTGGAAACAATGACTGATAAGCCACGTGCAACACGTTCAGAAGTTTCTGACGTCTTCAATGCGGTAATCGACGGTACAGATGCAACAATGCTTTCTGGTGAATCTGCAAATGGTAAGTACCCAGTAGAATCTGTTGCAACTATGGCTACTATCGACAAGAACGCCCAAACATTGCTTAATGAGTATGGTCGTTTGGATTCTTCTGTATTTGTTCGTAACAACAAAACAGAAGCAGTTGCTTCAGCTGTTAAAGATGCAACTAACTCAATGAACATCAAATTGGTTGTAACGATTACCGAAACGGGTAATACAGCGCGTTTGATTTCTAAATACCGTCCTGACGCTGATATCTTGGCTGTTACCTTTGATGAGTTGACACAACGTTCTTTGATGTTGAACTGGGGTGTTATTCCAGTTGTGACAGACAAACCTGCATCAACTGATGACATGTTTGAAGTGGCTGAAAAAGTAGCACTTGAAACTGGTTTGGTTGAGTCAGGTGACGATATCGTCATCGTTGCTGGTGTGCCAGTTGGTTCTGGTGGTACTAACACAATGCGTATTCGTACAATCCGCTAATTATATTAGAAAGGTCTTAAGACGAAGTGTCTTAGGGCTTTTTCTTTTGGAAAATATTTGCTTACTCATTAAAAAGATGGTAGTATAAGGTATTGATAAAAGGCAAGGAGAAGCATATGGCTTTTGGAGATAACGGACCTAAGAAGAAAACCCCATTTGAAAAATTAACTATTTTTGTCATTTTAATTATGTTGTTTGTGACAATCGGTGCTATTGTAGCAACTGCCATCACTTCTGTATGGAATGGTTAAGAGGGCTTAGAGCCCTTTTTTAGAGCAGGAGAGAAAATATTATGAGTATGTTTTTAGATAGTGCCAAGGTTACTGTCAAAGCTGGTCGAGGTGGCGATGGTATGGTCGCTTTTCGTCGTGAAAAATACGTTCCTAATGGTGGCCCTTGGGGAGGCGATGGTGGTCGTGGTGGAAGTGTCATCTTTAAAGTTGATGAAGGCCTTAGGACTTTGATGGATTTTCGTTACAACCGTATCTTTAAAGCTAAAAACGGTGAAAAAGGGATGACCAAGGGAATGCATGGTCACGGAGCTTCCGATTTGATTGTATCCATTCCACCTGGAACGACCATTAAAGATGCAGAGACTGGAAAAGTCATTGCAGATATGGTTGAGAATGGTCAAGAAAGGGTAGTGGCTCACGGAGGAAGGGGTGGTCGAGGGAATATTCGCTTTGCGACCCCTCGAAACCCAGCACCTGAGATTGCTGAAAATGGTGAACCTGGTGAAGAGCGAGAATTACTCCTTGAATTGAAAATCCTAGCAGATGTTGGGATTGTTGGCTTCCCATCTGTTGGAAAGTCAACCTTACTCAGTGTTATTACGGCAGCCAAACCTAAGATTGGTGCTTATCACTTTACGACTATCGTACCTAATATCGGAATGGTACGTACGAAATCTGGAGAATCGTTTGCTGTTGCAGATCTGCCAGGTCTAATCGAGGGCGCAAGCCAAGGATTGGGCTTAGGGATTCAATTCTTACGTCATATAGAACGGACACGTGTTATTTGGCATATGATTGATATGGCGGCAACTGAGGGCCGTGATCCATTTGAAGACTATCTCGCGATCAATAAGGAATTAGAGTCCTATAATTTGCGCTTGATGGAACGTCCACAACTCATCATTGCTAATAAAATGGATATGCCGGAGGCAAAAGAAAATCTGGCAATTTTTAAACAAAAACTTGAACAACTATATGATGAGTTTGAAGAAAAACCGCAGATTTTCCCAATTTCCGGGATTACACAATCAGGTCTGAATCCACTATTGGATGCCACTGCAGAGTTACTCGATCAGACGGAAGACTTTCTTCTTTATACTGAAGAAGACATGGAAGATGAAGTTTATTACGGATTTGACGAAAACGCCCCTGAATTCATCATCAGTCGTGACGATGATGCGACCTGGGTATTGTCGGGCGACAAGCTTGAAAAACTCTTTGTGATGACCAACTTTGATCGTGATGAATCTATAATGAAATTCTCAAGGCAGCTTCGCGGTATGGGAGTAGATGAGGCTTTGCGTGAACGTGGGGCTAAAGATGGTGACTTAGTTCGTATTGGGAATTTTGAATTTGAATTTGTAGACTAGAAAGTTAGGTGCGTGATGGGAGATAAACCCATATCTTTTCGAGATAAAGAAGGTAATTTTGTTTCAGCTGCCGATGTCTGGAACAAGGAGCGCTTAGAAGAGCTTTTTAACAAACTCAATCCTAACCGGAAATGGCGCTTAGAGCGTGAAGCCAAAGCAAAAGCGGCTACTGATGCTGCCGATTCTTCTGAGGAAGTATAGCAGGACTAGTGTTTTAACGGTAAGTACTCAAAACGTCTGATGCTAAAACTCAGGCGTTTTTGCTGTGTCAATTGCATTGATTTTTTGACTACCTGCATAGTATAAGTATGACATTGATGAAGCATATAAATTGTAAGCCTTCTCTTATCACGATATAATGGGGTGTCTTAGGACAAATAGATAGAAAGAGAGGCAACACTAATGGAAAAACCGATTCGTGTATTGCTTTATTATAAATATGTACCAATTGAAGAGGCGCAAGAATTTGCAAAGGAACATTTGGCTTTTTGTCAGTCTATTGGCCTAAAGGGGCGTATCCTAGTGGCTGATGAAGGTATCAATGGAACAGTTTCTGGGGATTATGAGACAACGCAAAAATATATGGACTATGTCCATTCCTTACCAGGAATGGAAGATCTTTGGTTCAAAATTGATGAAGAAAATGAGCAGGCCTTTAAGAAAATGTTTGTGCGTTATAAAAAAGAAATCGTTCATTTGGGTCTAGAAGACAAGGATTTTGATGAGGATATTAATCCTTTAGAAACGACGGGAGCCTACCTAACGCCAAAAGAATTTAAAGAGGCGCTCCTTGATGAGAATACGGTTGTTCTAGACACGCGCAATGATTACGAGTACGATTTGGGCCATTTTCGTGGGGCTATCCGCCCAGATATTCGTAATTTCCGCGAATTGCCACAATGGGTGCGAGATAACAAAGAACAATTTATGGATAAACGTGTTGTCGTATACTGTACAGGCGGTGTTCGTTGTGAGAAATTTTCTGGTTGGATGGTTCGCGAGGGATACAAAGATGTCGGACAATTGCATGGTGGTATTGCAACCTATGGAAAAGATCCTGAGGTTCAAGGTGAGCTGTGGGATGGTAAGATGTATGTATTCGATGAACGGATTGCTGTAGATATTAACCATGTGGATCCCATTGTTATTGGAAAAGACTGGTTTGATGGCAGCCCTTGTGAGCGCTATGTCAACTGTGGTAATCCATTTTGTAACCGTCGCATACTAACATCAAAAGAAAATGAAGATAAATACCTTCGTGGCTGTTCACATGAATGCCGTGTTCACCCACGTAATCGTTATATCGAAGAACATCAGCTGACACAAGATGAAATCCAAGAACGGTTAGCCCGTATTGGTGAATACTTAGAAGTGTAACTGTATAAGAAAAGAATGAGGAACTCATTCTTTTTTTATGCCTTAGTTAATTGGTTCTAGTCAATTGGTGACGTTTACATGGTAATATTTATAATAAATTCTTGCCATTCGATAAGATTTCTTATACAATAACAGGCAATGTAAAGGAGGAAAATATGTCTGAAAAAAATATGAAGATATTAGGTTGGTTAGCCACCTTTATGTCGGTTATGATGTATGTATCCTATATTCCACAGATTATGGATAATTTAGCTGGCCAAAAAGGTAATTTTATTCAACCTTTGGTAGCTGCTATTAACTGTAGCTTATGGGTGTATTATGGCCTTTTTAAAAAAGAAAGGGATTTGCCCCTAGCAGCTGCCAATGCACCTGGTATCCTCTTTGGTCTCGTGACAACCTTAACCGCTTTATTCTAATAGAGAGGAAGGTAAGTTATGCGATTAAATGACTATGGTCAACCCATTGGTGATGCTTTGAACTACTATACGCCAGGACGGTTGCCTGCAATTGAAGTGATTGAAGGTCGCTATGCTAGGATTGAACGCTTATCAAAAAAGAAACATTTTGAGGACCTTTATCAGGTATACGGGCCTGATTCTCCAGCTGACATGTGGACCTATCTTTTTAAGGGACCAGTTGCCAATCGTAAGGAATGGGAGCTCCTATTTGATGACTTAATGACTGCGCAAGGTCGGTTTTATTATGCCATTGTCGATAAAACCAGCGAACGGGCGCTAGGTACATTTTCCTTGATGCGGATTGATCAGGATAATAGATGCATTGAAGTTAGTGCGGTGACTTATTCTCCTGAATTGAGAGCCACACGACAAGCGACAGAAGCCCAGTATCTGCTTGCCCGTTACGTCTTTGATTCATTACACTACCGGCGCTATGAGTGGAAGTGTGATGCCCTAAATAAACCGTCTCGACGAGCGGCTGAACGCCTGGGCTTTCAGTTTGAGGGGACCTTTCGTCAAGCTCTTGTATATAAAGAAAGAAGTCGTGATACTGATTGGTTGGCCATGATAGATCGGGATTGGCCCAAAATCAAAAAACGTTTGGAAAGCTGGTTAGCACCTGATAATTTTGATGAGAAAGGGCAACAGAAATTGGCCTTATCTGACTTTTAAGGCCGTTGCTTCTTATCGTATATTGTTTTTTAGCATTAAAAAAACCAAGACAAAAGTGTGTCTTGGTTTTTCTTATGATGACAGTCACAACTGAGTTATGTTTTTTAATTGACTTTACCACCTTCAACAACAAGGTCATCTGCTTTGGCTTCGTCACCATAGACAGGGCGAAGTGTTTCTTCATAATCTTTGTGGAAGAAGTTTTCCTCACCTAGTGTTTTAATTTCCTTGTTGATGTAATCGAGTAATTCTTTATTGCCCTTTTGGACTGCTGGTGCAATGGTATCTGGCGTTCCTAAAGATGAGATGCCGACTTCATAACCCTTATTTTCAAGAGCCCAGGCCAATACTTCTGTATTGTCTGTAGAGAAGGCATCACCTCGTCCATCTAGCAGGGCTTGATAGGCATCGCTATATTGATCATACTTTTGAAGCTTAATCTTAGGATAATTTTTTTCAAAATAGGTTTCTGCAGTCGTTCCTTTGGTAACAATCAGTGTTTTACCTTCTAGTTGTTCAGGTTTAGTGATGAGAGCATCCTTGGGAGAAACCACCCCAATGGAGACTTTCATGTAAGGCAGGGCAAAGTCAACTTGTTTTTTGCGTTCAGGGGTTACCGTAAAATTAGCAAGGGTAATATCAACCTTGTTTGATTTCAAGTATTCGGCCCGGTTCGCAGCATCAACTGGGACATACTTGGCTTTGACACCCAGATCTTTGGCTAAACGATTACCAAGAACAATATCGTAACCTTGGTACTGTCCCTTGTCATCGACATAGCCAAATGGTTTTTTATCACTGAAAACAGCGATTCGTAATTCTCCGCTTTTTTTAATTTGAGCAAGGGTTCGTGGTTTGGCTGAAGTGGATTGCTTATTAGAAGATGAGCAGGCGGCTAGACCGACGAGTCCTAAAAATAGAAGTAGTGTGCTAAAAATAAGAGTTAGTTTTTTCATAAGATTCTCCTTTATTTTTATAAGTAACTGCCGAAATGGCTAAAATCAAAAACATTTAAAAATTCCTGAGCCCGTTTTGTTTTGGGATGATGGAAAAATTCCTGAGCCGAACTCTCTTCAATAATTTTTCCCTGATCAAGAAAGAGAATACGGTTCGCAATAGCCCGTGCAAACTGCAGTTCATGCGTTACAATAATCATAGTTCGACCTTCTTGGGCTAAGTCATTAATGAGTGACAGAACCTCCCGCACCATCTCAGGATCAAGTGAAGCTGTCACTTCATCAAAGAGAAGAACATCGGGATGCATCAGTAACGCACGAATAATGGCCACCCGTTGCTTTTGTCCTCCTGATAATTGCCGTGAAAAGGCATGTTGTTTATCTAAGAGTCCTACACGTTCTAAGAGTTCTTGAGCTTCCTTTATAGCACTCGTTCTTGAACGTTTTTGAACCTTGGTAGGTCCCAAGGTTAGATTTTCTAGAACGTCTAAATGCGGGAATAAATCGTAACTTTGGAAGACCATTCCCACTTGCTGACGCAGTAGCGAGAGTGATTCCTGTTTTAAAACAGGTTTTCCGTCTAGAAAAATGTCGCCTGATTGGATGCTTTCTAAACCGTTAATTGTTCTAAGGAGAGTACTTTTCCCGCTCCCTGATGCTCCAAGAATGACCACAACTTCACCTTTTTTGACGGAAAAACTGAGATCATTTAAGATCGTTTGTGAACCATATGTTTTTGTAAGATGCTGAATGTCTAAGAAGGTATCTGACATAAAAGGTCCTTTCTAAATCTTGCTCCAGTGTCTTTCCAAATAACTAGCATTCTTGGAAATTGGAAAGCAAACGGCGAAGTAAAGCAGAAAAATGAAACCATAAATCCAAAATGAAGCCGTCGGTATTGTCAAACGATTACTGTCAATGATTTGTTGACCGACCTTAATCACTTCAACGACACCGATAAAGACAACCAATGAGGTCGTTTTTATCATGCGGGTGACGAGATTAATCGATTGTGGTAAGAGTTGTCGGATAATTTGTGGGATGACAATATAGCGATAGATTTGTAGCGATGTTAGTCCTAGGGCTTGCGCACTCTCTAATTGATGCTTAGGTAAGGCTGTGATGGCACCGCGTACTAAATCTCCCATTTCTGCTGTTCCCCAAAACGTAAAAACTATGATAGCTGATAATTCCCCAGAGATATTGATATCAAAGCTTCTTGCAAAACCAAAGTAGACAATAAACAAAAGGACTAACTGAGGCATGATTCGAACAGTTTCTAGGTAGCAGCGACTCACAAATCGGATGAGGCGTGACTGAGAAGTCATAATAAGGCCAAAGAGGATTCCAAGCAAAAGAGATAGCGAGACTGCGACCAAAGAAAGCCCAATAGTGACGCCAAGACCCTGAAAGATACGCCATAGATTGTTCCCCTCAAATAGCACTCGAAGTCCCGTGTCCTGCATAGCGAAGCCTCC
This sequence comes from Lachnospiraceae bacterium, assembly GCA_963635745.1. GTDB lineage: Bacteria > Bacillota > Bacilli > Lactobacillales > Streptococcaceae > Streptococcus. The sequence goes on from CAVHFY010000032.1 coordinate 29,270, forward strand.
TTTCTAGCCATGAAAATACCAATGATATTGGCAATAATAACAGCAGGTAAGCCAAAACCAACATCAAAAGGGCTATGTCCGTTTCATAATACAGACCGATGAGATCCTTAGCGACATACATCAAATCTGCTAGTGCAACTGCCGATACGACAGAGGTTTCTTTGATAAGAAAAATAACATTGGCACTAAAAGAAGGCATTGAAACCGCCAGAGCTTGTGGCAAAAGAACATAATGAAATACCTGAAAAGGAGACAATCCGATTGCCAGTGCAGATTCTTCCTGACTTTTTGATAAGGTCTCAAATCCACTACGAAACGACTCAGCCATGTAAGATCCCCCGAGAAAAATTAATCCGAAAATAGCACAAAATTCAGATGATAACACTAAGCCGATACGGGGTAATCCGAAATACAAGAAAAAGAGTTGAATCAGTAAAGGCGTGTTGCGTGAAATTTCAATATAGACTGTCGCTAGATATCTCAATCCAGGAATGTGGAAATAACGGACTAAGCTAATAAAAAAGCCGACGATAAAAGCGCCTAAAATACCCCAAAAAGCTATGTTAAGGGTCAACCAAAATGCAGCCTCATACAAAGGATAATACTGACTGATGATAGACCAATCCATGTCTGGCCTCCTCCATGCAAAGATAAATTAAGTTTAATGTTTCTTTAAGCATTTGACCACTATACATTTCTGATAACGCGTTATCAGTTTTTTTGATAACGGTTGTGCTTTGATTCCCTCTTTTTTTCTGGTCTACTTGTCAGTTTATCAGCTTTTTGATACAATAAATGCTGTTAGAGCTTATTTATGCTGGGAATTGGCCCAGTGTTTCTACAAGACACCGTAATGTCTAACAATAAGTGACTAGTTTTTAACTAGATTTATTGGACGTGAGGCCCTTAGGCCACACTAGAGGTGTACCAATCTTAGGACAGTTGGGCACCTCTTTTTGTTTGAAGAAAGGACAGTCATGAAGTTACTGGAAGAACGCATTCGCCGGGATGGACAAGTGCTTGGAACAGATATTCTAAAAGTTGACAGTTTTTTAACGCATCAGGTCGACTTTACTCTCATGCAAGCTATTGGACAAGTACTTGCAAACGCCTACGCTCAAGCGGGCATTACAAAAGTAGTTACTATTGAAGCCTCCGGCATCGCCCCTGCCCTTTATACGGCGCAAGCACTTGACGTTCCAATGATTTTTGCCAAGAAGGCTAAAAATGTCACGATGAATGAAGGTATTTTGACAACGGAAGTGTATTCTTTCACTAAAAAGTTGACCAGCACAGTTTCTATTGCTAGCAAGTTTTTATCTCCTGATGACCATGTTTTGATTGTGGATGACTTTCTGGCTAACGGTCAGGCAGCTAAGGGTCTACTTGATATTATCGAACAAGCTGGCGCAAGTGTGGCTGGTATTGGTATTGTGATTGAAAAAGCCTTTCAACCAGGTCGTCAATTATTAGAAACAGCAGGAGTGCCAGTTACTTCACTAGCACGTATTCAAGCCTTCCAAGAAGGTCAGGTCATTTTTGCGGAGGCAGATATTTAACATGCAAACTCAGGAACAAAACCACCCTCAAGCAGCTATTCTAGGCTTACAGCATCTTCTAGCCATGTATGCTGGGTCTATACTAGTCCCAATCATGATTGCAGGTGCACTTGGTTATTCTCAGGAACAATTAACCTACCTTATTTCAACAGATATTTTCATGTGTGGTGTCGCAACTTTTCTCCAGCTTCAATTACGCAAATATTTCGGTATTGGACTACCTGTTGTTTTAGGTTGTGCTTTTCAATCTGTAGCGCCTTTATCTATTATCGGAGCACAACAAGGATCAGGATATATGTTCGGTGCCCTGATTGCATCTGGTATCTATGTGATTTTAGTAGCAGGGGTATTTTCAAAAATTGCCAACTATTTCCCACCAGTGGTTACTGGTTCAGTCATTACGACTATCGGTTTAACCTTAATTTCAGTGGCTATCGGCAATATGGGCAACAATAGTGATAAACCGACGGCGCAATCAATGGTGTTATCATTAATTACCATTGCTATCGTCATCGCTGTCAATATTTTTGCTAAGGGCTTTCTCAAATCTATTGCTATTTTAATTGGATTAATTGCAGGAACCATTATAGCTGCCTTTATGGGCTTAGTTGACGTGTCTGCTGTAGCAGCAGCGCCGATTGTTCATGTGCCACAACCGTTCTATTTTGGTATGCCTCAATTTGAAATCACGTCAATTGTCATGATGTGTATCATTGCAACAGTTTCTATGGTTGAATCCACGGGTGTCTACCTAGCCTTAGCAGACTTGACCGATGATCAATTGGACAGCCAACGCCTTCGCAATGGGTACCGTTCGGAAGGTTTGGCTGTGCTCTTGGGAGGAATTTTCAATACCTTCCCTTATACTGGATTTTCTCAAAATGTTGGTTTGGTTCGTATTTCCGGTATTAAAACACGTCGACCTATTTACTATACCGCCCTCTTTTTGGTATTGTTGGGACTAGTTCCCAAATTTGGAGCACTGGCGCAATTGATCCCTAGCCCAGTTTTAGGTGGCGCCATGATTGTTCTCTTTGGTATGGTGGCTGTTCAGGGTATGCAAATGTTCCGACAAGTTGACTTCGAGCATAATGAACATAATTTTATTATTGTTGCTGTTTCAGTAGCCTGTGGCGTAGGATTTAATGGCACCAACCTTTTTGCCAGCTTGCCAAGTACTGTTCAAATGTTTCTGACCAATGGAATCGTCATTGCCACACTCTTCTCAGTTGTCCTAAATCTTATCTTAAATGGGAAACCAAAACAAGAAGATGTTTTAGACTAGCAAACAGACAGTAAGCATTTGGCTTGCTGTCTGTTTTGGTTTATCATAAAATGACAGGGAAAGGAGCCGACGATGTACTTAAATCTTTATTTCGAGGAAGCGTCCCTTGAACCTTTAGCTAAGGATCTGCAAGAGGCCTACAAAGATTTTGTCAGTTGGCAAAAACGGTCTCCGGCAACTTTAGTATTGGGCTACTGTAAGTCCTATCCAAATGGTAGTCTTTTGTTTATCGCAGAGGGCGATCCCAAGAAATCAACGAAAAAGACACTATTTGTTTCTTCTTTAGGAAAATTGTTGCAGGATGCCCAAGCCATCCTAGGTTTAAACCAACGTTTGTTCGCTTTACAAAAGGACTGGTTAGTTAACTGGCCCAACTTGTATCGAGTAACGGATGCCGATAATCAGCTCATATATAGTAATGGCCGTCCGAGAGATCCCTTTGATTTCGAGACAGAAGTAGTAGCTGGATACCATATTGATCCATTAACACTGGAACGTATCCAAATGGCAGATAATCTGCAATTATTTGAAACAATCCCTTTAGCTGATAACAATGCCTTTTGGGTGCATCGCTATCAGGGTCTGCGTGATGCCTCAGGTCACTGGAATGGTGTAGTGGAAAGTACGGAAGATATTTTGCCACTGATTCAATTTTATTTAGAGGAGACCTATCAAGGATTGGTTAGTTTGTCAGATACCACATCCGGTCCGTCTGTACAAGTTATTGCGACTGAAGACGATATTTAAAAACGCGATGAGAGAAAAATCTCTCGTCGCGTTTTATTTTTTGATTAAACTTTGGTTTTCTTTTCACCATGCGGGAAGTAGGTTCCTTCTGGCATGTCGTTGATGAAAACGTGAATAGCTTCCTTAGGTGCTTTTGCAATGCGAGAGACAACTTCAGTGACTTCGCGAGCAAGTTCTTCTTTTTGAGCATCAGTGCGCCCCTCAAAGAGATCAATTTTAACAAATGGCATAATGAGTAGCCTCCTTTATCTAATGGTTTTAGCATACCATACCCCATAAAAAAAAGCGAGCAAAACTAAATGGTAATGTTTACTGGTTGCGACAGGCTTAGATGACTTTTTACGGCTTTTTTTAGGTCTCGAAATATGATAAAATAAAGGCGTTAGACTTGTGGAGGGTATTTTGGCGCAATTATATTTTAAGTATGGTACCATGAATTCTGGTAAGACCATAGAAATTTTAAAAGTCGCTCACAATTATGAGGAACAAGGAAAACCTGTAGTATTGCTAACTTCAGCCTTGGACACACGCGATGGGCGTGGCATCATTTCCAGTCGCATTGGGCTCAAACGAGAAGCGATTGCCATTGAAACGGAGACAAATATTTTTGAATTAGTCAATCATTTGCCTGTAATTCCCTATTGCGTATTAGTCGATGAAAGTCAATTTTTGACCAAAGCACATGTATACCAATTGGCACGACTAGTTGACGAAAAGGGAATTCCTGTCATGGCATTTGGGTTAAAAAATGACTTTCGCAATGCTCTCTTTGAAGGTTCAGAACAATTGTTACTTTTGGCAGATAAGATTGAGGAAATTAAAACCATTTGCCATTTTTGTTCTCGCAAGGCAACCATGATTTTAAGGACACAGAATGGACAAGCGGTGTATGATGGCCCTCAAATCCAAATTGGAGGCAATGAAACTTATATTCCGGTTTGTCGTCGACATTATTTTGATCCAAAGCAGATAAAAGGAGATTGAAGATGAATATTTATGACCAGCTACAGGCGGTTGAAGACCGTTATGAAGAGTTGGGGGAACTACTCAGTGACCCAGAGGTCGTTTCAGACACTAAGCGGTTCATGCAATTATCACGAGAAGAAGCGAATAATCGTGAAACCGTAGAAGTTTATCGCACTTATAAAAAGGTTTTGCAAGCCATTACCGACTCGGAAGAAATGATTCGAGATGCTGGTGGTGATGCAGAACTTGAAACGATGGCCAAAGATGAGCTTAAACAAGCCAAAACTGAGAAAGAAGACTTAGAAGAACAATTAAAAATTCTTCTACTTCCTAAAGATCCAAATGATGATAAAAACATTATTTTGGAAATTCGTGGGGCAGCTGGTGGTGATGAAGCAGCGCTCTTTGCGGGTGATTTGCTTAATATGTACCAAAGGTATGCTGAAAGTCAAGGTTGGAAGTTTGACGTGATGGAAGCTTCTTTAAACGGTGTTGGAGGCTACAAAGAAGTTGTGGTTATGGTGTCAGGAGAATCTGTCTACTCCAAATTAAAATACGAATCTGGCGCCCATCGGGTCCAGCGCGTTCCAGTGACAGAAAGTCAAGGACGTGTGCACACCTCAACAGCTACTGTCTTGGTCATGCCAGAGATTGAAGAAGTTGAGTATGATATTGATCCTAAAGACCTACGCGTAGACATTTATCATGCCTCTGGTGCTGGCGGACAAAACGTCAATAAAGTAGCAACCGCTGTGCGGATGGTGCATTTACCAACAGGCATAAAGGTTGAAATGCAGGAAGAACGGACGCAACAGAAAAACCGCGACAAAGCCATTAAAGTTATCCGAGCTCGAGTGGCGGATCACTTTGCTCAAATCGCTCAAGATGAACAAGATGCAGAAAGAAAATCAACGATTGGAACCGGTGACCGTTCGGAACGTATTCGGACCTACAATTTCCCGCAAAATCGTGTAACCGACCATCGCATCGGCTTAACTCTCCAAAAACTCGATACCATCTTATCAGGTAAAATGGATGAGGTTATTGACGCTCTGGTGCTTTATGATCAAACACAGAAACTAGAAGCGTTGGCAAACGAATGACCTACGGCCGATTATTTGCACAATATGGCCATGAGTTGGAAGCCATCGGAGAAGAACCACAGGCTCTGCATTTTGCCTTTCAAGAAATCAAGCACTTATCTGTGAGCGAGTTCTTTTTGCTGATGTCACAAGAGGTAGAGGTAACAGATGTCAGTTTGCTTGAAAGCCTCTACCAGGCCTTATCAACCCATCAGCCCGTTCAATATTTGTTAGGTTATGCTTTTTTTAAAGACCATTCTTTTCAAGTAGATGAAAGGGTATTAATACCAAGACCTGAAACTGAGGAACTGGTGGATTGGATTTTGGAGCGTTATGAAGACTGTCCGCTTCGCGTGTTAGACATTGGTACCGGTAGTGGGGCTATTGCAATTAGTTTGGCCTTAGCGCGCCCCCATTGGGACGTTACTGCTAGTGATATTAGTCCACAAGCCTTAGAAGTGGCTAAACAGAACGCTGACAATTTAGGTGCCAAGATTAATTTTAGCTTGTCTGATACCTTTGACAACATTAATGAAACATATGATATTATCGTATCTAACCCGCCTTATATCGCTAGAAAAGATATCTCAGAGGTGGGGACAAATGTTCTTGAGAATGAGCCCCACCTCGCTCTTTTTGCGGATGAGGATGGCTTGGCCATTTACCGAAAAATTATTACGCAAGCGTCGCAATATCTGACAGCCCAAGGGCATCTCTTTTTTGAGATCGGCTATCAACAAGGAGAAATGGTTTCTCAGCTATTGCAGAAATCCTTTCCTGAAAAAAAGATTTTACTTCGCAAAGACCAATTTGGACAAGATCGGATGGTGAGTACTTGTGACAAAGACTGATGCTATTGGTCAGGCGCTCCAGGCGGGTCAGGCTGTCGTTTTACCAACAGAAACGGTTTATGGACTCTTTGCTCGCGCCTTAGATCACAAAGCGGTAGCTAATATTTATGCGCTTAAAGGGCGACCGAAGGAAAAGGCCCTCAACCTCAATGTTGCTAGTTTAGAGGACATTTACAATTTTTCCCAAAATCAACCCAGCTATCTGAGAGACTTAGTGAGTCAGTTTTTGCCTGGTCCCTTGACGATCATCCTTCAGGCGAATGACCGGGTTCCCTCCTGGATTAATGCAGGAATGGCTACAGTCGGTTTTCGAATGCCCAGTCATCCCAAGACCTTAGCCTATATAAAAGACTACGGCCCTCTTGTAGGACCATCCGCCAATTTGTCTGGTCAAAGCAGTGGGAAATACTATAAAGACATACTAAAGTCCTTTAATCAACCCCTTTTAGGCTTAGCCGACGACGCCTTTTTGACAGGTAAGGATTCAACCATCGTTGACCTTTCAGGTGAAAAGGCTAAGATATTGCGACAAGGTAGCATCACGCAAGCTAATCTTCAAACCGCCGTTCCTGACTTGAGATTTGAACAATAGAAGGAGATACCTATGATTTTTGACAAAAAAGATTTTCGTACCTATGACCAAGAGCTTTGGGAGGCCATTGCCCAAGAAGAAAAGCGTCAACAAGATACCATTGAGTTAATTGCCTCAGAAAATGTGGTTTCTCAAGCTGTTATGGCTGCTCAAGGTAGTGTATTAACCAATAAGTACGCAGAAGGTTATCCGGGTAAGCGTTACTATGGTGGAACTGATGTGGTTGACATTGTTGAAAGTTTAGCTATTGAGCGGGCCAAAAAGATTTTTGGGGCAAGTTATGCTAACGTTCAAGCTCATTCCGGTAGCCAAGCAAACTGTGCGGCTTATATGGCTTTGATCGAACCTGGCGACACTGTCATGGGGATGGACTTGGCAGCTGGGGGACATTTGACACATGGAGCCGCCGTTAGTTTTTCTGGACAGACCTACCATTTTGTGCCTTATAACGTTTCTGCTGAAACAGGTCTTCTGGATTTCGATGCTATCTTGGAACAGGCTAAAGAAGTTCGTCCAAAACTTATCGTAGCTGGTGCTTCAGCCTATTCTCGCCAGATTGATTTTGCTAAATTTAGAGAGATTGCCGATGCTGTAGATGCTAAACTTTTGGTTGATATGGCGCACATTGCTGGTCTCGTGGCTGCTGGTCTTCATCCCAGTCCGGTTCCTTATGCAGATATCACGACAACCACTACTCATAAAACACTACGAGGGCCTCGCGGTGGTTTGATTTTGACTAATGATGAACATTTAGCTAAGAAAATTAATTCGGCTGTATTCCCCGGTATTCAAGGTGGCCCGCTTGAGCATGTGATAGCAGCAAAAGCTGTAGCCTTTAAGGAAGTTCTAGACCCTGCTTTTAAAGATTACGCGCAAGCTGTTTTAGATAATGCCAAGGCTATGGCTGAGGTGTTTGAAGCACATGACAAGTTACGTGTGATTTCAGGTGGTACTGACAATCATCTATTCTTGGTGGATGTTACGGAACTTGTTGAAAACGGCAAGATCGCTCAGAATATTTTGGATGAGGTCAATATTACGCTCAATAAGAATAGCATTCCTTACGAAAAGCTTTCCCCATTTAAAACATCTGGTATCCGTATCGGAAGCTCAGCCATTACCGCTCGTGGTTTTGGTGTTAAAGAAAGTCAACAAGTGGCGAAGTTGATTATCAAAGCGTTAGAAAACATCTCTAACTCAGAGGTTTTAGATACTGTTCGTCAAGAAGTCAAAAATTTAACGGACGCTTTTCCCCTCTATGAGGACCTTCAATGAGCATGGATTTTTACCTTAAGACAGTGTTCATTCACCAATTTCGTCCCGATGACACCGAAATCCAATGGATGGAAGAACCTTTGTCCATAACACCCGCATTAGATGCCTATTTTTCAAAAAAGCTCTCAAAAGTCTTTTCCGACGACGCCAAACGCGGGCAGCTGGATAAGGAACACCCTTTTTGGGATTATATTTCTGACGACCACCAACAAACTTCTCATGCCTTGACGCAGGCTTGGTTAGAAGCTTTTAAGGTTAGTGATCATCAAAAAACAAACGACCTCGTCTTTATCCAATTTGACAAAGAAGGCCAGGCTTATATTGCCTTCTTACGTATGGCCCTCAAAGAAAGTTTGGTCCATGCCGGAGATAGTCGCAAACCTTTGCAACTCACGCAAAATGTCCTACCATCTGCTGCACAAACACCAGACGAGGCCTTAATTCTAAACCGTGAAACAGGACAATATTATATTATAGAAAAACGAATTAAGAGTAATGGGACTTTCTTGAACTACTTTACAGAAGATTTCATCCAAACTCAGGCACAGCCCTCTGTCAAAAAAGCAATCAAGTCAATTGAGCAGGTCGCTAAACAAGTGGCGGATGACTTTAATCGACACGATTTTCAATTTGATTCCAAGGTGAAATCAGCCATCCATCAAAATATGGAAGAAGAGCAAGCTCTATCTGCTGAGCACTTGGCCAACCAGCTGTTCGAAGACAATCTGACAGCACGTCTGACTTTTGTTGACAAACTAAAGGACACCGTACCAGAATCTGTGCCTGTAAATGATATTGATTCCAGCCGTCAATTAAAGAAGTTTGAAAATCAAAAACTCTCTTTGTCCAATGGCATTGAACTTTTGGTACCAAATGCTGTTTACGAAGACGCAGACAGTGTCGAATTTATTCAAAATGCAAATGGGACATATTCCATCCTCATCAAAAATATCGAAGATATTCAAAATAAGTAGTCGCTATGAAGAAAATTTTCAAACGCATCATGCTATCGTTCTTACTAGTAGGTATTTGTCTGACTGCTATTTGGCTCTATCGAACCCATGAATCAGTTAAAAATGTCCTTCAATACCGTTCGACTGTTCGTAAAGTTCTAAAAGACAATGACTCCACCGTCAATGAAGACCTTGTTTTGGCAGTGATTTATACAGAAACGAAGGGAAATTCCCAGGATCTGATGCAGTCAAGTGAGAGCAGGTCTGGAACGACCAATAGCATTACCGATTCAAAGGCTTCCATCCAGCAGGGAATTACTGTTTTAGGAGACAACCTTGATCGCGCCCAAGACAAACATGTTGACGTCTGGACAGCTGTCCAAGCTTACAACTTCGGGATGAATTATATTAATTATGTAGCTGAAAACGGAGGTAAAAATACGATTACTTTGGCTAAGCGTTACTCCAAAAATGTTGTAGCTCCATCCCTAGGTAATACTGAAGGAACGACTTACTTTTATCTGCACCCGATTGCCTTATTTTATGGAGGTGGCAGACTCTATGAAAATGGTGGTAATATCTACTACTCACGGCAGGTGCAGTTTAATTATTATCTCATCAAACTAATGACACGCTTTTAACATGAAAGAATTACTGATTTACTTTAAGGGATATCTAAAAGAAACCATTTTAGGGCCTTTATTTAAGCTTTTGGAAGCTAGTTTTGAACTCTTAGTTCCTATGGTGGTCGCCATCATTATCGACCAAGTTATTCCTCACCACGACAAGACCCATCTCTATGAGATGATTGGTCTTTTATTGCTTTTGGCCCTCTTAGGTGTGACCGTGTCTATTACTGCACAATATTTTTCGGCCAAATCAGCTGTTCGTTACACGCAAAAATTAAGCCAGGATCTGTTCGCAAAGATTATGCGGCTTCCAAAAGCCGAAAGAGATGCCTTATCTCCCTCATCACTGGTCACACGGATTACCAGCGATACTTATCTTATTCAGACTGCCATCAATCAGTTTTTGCGCCTTTTTCTGCGAGCGCCTATTATCGTCATAGGTTCTTGTCTAATGGCTTTCTCTTTGAGCCCCGTTATTACCTGGTGGTTTATCGCCATGATTGTAGCGCTCACTTTGGTCATTTATCTCATCACGCGCCTTACCAACCCTTTTTATAGAAAGATTCGGCAATTAACGGATAAGATTGTGCTACTAACCTCTCAACAAGTGGAAGGGATGCGTGTTATTCGCGCTTTTGGGCAAGATAATCGCGAAAAAGAGCACTTCAAAGAAACGAATGACAGGTATCAACACACTCAAATTAGTGTCGGACGCTGGGCTGTTTTGTTGTCTCCGCTGACATTTCTAATTGTCAATACAGCTTTAGTAGGTGTTATCTGGCAAGGAAACGTGCAGATTCAAGACAATCTACTTGAACAAGGTGCGCTAGTGGCCTTAATCAATTATTTGACCAACATCTTAGTTGAATTGCTTAAAGTAACCATGCTGGTCAGTTCGTTAAATCAAGCTTATATTGCTGCTAGCCGTGTGACGGCGATTTTTGAACAAGATGATGAAAACATCACAGCGCCTCTACCATCCTCAAAAGCACCAAGCCGTAAACTCGCTTTTGCGGTTTCTAACCTTGAGTTTCGTTATCCCAAGGCGCAAGAAGCGGCTCTTTCTCATATTAATATTACTATCGAAGAGGGGCAGTTCTTTGGTATTATCGGAAGTACTGGCTCTGGGAAATCTACCTTAACACAGCTTCTCTTGCAGCTGTACCAACCGCAAAAGGGAACGATTTCCCAGTACAAAAAGGGGATTGCTCCCCTTAACTTACAGCAGTGGCGTCAAAATATTGCCTGGGTTCCCCAAAATGCCCAGCTATTTAAGGGAACCATTCGCAGTAATCTCACCTTGGGGTTACAAGGTGATTTTAATGATGACGAACTTTGGGCAGCGTTGGAAAAAGCACAGGCTAGTGATTTTGTGAAAGAAAAGAGTCACCAATTAGATGAACCAGTAGAAGCTTTTGGACGTAATTTTTCTGGCGGACAAAAGCAAAGGCTAACCATAGCTCGGGCTCTCTTACGTCAAGCACCAATTTTATTACTAGATGATGCAACCTCTGCCTTGGATTACCTAACAGAAGCCCGTTTACTTAAGACGCTCATGGCTAATGCAGAGCAAACGCTGATCTTGATTTCTCAACGGACCAATAGCCTAAAGGCAGCTGATAATATTCTTGTTTTAGAAAATGGCGAACGGGTTGGTTTGGGTAGCCACGATGACCTTCTGGCATCACATGCGATTTATCAAGAAATTCATTATTCGCAACATCCAGAAGAAAGGAGCACCGATGAAAGCACGCAATAGTCGGCAGGTCATTGCTGAAATAAGCTCGGATTTTCTCCCTCAGAAGTCTTTACTGATTGTTGCTTTGTTAGGGACCGTCGTCCAAGTGGCATTGACAGCCTATCTTCCCTTACTCATTGGTGATGCAGTCAATGCTGTGGTGTCACGCCACCCTTGGCAAACACTTTTGCCTGTTTTAATGCAGATGGGTTGGGTTATCGCCATCAACACCCTCATACAATGGTTCAACCCTTTATTGTACAATCGTTTGGTCTATAACTACACAGCACGGTTGAGGCAACGAACGATTGCAAAACTTCATGACTTACCCCTATCCTACCTAGATCGCCACAGTGTAGGAGATCTTGTCGCCCGTGTCACGGCAGACACAGAACAGTTGTCAAATGGTTTGTTAATGGTCTTCAATCAATTTCTAGTCGGGGTATTGACTCTAGTCTTTACGCTGGTTGCGATGGCGAAATTAGACTTTCTCATGATGTTAGTGACCGTTTGTTTGACGCCATTATCCATTATCTTGGCTCGTTTCATTGCCAATAAATCCTACCATCTTTATCAGGAACAAACCAAAAGCCGTGGCCAACAGACCCAAATGGTAGAAGAAGTTATCCAACAAGAGGAAGTCGTTCAGGCCTTTAATGCGCAGGAGCAGATGATTTTTGCCTTTAATCAAGTGAACGAACGGTATGCGGATTACTCTCAAGACGCTATTTTTTATTCATCAACTGTAAATCCAGCCACCCGCTTGATTAATGCTCTCATTTATGCGCTTTTGGTGGGGATCGGTGCCATGCGTATTATGTCTGGTAATTTTAGTGTTGGCGCTTTAACAGCATTTTTAAACTATGTCACTCAGTACACAAAACCTTTTAATGATATCTCTGCAGTCTTCGCTGAAGTGCAAAGTGCCCTAGCTTGCGGGGATCGCCTCTATATGGTACTCGCTCAGGAAAGTCTGTCTGAAACAGGGCAAAAGACACTAACCATAGCCAAAAATCAAGGAGCAGTAACCTTTGATCATGTCTCTTTTGGCTACGTTTCAGGTCAGACACTCCTACAGGATATCAGCATTACCATCCCGGCAGGTAGTCAGGTAGCCATTGTTGGACCAACTGGTGCTGGAAAATCGACACTCATTAACTTGCTGATGCGCTTTTATGAGCTTGATAAAGGGCAAATCTTGATTGATGGTGTACCAATTACTGACTATACAAGACAATCACTGCGTCGACAGATTGGTATGGTCCTGCAGGAAACTTGGCTAGAGTCAGCTACGGTAGCTGAAAATATTGCCTACGGACACCCAGCGGCTAGTCGAGCAGAGGTTATTGCAGCAGCAAAAGCGGCTAAAGCAGATTTCTTTATTCGTCAGCTTCCTCAAGGTTATGATACCTTTTTAGCCGATGCAGGGGCCTCTTTGTCTCAAGGGCAACGGCAATTATTAGCCATCGCTAGGCTGTTTGTCAAAGTACCGGAAATTCTAATTTTAGATGAGGCTACCTCCTCTATTGATACACGGACAGAAGTTCTGATTCAAGAAGCATTCGAGAAATTAATGAAAGGACGGACGAGTTTTATCATTGCACATCGGCTCTCTACCATTCAAAATGCTGATATGATACTAGTCATGGTAGCCGGAAACATCGTTGAGCATGGAACTCATAAGCAATTAATGGCTCAAAGAGGCGTCTACTATGATATGCAGATGGCACAAGCACGGCTCTCTATAGAATAAAACAACACAAAAAGCATTGGACAAATGTCCAACGCTTTTTTATCTGATGAATGCTTCTTAACGAATTAGCTGACAAAAGTATTGATTTGATTTTCAATCGCTTCTAGTTTGTCTTGAGCCTCTTTAGCTGTATTACCAACGGTGGCCACATAAAACTTAATTTTTGGTTCTGTCCCAGAAGGACGAACAGCAAACCAGGAGCCATCTTCTAAAATGTATTTTAAGACATTACTTGGCGGTGTGGTTAATTCGCTAACGGTACCATCTTTGCTCGTTGCTGTTTGCTTTTCAAAGTCTTCAGACAAATCAATGGCTAAACCGGCATAAGATGATGGACCAGCATTGCGGAATTTTTCCATAATGGCTTTAATTTGTGTAGAGCCGTCTACACCTGATAGCGTTAAGGAAATGGTTTTTTCAGCAAAGTAACCGTACTCTTTATAGATTTCGTCAATGCCATCAGCTAAGGTTAAACCACGAGAGCGGTAGTAAGCTGCAATTTCAGCCACAATTAGAACAGCCTGAATCGCATCCTTGTCACGAACAAATGGCTTAATGAGGTAACCAAAACTTTCTTCGAAACCGAACATATAGGTGTAATCACCTGTGTCTTCGAATTCTTGGATTTTTTCTCCGATGAATTTAAAGCCGGTCAAAACATTAAACATAGTGGCGCCGTAACTTTGAGCAATCTTTGTCACCAACTCTGTTGAAACAATCGATTTTGCTAAAGCGGCATTTTCAGGTAAGGTGCCTGCCGTTTTATGTGCTTCGAGAATATACTTGGCGATTAAAGCACCAATTTGGTTACCAGATAGGTTTTTATAGGAGCCATCTGGTTGGCGAATTTCAACACCTAAACGGTCAGCGTCAGGGTCAGTCGCTACCAACACATCAGCATCAACTTGTCGTCCCAATTCTTCAGCTAGAGCAAAAGCGGCTTGGCTTTCAGGGTTAGGTGAAGCTACAGTTGAAAAATCAGGGTCAGGTTTGCATTGCGCTTCAACCACTTGGACTTGTTCAAAACCAGCTTGAGCTAAAGCACGGCGTGCTAACATTTCCCCTGTTCCATGCAAGGGAGTGTAGACGATTTTCATGTCGCGACCGTACTGGTCAATCAATGCTTGGTTAATATTTACGCCTTTAACTTCTTTGAGGTATTCAGCATCTACCGATTCACCGATGACAGTAATCAAACCAGAAGCTTTTGCTTCGTCAAGGTTAGCCAATGGAATCGCAAAAGGATTATCAATCGCACGAATGTAGTCAGTTAGAGCTGCTGCATCAGCAGGAGGCATTTGGCCACCATCTTCCCCATAAACCTTATAACCATTAAAAGGTGCTGGGTTATGACTGGCTGTCACCATAATTCCAGCAAAAGTGTGCAGGTGACGTACGGCAAATGATAATTCTGGTGTTGGTCTTAAAGATTCAAACACATAGCTTGGAATACCGTGGTAAGCCAGAACTTGAGCTGATTCAAAGGCAAATTCGTAAGAGAAGTGGCGAGAGTCGTAAGCAATAGCGACCCCACGTTTTGCGGTTTCTTCTCCCTTAGAGAGAATGAGTTGTGCTAGACCTTCTGTAGCTTGACGAACTACATAGATATTGATGCGATTCGTACCAGCCCCGATAAGCCCCCGCATACCAGCTGTACCAAATTCCAAATTCGTGTAAAAGGCATCCTCTTTTGTTTTTTCGTCCATCGTTTGCAGCTCTTCTTTCAAGTAAGCTGGCAAGCTAGGTTCTTTAAGCCAGGTATTAAATGTGTCTTGATATGTCATTTGAAACCTCCGTATGAAAAAGTTAATCGCTTACATTTCCATTATAGCACGATTGTATAAAAAAATCACGGCTTCCCGTGATAAAAATCGTCTTATTTTGTAGCTTTTAACACACGTGGCGCAACCAGCATGGTCACAAAGGCATCAACGATAAGTTCAATGATGGAATTAGAGGTAAAAACCGCCCCCAAGAGCGCCATAACATCACCTTGGTAAACACCCTGAAAGAATACGAAAATACCAGAAAATACAAAAACAATATTGGTCAAAGCTCCCATGGCCCCTGCTAAAAATAAACCAGCCTTATTTTGCCATAATTTATATATGTAGTAAGGGACGATTCCAATCAGTACACGAGGTACTAGTGCAATGACTAGACTAAAAAGATTCCCTTTAGGAACAAAGGGAGAAAAAAGAAAGCTAGCTGCGACATTGTAAACCACAGTATTGTAGACAACACTATAAAGACCCATATAGCCTCCGAGTATGGCACCAATTTTTGGCCCATAACACACGCTGGCCAAAATCACAACAATAGGCATAAGTGTTGGCTTTATCGGTAGGGGAAACAGGCCATACAAGGAGGTGCTAAAATACTGAATAATCGTGGCTAAAGCAATGAGAATAGCAACGGTAGCTACTTGACGGGATTGCTGATTAGTTTTCATATGATAAAGTCTCCTCAATTTTTGAAAGAATAACAGAGATATCTGCTAGGGCGCCAGGCCCATAGTCTCCGCAGGCTAAGAGAGATTCCCGAGGTGAGATTAACTGATAGCCATAGCTTACTAAACGGTTTAAATTGGCTTGAGTTGCAGGATTTTGATACATTCTAGTATTCATAGCTGGGGCGACTAGTTTTGGTAATTTTTCGTCTAGCGCTAGAGCCGTTGCTGAAAGCATATCTTCTGCAAAGCCATGGGCCAGTTTAGCGAGGCTATTGGCTGAAGCAGGAGCTAAAATGAAAAGATCAGCCCATTTACCAATTGCGATATGAGCAATCTCTGCTGGATTGGCTTCCGTCATAACATCTGTTAGGACAGGACGTTTAGATAGACTTTGCAAGGTTAAGGGAGTAATAAACGCTTGTGCGCCTTTCGTCATGATAATTTGCACTTCATGCCCTTTTTTTCCTAGCTGGCTAGTTAAATCTGCAGCCTTATAGGCTGAAATGGATCCGGAGACGCCTAATAAAATATTTGCCATGACTAGCCTCGTTTTTCTTTCACAAAATCATAGATGGCTTGCGCAATGTCCGCCTTATTGTGGTAAACAGGATGCTCTTGTTCTGTTACTAGGTAGGCCGTGTGAGTTTGTTTTCCTTTGATATCTTGTAAGTCGTTGGCAACAATCATATCTGCATGATTGCTGGTCAATGATTCTCTGGCAACTGTCAATAATTCATCTTTTGAAGCTGCAACTAAAAGCTTAAAGCCAATCAACAAAATGTCGGGATTCCATGTCTTGACCAGGGAAATAATTTTCGGTGTTTTTTTCAGAAAAAGCACCTGCACATCCGCCTTTGAAGAAATTTTTTGAACCTGATTATCTTTTGTCAGAAAGGTGGTCAAATCATCAGTCTGAGCAACCTCCTCAAAAGGTAGCATCCGAATAGGGTCATAATCTGAAACTGCCATAGCATGAATCAAGGCATCATGCACAGGCACCAAACGTTCTAAAATTTCCAATACATCAGAAACCGTCTCCACCAAAACCAATGTTAAAGCTGGATGCGCTTCTGGTTGAACAGCTGTTTGGGTTGTCACCAGGGTTACTTCATGCCCGTTTTTTAAAAATTGTCTCGCTATAAAAGTTCCTAGTTGACCTGTCGAGCGATTGCTCACAGAACGCACACTATCGATGGGTTGAGACGTACCGCCAGATGTAATTAATATTTTCATGCTGAATGGTCTCCATAACTGTTGAAAATGTAAAAGGATTTCCTATATTGTATCATAAAAATATCTAAAATGAGGTGCCGAACTCACCTGGTTCCACATAGTTTTCAGTAAATAAAAGATTAATTTCTCCCGAAAAAAATGTAAGATAATGGACTCAATAATGATTGTTTAACGACACATGATTACGTAAGACAAAAAAATGACATAAGTTGCCCGTAAACACTTTAAAATAATGATAAAATATGTTATAAATTAATGAATAACAGGCTATGTGAGAAGCTATTTGCGAGCAAACGTGAGCTGACTTGGACGCTTACGGTATCCGTACGGGATAAATTTGAGTACCGACTTTATGAAGTTACCTCAATTTCCAGCAAAGCTTACCTAGCCATGATTGATTGATCAAGGAGTGTGTATTATGACTAAGAAACCAATGACCATAAAAGAGTTGTGTCACAGCAAAGGGTTTAAAGTGATAGAGCTTAGTAAAAAGCTAGGAGTCAGCGTTCGCACCATTCATAGGTGGGAAAAAGAAACTTCAGGCATCACATTTAAAAATGTGATTCGCTTATCCAAAGCTTTTGACATGAGTCTTGATGAGCTAGCAGAGTTATTGAGACCCGATTTAAAAAAATAACAATCAAGAAACCAAATGACAGTTAACGAAGATCTGTCTTCTTGATTGTTACATTAAGTTCTAAGTCACCTGAATGACAGATAAGGTTAGACGCCTAAAAGAGTTAGTTGTTTAACCTTGTTCAGAGATTGGCTTAGAATATTTTTTTTAATATTAGACCAAATCTGGGAGTGTGGTCTAATGACATCTTTCCGAAAAACTGTAATTTTCTTGAAAAATAGATAGAGGTCTGCTATACTAGTTTTATTATTTGTTTAGGAGAAAAAAATGAAACGTGATCGTCTATTGGAAAAAATTGAGGAATATAAAGCGCTCATGCCCTGGTATGTCCTAGACTATTACCAATCAAAACTAAGTGTGCCTTATAGTTTTACGACCTTGTATGAATACCTCAAAGAATATAAACGTTTCTTTGATTGGTTGGTGGATTCTGGTATCAGTCAAGCGTCCTCAATTGCTGACATTTCACTAGAAACTTTAGAGAATTTGTCAAAAAAAGATATGGAATCATTTATCCTCTATTTGCGTGAGCGTCCCTTGTTGAATGCCAACACAACCCAGCAAGGCGTATCCCAGACGACGATTAATCGTACCCTATCAGCTTTGGCTAGTCTTTTTAAGTACCTCACTGAAGAGGTTGAAAATGAGCAAGGTGAACCTTATTTTTACCGGAATGTCATGAAAAAAGTTGCGACTAAAAAGAAAAAGGAAACTTTAGCTGCACGAGCTGAAAATATTAAACAAAAATTATTTCTTGGGGATGAAACGATGGCTTTTTTAGACTACATTGACCAAGAGTATGAGACCAAACTTTCTAATCGGGCAAAGTCATCCTTCTTCAAAAATAAAGAACGTGATTTAGCTATTATCGCCCTACTACTGGCTTCAGGTGTTCGATTATCTGAGGCAGTTAATCTTGACCTTAAAGATGTTAACCTTAACATGATGGTCATTGAGGTAACTCGCAAGGGAGGAAAACGTGATTTGGTCAACGTCGCCAGTTTTGCTAAACCCTATCTAGAAAATTATCTCAGCATTCGAAAGTCTCGCTACCGAGCTGAAAATAACGACACAGCATTCTTTCTCAGTCTCTATAGAGGGGCAGCTAATCGAATGGATGCCTCTAGTATTGAAAAAATGGTGGGTAAATACTCAGAAGATTTCAAAATTAGGGTAACCCCCCACAAGTTACGACACACTTTGGCTACACGTCTGTACGATGCCACCAAATCACAGGTGCTAGTCAGTCACCAATTAGGGCATGCCAGTACCCAAGTTACCGACCTCTATACCCATATTGTAAACGATGAACAAAAGAATGCCTTAGACCAACTTTGACAATGACATAGCTATATATATGACTCCTATTGCTGAGCAATAAAATTTTCCACCGTTATTAAGAATGAAGACTAAAGCATCTTGCAAACATATCTATATATATGTTTACCACTTCTGCTGTTACTACTCGCTTTTTAGCTCTCTCGTGAATGAAAAACGTCTGAAACCTTTGGTTCAGACGTTTTTTTAGGAATATTAGCGATTATCGATCGTTTCCGGGTTTAAATCATGATTCATCAAACGATAGCGTGCCATTTCTTCAAAATCGGTACCAGGTTTTCCATAGTTGTAATAAGGATCTATTGACAGACCGCCTCGTGGAGTGAATTTTCCCCAAACTTCTAAATAACGGGGTTCCAGGAGTTTGACTAAGTCTTTGCCGATGGTATTGATACAATTTTCATGGAAATCACCATGGTTACGATAGCTAAAGAGATAGAGTTTGAGCGACTTTGATTCAACGCAGTACTTATCCGGGATATAGGACAGATAAATGGTCGCAAAATCTGGTTGTCCAGTGATGGGGCACAGGGAGGTAAATTCGGGACAATTGAACTTGATAAAATAATCATTTGTTTGGTGACGGTTCTCAAAGCGCTCAAGAATGTCTGGAGTGTATTCAAAAATATATGGAGTATTCTGGTTTCCTAAGAGGGTCAAGTCTTTGGTATCAGGTGTCATGAGTTTTCCTTTCTAAACGCCACGGTCATTGTCATAGACAAGCGTGTGTAATTGAGGTAAGACGCGAACAGATTGCCATTCTGGATCTTTGGCGACCTTATCCCATAATTGACTCAATCGTGCTAACTGTGCTGTGACAATAGAACCTTCCTTTTTGGGATCGGGATTACCAGCAGACAGATAAAGGACATCTGGTTGGTAGCGTTTTTGAATAGTTTTTGCAAAAGCTAAGTCAGCATCGTCAAAAACGGGTATTTTTATGGTTAGTTGTTCCTTGTTTAATTGCGATATGATAAAGTCAAGGGTTTCATAATTGATAGTCATCTTACTTGAAGGCGGTTTTGGGCTAATGGTCACATCATCAATGTCTCGTAACCACTCTTGCCAGCGAGAACCTTGTGTTTCCACTGCCAATCGAACACCTTTCGCTTTAAGCTTATGCACCAGTTCAGCCATATTGGCCGACAAAAGGCAGGGATTTCCACCAGAAAGTGTCACATAATCATAAGCGCCTAAGTCATCCAAGGCATCTAAGATGGCATCAGTCGTCATCATGGTTGCTTTTTCAGAGCCATCCCAGGTGAAAGCTGAGTCGCACCAGTCACAATGGTAATCACAGCCACCTGTTCGGATGAAATGGGTTTTTTGTCCGATTGCGCGACCTTCGCCTTGAAAGGTTGGTCCAAAAATCTCAAGAACGGGGAGCTTAAGCTCTCGTTTACGCGTCATGCGTCCCACTCCTTTCGAAATTCGGCATAGGCTGTTGGGGTCTCGAATAAACGAACAAAAGCCATCTCAAATTTTTGTTCGTTTTCCGGTAGATAGGCTTCAACCACCTTATAAATCCAATAAACCATATTCTCTGCTGTCGGATTCATATATGGTAACTTTTCATTGAGGTAACGATGATCTAAAAGTGGTTCCAAATGTTTTTGGTAAATACTTTTTAAATCACCAAAGTCGATCGAGAGACCACGCTCGTCTAGAAAGCCTGTGATAGCAACCTGCAAGCGATAGGTATGTCCATGAAGCGACTGGCATTTGCCGTCGTATGCAAAAAGATGATGGGCTGCATCGAAGGTGAATTCTTTAGATACTAAAACGCGCTTGGGACAGTAGACGAGGCTGTCTCCTGTTTCTTGCACAAGTTCTTCAGGTAACTGGTACATCATTGACCTCGTCTTTCTAAATAAGTGTCTAGGCCCCTTTGACGCAAATGACAGGCCGGGCATTCGCCACAGCCAGAACCGATAATCCCGTTATAACAAGTCAGCGTTTTTTCGCGGACATAGTCGAACTGCCCTAGGCTGTCAGCCAGCGCCCAAGTTTCCGCCTTGTCTAGCCACATGAGAGGTGTTTGAATGACAAAAGGATAATCCATGGCAAGATTCAACGTGACATTAAGAGATTTCACAAAACTATCACGACAATCAGGATAACCAGAAAAGTCTGTCTCACAGACACCTGTAATGATATCGGTAGTCCCTATTTGTTTGGCTAACACGGCTGCAAAAGAGAGAAAAAGGTGATTGCGTCCATCAACAAAGGTATTAGGCACCTGTCCTTCTTCACCTGAGATATCCAAGTCACGGGTTAAAGCATTTGCAGTGAGTTGGCCCAGTAAAGACATGTCCAAGAGATGATTTTTTACCCCTTGTTCCTTGGCGATAGCTTGTGCGACTTGAATTTCTTGGCTGTGGCGTTGACCGTAAGAAAAAGTAACGGTCTCCACATGCTCATAATGTTTTAGTGCCCAGAATAGACAGGTGGTAGAATCTTGGCCACCTGAAAAGACGACTAATGCAGATTGACGTTTCATGTTGTTACTCCTTTAGCCCGCTAAAAAACACCCTCCCTCAGGAAGAGCGTCAAAAAACATTAGGTTTTTTTTAGCGATGGCTTTTCCCAAACATCGTTTGTGTCTACTCATCTTATCAAAAATTGATACTTTTGGCAAGGTAGGTGACTAGCCTGTGTTTTGAGAAAGACCTTTTAGACTTAGGATTTTTTTGAGGAGTTGTTAATTGATGACGTTGTTTTGTCTGATTTTTCTTTGTTTTTATTTTTAGAAGGCGTTTTTTGGGTATCCGCATGTTCCGCAGGAGCTTGTTCCTGTTGGGTAACGCTTGCTAACATATCATCTGTTACTTTGTTGTCTTTTAGACTGGTAGTGACAGCATTTTCTGCTGTTTCTAATTGACTTTCCAAATCCGTAGCTTTTTCAGTATAGCTTGCGTATGCAGTAGACCACTTTTCTTTGAGGGTCTTTAGTGAAGTAACATCTGCTTGGAGAGTGCTTTTTTCGCTATCTGATAAGCTATCACTGGCACTAATAGCAGCTGAAAGGTCCGTCAAGTCATCTGTACTTAGTTCGCGCAAGGATTGTGGTAGCCAAGCGTCCTCTAATTTATCCCAGAGGCTACTATTTTTGGAAATAAGCGTATCAAATTCAGTATCTAGAGATTTGAGGTTATTGTTATAGAGTTGCTCTAGTTGTTCTGAGAGGCTGTTTGCTTTTTCAATTGTGGTTTTGCTTTTTTCTAGCTCCGATAAGAATGTTTTTTTGTCGGCACTAGAAAGATCGGAGTTGTTAACTGCTTTTTTCCATTGGTCATAGGTTAAGGTTTGACTGTTTTCGTCACCAGAAAAGTTTTGGTTGCCATCTTGTGAAGCGAAATCGCCCCCTTCAAAATCCATATCTCCTTGTTCTCCATCAAAACCACCTTGATTTTGGAATTGTTCCATATCTGGTCCATCTTGATGGCCCATAGTATAGCCAATAGCTCCTCCTGCAGTAGCAACACCTAGCACTGCGACACTGATTAAGGTTGTTTTTTTCCAGTGTGTTTTAGCTTGTTGTGAAAAAGTAGAAAGTTTGTCTTTAAAAGTCATGGGTTTACCTCTTTTGTTTTTATGTTGATTCAAGTATAAACCAATGAAAGTCTTAAAGTTCGGTTGTTCTGCGGAAAAAGTGTGGCAAAAGTGAGGCAGTTTTTTATCACCTAAAAAACGCCTTAGATGTTTGAGCTAAAACGTTTTGGGAAATTATTTTTTTATGTGAGTGGTAAGCGAATGACGAAAACAGTCTCTTGATCATTTGACGTCACCGTCAGTTCACCGTCATGCTGACGGATGATATCACGCGCCATGGCTAACCCAATACCGAAGTTTCCTTCTTGTCCCTTGTAAAAGCGTTCAAAGAGATGAGGAAGATCCTTGTCAGGTATTGGTGGACCATCATTACTAATGGCTAAAAAGAGTTGCTGGTTTTCAATTTTTGTTTGTAGCCCAATGCTTTTATTGGCATACCGAATAGCATTGGTCAATAGGTTAGTCAATGCGCGTGACAAGAGTGCCTCATCTGCTCGGATATCCACATGTGTTTGAGCAAATGTATGGTGAAAATGGACTCCTTTTGTTTTTGCTTGTTGCTGTAATTGCCAAGTGACATCATATAGCAAATCCATTAAATCGATTAGCTCCTTTTCTGGAGTGGTTTGGATGCTTTCTAATCGTGATAGGGTTAAAATATCATCCACCAAATTCTTCATTTTTTGACTTTCGTCTAGAATAATCTGAGCTGCAGCTTTTTTGTCAGATAAAACCCCCTCGGAAATCCCTTCGGCATAGCCTTGAATAGACATGAGCGGTGTCCGCAACTCATGTGAAGCATTTTGAAAGAAAATCTGTTGGCTCTTCTGATTTTGCGTAATCATCCGGTCCATCTGTTCAATGCTTTCAAGAACTTCTATAAATTCTCGATAGGCTAGATGTACCGTATTATCAGGCTTTTGTCGTTTACCAACTTGGATAATATAACTTTTTAAAGACTGAAAGCTAGCATTGAGCTTTCGTGATGTCCAAAAAATACTCAATGCTGCTAAAACTCCGATGGCAAGCATCAACAAAGCTAGATAGGTATTTATCGTTTTAGTCAAACGAGTAATGGGAGATAGAGAAAAGTAAACAAAGACATAATAGGTCTGACTATTGCTATCCGTGGCGACAATATAATTATTCTTAAGCTCTCCTTGATAAGAACGAACAGCCACGGCATAGGTTTCCCCATGACGGGTAATGGTTTTAGGTTGAGAAAAGCTCAAAAAACTATCTTCAGGGGGATTATCGGGGTCATCTGGTGTATCTGGCAAATCGTTCCATTGGTGACTGTCTTCGTATAATTGGCTAGTTAGATCATCGCTGAGGGCTTCATCTGAAAAGGCATCATCATTACCAGAGGCATATTGCACCTTGCCTTGACTATCTGCAATGACATAAAGGGTTGTAAAAATAGTCTGAGTAGATTGTTTATCGGTAGCCAATTGCCCTTGATAAAGCGTATCGAAACGGGAAAATTGGTCGGCTAGCGCTTGGTCCGTTTGTTCTGCCATGAAGTAATGAATAGCCAAATTGAAGGCTAGAAAGATACCGACGAAGGCTATAAAAATAACGGATAAGGGTTGTAAAAAAAGAGTCGTTCTCAGACGACGGCGTCCCACTGCTTGGCCAACTATCTTTTGATTAGTCTTGTGATTTTGTAACCAATTTAAAACCGTAGCCCCATACTGTTTCAATAATGACATGACTTTCTACCATCCGTAATTTTTTTCTTAAGCGCTTGATGGTATCATCCGTTACGCGCGTTTCAACATCGCTAGTATAGCCCCAGATGGCTTCTAATAAGTCATCTCGTGAAATAGCTTCCTCTTGGTGCTGAATGAGCATTTGCAAGACATCATACTCCGTATTTGTTAATTTAATGGGTTGTTCTTGGTAAAATGCCTGACGTTTTTCAGGAGACAAGTGCAAACCTGCGTATGACAGGGGAGGTGTTGAGGTAACCTCCGTACGGTCTAATGACTGACGCTGAATAATAGCTTTAATGCGTAGCGTCAGTTTGATAGCTGAAAAAGGTTTTGTAAAGTAATCATCTGCGCCAGTTTCAAATCCTTCGACAAAATCAAGGTCACTATCTCTAGCCGTTAGTAATATGATGGGCACCTCTGAAATGCGACGTATTTCTTTAGCGATAGCAAAACCATTAGTGCCTGGCATCATGACATCTAAAACTAGGACATCAGCAGGTTTTTTTTGAAATGCAAGGAGTAATTGGTCACCTGTCTCAAATAGGCTAACAGTCATCCCTTCTTTTTCCAAAAAAGATCCAATCAACTCTCGGATATTGCGTTCATCATCAGCAACATAAACTCGAGCCATATGTCTCCCCCCTTTCGTATCCTGAGCGTTTATGGTAGATTTTTCCCACTAGCTAATTGTTTTCATCTTAGCACATTTTTTAAAAAGGAGCTAGTGTGACAGGTCATGGTAATTTTTGCGAGAAAATGTTGTTTTTTATTGAAAACGTTTTCCGATAGCGCTACAATAGACCTAGAAATAAACAAGGAAAGAGGTTTGTTTATGAAAGCAGCTACCTATGTTTCTGCCGGTGAATTACACCTGACAGATAAAGAAAAACCACAAATTGTTCAGGCAACTGATGCTGTTGTTCGCCTTCTTAAAACCACCATTTGCGGGACCGACCTGCATATTTTGGGTGGTGATGTTCCTGCCTGTAAGCCGGGCACAACTTTAGGTCATGAAGGTATCGGTATCGTTGAAGCGGTTGGCGATGCTGTCACCAACTTCAAGGTTGGTGATAAAGTGATTATTTCTTGTGTGACAGCCTGTAACACCTGCTACTATTGTAAAAAAGGGCTCCCTTCTCACTGTGAGACAGGCGGTTGGATTTTAGGCCATCTTATCGAGGGCACTCAAGCAGAATATGTCCACATCCCACATGCAGATGGATCACTCTACCACGCGCCTGAAAGTGTTGACGATGAAGCCCTACTCATGTTGTCTGATATTTTACCAACGTCCTATGAAATAGGGGTTTTGCCTTCTCATGTCAAACCAGGTGATACCGTTGTTATCGTAGGTGCCGGTCCCATTGGACTGGCCGCCCTCTTAACCGTTCAATTTTTCTCTCCTGCTACTATTATCATGGTCGACTTATCTGAGTCCCGTTTGCAAGCAGCTAAGACTTTTGGCGCTACTCACACTATCGCTTCTGGTGACGTTGCGGAAGTGAAAACTTTCGTCGATGATTTAACAAATGGTCGTGGAGCTGACATCGTTATGGAGTGCGTCGGCTACCCACAAACCTTTGACATCTGTCAAAATGTTGTCGCCATCGGTGGGCATATTTCCAACGTTGGCGTTCACGGAAAGCCAGTTGCCTTTAACCTAGATGACCTTTGGATCAAAAATATTACGCTAAATACTGGTTTGGTCAATGCCAATACCACCGATATGTTGCTGAATGTCCTCAAATCCGGTAAAATTGATGCCACGCAGTTAGTCACCCACCACTTCAACCTGTCTCAAGTTGAAAAAGCTTACGAGATCTTCAAAAATGCTGGGCAAAATAAAGCATTAAAAGTCGTCATTACAAACGACATCACACCAGCCTAATACAAAAAGAGTGCTCTCTCAGAAAGCATCCAGTGCATGCCTATTTGAGAACACTCTTTTTATGTTATTCTTAACATCGCTCAATCTTTAACAGGATCCATTTGAGACCAAGTCAGGGTCACACTGGTGCCTTTTTCCACTTGACTTTTGACCACTATTGCAATCCCTAGTTGGTCTAAAACGGTTTTTGTCATGTAGAGTCCTAAACCAGTGGCCTTGCTAAAACGACGGCCGTTATAACCTGTAAACCCATGATCAAACAGACGCGGTAAATCTTCTTCTTGGATACCGATCCCCTGATCTGTGATGACAATGCTGTGGTCTGCAAGAGTAATACTAATCTGCGAATCGTTTGGACTGTACTTTAAGGCATTATCAATAATCTGCGCTAGGGCAAATTGCAACCATTTAGCATCCGTAATGGCGCTGGCTTGACCTTCTAGGGAGAGGCTAATATGCTTTTGGATGAAAATCAAGCGGTAGGATTTAATAATGGTTTTGACCAAGGGCTCCAAAGAAACGGTCTCAAAGCGAAAATCACTTGACTGTCCCGAAAATTTCATGAAATTCAATAAATTAGCAACATTATTTTCCAGTTCCAGTATTTGAATACCAACGTTTTCTTTAGTGAGTTGATCGGTTTGCTGCATCAAGGACAAGGCGGCTAAGGGAACTTTTAGTTGATGTGCCCAAAGCTGCACCATATTTTCAGTGTCTGTTAAGGTTTTACTTAGCCTATGTGTTTCGTTTAAGTAATCCTTGGCTTGACGATCCAACAATTGTAAAAACGCCTCTTGCGTCGGCAATGGAAATAAACTATCATCCAACAGACGCACATCCTCTAAATGTTGCATCTGCTGGTAAAAGCGATAAGCAGAAAAAGTCAGTACTCCCACTAAAAACAAGAGAGAAAAGAGCACCATTTGTCCAAAGTAAATCAAGGGCAAATGGTAAAGCAGAAAACAAATCAAAAAAAGGATTATCAAGCCAAAGTACATCAGAAGTAGTTGGCCTTTTTCACGCAAAAAAGCAAAGATCATATCAAGCTATACCCTACTCCTCTGATGGTATGGATGGCCACACAGCCGATACTGGCTAATTTTTTTCGAAGCCTTGTCATGTTAACGCTCAAGGTATTGTGATCGATGAAATCTTCACTCTCCCATAACTGATTCAGGAGTTCTTCTTTTGTGACGACTTGGCCTTGATGGTCAATGAGTAATTGAAACAGTTTGGTTTCGGTCGGGCTAAGAGCTATCTGTTGACCATCTGTTTTTGTCACCTGACCATCAAGTTTTAGTTCATAGTCCTGGTAAATATAGCGTTTGCTTTGACTAAATTGTTGACTTCGTCGTAAGAAGGCACTGATTTTGGCTTCTAGTACAGCTAAATTAAAAGGCTTGGCAATGTAATCATCAGCCCCCATATCGAGTGCCATCACCATGTTCATTTCGTCATTACTACTGGAAATAAAAATAATCGGTGTTGTCATCTGACGGCGAATTTCTGTTGTCCAGTAAAAGCCATTAAAATATGGAAGGGTGATATCCATCAAAATTAAATCTGGTTGCGCTTCTACCACCTCACGCAAAATATCACGAAAATTAGTAACAGTCGAGACAGCATACTGATTAGATAATTCTTTTTTTAACAAACTCACTATCGTTGCATCATCTTCAATGATAAAGAGACGTGGTTGAGACATAACAGAACCCCATTTTCTAACCTATTTTACTTATTATATCACACCTTAAAACCTTCTCCTAGCTTCAACAAAAAAAGCCGAGAAAGCTATTTTAACTTTCCAGCTTTTAGCTATCACATGTATGAGGCAATCTCTACGCATCATCGTGCAATCAATTTATAGTAAGTACGACTCGTAAAACGGTAAATCACATAGTAGAGGCTGCCGATCAATAAAATGGTCAGTCCACTTACCCAGTAAACCATGGAAGAGTCCATGACACCAAAGAAAAGGAGGATTTGTTTGATTAAAGACAAGGCAACGATAAAGTGAATAACAGCCAGAGTGAGGGGAGCAAAGAAGACAAATAGTGTCTGTGCGTTAATAACTTTTTTGACAGCATGCGAGCTCATTCCAACCTCTTGAAGGATCTGGTAAGACCTTCGATCTTCTTGTCCCTCAGAGTATTGTTTATAATAGATAATCAAAGCAGCGCCTAACATAAAGCTAAGACCAAGCATAAAACCCGTAAAGACAAAGCCACCATAAATTTGATAAATGTCATTGCGATAAGTTTCTTTTAGGGTAAGATTACCTATCTCCTGCCCTTCATCATTCAAGATATTCCCAGCTTGATCAGTCAAATCCTTGGCCTGACTAGCTGAAAGATTAACAAATAAGCGATAAAGGTGAGGGAGAGGATCAGGGTAATCTCTTTGAACAGCTGCTACTAAGGTTCGCTGTACAGAGGTGTTACTGACGACTAAGAGATTTCCATTGTAGGTATTAGCCAGATCTGGAAACGAGGTACCTGAAAATGTTTGCACATTTTTAAAATGATGACCTAAGAAGTTAATGTCTTTGACCTGTCTATTACCATTAGGTAGCACTAAAGCTGTTTCATTCTCTTTCAAATGAGGCAACTGGTTACCGAGTTTTCGAAATGTCTCTTGCGTCACGATATAGGTGTAACCCAAGGTGTTGAAATCTGGTTTTAAAATGTCCTTATCAGTAATAATCGTCTTTTCTTGACTTGGTACTGGAATACCAAGTACATAAGTTTCGTAAGCTAAAGAATCTTGCTCAGTGAGCTGGTTGCTTTGTAACCATTGATGTGCAAGAGCCTGTGCTTCTTTTGTTGATTGATTCGACAAATTAAAGGTAATCGAAGCATTCTTCGGGAAAAGACTTTGCGTTTGGCTCTCGATGTTTGTATAGAGAGCCGTTGTGGTGGCAATGGCAACGAAGGACATACATGATAGTAGTGTGATACTAGCCATGCCGACGGCATTTTGTTTCATACGAAAAAGCATCTGAGAAACTGCAATGAAGTGTTTGGGAGTGTAAAAATATTTTTTGTTGGATCTCCGCCATTTGAGGTATCGTGCGATAAATGATATGTAAAAGAGATAGGTTCCCAAAATAACAAGGAGAACTGCAGTAAAAAAACGATAAAGAGCGCCAAACGCACTTAATTGATTAGCAGACAAGGAGAGATAGTATCCTAATACTAAAGAAGCGATCGCCAATACTGCTAATAGTCTATTCCCTTTTGGTTCTTTTTCCCCTTTTTTGCTTTGCCCCAGGAGACCTAAAGCTGACCGACGACTAATCGTTACTAGACCTACTACTTCTAATAAGATAAAGATAGCTCCAAAGACGATGACTGAGAAAAAGAGGGCCAGAGGGTTAATATTAAGAATCAGTTGATGATAATGGATTACATTGACAAAGAGCAGGTAAAAGAGTTGTGATAAAATTAATGACAATACGCTACCAATCCCTATTATGATGAGTCCGCTTAGAAATAATTCCCAAGTTGCCACACGCACTACTTGCCACTTTGTCATGCCTAAGACATGATAAAGACCAAAGGTTTGACTGCGTTGCTTGATTAAAACTTGATAACTGTAGACTTCCATAATAAGGGCAAATAAGGTCAACACGACCAATGCCAAGGATAGCATGGAAATACCATATCTCATCTGACCCGATATGGAACTAAAGATAATCAAACTAGTTGAGCACCAAAGCACAAATAAGACGGTACTTGCTAGGATAAAGGGCCCAAATTCTTGTAAGGCATTTTTGATATTGTTAAAAGCAAGCTTGGCATACAACATCTTAATCACCTCCTAGTAAAGCACTCATGGCCAGCGAAATGTCACGGTTAAAGTCAGTTATTGATTTATCTGCTCGGTACATTTGATGGAAGATACGGCCATCTTTGATAAATAAGACACGTTTGGCATGACTTGCTGCATTAGCCGAGTGGGTGACCATCAAAATCGTCTGCCCCTCTTGGTTAAGGGCTTCGAAAAGTTCTAACATGCGTTCTGAATTTTTATAGTCTAAAGCAGCTGTTGGCTCATCAGCTAAAATAAGTTTTGGGCGATTCATGAGACTTCGTGCAATAGCTACGCGCTGTTTTTGTCCCCCAGATAATTCAAATGGTCGCTTGTCCAGCAAGTCAGCAATCCCCAATAAGGGTAATACCTCTTCCAACCGTTTCGTCATGGCTTCATAAGATTGATGCCTCAAGACCATGGGTAAAAAGATATTATCCTTAACCGATAAACTATCCACCAGGTTAAAATCTTGAAAGACAAAGCCTAAATTTTCTAGACGGAATTTAGCTAATTGACTTTCTTTAATGGTAGACAAATCCTGGCCATCTAAGGCCACGTAACCTTTGCTTGGTTTTTCTAGCGTAGCCAAAATATTAAGCAAAGTGGTTTTACCAGAACCAGATTCTCCCATGATAGCAATGAATTCCCCAGCATCCACTTGAAAATCCACGTCTCTTAAGGCTTGCGTATCTTTGCCAGAAAAGCGCGTGCGATAGGTTTTTTCTAGGTGATGAACGTCTAAAAACATCTCTTCCTCCTTATGACATACATATAGATATGTCTATTTCTTTAGGGAGTAACTCCCTTGACTTCACTTTTATTATAGCCTTAAAAAGACTGAGCAAACTTACAAGCTCTAAAAACTAACTTACAATCTTGTAAGACAACTAAAAAAGGTTCTGCCCGATTTTCCATAGGCTAGAACCTTTTTGATGAGTAAGATTACCTAAACGCTAGCATGAATATAAGCAATCATCTCATCGACAGCTTCTTGCGTTTGGGCGGTTAAAATATAGAGGTCATCTCCTTGTAACTCGGAAAATGCGCGTGGCATGCGTTCAATTTTCTTTAATGCGTCACCATAATGTTGCTTGACTTCTTCTTGGCTGTGAAGATAGTTTTTACTATCACGACGAGCGGTTGCCAAGCAATATTGCGGTTCAAATGTTCGCTCAGCAACAGGTTGACCAGCCACAACGTCCGCATAGTCGCGATAGAGATCAATCGAATGCGCATAGTTATAAACATCAATGGTAAAGCCACCTGCAGGACGGTTATTGTATTCCAAAGCGATATAGTCATCGCCATTTCGGAAGAACTCGATGTGGAAGAAACGTTCTTTCATGCCAAAAGCTTTGATGATGGCATGGCCATAATCACGCAACTTAGGATCAATCTCCTTAAGCACATAATAAGAGTTTTCTTTTTTATCAGTGATGAGTTCTAGTGGTGTGTACTTGTAGTCAAAACTAGTTTCAAAAACGATGTTACCGTCGTGGTCAATCAGGCCGTCAAAGGTGCAAATTTTACCAGTATTGACAAATTGTTCGAAGAAATAAACCGTTTCCTTGTCCCAATCTGTCTTGAAGCGTTCCACGTCTTCTGCCGTTTCTAGTTTGTAGGTGGCAGCTGCTCCGACCCCATTATCAGGTTTAGCGATCATCGGTAAACCAATTTTTTTAACGGCCATATCAACGGCTTGCAAGGTTTTAACGACTTGACCTGGGACAACAGGAACCCCTGCTTTTTTAAACATTTTCTTCATTTCAGATTTGAACTTGGTTTTTTTCAAATCACGTGGTTTGGCTCCGAAAATATTGAACTGTTCTCGCAAAGCCGCATCTTGTTCTAACCAGTATTCGTTATGAGACTCGATGCGGTCAATAGGCCCATGCTTGTAAAAGAGAAAGGCAACAGCTTTTTTGACTTCGTCTAAGTCTTCCAAGTTGTTGACTTTGAAATACTCAGTCAAAGCGCCTTGGAGCTTGTCACCCAGCTGTTCGTAAGGTTCCTGGCCAATACCCAGGACATTGATACCCTTTTTGGCGAGCTCTAAGGTGAAGGGTTGAAAATTTTCAGGATAGAAAGGGGAAATGACGATAACATTCATAAATGGAGACTCCTTTTAGTAACCAAGCGTTTTTAGATAATAAGGCATTTGTTTGCGCCACCAAACCCAGTCATGGGCCACGTCTTGGCCCCAAACGTCAAACCAGGCGGGAATTTGTTTGCTTTCAAAAGCTTCACGAAGGGTATTGAAAGAAGGCAGACCATCCTGCTCCCAATCGCCTAGACCTGTGCAGACAACAATATCAGACTGACGGTAATGGTCAATAAACCAGCCATCATTTTGGTTCCAGAGGTAATCAGCTGGTGAGTTTTGATAAACGGCTTCATCTCCACCGTAATCATTACCGTGATCAAAGAAACGAGCATCGTAAATCCCAGACAAGGCAATGACTTTCGTGAAGACATCAGGATGTTGCAGGAAGAAATTGACGGCGTGGTAAGCTCCCATAGAACAACCTGTTACCATCATGCCATCGTGCCAGCCCGTTAAATGTTTGATAAAGGGAATGGCCTCGTCAATGACATAATGTTCGTAAGCCCGATGCGCTTGTGCGCGGTCATGCATGGACTTGTATTCTGCCAACCAGCTCTCCTTGTCGATACTGGTTAGGGTAAAAAATTGAACGCGGCCGTTTTCAATGCTGTCACGGCAGGCATCAATCATGCCAAAGTCTGCATACTCGGAAAATGATCCACCTGATGAAGCGAAAACGACAATAGGTAGACCAGCGTGGCCATAACGATTGACATTCATTTCGCGGCCAAGATTGCCTGACCAGTGGTTTAAAAATTCAACGTGCATAATAAACTCCTACCATTTCTCACAAAAAAATCTAAAACATTCGGGCAGATAAGCTGCCCAAGCCATTTCGTTATGAATGGCTCCCGAAATGATTTCAATTTTGGTATTTTCTAAGGGGATTCCCCCTGCTAGTAGCTGCCGATAATAGGTTAGACTAGAATCAATATAGGCCTGTTTGATATTACCTGCCATGAGGGTTTTATCGGTATCATCGGCTTCTTCGGTACCGACATAGATATAGATCCTTTGCTCAGGATCGAGTTCTTGTCTCTCAATATAGCGATCAAATGCCTGCTGATGCAGCCAAGTGGCGGTGGAGAAAACACCCAAGCAACCAATCTGATCTTGATAAGCAAGCCCCATAAACTGGGTGATATTGCCCCCCAGAGAAGAGCCCACCATTGCCGTATGGGTCTTGTCAGACAAGGTGCGATAGGTATCGTCAATGAATGGTTTGACCACATCCATGACAAATTCCGCATATTCAATGCCTTTACCACCCAGTTCTGCCCCAGGAATAGCTGTTTCCTTGTATTTCCAAGCGGAATACTCATTCATTCGAGCAAACCCATCATTGTCAATAACCACAACAATCATACGGTCAATATCGGGATTGCGTTTGATGGTCGGAATAACCTTCCAAGAATGGCCAGAAAAAGCTTCCTTACTATATAAAACATTTTGCCCATCATGAAAATAAACCACGGGATAATGCCTATCTGTATCACGGTTATAGTTTTTGGGAAGGAGCACACGGACACGACGAGGTTGTCCAGTATATGGCACCTCAAGCTCATGCGTCTTCATCTCCAAATAAAAATAAGATGTGTTCATCCGTTCGCTTTCCTCTCTATTTTAAAACTATTTTATCATAAGATAGGCAAAAAAGTTAGGCAATGCCTAACTTTTTTCATACATGTAACGCTTTCATTCGAAGAAAACCAAATTCTTTTGTTGAAAATCGGCCAAATCTGACAGCGACCTTTCGGCAATTTTTTCATAACGCTCTTTTTTATCGCGAATGCGTGGCCCTTCCAACTCCTTAATGATGCCAAAATTGACATTCATCGGTTGGAAATGTTTGCTTTCGGTATGGGTAATATAATGTGGTAGCGCCCCAATGGCCGTCGTTTCTGGGAAAACTAAGGCTTCTTCTCCCTTAAAGAGTCGGGCAGCATTGATTCCCGCGACCAGACCAGACGCTGCTGACTCGACATAACCCTCGACGCCCGTCATTTGACCGGCAAAGAAGAGCTGAGGATTTTTCTTGGTGGCAAAGGTTGGCTCAAGCAGGTTAGGCGAATCCATATAAGAATTACGGTGCATAACCCCATAACGGACAAATTCTGCCTTTTCTAGACCAGGAATCATCGAAAAGACCCGTTTTTGCTCACCCCATTTGAGGTGGGTTTGAAAACCGACAATATTGTAGAGGCTACCCGCTGCATTATCCTGACGGAGTTGCACCACTGCATAAGGCGTCTTAAAGTCACCGTCACGAGGTCCCTGATAGTCTTCTGGGTACTCGAGACCGACAGGTTTCATAGGGCCATAAAGCATGGTTTTGATCCCCCGCTTGGCCATGACCTCGATGGGCATGCAACCTTCGAAATATTTTTCCTTCTCAAAGCTGTTAAGCGGTGCTTCTTCTGCCGTTGTCAAGGCTTCGTGGAAGGCCATGAACTCTTCCTTGGTCATCGGGCAATTGAGATAGGCTGCTTCTCCCTTGTCATAGCGGGACTTGAGGTAGACCTTGTCCATGTCAATGGAAGCTTTGTCAATGATAGGCGCTGCTGCATCGTAGAAGTAAAAACCATCACCACCGTTAAGGGCATGAATTTTTTTTGCTAAGGCATCAGAAGTCAGAGGCCCTGATGCAATCACCACGATACCTTCCAGGGGGATGTCCGTTACTTCTGCGCGAATGACTTCGATGAGGGGGTGATTGGTCACTTCTTGGGTGACCGTTTCTGAAAAGCCGTCCCGGTCAACCGCTAGAGCTCCACCCGCAGGCACGCGCGTGGCTTCTGCTGCTCGCATAATGACCGAATCCAGGCGCCGCATCTCTTCCTTGAGGAGCCCCACCGCATTGGTCAAGCTGTCACCACGTAGCGAATTGGAACAAACTAATTCCGCAAACTTGTCGGTCTTATGCTGAGGAGTTGCCTTAACGCCACGCATCTCGTAGAGTTTGACCGGAATGCCTCTTTTAGCAATCTGATAGGCCGCCTCGCTCCCCGCAAGACCAGCGCCGATGACAGTAATATAGGATGATGACATAATGTACTCCCTTGTTTTTTCGCTTAAAATCGCTCCGCCTATTATACCAAAAAGCCCATAAAAAAGACAAACCAGAAGGATTCTTAATGTCTTTATTCTGACTGTCTTTGAGGGAAATATCCTTTCTAACAGACATTTTCACAAATAGAAGTTACATAGGCAAGAAAAAAGCCAGAATGGTCTGACTTCCCCTTAATAAATAACTGCTTTTAATTTTCGACATAAAGATGTCATGGCCAGCCCCATACCGATGGCAATGCTGAGGACATTAAGCGTGACGTCTCCTAGGTCAAAGACGCCCAGATGAAAAACATACTGGCAGGTCTCCACCATGACAATACCCAGAAAGGCCATGCCCAAGGTCGACCAGCGCTTTGGCAGGATGGCGCCCAGCGGAATAAACATGAGCAGATTCATGACCGGCACAAAGCGCCCACTATACTGGAAATCGTTGACAAATGATAAAAAGTCCAGACTCATCCTCTGCACGCCGATATTTTTAAGAAAAAGAACATAAACCAAGCCTATAAAATAGATGATATAAAGACTGATTAGACTTTTATTGCTAATTCTTCGGGTCCGACAAAAAGTAAAAAAGCAATAAAAAGAATAAGTCAATATCAGAATGATGACTGTGTGAAGGCCCATGGTAAAAGTCATACCATAATGATTGATATGGCGCATGTAGCCCAGAACAAAGGTCTCAAAGACCCAAAAAGAGAGCCCAAATGACAGGAAAATTGTCCCCAGCACCCAGCTCGGATGGTATTTTCGCAAGATCATAAGCCACCCCTCCTTGAGATTTTCCATCAGCATAACACAGAAAGGTTAAAGGAGGCTTAGGGGTGATGAATTATTTTAGGTCGATATATTTTATCGTCTAATGAAAATGATAATTTTTGCCAACAAAAAAACTGGATTTCTCCAGTTTTCTTTATTTCTTTCGTTTTTTCTTGGCTTTTTTAAGCTTGTTGGCTTGGCGTTTCATGGCCTGCTTCATAGCAAAGGAGCCGACTTTTCCTTTTAGTCCACCACCCAGCATTTGGCTAAAGTCCATATCGCCGCCCAGTGCGGAGAGGTCTGGCATGCCATTGCCTCCCATGCCTTGCAGGGCAGACATATCCATGCCGTCCATACCTGGCATGTCTTTAGGGAGATTATTAGGGTCGATACCCATCTGGCGCATGGCCTTGTTCATATCACCAGACATGACCCCCTGCATCATACTTTTGGCTTGATTGAAATCCTTGATAAATTTATTAACTTCAACAAAGGAATTTCCAGAACCAGCCGCGATACGGCGACGACGGCTAGGATTTAACAAGTCAGGATTTTCCCGTTCGGCAGGCGTCATGGAGTAGACAATGGCCTTCCGACGGGCAATGTCTCGTTCATCAATTTTCAGATTTTTAAGTGCGGGGTTGCTGGCCATCCCAGGCAGCATTTTGAGAATATCCTCCATGGGCCCCATATTTTGCATTTGTTCCAGTTGCTCAATGAAGTCATTAAAGTCGAAGGTGTTTTCTCGCATCTTTTCTGCCAACTCGGCAGAGCGTTTTTCATCATACTCTTGACTGGCTTTTTCAATCAGGGTTAGGAGGTCCCCCATCCCCAAAATTCGGCTAGCCATACGGTCTGGGTGGAAAGTCTCGATATCGGTAATTTTTTCACCCGTCCCAGTAAACTTAATCGGTTTTCCCGTAATTTCACGAACAGAAAGCGCAGCCCCTCCACGGGTGTCACCATCAATCTTCGTTAGGATTACTCCTGTCACTTCGAGTTGCGCATTAAACTCCCGTGCAACATTAGCTGCTTCTTGACCCATCATGGCATCAACCACCAAAAGAATTTCATTTGGTTGAGCCAGCGCTTTGACATCCCGCAGTTCCTGCATGAGTTTTTCATCAATCTGCAGACGACCCGCCGTATCGATGATAACATAATCGTTGTGTTGCTCTTTGGCTAAAGCCAGCCCCTGACGAACAATTTCTGTCGCTGGTTGCTCGGTTCCCAGATCAAAAACAGGTACATTGATTTGTTGGCCTAGAGTCTTGAGCTGGTCGATGGCCGCAGGACGGTAGATGTCGGCCGCGATCATGAGTGGACGGGCATTTTCCTCTTTGATGAGCTTGTTGGCTAGCTTACCAGCAAAAGTAGTTTTACCCGCCCCTTGAAGACCCACCATCATGATAATAGTTGGAATTTTCGGTGATTTTTCAATGACAGCTGTTTCGGAACCTAGAATTTCCGTCAATTCTTCATTAACAATCTTGACGATTTGTTGGGTGGGATCTAGCGTGTCAATGATTTCGTGTCCAACAGCTCGTTCACGTACCCTTTTGATAAAGGTCTTGACCACTGGAAGGGCTACGTCAGCCTCTAAGAGAGCTAAACGAATCTCTTTAGTGACTTCTTGAACATCTTTTTCGGATAATTTTTTCTTTCCACGAATATTTTTAAAAACACCTTGTAAGCGTTCGGTTAAACTTTCAAAAGCCATCTTGTCTCCTAATCTTTGTTATCAATACTGTTTAGCACTTGCAACTGTTCCTGAAGGTAGCTATCCTCAGGGTAACGTAAGGCTAACTGGTCGAAAATCTCACTGCGTACGATATAGTCAGAATACATGTGAAGCTTACGCTCATAGTCTTCTAGAATTTTTTCGGTACGCTTAATATTATCGTAAACCGCCTGACGGCTAACACCGAACTCCTCTGCGATTTCCGCCAAGCTGTAATCATCAGCATAATAAAGTTCGATATAATTCATCTGCTTATCAGTCAAAAGGGCCGCATAAAACTCAAAAAGAGCATTCATTCGGTTCGTTTTTTCAATTTCCATAAAGCATATTATAGCAAAAAAAGCCAGCGAACACTATTATCACACTGGCTTTTCTTAAAAATTGATGGGAATTAGACACTTTGTTTAACGTAATTTTAGTTATGTATGCTAGTTGTTCTCTAGATAAAATTCAAAGCGATCAGCAACATATTGACTCTTGACAAACTCAAAAGCCTGCCCATCCGTAAAATAAGTCATCTGCCTGAGGCCTAAAATAGCATCTCCAGATTGAATTTCGAGGTATTCTGCTACTTGCGGAGAAGCCAATTGGGCAAAGATGGTCTGTTGCGATTTCCCAATCTGATAGCCATTATCCCGAAGTGTTTGAAAGAAGTGACTGGTGACCGCTTCTTTTTCAACATTCTTGATAAATTTTTCGGGAATGGCGGCTACTTCAAAAACAACAGGCATCTGATCCGCGTAACGTACGCGCTCCATTCGGATAATGTAAGAATGCGCTGTGATGCCTAAATGTTTGATTTCCTGCTCATTTGGGTGAACCCTTTCATAGGAAATGAGGCGACTGGAGGGCATCCGCCCTTGTGATTTGACAATTTCGGTAAACGAGGTCGTCACCCGCATGGTTTCACGTACCTGCGAACCAACCACATAGGTTCCAGACCCTCGTCGCCGTTCTAAGAGACCTTCGTCCACCAAAAGGCCGATAGCCTGACGCATGGTCATCCGACTCACGCCAAAATCATCAGCTAAATCTCTCTCACTCGGTAACCGTGAGCCAATGCGCCACTCTCCCTTGTCAATCTCATCACGTAAACGGTCGTGTATCTGAATATAGGCTGGTAACATGTCACCCCTCCTTGTCCTTCCTTTCATACTACCAAAATTTAGTTCCTAGGAAAAGCAAGAAGCGTTTTTTGGCTAAAGTCAGGCAAAAGCCTAAAGTTTATGCTAAAATAAAGGTAACTCTTTGAATGGAAAGGAAAACCATGACTGCTAATGCCTCTCAGCTTGCAGCTGTTGAAAAAATCATTGTCCTGGACTATGGTAGCCAATACAACCAATTGATTGCCCGTCGAATTCGCGAATTTGGTGTTTTTTCTGAACTAAAAAGCCACAAAATCACAGCCGACGAAGTCCGAGCCATCAATCCTATCGGGATCGTCCTCTCTGGAGGTCCTAACTCTGTCTACGCAGAGGATGCTTTCGGTATTGATACTGAAATCTTCGAACTTGGTATTCCAATACTAGGTATCTGTTACGGGATGCAACTCTTGACCGACAAGCTTGGTGGTAAGGTTGTCCCGGCTGGACAAACTGGAAACAGTGAGTACGGTCAATCGACGCTACGCCTGCAGGCTCCTTCTGCTCTCTTTACAGGGACACCTGAGGAACAAACCGTCCTCATGAGCCACGGAGATGCGGTAACCGAGATTCCTGCTGGCTTCACCTTGGTCGGGGATTCTGAGGATTGCCCTTATGCAGCGATTGAAAACGCTGACCGTCAGATTTACGGGATTCAGTTCCACCCTGAGGTGCGTCACTCTGTCTATGGCAATGACATTCTCAAAAACTTTGCCCTCAACATCTGTGGGGCTAAGGCTGACTGGTCTATGGACAACTTTATCGACATGCAGATCGCCGAAATCCGTGAAAAAGTCGGTGACCGCAAGGTTCTCTTGGGGCTCTCCGGTGGGGTTGACTCTTCTGTCGTTGGAGTCCTTCTGCAAAAAGCTATTGGTGACCAATTAACCTGTATTTTTGTCGATCACGGGCTCCTACGTAAGGGCGAGGGAGACCAAGTCATGGAAATGCTAGGCGGTAAGTTTGGTCT
The DNA here is from genome assembly GCA_963635745.1 of Lachnospiraceae bacterium. Lineage (GTDB taxonomy): Bacteria > Bacillota > Bacilli > Lactobacillales > Streptococcaceae > Streptococcus. The sequence goes on from CAVHFY010000032.1 coordinate 69,113, forward strand.
TAACATCATCCGTGTGGATGCCTCCAAACGCTTCTTAGACCTTCTGGCGGGTATTGACGATCCTGAGAAAAAACGTAAAATTATCGGAAACGAATTTGTTTACGTCTTTGATGATGAAGCCAGCAAACTCAAGGGCGTAGACTTCCTTGCCCAAGGAACTCTCTACACCGATGTCATTGAGTCCGGAACAGAAACCGCTCAAACCATCAAATCTCACCATAATGTTGGGGGGCTACCTGAAGATATGCAGTTTGAGCTAATCGAACCGCTTAATACCCTCTTCAAAGACGAGGTACGAGCTTTGGGGACTGCCCTTGGCATGCCTGATGAAGTCGTTTGGCGCCAACCCTTCCCAGGACCTGGTCTTGCGATCCGTATCATGGGGGAAATCACCGCTGAAAAACTGGAAACCGTCCGTGAATCAGACGCTATCCTGCGTGAAGAAATTGCTAAAGCTGGCCTAGAACGTGACGTTTGGCAATACTTCACTGTCAATACTGGCGTCCGCTCAGTCGGTGTTATGGGGGATGGGCGTACCTATGATTACACTATCGCCATCCGTGCCATCACTTCTATTGACGGTATGACGGCTGACTTCGCTCGTCTGCCGTGGGACGTCCTGCAAAAAATTTCCGTGCGCATCGTCAATGAAGTAGACCACGTCAACCGCATCGTCTACGACATTACCAGCAAACCGCCGGCTACGGTCGAGTGGGAGTAGCCCTGGCTGTGAGATGTTTTTGGCCTAGCGCTTAATCTAACTAAAAAGAACGCCTAACTGGCGTTCTTTTTAGTGCTTTATCTCTCAATGTTATGAAATACTTTTACCCTCTTCTGTCAAAATCTCAAAAGCCTCTCCTTCAATCCAAAGAGCTTGCTGGTTGTTGAGAGGGAGAAGATTGAGTTTATGCTGATAGATCTCGAGAGTTTTCTGACTGCTTTCGACAAAGGGAAATTCACCCATGTGGGGCAAAACTGACAACTCTATCTCACCTAAGCCTATTGTATCCGACAGTTGGCTCGCTACTGTCTTGTCATCCATAATGTGATTGTAGTTGATGTCCTTGCTTGTGATAATAGCCCCGGCGGACTCGCCAACATAGACCATACCTGCATGGATTTGTTCTTTGATCACAGGTAAAAGTTGCTTTTTCTTGAGCTCCTGTAAGAGATAAAAAGTGTTCCCACCTGAGATATACAACAACTGACTGTGGAACATTTTGGTCTTTGCTGTCTCTTGATCAGATGAAGCAAGATCTAGCACTTCTATTTCAAATCCTAAATCCCTAAAAACCTGCTTGGCCTCATCAATATAGCCCGTGTAGGCTTCTGGATTTCCAGCCGTGGGGATAAAGAGGACTTGTTTGGTTAGACTCTTTTCTCTAGCAAACCGCTCAAACAGATGGGAAACACCCGCAAAATAAGAACATAAAAAGAGTAATTTCATGGTTGAAGATTCCTTTCAAAGAAATATCCGACAGTTTCATCAGTATTCCAAAATACTTAATTCTGTTGCAGTTGATTCATCCATCTCAAAGAGTCGAAATACAATTAGCACTCATACCATACACATTCTGGTTTTCAATTTACCACTAGTATACCACAGATACGGCTGCTAAAAGTTCGCAAAAAAAGCCAGAAATTATTTCTAGCTTTTTCTTTCTTGTGTGCTTTCTTGCAACTTGTTGATATGGATGGTCAGGTAGACTTGCTCGTCTTTGCTAACGCTTTGGGCAAAATGATTTGCCACGTATTGGACGATTTTCTGGGTCGTCGCAAAAGCTTGTGGGTAGTTGAGGGCAATCTGCTCATAGAGAAAGCTATCTCCCTCCTGCGGACTCCCACCCTGAATCACCCGCTGGGCAAAGTAATGCAGATGGGTGCGAAAGCGATTGTAAACCAAACTATCCTCATCTCCCGTCAAGGTCAAGCCCAGGTCTAAACGGATAATATCCATAATTTCTTGCATAATGCGTTGTAAGGTACGTCCTTTGTCGTCTAGTCCTAAGTCCTTTTGCCCATTGAGAAAATGAAGGGCAATATTGGCCACTTCTTCTTTGGGCAAGTGGATGTTGAGATCCTGATTGAGGAGCTCAACCGCTTTTTGAGCGATGTGATACTCTCTGGGATAGAACTTTCTCACTTCCCAGGCCAAAGGATTTTCTATGATGAGGCCTTCGCGACTGCGTTCAATAGCAAACTGCAAGTGATCAGCTAACGAGATATAAAAATTGGCTTCAAATGGCTGACCGAGAGCTTCTTCTGCCATCTGGATAATCTTTAAGACGCTAGATAGGGTCGTGCTATCTAGAGTGACGTAAACTTGCGAAAGGTCAGCCTCGGTTGAGGCGTCGTCTAGGACAAAGCGCTTTTCAACAGCTGATTCATCTAAGGTGTCTCCCGCCTTTTTCTGAAAGCCAAGGCCCTTTCCCATATAGACAAATTCCTTGCCATCTTGAGAGGCAGAGACAACATTGTTATTATAAACACGTTCAATTTTCATAGCTGTCTCCTACTTTCGATACATTTTAAATTGCAGATAGAGATCATTGTAGATACCCAACCACTTAAGCCCCAAGTTTTGGTAGACTTGCAACCGAGACATGGTGGTTTGATTAGGATAGAAGGCCGGGTCGTTTTTGACATCATCTGGCAAGAGAGTCTTGGCCTTGGCATTTGGCGTGGCATAGCCAATATAGTTGGCATTTTGAGCTGCATTTTCCGGTTCTAACATAAAGTTGATAAAGCGATAGGCTGCCTTGATATGCTTGGCCGTTTTTGGAATGACCAGATTGTCAAACCAAAGGTTGCTCCCCTGACTAGGGACGACATAATGCAAATGGCTGTTGTTTTCCAACATCTCACTCGCTTCACCAGAAAAAGTGACCCCCACGGCTGCCTCACCATTGATCATATAATTTTTCATCTCATCGCCAACAATGGCCTTGATGTTTGGCGTTAAGCTTTCTAGCCTCTTTGTTGCTTCTTTGAGCTCACGCATGTTCTTGCTATTGACATTGTAGCCTAGGCTATTGAGAGACAAACCTAAGACCTCGCGTGCCCCATCGTAAAGTAAAATATTGTCTCGATAGATAGGCTTCCAAAGATCAGACCATTCTTTTGGTACTTCACTGACGAGTTGATCATTGTAAACAATTCCTAGCGTTCCCCAAAAATAGGGAATGGAATAATCATTGTTAGGGTCAAAAGACAGATTCTTAAAGGTTTCAGAAATAGCATCAAAGCCTTTGATTTGAGATTTATCTAGTTTTAGCAAGAGGTTCTCGCGTTTCATCTTATCTATCATGTAGTCACTTGGAACAGCGAGATCGTAAGTTGTTCCCCCTTGATTAATCTTGGTGTACATGGCTTCATTGGAGTCAAAAGTCTGGTAATCGACTGCAATTCCCGTTTCTTTAGTAAATTTTTTAAGTAAACTAGGATCGATATAGTTGCCCCAATTATAGATAACCAAGGTCTGATCACCTGACTGTTTTTGGGATTCGCTTTGCAAAAACCAAAGTCCCCAAAATAGGAAGACACAGATGGCTAATATACCACCAAAAAAGGCTGATAACTTATGCATGACGGTCCTCCTTTCGGCTAGAAATCAGATAATACCCAATCACCAAAAGAATCGAAAATAGGAAAACAAGGGTAGACAGAGCATTGATTTCTAAGGAAATACCTTGCCGAGCTCTGGAGTAAATTTCAACAGATAAGGTTGAAAAACCATTTCCCGTTACAAAAAAAGTTACCGCAAAATCGTCCAATGAATAGGTGAAGGCCATGAAATACCCTGAAATCAATGCTGGTGTCAAAAATGGCAAGAGCACCTTTTGCAAAACCTGCCAAGAACTGGCTCCAAGGTCGTAAGCGGCATGGATCATATCGTCTTCCATTTCCTGCAGACGAGGAAGAACCATGAGGACGACAATGGGGATGGAGAAAGCCACATGACTCATGATGACAGACAACCAGCCTAGCTGAAACCCTAGATAAGTAAAGAGAATCAGAAAACTAGCTCCAATCATGACATCGGGTGATACCAAAAGGACATTGTTAATGGCTAAAAGGGCGTCTCGATAACGACGCTTGGCATAGTAAATGCTGATAGTGGCTATCCCGCCAATAATCGTGGCTAAAAGGCTACTCAAAAAGGCTAGGAAAAAGGTCTGCAACAAAATGACCAACAAACGTTGATCAGAAAAGAGTTCCTGGTAATGGGTCAAATTAAAGCCTTTGAAGCCCGTCATGGTATCGCCACTATTAAATGAGTAAGCTATGAGGTAAGCAATGGGACTATATAAAAGGACAAAAACCAGGCCTAGGTAGATACGAGAAACTGTTTTTGACATATCTTAGCGCTCCTTTGTCAACCAGGTGGTCGCTATCATAGCGAGAATGAGAATGACACCAATGGTCGCACCCATCCCCCAATTTTGAGTGACCAAAAAATGCTGTTCAATGGCTGTTCCCAAGGTAATGACACGGTTTCCTCCAATCAAACGAGTGAGCATAAAAAGACTCAAACTCGGGATAAAAACAGACTGAATGCCACTACGAACACCATTTAAAGACAGGGGAAAAATCACTCGCCGAAAGGTTTGCCAGGCATTGGCGCCCAAATCCTGACTGGCATGTATGAGATTGGCATCCATATCATCAAGAACATTGAAAATCGGCAAAATCATAAATGGCAACTCAATATAGGCGGCAACAAAAATAAAGGCAGCATCCGTAAAGAGTAACTGCTGAGGGGCCAAACCAAAGAAAGTTAAAAATCCATTGATAGAGCCATGGCGTCCTAATATTCCCATGAAGGCATAGGCCTTTAGAAGCAAATTCACCCAAGTTGGTAAAATGACCAACATCAACCAGAGCTGTTTATGCTTTAGTTTTGTTAAAAGGTAGGCGGCAGGATAACTAATGACCAAAGTCGCTAAAGTCACGATAGCCGCATAAAAAACAGAATTAAAGCCCATCCGCAAATAAGTCCCAGACTGAAAAAAAGTTTGGTAATTGCTCAAGCTAACATGACCTGAGGTATCAAAAAATGACTGAACCGCTAATAATCCCATAGGGGCCAAAACAAAAAAGAAAATCCACAGCCAATAGGGCACTAACAAAAACCGCTTAGCTGATGTCGTCATGGCGCTCCTCCTCGATGGCATTGATGAGACCTTCTTCTGGGGTTTCCAGGTCCACATATTCTTCGATGCGGGCATCGAATTCTTCCTCAGTTTCATTGAGGCGCATGATGTGAATATCTTCCGGAGTAAAGTTTAAGCCAACAACTTCTCCTTCGATAGCCTTGTGACGCGAATGAATCAACCACTCATTTCCCAGTTCGTCATAAGCAATGATTTCGTAATGAACACCACGAAAAAGTTGGGTATCCACGGTAACTTGAAGTTTGCCTTCTTCAGGTAAGGTTAATTCGAGGTCTTCTGGTCGAATGACAACTTCAACTGCTTCATTGGGACGCATCCCACCATCAACAGCCTCAAAGGTTTTTCCGTTAAAAGCTACCAAATAGTCCTTAAGCATACGACCTGGGATAATATTAGATTCACCAATAAAATTTGCCACAAAATGATTAATGGGCTCATCGTAGATATCGACAGGTGTTCCTGATTGAACAATTTCACCATTATTCATGACAAAAATCCAGTCACTCATGGCCAAGGCTTCTTCTTGATCATGCGTGACAAAGATAAAGGTGATGCCCAAACGTTGTTGTAATTCTCGCAGTTCATACTGCATCTCGGTTCGTAACTTGAGATCTAAAGCTGACAGGGGTTCATCTAGTAGAATGACCCGTGGTTGGTTGATTATCGCGCGGGCAATAGCAACCCGCTGGCGTTGCCCACCTGATAGTTTTTGAATAGGCCGACCTTCATAGCCTTCTAAACGGACCATGCGAAGCGCTTCCAAGACACGTTCCTTGACTTCTTTTCGGGGACGTTTCTGCAAGGTCAAGGAAAAAGCCACGTTCTCATAAACCGTCATGTGCGGAAAGAGAGCGTAGTTTTGAAAGACCGTATGTACATCACGTTTATTGATGGGAAGGTTATTGATGACTTTCCCATCAAGTTTAATTTGACCATCGGTGGGTTGCAAGAGACCGGCAATCAAATTAAGAATTGTCGATTTCCCACTACCTGAGGCACCTAACAAGGTGTAAAATTTTCCTTCCTCAAGCTCAAACGACACATCCTTAAGGACAACTGTTCCGTTATCTTCAAAAACCTTTGACACATGCTCAAAGGAAATAATGGGTTGGCTCACAGGAACCCCCTTCTAGTCTTCTGACGTTTGATATTCGCCAATCAGGCGAACCTCAGGCTCTAAAACGACACCTGACTGAGTTTTGACTTCATTAATGACATAAGTGATGAGTTCTTCATAATCAGCGGCAGAACCATCTGCGATATTAATCATAAAACCTGCGTGTTTTTGACTCACTTCAACACCACCGATCCGATGGCCCTTTAGGTTAGCTTCTGTAATCAATTGTCCTGCAAAATGACCAACAGGTCGCTTAAAGACAGAGCCACAGGAAGGGTACTCCAGAGGTTGTTTTAGCTCACGCAAGTGCGTCAAACGTGCCATTTCCTGAGTGATTTGAGTATAATCACCAGGTTGCAAACCAAATTTGGCAGAAATCACAATTGCACCATTGTCTTGTAGAACAGAATGCCGGTAACCAAAGGCCATGTCACGGTTCTCGATGGTGGTAATCTCGCCGTCAGCTGTCAAAACCGTTGCTGAAATCAAAACATGGGCAATCTCGCCGCCGTAGGCACCCGCATTCATAAAGACGGCACCGCCGACACTACCTGGTATCCCACACGCAAATTCAAAACCTGTCAGACTATGGTATTGGGCAACCTTAGTGGTTTCAATCAGATTTGCCCCTGCTTCGGCTTCGATTACATAACCATCTACCGATACACTGTTTAGGCGATCAAACATAATCACCATGCCACGGATACCACCATCACGAACGATAATATTAGAGGCATTTCCTAAAATCATCCAAGGAATGTCATGAGCCTTGGCAAAACTAATCAAATATTTCAATTCATAACGGTTGCGAGGAAAGGCCAAGTAATCCGCTGGTCCCCCCACGCGCGTGTATGTATAATGTTTCAGAGGCTCATCAAATCGGATATCGATCCCTTTGAGAGTCGCTTGCATTTCTTGTTTCATCTGTTATCTTTCTTTACTAAAAAAAATCGGCTAGAGCCGACTTCATTATAACAAATTTTTGAGCTAAAAACGACAGCTAAGCTAGGGAAAAAGATAATTTTTATAAGCGCTTTATGTCACTTGTTTCAAGCATTTCCAAGTCCTTGGCATAAGCGACTCCTGTTTTAGGATCCACGAGATCTGGAGTAATCTCTAGGAGGGGCACTAAAACAAAATGACGATCTGTGATATAAGGATGGGGCAAACATAACTTTTCAGTATTGCGCACCACGTTATCATAAACAAGTATGTCAATATCCAGAGTTCTTGGCCCCCAATGAATGAGACGTTTTCGACCAAAATCCTCCTCAATCGCCTGACAAGCTTCAAGAAGTTCATCTGGCGAGAGTTTTGTTTCGACAAGACAAACCGCATTGATAAAATCTGCCTGATCAGTCAAACCCCAGGCCTTGGTCTCATAATAGGATGACTGAGCCACTAGTTGTGTCTGGGGTATGGTGGCTATGCTTTGGAGGGCACCTTTAAGAGTGGCTAATCGATCCCCCATATTTGACCCCAAACCTAAGTATACTCTAGCCATGACGATAACGACTCATTTCTATTCCGACCTGGTCATAGTGACCGGCAATAGGAGGATTCTTTTTACCAATCCTTAACCAAACGCTTGAAACGATAGGGAATTGCTCTAAAATAGCTTGCAAGATATCGCCGGCTAAAGCTTCTAAGAGCTGGTAGCGCTTATTCTCACAATAATCCTTTAGCAAGTCAAAAACTTCCGCATAATTTACAGTATGGTGCAAGTCATCTGTTTGGCTGGCAGCGGTCAAATCCACTTCTAAACGACAAGATACTTCAAAGATCTGACCGATAATGCCTTCTTCAGGTAGAACACCATGGTAACCATAAAAACGACAGTTATCTAAGAATACAACATCCATTAGTCTAGTAACCCTCCAATAGCAGTAACCACATCCCGGTTACAGGCAACATTATGCACACGAACAATCCGACACCCCTTTTGTAAAGCCCAGGCTGACAAGGCGGCTGTGGCTTGGTCACGGTCTAAGGGATTGGTATTGCCTCCTAGGAGAGCATCAACAATACGCTTACGGGAAATGCCAAACAAAACAGGGTAACCTAATTGGCATACTTTGTCTAAGCCTTTAAGCAAAGCAGTGTTTTGTGCAACATTCTTAGCAAAACCAAAACCAGGGTCCAGCCAGATATAATCCGCTGGAACGCCAGATTCACGCGCTACTAGTGCCCTTTGCGCCAAGAAATTACAGACATCTTGCGTCACGTCATCGTAGGTCTCCTCACTTTGGTTATGCATCAAAATGATGGGAACTTGTCTCTCAGCAGCTAAGTTGAACATCTCACCGTCATAAAGTCCTGCCCAGACATCGTTTAAGATATCAGCTCCAGCATCCAAAGCAGCCCGTGCCGTTGCGCTTTTATAGGTGTCAATAGATACCAAGCAATCAAATTTTTCTTTAATAGCCTTGATAACAGGGACAACACGGTTAATTTCATCTTGTTCATCCACAAAATCAGCCCCTGGACGGGTGGATTCTCCCCCAACATCAATGATACTTGCTCCATCAGCCAGCAGTTGCTCAACTTGAGCTATCGCAGTCTCTACGCTATTAAAATGACCCCCATCCGAAAAGGAATCCGGTGTTACATTAAGCACACCCATAATAGCAGCTTTTCCAGGAAGCGTATAAGGTCCAATTTTCATATCAGTCCTTTTCTATCAAACGCAAAATTTCAGCACGTGCCTCTAGTGACGTTTGGTATTCGCCAAGCGCAACTGTCGTCGTTGTTTTCGAACCAGGTTTTTTGATGCCCCGCATGGACATGCACATATGTTCAGCTTCAACCATTACAAAAACAGCCCGAGGAGATAAGGCCTCATTGACAGCTTGAGCTACCTGTTGTGTCAATCTTTCCTGTACTTGAGGACGACTACTAGCTACTTCCACCGCACGCGCCAACTTACTTAACCCTGTCACACGACCTTGGTCAGGAATGTAAGCGACATGAGCCTTGCCATAAAAAGGGACGAGATGGTGTTCACACATGGAGTAAAAGGGAATATCCTTGACCAGAACAGCCTCCCCATACCCCTCAGAAAAGACAGCTGTAAACTCATCTTTAGGGTCCTTATGAAGCCCATCAAACATTTCAGCATACATTTTGGCTACCCGTTTAGGTGTGTCCAAAAGTCCTTCCCTTTGGGGATCTTCTCCCATAGCTTCTAGCAAGAGATAAATCGCTTCTTGCATTTTTTCAAGATTCATGATTCCTTATTTTCTTCCTTCTTTAAAATATAAGCTCGCACCTGTGAGATAAAATACAGCGAGCCTGTGACGACATAAAGCTCTTCTCTAGAGTCATCCAAAGCTTGATCAATCCAAGATTTCCAATTTTCTTGTGACACATACTCCTCTGGATAGTCCGTCAGCGCATAAGCCTTAGGATAATCAAAAGTCGTCACTGTAACAGTTCCTACATTCTTTAAGGCATTCAACATATCACCAACAGGTTTGGTATTGATTGCTGCAAATAAAAGGTGACAAGGACGTGCCCTATCTGCTTTTAAGACATCTATCAAGGCCGCCACACTTTCGCGGTTATGAGCACCATCAATCATCAAGTTGGGACGCAAAAATTCTGTTCGCCCTTGCCAATGGGTTTGTTTAAGTCCTTGTCGAATGGCCTCTTCTGGCACAGGAAATTGTTGCATTAGCTGGTATACCGTAGCAATCGCTAAGGCGCTATTTCTCACCTGATGTTGTCCAGGCATTCCTGGCTGAAGCCCTGTTAGAATAGTATTGCCCTTTTTAAAGGTATAACTGCCATCACTCGCACGCTCCATGAAAAAATCACGCCCAAACCGTTGACTCTTAGTGTGTTTTTCTTTCGCCCTTTGCTCAAAAACTGTGATGACATCTTTACGGTCAGCGACATACAAAAAGGGTTCGTTATCGTGCAGTGCTCCTGCTTTTTGATCAGCAATTTCGCTATAACTTTCTCCAAGAATATCTTGATGATCCAAGCCAATTGACGGACAAAGTAAAGCCAAGGCATCAAAAACATTCGTCGAATCATAGCGCCCACCCAGACCAGCTTCCACTAGGACAATGTCGGCTTCTTGCATTTCCCCAAAATACAAGAACATCATGGCTGTAATCAATTCAAATTCAGTAGCTGTTCCTAGATTGGTTTCCTGAGGGAGTAGTTCGGCTAGGGGTCTGATCCGTGTGACTAGCTCTACGAGTGTTTCTTTTGATATCATTTGTCCGTTGAGGCTAATCCGTTCACGAAAATCAATGATAAAAGGCGACGTGAAAGTCCCCACACTATAGCCAGCCCGTCGGTAAATATGCTGTAAATAGGCAACCGTAGAACCTTTACCGTTGGTACCGACGACATGGATGCCCTTGACTTTTTTCTCAGGGTTCCCGAGTTCTTTTAAAAGCCATTCCATTCGCTTAATCCCAGGTTTAATCCCAAACTTAAGTTGGGCATGAATCCAATCCAAAGACTGGTCGTATGTATAACTATCCGTCACCTTGTTCTCCTTGTTCTAGCAAAAAACTAGCAACGAAGGTTTCGGCTAGTTTTGATTGCCTTACAATGTGTCTTACTCAACACGTATACCTTTTGTATCCACACTCAAGACATGACAGCTACCGTCTAGATCTAGTGCTTCAACCGCTTCTCTTAGCACAGCAACCTGTTCCTTTTTGATAATGGACATAATAGTTGGGCCTGCTCCAGAGAGATAGGTCGCATAGGCTCCCGATTGGTCACCTGCCTGACGAACGGCTTCAAATTCTTTGACAAGTGGTTGACGGAATTTCTCATGAAAGCGGTCTCTAGCAATAGCTTGACCTGCCAGCTCCCAATTGCCTGCAACCATACCAGCGACAGCTAAATTGGCAATCGCTGATGCCGAAACCGCTTCTTTGTAAGGCAGTTCTTGAGGCAATACCTTGCGGCTATCAGACGTTTTTAGTTCATAATTAGGGATAAAGGCATGAAAAGCGACATCCGCTACAGGCGCCACTAGAGCAGATACTTGATTATCAAGGCTAGCTGCAATGACCAAATTACCATAAATGGCTGGCGCCACATTGTCCGGGTGCCCTTCAATACGTGTCGCAATTGCCAACTTTTCCTGCGGTGTTAACTGCAGGTCAGCCAATTGATTGGCTAACTCGATACCGGCGACAATAACAGAACTTGATGAGCCCAAACCACGTGCCAAAGGAATATCAGACGTCATCATAATCCGGTGTGGTTTTAGGTCTGCAACCACTTCAAGAGCTGTCACAATCAATAAGTTGCTGGCATCATTAGGGACACCTTCCCCTAGTTGGTGCTCAACCAGCCAATCAGAGGTTTCTTCTGCAACAGTGATAGTCAAATATTTGGAAACGGCAATCCCTACTGAATCAAAGCCTGGACCAATGTTGGCGCTGGTTGCTGGTACCGTAATTTTCATAATTTACCCCTCAAGAACTTTGAAGTAGTTCAACAGTTGGACATCAGATTTTTGATTTAAATCAGAAACAATGTGTTGCAATTGCTCTTGATTGAGTGCATGGGTCACAATCACAAGACGCGCCTTATCTTTAGCTGACTGTTGTTGAATGACTTGAGCCAAGGAAACAGACTGTTTGTTAAAAATTTCAGCCAATTCAATCAATTTGCCTTGTTGATCCGGTGTTTCCACTGCAAAGTAGTACGGACTGAACACATCTTCAGGCCGAGCCAGTTGCGTTGGGCGATGGAATTCATTAAATTGTTTGCCAACATTGCCCTCTTTAATCCGACGAGCAATCCGAATAATATCAGCAGTCACAGATGCCGCGGTCGGTTTTTGACCAGCTCCTGGTCCATAATACATCGATTCACCGACACCAATAGACTCAACATAAACTGCATTCATCACATCATTGACATTGGCAAGTGGATGAGACTTAGGAAGAAAAGTTGGCGACACTTGTGCCGAAATTCCTGAAGGGGTTTCACGAATATCTCCCACAAGTTTGATGACATAACCCAGTTGTTGCGCTAAGGCAACATCTTCCGCTGTAATAGTTGAAATCCCTTGATGGGTGACATCATCTAAGCTAATAGTCATACCAAAGCCAAACTGACTGAGAATAACAGCCTTGTAAGCCGCATCAATACCTTCGACGTCATTAGTTGGATCACTTTCTGCGTAGCCAAGTTCTTGAGCTGTTTTGAGTGCTTCTTCATAAGACCAACCTTCTTCGACCATTTTAGTCAACATAAAGTTTGAGGTTCCATTTAGGACACCCAAAATACGCGTAATCTTGTCGGAAGTCAACGAATTAGCTAAGGTCCGTAAAATAGGAATACCACCTGCTACAGCGGCTTCATAATAGAGTGCCAGACCTTTTTGGGCCGCCAAATCAATCAATTCTGGGCCATGGGTCGCAATCAAGTCCTTGTTAGCTGTGACCACATTTTTACCAGCTTCCAAAGCTTTGCGAATAAAGGTACGAGCTGGTTCGATCCGCCCCATCAATTCCACAACAATAGAGATGCTATCGTCAGTCAAAATATCATCTACATTGGTCACAAAGTTGTAGTCATTGCCCGCAGCTAAGAGGCGAGACTTTTCCTCATCATCTTTGACCAATACTTTAGCGATTTCCAGCTGGCTACCAGCTGAGGCAGTAATTTTTTCTTGATTTTCTTTTAACAAGAAAGGAATGCCACTGGCAACAGTACCAAAACCGAATAATCCAATTTTAATTGTCATGCTATCTCCTTAGCTTATGTGTTTTCTCATATTGTACCAAAAAATTCCCCTCAAGAACAGTTAAACCCTTATCCTTTATGATACAATTAAGGTATTCTTTTTTATTGTCCGAAAGGAGGCCCCATGTCTTCACATTTATGGGAGAAATTTTTAGCCAACCAACGCTTACGGCGTTTTGTTGTCTTGATTGGTTTATTGTTAGCCATTTATGCCTTGCGAGGTTTTGTCAGTCTTTTTTTACTCATATTCATCTTTGCCTATGCCGTTTACCGTCTTGAGCAAATGATTCATAAACACGTCAAAATACCATCAAAATTAATTGTCTTGGCAACTTATACCATCATTTTAGGGTTAATGTACTTTGGTATCACACAGTATTTACCAATTCTCATTAACGAATCAATTTCTTTGATTGATAAGATGTTAACCTTGATCAATCACCCGCCTAAAGATCTCGAAATTTTATGGACCTATCTCAAACGCTACGTTAGTCAAGACAATATGCAAACCCAACTGAAAAACGGGGCTTCCATCTTGCTAGCATCCTTGACGACAGCGACAAATATGGGGAAAACATTTCTGTTAGCTCTCTTTTTGTCTTTTCTTTTTAGCTTTAGCCGTCAACGATTGTTATCTTTTTCGCAACAGTTTTTAAAAGGCCCTAACACTTGGCTATTTAAAGATATTACTCATTATGGTAAAATTTTCACCGACTCATTCGGTGTGGTTTTAGAAACACAGATAGTTGTTGCCTTTTGTAACACCATTCTAACCACCTTGTGTTTGTATCTCATGGGGATTCACCAACTGATGGCCATCGCTTTCATGATTTTTATTTTAAGTCTTATCCCAGTTGCAGGTGTCATCATTTCAGCCATCCCTCTCGCCTTCGTGGCTTATAGTGTTGGTGGAATCAACTACATTTTCTATGTGATTATCATGTTACTGGTTGTCCATGCCTTTGAAACCTATGTTATCAACCCTAAGCTATACTCAGACAAAACAGAACTGCCAACCTTTTATGTTTTTTTAATTTTACTGTTAGGGGAACATTATTTGGGTGTTTGGGGGCTCATCATAGGTATCCCTCTCTTCTTATTTGCCATGGAAACACTTGGTGTGACCTACCAAAAACAAGCAAAATCCCTATCTCAAGGAGAAAACTAACTTATGCAAACAAGACAACATCGTCGCAAACGTCGCCTCAACAAGCGCGGTAAAACAGCTCTTTCCCTTCTCGTTCTCGCCTTTTTTGGCATTTGTTATTGGTTTTTTATAGGTTTGAGCCAAGCTCCAGCCAGTAAAACTGCCAGTTCTACGAGTGCTTCAACCACTACTTCTAAGAGTACTTCATCAAAGTCCCAACAAGTTAACTGGGTTAAGCAAGATAGTGCAGTGAAGGTTCCTATCCTCATGTATCATGCGGTTCATGTGATGGCGGCTGAGGAAGCAGCCAATGCTAACTTAATCGTCGACCCAACAACTTTTGATAGTCATATTAAAGCCCTTAAAGAAGCCGGCTATTACTTCCTCTCACCAGAAGAGGCCTACAAAGTTCTAACAGAAAATGTGCTACCTGATAACAATCAAAAGGTTGTTTGGTTAACTTTTGATGATGGTGATCTCGATTTTTACACTGTGGCCTACCCAATTTTGAAAAATTACCAAGCCAAAGCGACCAATAATGTGATTACCAACTATGTCCAAAATGGAAATGCAGCGAATATTACGGTTGATCAGATGGTGGAGATGAAAGAAAATGGCATGAGTTTCCAAAGTCACACGGCTAATCACCCAGACCTCAGTGCCACAGAAACGAGCCAACTCACTACTGAATTTAGTCAATCCAAAGACTTTTTAGATAGCCAACTCAATCAAGACACCATTGCGCTTGCCTATCCGTCTGGACGCTACAACGATACTGTAACTTCCATTGCTAGCCAATACTACAAGTTGGCTGTGACCACTGATGAAGGTATCGCTTCAGCCAGCGATGGGCTTATGTCGCTCAAACGTGTCCGAATTCTCCCAGATACCACAGCTGAAGGCCTCTTAAATCAGATTGGCTAACCAACTAAAAAACCAGACATTTTGTCTGGTTTTTTTTCAGCTTTCACGTTGAGAATTAATCTTTATCAGCCAAGGCTTGTGAAGCTGTAATGACTGTCAGTTTATAAACATCGTCCGCATTACAACCACGAGAGAGATCTGAAACTGGCTTATTGAGGCCTACTAGAATTGGGCCGATGGCATCATAGCCTCCCAAACGTTGGACAAGTTTATAGCCAATATTACCCGCTTCGATATTTGGGAAAATCAAAACATTTGCTTGACCTTTCAAAGGACTTTGAGGAACTTTTTTCATAGCGACAACTTGATTAACAGCTGCATCAACCTGAAGTTCCCCATCTAAGAGTAAATCTGGACGAGCTTCTTGTGCCAAACTAGCAGCTTTAGCCACTTTATCAACTGCCGGTCCAGAACCACTTCCTTTGCTGGAATAACTCAACAAGGCTACTTTGGGATCAATATGGAACATTTTGGCTAAATCAGCAGCGCCTGTTGCAATACCGGCTAGCGCCTCGCTGTCTGGATCGATATTAACGGCGCAATCGCTAAAAATCATGCGATGTTCTGCTTTTTCCATCAGAAAGGCCCCGGATGTTCGTGTAATACCAGGTTTGGTCTTGATCAGTTGTAAAGCTGGGCGTACTGTATCAGCTGTCGTGTAGACAGCACCAGATACCATTCCATCCGCATAACCCGCATACACTAACAAAACGCCAAAATAATTGGGTTGATCAACCAAGTCTTCTGCATCTTCAGCTGTTACCTTTCCCTGACGACGTTCTAAAAGAGCTTCTTTTAGGGGTTCTCTGAGGTCACTAGTTACTGGATCAATGACCGTAAAACCTTCAATGATGCCGTTGCCATTGAAATAAGCTGTTACTTGGCTGACATCGCCGATCAAAACAGGATGTACCAGGCGCTCTTTAACCAAACGTAAGGTCGCTTCTAAGATACGATCATCTTGAGATTCAGGGAAAACAATTTTTAATTGAGTGCCATTAAGTTGTTGGGCAAGTGTATCAATAATTGACATAAACTATCCTTTCATGAGTGAAATTGTTGCAAAACGGCTCGGAAATCTTGAGGAATTTCCTGGTCGCAGCTTAACAAACGCTTCTCAAAGGGCTCAAAAAAGTCCAAATGATGGCAATGGAGAGCCTGGCGTGTGATACCAAGGTCCATCCGCCCCCCATAGAGGTCATCCCCTACAAGCGGAAAACCAATATGGGAAAAATGAACACGGATTTGGTGGGTTCTACCCGTATGAAGTGTCACATCCACCAAGGCAAGAGGTCCTAAGCGCTGAACCACCCGATAACTGGTATGCGCATACTTGCCGCTTGGGTGGACACAACGTGTGATGATACTGTCTTCTGGCCGAGCAATGGGTTCTTTAATATCTCCCTGGTCAGGCAAGTCCCCTACTACTCCCGATACCAAGGCAAAATAACGCTTTGTAATACCTTTATGTTGCAACTGTTTATCGGCACGCGCATGAGCATACCCATGCTTAGCAAATAGCATGAGGCCACTGGTATCCTTGTCCAACCGAGTTACAATGTGAATCTGTCGATTTTCGTATCCTTGTCGTTCATAATAACCCTTCACAGCATTAGCCATGGTATGACTATGCAGAACACTTGGAATTGAGGCAATGCCATAAGGTTTATTAACTAGCAAAAAATGCTCATTTTCAAAAACAATATCCAAGGGAAAATCTGTACTTGTCAGCCGTTGGTTTCCCTCTTCTGCTGGAATATCAATGCTGACTAGATCTCCTGTTTCTAGGACATAAATAGCATTTTGCTCTCGCCCATTGACAAGAATTTTGCCCCCTTTAAATTTCACCTTAGCCAATAAGGCCTTAGACACCCCATGGCCTTTCAGGAATGTTTTCACCTGACAAGTCCGATCTACAGTAAATTCAAATATCATTCGTCGACCTCACCGATAAAGGCATCCCGTACACGTTCCCAAAAACTGGTATGATTTGGCGTCGCAACAAATGAGATTTTTCTCTTGTCCAATTTAAAGGTCAACTGTGTCACGTTTTTAAAGTTATAGGTTTTATTGTCCACTGATAAGGTGTAGCTTCCTGCCCGTTTAGGCGTAATTTGTATCTGTTCGTTTCTCGGGACAATGATAGGGCTCCCCAAGGTTCGATAGACCCGATTATTAAGACTAGCTAACTCAGTTAACTGCAGGGCTTCAATCGTTGGGTGCAAGACGGCGCCGCCCAAAGATTTATTATAGGCAGTTGAACCGGTCGGTGTCGAAATAGCTAAGCCATCTCCACGGAAACGCTCTAAGAAGTTACCATTAAGCTCGACGTCAGCGACCATTGTTTTTTCATAACGTTTGATAGCTGCTTCATTGAGCGCTCTCGTTGAAAAGGTTCTCCCATCTTGTAATTTTACCTCTATTTTCAAAACGGGATAGGAAACTTTAGCCCCGCGATCCTGTCGCAGGTTGTCTATTAGTTGATCCACCTCAAAATCACGATAATCTGTATAAAAACCTAAATGTCCGGTGTGAATACCGACAAAGCGTACGCGGTCTAGTTGTTTTTCATACATGTGAAAAGCAGATAATAACATGCCATCCCCCCCGATTGAGATGACAATGTCTGGATTCTTCTTGGTTAAATAAAAATCAGGATCTTCTTTCAGCTGAGCAAAAAGTCGCGAAGCCACCCGTTTACTTTGATATTTGCCATTAGCGATGATGGCGATTTTTTTCTTAGCGATAGATGTCGTCTGTGTCATCACTATTTCCTACTCCGTCCTTAATATGCCGATTGATGGGGTCATACAGCAGTTGCGCTTCTTGAATATCTTCTTTAATGGCACTCATTTCTTCATCGAGTTTATAAGCCATTCGTGCAGCATTTTCTAACCGTTCCTTGATGGCTTGAGGGAAATCCCCCTGATATTTGTAGTTAAGAGAATGTTCAATTGTAGCCCAAAAATTCATGGCTAAGGTCCGAATTTGAATCTCAGCTAACAAATCCTTGGGACCATCAATGGTATCTACCCGATAGGAGATAATCACATGGTAGGAGCGATAACCACTGGGCTTTCGATTACTAATATAATCACGCTCTTGCACCACTGTCATGTCAGAGCGTCGTCTCAAGAGGCTGACCACCTCCTGAATATCTTCTACAAATTGAACCATAACCCGTAGACCGGCGATATCCTGCATCTCTTGTTCCAATAACTCAAGACCAATGCCACGCAGTGTCATCTTCTCTTGGATACTTTCAATGGATTTGACACGCCCTGTCACAAACTCAATCGCTGAGTGCTTTCCTTGTTTTCGAAATTGCTTACGGATGCCACGCAATTTGATTTTCAACTCACCAACTGCTTGTATATAAGGGTCTAAAAATAATTCCCAGTCCATACTACTCCTTCATCCACTCATGGGAATGGTTTTCGGCTTGAATTATTTAGTTATTTAAGCCACAATGAATATAGTTATTATACCACAAAGCGAAAGGAAAACGTATGCAACATCTTGAAATTGAGTTTAAAATCCTTCTTTCTAAAGAAAACTACCGCCATCTTACAGCCCTTTATGCAGGAACACCAGCTATCATCCAGACCAACTACTATCTAGAAACTTCTGATTGGGCCATTAAGGAAGCCAAAATGGCTTTGCGCATTCGAACCTTGGCCGATCGCGCGGAATTAACCTTAAAAATCCCACAGCCTGTGGGAAATCAGGAATACAACCAAGCCTTATCTCTCACAGAGGCTCATGATCTTTTAGAAAGCTTGGAATTACCCGAAGGCGAGATTAGAACTCTCCTAGAAAAAGCAGGTATTCCCTTAACGCAGCTCTGTTGTTTAGGACATTTAACGACCCAACGATTGGAAAAACAGTTCTCTATCGGGCTCATGGCCTTAGATAAAAATAGCTATGCTGGGCGAACAGATTTCGAACTTGAATTAGAAGTCACTGATGCCCAAAAAGGTCAAAAAGACTTTGAGGACTTTTTACAAACCCATAACCTACCATTTGTGAGCGCTAAATCAAAGGTGGCACGATTTGTGGATACCTTAGAATAAGCGATAGATACCGTAGTGAAACTTTTGATTGGGTCTCACTTGTCGTTTAAAGCCCAAGCGTTCAAAGGTATCATCTCGAAAATGCCCTTTAAAAATTACTGCTTCTTTAGCCACACGGCAAGCTTCTTTCATGAAAGCTGTCGTTAATTGGTTAGGATTGGCCAAATCGTCCAACCCAGCTAAATTGTGCGATTCTGCAATCGTCTCTGAGAACATAGGATCACAATAAACGATGTCAAAGGCATTTGCTTTCTGATGTCTTAAAAAAGTCAAATGTTCCCTAGAAAGCACCTTGATCGAACGCATGGCCGCATCAAAACTTGGCCAACCACTGACATAATGTGACAAGCCGTATGCCACCACTTGGGCAATTATAGTTTGCGACTCCAAAGCAGTTACCTGATGACCGGCTTGGGCCAGTACGATGGCATCAGTTGCCATCCCCATTGTCGTGTCTAAAACAGTTTTCGGTTGGCTACCCACGAGTTCTCGTAAAGGGTCATGCTTAGCTTTTGCCCGCAACATGGCTGTATCAGGATGAAAACGAAGGGCCTCCCTGTCTTCACGATGAAGACTCAACCCTTCTTTTGTTAATAAAAGCAAGGGCCCCTTTTGGTGTATTAATTTTGCGAGCGATTGTTTTTGTCTAGGCAAATAGGTCCAACCATAACGTTGCGCTAAACCTTGCGCCTGCTTTTTTAAATCACTCGACATGCCTAAACTGGTAGTAATAGTTAGTGTCATGCCATTAGTATAGCAAAATTAACGCAAGGCTGTTAAGGGCAAAGCTAGTTTGCCCCTTTAATCATGGACTATTTTTTGGTAAAATATAGTCACTAAACATTTAAGGAGTTCATTGGTCATGGGACAAAAGTGTACCGACAGTCAACTGAAATTATTCGCCCTCAATTCTAATAAGGCAATCGCAGAAAAAATTGCTGCAGCGATGGGCGTACCACTGGGGAAATTGGCTTCCCGCCAGTTTTCTGACGGCGAAATCCAAATCAATATTGAAGAATCCGTTCGGGGACATGATATTTACATTATCCAATCTACCAGCAACCCTGTCAATAATCATCTATGGGAATTGTTGATTATGATTGACGCTTGTAAACGGGCTAGTGCTCGTTCTATCAATGTCGTCATCCCTTACTTTGGCTACTCACGACAAGATCGCATCGCAGCTCCCCGGGAACCCATCACCGCTAAGCTTGTGGCCAACATGTTAGTCAAAGCTGGTGTCAGTCGTCTTTTAACCTTAGATCTCCATGCTGTTCAAGTTCAAGGTTTCTTTGACGTCCCTGTCGATAACCTCTTTACGATCCCTCTGTTTGCAAAATATTACCAAGACAAAGGTTTTACTGGTGATGATATTGTCGTCGTGAGCCCTAAAAATTCAGGCATTAAACGCGCACGGAGTCTCGCAGAATACCTTGATGCCCCTATTGCAATCATCGATCACGCAGAAGACGATAGTAACCGTGAGGAAGGCTATATTATCGGTGATGTGAAAGGTAAAACCGCTATCCTCATCGATGATATTCTCAACACTGGTTTGACGTTTGCAGAATCTGCCAAAATTGTTCAACGGGCGGGTGCTACCGCCATTTATGCTGCGGCTAGTCACGGACTATTTGCTGGTGGTGCCGCCAACATCCTCAGCAAAGCACCTATTGAAGAAATTTTGGTGACAGACTCTGTTGCCACCAAAGAAGCTGTCCCTGAACAAGTCAAGTATCTTTCTGCTAGTGAACTGATTGCAGATGCCGTGGTGCGTATTCAAGCCCACGAACCCCTGAGCCCGCTCTTTACCTACACACAAAAGGACAATGACTGATGGCTTACTTTGACAATGCGGCTACTAGTCCTTTGACACCAGCTGTCAAAGAGGCGATGATGGCAGCAATGAACGTTTATGGAAACCCTTCTAGCTTACACCTAGAAGGTCGAAAGGCAAACAAACTCCTCAGAGAAAGTCGAGAAAAAATCGCTCTTGCCTTAGAGGTTCCACCCCACCAAGTCATCTTCACTTCAGGGGGAACAGAAAGCAATGTCACTGCTATTCAAGGTTACGCTTTAGCCAATCAGGCTAAGGGCAAACACTTGATTACCACAGCTATTGAACACCATAGTGTTCTTCATACGATGGCCTACCTGGAAAAACGATTTGGTTTTACAGTCACCTACCTCACACCAGAAAATGGACGAGGAATTACGGTTGAACAAGTCAAAAGTGCTCTACGACCCGATACCATACTGGTTTCCACCATGTTTGCCAACAACGAAACAGGTGATCTTCTTCCCATCAAGGAGATTGGGCATCTACTAGCCGAGCATCAAGCAGTCTTTCACGTGGATGCTGTTCAGGCTGTCGGAAAACTAGCCCTTCACCCTATGGAATTAGGCATCGACTTCTTATCCGCATCAGCTCATAAATTTCATGGTCCAAAAGGGGTTGGTTTTCTCTATACGACACCTCTTCACTTCGATGCCTTACTCCACGGTGGCGAACAAGAAGAAAAACGACGCGCCAGTACGGAAAACCTCATCGGAATTGCAGGAATGGCTCAAGCCTTACAAGATAATTTGACCAATGTGACCGCTAAAACCCAACATATTGAAAAACTACGTCAAACCTTTTTGGAAACACTAAAAATTCCCTATCAAGAAAACTGTCTCGGTCAGGGATTGCCTCATGTACTCAATATAGCCTTCCCTGAAGCTAACAATAATACCCTACTGACAAGGCTCGATATGGCTGGGTTTTGCGTGTCAACAGGTTCTGCTTGTACAGCCGGAACGGTAGATCCTAGCCACGTTCTCAGTGCTTATTACGGCAGTGACTCCCCACGACTAACGAGTTCTATTCGCATTAGTTTTGGCGATCAAAACACTCTAGATGAGGCCAAAGCGCTCGCTCAAACGATCAACACGATTTTAGGAGACTGATATGGCATTTGAAAAAACCATTCATCTAACAGACTCTAGGGACGCATATACACTGAGTCCCTCGGTAAAGGCCTATACCTTGCGAGATATGACCTTCACCCAGAAACAACCTATCGGCACTTATGAATTGCAACGCCTACTTGAAAAAGTACCAAACAGTGGCGATGGTTTCTTACTAAAAATCATTATCAACAAAGACCTAACAGGATTTAAATTAACCATTACTGATAAATCAGGTTTGCGCATTGTCAATATCTTTAAATCAGAGGAAAATAAGATCTTACAAGAAAAGTTTTATTTTCTAATGGACAGCCTGGTAGAACGTGGTATCTTCGAGAAAACTGCCCCATAATTCAAAAAAACTATCGTAAGATAGTTTTTTCTTATCACAAAGTGTAGCATTTTTGTTGCTTTTTTCACAATCTTTTTTTACAATTAACGAGTATAGAAAGGAGTCAGCCCATGACGGAAGACAAGTTAATCCCAAAAGCAACAGCCAAACGCTTATCGCTCTATTATCGCGTCTTTAAACGCTTCAACGCTGAAAAAATCACCAAGGTTAATTCCAAACAGATTGCTGAAGCTATTGGTGTTGATTCGGCAACTGTTCGCCGTGATTTTTCGCATTTCGGAGAACTTGGCCGTCGTGGATTTGGCTATGACGTTCAAAAGCTGACGGCCTTTTTCGCGCAGCTCTTGCACGATACCAATACGACCAACGTGCTCTTAGTCGGTATTGGCAACATGGGAAAGGCACTCTTAAACTACCGCTTTCATGAACGCAACAAAATGCGTATTACCATGG
This sequence comes from Lachnospiraceae bacterium, assembly GCA_963635745.1. GTDB lineage: Bacteria > Bacillota > Bacilli > Lactobacillales > Streptococcaceae > Streptococcus. The sequence continues at coordinate 92,028 of CAVHFY010000032.1, forward strand.
CTTTTGACCAACAATCTCACCCCATGGTTGGCTACACTTCTAAAGATGGCATTCCTATTTATCCCATTGATGAGATCAAATCACATGTGCTTAATTCTCAGGTTAAAACCGCGATTTTAACGGTGCCTTCTGTCAAGGCTCAAGAGGTCGCAGATATTCTCGTTGAGGCCGGTATCGAAGGTATTTTAAGTTTTTCACCTGTGCAACTCAAACTACCTAACCACGTGGTTGTGCAATATGTTGACTTAACGAGCGAACTACAAACGCTCTTATACTTTATGAATCAAGAAAAGGAGGGACTCTAATGGCTAAACAGGTGATTGGTATTGCTGGAAACGAACGCTCAGGATTAGAGTCCTTAGATATTCACGTCTCCTATACCCCATCTGGTTATGTCCGTGGCGTACAACTAGCTGACGGCATTCCTTATATCATTCCCATCGGCGACCCTGAAAACACCCAACAGTATATCGCTAGCATCGATAAGCTAATCCTGGCAGGTGGGCAAAATATCTCACCAGAGTTCTACCATGAAGACTTACAAGTGGCTAGTGATGACTACAACCGTGCTCGAGATGTCTTTGAAATTGCTCTTGTTAAAGAAGCATTACGACAGCAGAAACCTATTTTTGCTGTCTGTCGTGGCATGCAACTCTATAATGTCATAAAAGGCGGAAGTCTCAACCAAGATATTCCCAATCACTGGTTAGAAAACGGTACGCATGATGTCGTTCTCGATGAGGGAACACCCTTGTATCAGATTTATGGCAAACGCAACTGGATCAACTCCTTCCACCGCCAGAGTGTTAAAGAACTTGGAAAAGGTCTTCAAAGCATTGCAAAAGATCCTCGTGATGGCACCATTGAAGCTATCATTGACCGAGACTATCCCAATTTTCTAGGTGTCCAATGGCATCCTGACCATCTGATTCAAGAACGTAAGGAATCCATCGATGTATTTGACTATGTGGTCAACCAACTCTAATCACATAAATCAGTGTGCTCGCGAAAACTATAATAATCTGGGTAGCCAATCACCAGGTGGTCGAGAAATACAATGCCTAATTGCTGACAGGAGGCTTGCATTCTTTGCGTAAATTGCTTGTCCATCTCACTTGGAGTTGGGTCACCAGATGGGTGATTATGGACGATAATTAGAGAAGTCGCCATATTCTTACAAGCAAAATATAAGATTTCACGAGGTTCTGCTACCGAACGACGAACGCTACCAATAAATATGGTGCGTTTTTCTATTACGCTATTTTGCGTGTCCAAATAAAGCGCAATCACATGTTCCTGCTTTTGATCACGTAAGTCCACCTGCATGCGTTTGGCTAAACGCTCAGAACTCAAAATTTGCTCACCTTTAGTCAGTTCTGCGCTATGAATACGCCTAGCGAGTTCCACCAAAGCTAATAACTCCGTGGCGCGAACTGGACCAATCCCATTTATCGCTTGAAATTCCTGCAGAGACATCTGACGCAGGCGGGCTAAATCACCAATATTTTCTAGAATCTCTCCAGACAAGTCAAAGACATTTTGCTGACGGCTACCTGTTCGTAAGAGTATGGCCAACAATTCTTGATTACTCAAGGCTTCCACCCCAGCACTCGCCAAGCGTTCCCTAGGTAAAACCGCATCCGAATCCCATTTAATTGCATACATATCTTATCCTCCAAAGGTCTATTCGGAGAAAGACAAAAAAATTAAAGTGTGCTAGTCAGAAAATACTAACCATGGCTTTTGGCAACCCACCCAATAGCATCAAGTGGGGGATTCTCCGTGTCAATCCAAATGAATTCAATACCAAT
>CAVHFY010000033.1:0-29918 GCA_963635745.1 Lachnospiraceae bacterium
TAGTGTCTTTCTAGATAATAGGGGATTTTTTTTGTATAATAAGTAGAAGTATTTTATTAGAAAGTGTGGTTACAGATATGGGGACTTTTCAAGTCATCGAACATCCACTAATTCAACACAAATTGTCTATTTTACGTCGCACAACGACTTCTACCAAGGACTTTCGTGAACTGGTCAACGAAATTGCTATGCTGATGGGGTACGAGGTTTCTCGTAATCTCCCTTTAGAAGATGTGACGATTGAAACGCCAATTACCACAACCGTTCAAAAACAAATTGCAGGGAAGAAACTGGCGATTGTTCCTATTTTACGAGCAGGTATTGGTATGGTGGATGGTTTTTTGAGCCTCATTCCAGCAGCTAAGGTAGGTCACATCGGCATGTATCGTGATGAAGAAACCTTACAACCAGTCGAATACCTCGTTAAATTACCAGAAGACATTGACCAACGCCAAATTTTTTTGGTTGACCCTATGTTGGCAACAGGTGGGTCAGCCATTTTAGCTGTAGATTCCTTGCTCAAAAGAGGTGTGCCAGCTAGTCAGATCAAATTTGTCTGTCTAGTGGCTGCCCCAGAAGGTGTAAAAGCCTTGCAAGAGGCGCATCCAGAGATTGCCATCTATGCAGCGTCACTAGATGATCACTTGAACGAAAACGGTTATATTGTTCCAGGTTTGGGAGATGCAGGGGACCGTTTATTCGGAACGAAATAAAAAGGAAAAGGGCAAACTTTTTGTTTGACCTTTTTTGACCAAATGCTATAATAGCTTTATTAAGCTAAATGAATGGAGAAACCTATGATTCCAGTAGTTATTGAACAAACCAGTCGAGGTGAGCGTTCTTATGACATTTATTCTCGTCTGTTAAAAGACCGGATTATTATGTTGACTGGACCAGTCGAAGATAATATGGCGAATTCGATTATTGCCCAATTGCTCTTTTTGGATGCGCAAGACAGTACTAAAGACATTTACCTCTATGTCAACACACCTGGTGGCTCTGTATCAGCAGGACTTGCCATTGTGGATACCATGAACTTTATCAAGTCTGATGTTCAGACTATCGTTATGGGAATGGCAGCTTCCATGGGAACTATCATCGCATCAAGTGGGACCAAAGGTAAACGTTTCATGTTGCCAAATGCTGAATACATGATTCACCAACCTATGGGTGGTACCGGCGGTGGTACGCAGCAAACCGATATGGCCATTGCGGCAGAACACTTGCTCAAAACCCGTCAAAATTTGGAAGAAATCTTAGCCAAAAACTCAGGACAAGATATCGAAAAAATTCATATTGATGCAGAGCGTGATAATTGGATGAGTGCACAAGAAACCCTTGATTACGGTTTTATTGACGAAATCATGGCAAATAATGAATTGAAATAAGAGTTGATAGGAACCTTTTCCCGATTAAGGCCGAAAAAACAATTTTTGGCCTTTTTTTGCATCTCGAAAGCCAGTTGATTTTATGGTATAATGACAGCATGTTAATCGTAGATGACCAGTTACTGGCAATAGAAGAGTCCACTAATCGCTTGATTATTGCCTTAAAAGAGAGCGCCGAGTATCAGACTTACCTAGCAACCCAATTGGCTATTGAACAAGACGCTGTCTTACAGGATAAAGTTGCGCAATTCGAGGAAAAAAAACAAGCTTACGAAGCTATTGAAGCCTATCGGGATATTTTACCAGAAGCGCGGACTTTAAGACGCGACCTCTTTCAATTAAAACGCGAGCTGGATCTCCATCCTCTTGTTGGGCAACTACGTCGGGATGAGAACGCCTTGCAAGAGATTCTAGCTCAGGTTAGTCACCAGTTGGCTTATGCGGTAGATCCTTCCATTTTTGTAGATACGGGTCTACCATTTGCCCCTCGCCGAAAACCTCATGAAAAGATCACATCCCCTCAGCCTATTAAACGAGAAGGAGCTAATGATGGTAATCATACCCGCCCGTGAGAAACTGATTGTCTACTTGAAGCATAAACGCGATATTCGAAAAATTCGAAAATTTGGAGACTGTATCTACCAATCTCAGGCCATGAAATATGTGGTTCTTTATATAGATGCCGAGAAGTACCAAGTGACTGTAGATAAACTAGAGGCCATGTCCTGTGTCACCAAAGTCTTACCCTCTTATTATAAAGATCTAGATACAAACTTTGTGGGCAGTTTAAAAGAAGATGTCGAATAAGGTATATCGAAAAAAACGCTTCTATTGAGGAAGCGTTTTAATTTAGTCAGGTATCTTGACAATTGTCAGATAATTCAGTATTCTTTTAGAAGACCTTTTAAGAAACTATTAAGGAGTAGTACTATGAACAAAAAGCTAACACTCGGCTTTGGTGTCGCAGTCGTTATCGCTGTTTTAGCTGCCCTAGCTTTTACCGTTGGAAATAAAAAACCTGACGAAACAGCTAGTGCCACAGGGACACCGATTGGTAATACCATAAAAATTGGTGTCAATCTAGAATTAACCGGAGCCGTTGCCGCTTACGGGACTGTTGCCCAAAAAGGGGTTCAATTGGCCACGGAAGAAATCAACGCTAATGGGGGAGTCAACGGGAAGAAAATTCAGTTGATTACCAAAGATAATAAATCGGATAATGCTGAGGCTTCAACCGCAACGACCAACCTAGCCATTCGTTCCAAGGTTAATGCTATCATTGGGCCAATGACATCTGGAGCAACTGCTGCAGCCTCACTCAACGCTCAAAAAACAGGGGTTCCCTTGTTAACACCAGCTGGGACACAGGATGACTTGACGGTATCTGGTGGTAAAACCAAGAAGTTTGTCTTTCGGGCTACCTTCCAGGATAGTTTCCAAGGAAAAGTCTTAGCCCAATATGCCTTTGACAATTTAAGTGCTAAACGTGTGGTTCTCTATTATGATAACTCAAGTGACTATGCTAAGGGGATTGCACAAGCTTTTCAAAAAGCCTATAAAGGACAAATTGTCTCAACGGCAACCTTTGCTTCTGGCGATAAGGATTTCCAATCAGCTTTGACTAAGTTTAAAGACTTGGATTATGATGCAATCATCATGCCTGGTTATTATACAGAAACGGGTATCATCACCAAACAAGCGCGTGATATGGGGATTGATAAACCTATTCTTGGGCCAGATGGATTTAGCGATGCGACCTTCATTCAATTGGCTGGAGCAGCTAACACCAATAATGTCTATTATGTGTCTGGTTATTCAACCAAAACAAGCCTGTCTCAAAAAGCAGATGATTTCATCAAAAACTACAAGGCTAAATATGGCGAAGAACCTAATATGTTTGCAGCCTTAGCCTATGATTCGGTTTACATGATTGCTGACGCAGCAAAGCATGCCAATGATTCAGTTGAATTGGCCGATAATTTGGCCAAACTCAAAGGTTTCCAAGGCGTTACTGGTGAAATGACCATCGATGCGCAACATAACCCTATCAAGACAGCCTTGATGGTTCGTATGAAGGATGGTAGAGAAGACACGGCTACAGCCGTTACTGTTGCAAAATAAGATCTGAATGTAAAGAAAGTTTGGTAACTTATGTTTTTACAACAATTACCCCAACAGCTGGTGAATGGGATTATTTTGGGAAGTGTCTATGCGCTTCTAGCCCTAGGTTACACCATGGTGTATGGGATTATTAAATTGATTAACTTCGCTCATGGCGATATCTATATGGTAGGAGCCTTTATCGGTTACTACATTATCTCTTTTTGGCATTTGCCATTTTGGTTGGCGCTGGTCATTACTATGGCAGCAACGGCTTGTTTGGGGATGTTGATTGAATATTTGGCTTATCGCCCTTTACGAAATTCTCCTCGAATTTCTGTTTTGATTACAGCCATCGGGGTTTCCTTCTTTTTGGAATATGGCATGGTCTTTTTGGTCGGTGCCAATACACGTTCCTTCCCTCAAGTCATTAAAACACAACAATATAATCTTGGCATTTTTACAGTAAGTAATATCCAAATCTTGATTTTAGCTGTTACCCTACTCTTGATGGTGGCATTGCAGCTGATTGTCCAAAAGACAAAAATGGGGAAAGCGATGCGTGCGGTTTCTGTTGATAGTGACGCAGCCCAGTTGATGGGGATCAATGTCAACTCAACGATTAGTTTCACTTTTGCCTTGGGTTCAGCATTAGCTGGTGCTGGTGGTGTTTTGATTGGCTTATACTATAATTCCCTTGAGCCATTAATGGGGATGACACCAGGGATTAAAGCCTTTGTTGCAGCTGTTTTGGGTGGTATTGGTCTGATTCCAGGTGCAGCGATTGGTGGATTCTTGATTGGTATTTTGGAAACATTGGCCAATGCCTTGAACCTTTCAAGTTTCCGTGATTTGGTCGTTTATGCCGTCTTTATCATCATCCTTCTAGTTCGTCCGGCAGGGCTTTTGGGCAAAAACGTGAAAGAGAAGGTATAGACAATGAAAAAAAATCTAAAAGTAAATGTCGCCTGGTTAGCCATCTTTGTGGTGCTATACTTGATCATCCAAGGCTTGGTGTCAGCAGGTATCTTAGACATGTATTACATCCAAATCATGATGGGAATTGGTATTTCTATCTTGATGGGCTTGGGAACTAACTTAGTGCTTGGTTTTTCAGGTCAGTTTACCCTTGGACAAGCTGGTTTTATGGCTATCGGGGCATATGCTACGGCTATTTTGACCCAGTATGAGGGCTTTAACACTTATAATGGTTTTTATCTCTCTATGCTTATCGGTGTTGCTGTAGCCGCCCTTTTGGCCCTAATATTTGGGATTCCAACCTTGCGTTTGAAAGGAGACTATCTGGCGATTGCAACTTTAGGGATGGCTGAAATCATCCGGATTGTCATCGTTAACGGGGGAACTGTCACAAATGGTGCGGCAGGTCTAACGGGTACCTTACCCTATACAACTTGGCCGGTTGTCTTTCTCTTTGTTGTCTTTGTGACGATTTTAGTTCTTAATCTCTTGCGTTCTGCAACGGGACGTCAAATTATTTCCGTTCGTGAAGATGAAATTGCTGCGGAATCCATGGGCGTTAACGTCACCAAGATGAAAGTGATTACATTTGTTATTGGGGCTATGATTTCTGCCGTGGCAGGTTCTCTTTATGTAGGGTATATCGGAACTGTTGTTCCAAAAGACTTTACTATCATGAAATCTATCGATTACTTAATCGTAGCTGTTTTGGGTGGTTTAGGTTCTATTACAGGGACTATTTTAGCTGCCATTGTTTTGGGAATCCTTAATATGTTCCTGCAAGATGTGTCCAATATCCGGATGATTATCTATTCACTGGCCTTGATTCTCATCATGATTTTCCGACCAAGTGGTCTTCTAGGAACCAAAGAATTCTATCTTTCTCGTTTCTTTAATAAAACTAATCAAAAGGAGGGCAAAGAAAATGGCGCTTCTTGATGTGCAACATTTGACAAAAGAATTCGGTGGTCTAACGGCTGTTGGTGATGTAACTATCGAACTCAATAAAGGAGAATTGGTCGGTCTGATTGGTCCTAATGGGGCTGGGAAAACGACACTTTTTAACCTTTTAACGGGTGTTTACGAACCTACCAGTGGTAGCGTCAGTTTGGATGGTACGACTCTCAATGGGAAGACACCTTCTAAAATTGCTTCTTTAGGCTTATCTCGAACTTTTCAGAATATCCGTCTTTTCAAAGACATGACCGTTATTGAAAATGTTTTGGTCGGGATGAGTAATAAGCATTCTAACCATTTCTTTGAAAGTTTGGTGCGTGGTCCTGGCTTCTATGAAAGTGAAGCGGAAGTTCATGAACGTGCCCTTGAATTATTAGCAATCTTTGACCTGGATAAGGACGCTCAAACCTTAGCGAAAAATCTGCCTTATGGCCAACAACGTCGTCTCGAAATTGTGCGTGCCTTGGCAACCGACCCGAAAATACTCTTTTTGGATGAGCCGGCTGCTGGGATGAACCCGCAAGAAACAGCTGAGTTGACTGAATTAATTCGTAAAATTCAACGAGAATTTAACATTACTATTATGTTGATTGAACATGATATGAGTTTGGTTATGGAAGTCACAGAACGTATTTACGTGCTTGAGTATGGGCGTCTCATTGCTCACGGTACACCTGAAGAGATCCGTAATAATAAACGTGTTATCGAAGCTTATCTAGGAGGTGAAGCCTAATGGCCATGTTAGAAGTGTCAAACTTAGACGTCCATTACGGCGTCATTCAAGCTGTCAAAAACGTGTCTTTCCAAGTTGAAGAAGGACAGGTTGTTTCTTTGATCGGAGCCAATGGTGCTGGTAAAACCAGTATTTTGCGGACTATCTCTGGTCTTGTTCGTCCAAGTTCAGGAACCATTCGTTTTGAGGGGCAAGAAATTCAAAAGTTGCCTGCACGAAAGATTGTTAAAGATGGCTTGTCACAAGTACCAGAGGGGCGACATGTCTTTTCAGGTCTTACGGTCATGGAAAATCTTGAGATGGGTGCCTTTCTCAATAACAACCGAGAACAAAATCAGGCCAATTTGAAGAAAATCTTTTCACGTTTTCCACGTTTGGAAGAACGTAAAAATCAAGATGCAGCGACCCTTTCAGGTGGTGAACAGCAAATGCTAGCCATGGGACGCGCCTTGATGAGTCAACCGAAACTGCTCCTATTGGATGAACCTTCTATGGGGCTAGCCCCGATCTTTATCCAAGAAATTTTTGATATCATTCAGGATATCCAAAAACAAGGGACAACGGTTCTCTTGATTGAACAAAATGCCAATAAAGCTCTCAGCATCTCCGATCAAGCCTATGTTTTGGAGACTGGTAATATAACCATGTCAGGGACTGGTCAAGAATTGTTGGTATCTGATGAGGTTCGTAAAGCCTATTTGGGTGGTTAATCAAATCAAGCAAGGACTTTAGCGTCACTAGTCAGTCATAGATACTAAAGATTTGCTCATCAAATAGCCTAGCCTCTTTAGGCTTATGAGATTTGTAGAGAGTGAAGCAGCCAACTAAATTTTGTGTTATTTAGTTCTGTTTCACTTTTTTTAATCCGAAATCAGTAGTCGAGCACTTTTTCTCTAATGGTGGTTGACCAACTATTGATTTAAACGTGTTATAATAAAGAAAAAAAGGAGTAAAAGCATGGCTGTAAAGGATTACATGACAAAAAAAGTCGTTTATGTTTCACCTGATACAACTGTTGCGCATGCGACGGATATCATGCGGGAGAAGGACTTGCGACGCCTACCCGTTATTGAAAACGATAAGTTGGTTGGTCTTGTGACAGAAAATACCATCAATGAGGCTAGCCCCTCTAAAGCATCTAGTCTTTCAATTTATGAAATGAATTATTTGCTGAACAAAACCAAAATACGCGATGTCATGATTCGTGATGTTGTGACAGTATCTCCTTATGCAGAATTAGAAGAAGCTGTCTATGAAATGATTCAACATAACGTCGGGGTTTTGCCTGTCGTTGAGGGAGACCAGGTTTATGGTATCATTACGGACAAGGATATTTTTAAAGCTTTCCTGGAAATTGCCGGTTTTGGTCAAGCTGGGATTCGCATTTCGCTTTTGAGTGAGGATTCCATTGGGGTTCTGGAAAAAGTCACAGATATTCTTGTATCACAAAATCTCAATATCAAGCGGATTGTTGCTAGCACGCGACGATCTGGCAAAGTGGCTATCGAGATCCAAGTCGAGGGAACTTGCGACCATGCGACTCTTGAGCAGGCTATCACAGCTAATGGTCTGGAAGTAGAGGGGATTGTCGCCACTCAAGCTAAGGCGGATTTTTAATCTATTATCGAAAAGAGCCTGTTTTGGGCTTTTTTGGTGTCTTGTCTTAAAAAGCAAGATGGGGTAAACTTATCTTGAGAAATAGCAATCACTTAATGGCCTCTTTATATACGACGGTCATTTTCTGAATTTTTTTAGAATTTCACCTTGACAATAAGAGGGAAAGTGTTAAAATAGTAAATGAAAATTCGTTGATTTAACTCAAACCTGTTATGATTTAAGTTAACGAGTGACATGCAACCAGGTTGTTTGCTGAGTTTACTCCGAGCAACCTGGTTTTCTTTTTGACAGGAAAAGGATGTAGAGATGGATATTGAAGCCTTAAGTCAACAAAATCACCGTAGCGATAGTGGTCAAAATCATGTCGTGCTTTTTGAGCCACAAATTCCTGCAAATACAGGAAATATTGCAAGAACCTGCGCTGCAACAAATAGTCCCTTACACATCATTCGACCGATGGGGTTTCCTATTGATGACAAGAAAATGAAGCGAGCAGGTCTGGATTATTGGGATAAGCTAGATGTGCGATTTTATGATAGTTTAGATGAGTTCCTGACGCAAGTTGAAGGAGAAATCCACTTGGTGACTAAATTTGCCATGAGGACCTATGCAGAGGTTTCCTATCAGGGACAGGAAAATCATTATTTTGTCTTTGGTCGTGAAGATAAGGGCTTACCAGAAGACTTTATGCGTGCTCATGCGGATTGGTGTGTTCGAATTCCTATGAATGATGCCCATGTACGTAGTCTGAATGTGTCTAATACGGTTTGTATGGTTATCTATGAAGCCTTGCGTCAACAAGATTTTCCGCAATTAGAAAAGACGCATACCTATGCGGGAGATAAGCTGAAATAAGATAAGGAGCTTTTGGAAAACCTTTTACGATAGGCTATTTTTATGGTAAAATGAAGGGTGAAAGCAAAGGAGAATCTCATTATGACAGAAGAACTGAAAAGTCTCCGCCATCGTTCTAAGATTTACGATAGCATGGTTAAGTCACCTAACCGGGCCATGTTACGTGCAACAGGAATGACCGACAAAGACTTTGAAACACCAATTGTCGGAGTTATTTCAACTTGGGCAGAAAACACACCGTGTAATATTCATTTGCATGACTTTGGAAAAATCGCTAAAAAGGGTGTTAAGCAAGCGGGTGGCTGGCCGGTTCAATACGGAACGATCACCGTGGCTGATGGGATTGCCATGGGGACACCAGGGATGCGTTTTTCTCTGACCTCTCGTGATATTATCGCTGACTCTATTGAGGCTGCCATGGGCGGGCACAATGTTGATGCCTTTGTTGCTATCGGTGGTTGCGATAAGAACATGCCAGGGTCTGCGATTGCCATTGCAAATATGGACATTCCAGCTATCTTCGCCTATGGTGGTACCATCGCTCCAGGAAACCTAGACGGTAAAGATATTGATTTGGTTTCTGTCTTTGAAGGCGTGGGCCACTGGAACCATGGGGATATGACGGCCGAAGAAGTTAAAGAATTAGAGTGTAATGCGTGTCCTGGCCCTGGTGGTTGTGGAGGAATGTATACGGCTAATACTATGGCGACAGCCCTTGAAGTTATCGGTATCAGTTTGCCAGGTTCTTCTTCACACCCAGCTGAATCGCCTGAGAAGAAGGCTGACATCGAGGAAGCAGGACGTGCAGTTCTTAAGATGCTCGAGTTGGGTATCAAACCATCTGACATCATGACGCGTGAAGCTTTTGAAGATGCCATCACAGTGACCATGGCCTTGGGTGGTTCAACCAATGCCACCTTGCACTTATTGGCCATTGCCCATGCAGCAAATGTCGAGCTTAGCCTAGATGACTTTAACGTTATTCAGGAACGCGTGCCTCATCTGGCTGACCTGAAACCGTCTGGTCAATATGTCTTCCAAGACCTTTACAATGTCGGTGGTGTGCCTGCCGTCATGCGCTATCTTTTGGCCAATGGTTTCTTGCATGGGGATCGTATCACTTGTACAGGAAAAACCGTTGCTGAAAACCTAGCTGAATTTGATGATTTGACTCCAGGTCAAAAAGTCATCATGCCTTTGGATAAACCAAAACGAGCTGATGGACCACTCATCATTCTTCACGGGAACTTGGCACCTGATGGTGCCGTGGCTAAGGTATCTGGGGTTAAAGTTCGTAACCATACGGGTCCTGCTAAGGTCTTTGACTCTGAAGAAGATGCCATTGAAGCTGTTCTAGCAGATGAAGTGGTTGATGGCGACGTAGTGGTTGTCCGCTTTGTTGGGCCTAAGGGTGGGCCTGGTATGCCAGAAATGCTTTCCTTATCATCCATTATTGTCGGTAAAGGACAAGGAGATAAGGTTGCCCTCCTGACAGACGGTCGTTTTTCAGGTGGTACCTACGGTTTGGTTGTCGGTCATATTGCGCCTGAAGCTCAAGTTGGTGGACCAATTGCCTACTTGAGAACGGGGGATATGGTTACTGTTGACCAAGATACCAAAGAAATTACAATGGCTGTTTCTGAAGAGGAATTAGAAAAACGTAAAGCTGAAACAGTCTTGCCTCCGCTCTATAGCCGTGGGGTACTTGGTAAATACGCCCATATTGTATCATCGGCTTCTAAAGGAGCTGTTACTGACTTTTGGAAACCAGAAGAAACAGGTAAAGCCTAAATGAAGAAAGAAAAGTGATTTGACTATTAGTCAAATCACTTTTTCTATAGATGTCAAAAGAAGCCTTTGCTAGGATATGTAGAAAACAGGAACAGGACACGTTGACGGCTATCTATCCAGCAGAGGTGTGTTTTTTGGTAAATAAAAAAAGCTAGCGAATGAGCGCTAGCCTTTTATGTTGTGATGATGTTAATCTTTGGCTGAAATTGTCAATGTACCATCAACCATATCAGCTTTGAGTTCTTTGACTTCTGGGTTGTCCAGGTAGAAATCTGTCACTTTGTCACGGATTTCGCCTTCGATGACCCGACGCAATGGACGTGCTCCCATGGCTTCGTCGTAGCCTTGTTCGATGAGGAAGGCTTTAGCATCTTCACTGACTTCCAAATGAATGTCTTTCTTAGCCAACGTTTTGTTAACTTCATTGAGCATGAGTTCAACGATTTCCTTGAGGTCTTCCTTGGTCAAGTGTGTGAATTCGATAACACCGTTAAAGCGGTTGAGGAATTCAGGGCGGAAGTAAGGTTTAATCCGATCCATGATAGCTTGGTCTTTGTCCTCATCGCCTGTCAAATGTTCGTTACCAAAGCCAGCGTTTGAAGTCGCGATGATAACAGTGTTTTTGAAGTTGACGGTATTACCTTGACCGTCAGTCAAGTGACCGTCATCTAAGACTTGCAAGAGCAGTGTGATGACCTGTGGGTCAGCTTTTTCAATTTCATCCAAGAGAACGATAGAGTATGGGTTTCGGCGAACACGTTCTGTCAAAGTGTTATTGTTGTCATCATATCCGACGTAACCAGCCGTTGTACCGATCAATTTGGAAACAGCTGTCCGGTCTGAGTATTCAGACATGTCGAGACGGATGATGGCATCCTTGGAACCAAACATGTCCAGAGCCAACTGTTTAGCCAACTCTGTCTTACCAACACCTGTTGGTCCGACAAAGAGGAAGGAACCGATTGGACGATTGCCTTCGCTAAAGCCAGCGCGGTTACGACGAATAGCCCGAGCAACAGCTTCGACAGCTTCATCTTGACCGATAACTTTGCCTTTAAGACGACTGTTGAGTTCCTTGAGACGTTCGATGTCACTAGCTCCCATCTTGGATACTGGGACACCTGTCAGTCGTTCCACAGATTCAGCCACGTCGTTGACCGTAGCAGTGACCTTCTGGTTTTCGGTGTGGTTTGCAATTTTATCTTCCAGTTCTTGGATGCGAACTTTAGCTTCAAGAGCTTTTTCATAGTCCTCTTTTTCAGCAGCTTGTTCTTGTTTGGCTTTTTCAGCCTCGATTTGATTTTCGATGCTAGCAATGTCAGTGACAGGGTGTTGCGCTGCCAAGTGAGCAGCCGTCATGTCGACCAAGTCAATTGCCTTATCTGGCAGGCTACGTTGTGGGATGTATTGGATAGACAAGTCTACAGCAGCCTTGAGCACATCATCTGGTAAGACAATGTTGTGGTGATCTTCGTAAAGCGCGCGAATCCCTTTAAGGATTTCCAGCGTGTCGCTAGCAGAAGGTGCATTGACTTTGACTTCGTTGAAACGACGGGCCAAAGCAGCGTTTTTCAAGATAGTGTTACGGTACTCGTCTTGAGTGGTTGCCCCGATAACGGTCAACTCACCACGTGACAGCGCTGGTTTGAGGATGTCAGCCAAACCTTTAGAGCCTTGACCGTCACCTGTGCTACCAGCCCCCAAAATTTGGTGAATTTCGTCAAAGAAGAGGATAATGTTTCCAGCATCCTTAACTTCTTTCACCAAGTTTTGGATGTTTTCTTCAAAACTACCTCGGTATTGGGTACCAGCTTCCAAACCAGAAATGTCAATAGAAATGATTTCTTTGTCTTTGACTGCGGCAGGGACGTCACCATTCACGATAGCTTGTGCCAAACCTTCAACGACAGCAGTTTTACCAACCCCAGCATCACCGACCAGAACAGGGTTGTTCTTGGTCCGACGTGCTAAGATTTCAGCTGTTTCTTGGATTTCTTTGTTTCGGCCAATAACGGGATCCAAGTTACCTTGGCGAGCTTCCTCAGTTAGGTTTGTACCAAGTTTTGCTAAGATGCCGTCTTCCTTAACGGCGTGTGGTGCTTGCGTTTGCGCGGTAGCGCTAGCAGGGAGTTTACCCGTTTGACGGTAAACTTCGAATTCTTCTGGTGTGATTTCACGGCCGTTGACTAGATAGCGACGGTTTTCCGTGTTGTAGCCACCAGTGTTAGCCATGAGTTGGTTGAAAATGTCGTCCATCCGACCGAATGGATCGTTAGAATAAAAGTTGTTTGCCATAGTTGTTTACCTCGTTTATTTTAAAGTTCATTAATTGCTTTTCTATTTTATTAAAAGCTTCTAATCAAGCTTTCTGTATATAGTATAACACCATAAAATTAAAATGTCAACAAAAAAGTTAAAAAAAATTAATATTTTTCGCGATAAAAATTGAGGAAGAATAGCAACATTTACTCGAACTCATCCACTAGAGCTTCATGAGCAGTTCTGTAAGCTAAACATTTTCTTGGTCGGTGATTGATATCACATAAGGCCTTGTTCCAGCTGATAGCGGCCACAAATCTGTTCAGGCGACCAGGAGGATTTTAAACCATTCTCAATTTCTTTTTTCAACTTTGGCGTTAAACAAGGCTTCCGACCTTTTTGCTTAGCCCTGTGGTCGTACTGTTATTGTGCTAAGATTGCGGAATAACCATTTTGGCATCGTCTTAACTCTCTTGAAATAGTAGACTTATGGACGCCAAGTTTACTTGCAATTGGCAAGGTTTCAAACCTAATTCCAAGTAGATTTCTATTTCTATTTGAACAGTTAGGTAAGATGGGAACAGCTCATATTGTTTCCTCGAGTTATGTATATGTGTTTTTTTACAGTCTTATCGAATGAAATGCTATGAATTTTTTTTGTTGGACTATATTTTACAATTTATCTAATAAAGAAAGGAAGAATAGGTGATTTAAACATCAAAAAATGCTTGATTTAAAGTGACAAAGATGCTAAAATTAGATTGTTTTGGCGCGAAAACGTTTACAACAATATTTTTTAAGGAGATTAACATGAATCATAATCATGGAGGGCGAGATTTACGTTATTCTATCCGTAAACTCAGTGTCGGTGTCTCAATGCGGTTAAAGTCCAGGTGACAGCGTAGCCTACGATCGTCTTTTTGAAGCCGACAATCATTATTGGATTTCTTATGTGAGTTATTCGGGTGCCCGTCGCTATATTGCTATAACCTAAAAAAATAGTAGTCAATTTATGCTGTATTATTAAATAAAACATGTAAAGAAGGGAAAAATCATGTCTTTGTCTGTAAAATCTATCACTAAAGGATTGCTTGTCCTTAGTCTCTTTGCTCTAGTGGCTTGTCAAAGTAAAAACGCCAAGCAAGAAGCCACTAAAACATCTTCCACAAGCCAGGTGTCGCATTCTTCATCAGTAAAAAAATCATCAACCTCAGGTCAATCTCAAGCCACAAAAGGCAGTAGTGAGGCTTCACATCACAGTTCTCAAGCTGGTTCTAATCAAGTAGCAAAGGAACCATCGTCCGAACAGTCCACAGCAAGTTCAGTTCCTGCTACGACGCAAGTATCAGGTATAGATATTAATGCCGTTGTCATGGGAGATTTTAGTTCAGTCGTTGGGACTTGGACCAATGACAAAGGAGATAGTGTGACCTTTACCGCCCAAGGATTGCAGTCTGATGATATGGAACTTAGTCCTAATGGTGTGGCCAATGGTGTGGCTAATTTCACCTATGCGCCCAAAAATAGTGCTACCGGTAGTGCAGCATTGGTGATGATTCCAGCAGGGACTGCTGCAGTTGGTGGAACAGTTTATGATCGAGATGCTATTGTCATTGGTCAGAGCACCTCTGCAGAAGAGTCCCCATATTATCGTCAGTAATTCGGTTTGTCAAATTCAGTCCTAAGTCTGATGACAGTATGAGAGAGATGGCCTATACTATTCTTATCATAGAAAAGTTGGGAAGGTGTCATCGTGGGTCCGTTTTACCGTTTACGAAAAGGGCGTTGGTTTTTTGGTGTTGTCGCTGGTTTGGCTGATAAATTCGGCTGGGATGTTTCCATCGCTCGTCTGATTATTGCTTTGTTTATCATTTTTAGTCGATATGGTATTCTTATTTATTTGATCCTAGGGCTATGTCTTCCCTACAAAGAAGATGATAAACCACACTATACCTCTAATGGTGGGCGTCGCAAGGATGCTGAAGTGATTGATGATGACAAGTAATAAAACAAGTAATAAAACAAGTAATAAAACAAGTGAAAAAATATTAATCTAGCAGCAGGCTATTGCAATTTTCTGAATTTTCTTGTAGAATAAAGAAAATACAATAAGCGATGAAAGAAATGAAATAAAGACCCCAAAACAGAGAGCGTCTATCTGGTGAAAGGACGTTGGTCTTTAGAAGACACCTTCTTGAGCGCCTGAACGAAAGACTTGTAAGGTTGACTAGGTCAGGACGGTTCCTCCCGTTACGAGGCTAGAGTTAGTTTAAGGCTAACTCACTGAGGACCAGCAGGTGACTGCTGGTCGAAGGAAGGTGGCACCACGTCTTTAGCGTCCTTGCATTTGCGAGGGCGCTTTTTGTCTTTTAGAGAGGAATCAGCCATGGAAATCAAAGGTTTACGCCACATTGCTCCTTATGTTGCTGGAGCGCAACCCAATGAAAAAAAGATGATCAAACTCAATACCAATGAGAATGCTTATGGGCCGAGTCCAGAAGTGAAAAAGGCTTTACAGACCTTTGATGCTGAAAAGCTCAAGCGCTATTCTAGCTTGGACCAAGCGGATTTGCGCCGAGCACTGGGGCAGCAGCATGGTCTCTCTGAAGAGGCATTTATCATCGGTAATGGTTCGGATGATATCCTTTCGATGGCCTTTCAGGCTTTCTTCAATAGTGAAGAACCTGTGCTTTTTCCAGATTTGACTTATGGTTTTTATAAGGTCTGGGCAGACCTTTACCATATTCCTTATGAAGAGGTGCCACTGGCAGAAGACTTTAGTCTTGATTTGACAGCTTACGAGAATCGCCCTTGTGGCGGCGTGGTTTTGACCAACCCCAATGCACCGACAGGGATTTACAAGGATTGGACTGCAATCGAAGACTTTGTGGCGCGACACGCGGACATCGTCGTGATTGTGGATGAGGCTTATATCAATTTTGGTGGTCAATCCGTGATTCCTTTGGTTGAGCGGTATGACAATCTATTTGTGACACGGACTTTTTCAAAGGATGCCTCTCTAGCGGGCTTGCGAGTTGGCTATGGGGTGTGTGGGCCAAAGCTCATGGCAGTTATCACGGCTGTCAAAAATAGCATCAATCCCTACAATGTTAATAGTCTTTCGGAAGAGTTGGCTACTGTTGCCGTGACGTCATGGTCTTATTACGAAGTCAATTGTTGGCGTATTGCAGATACCCGAAAGGTCTTTAGTCAAGAGCTGGAAAATCTAGGGTATGAGGTTTTGCCTTCTCTAACGAATTTTGTTTTGGTTAAACCGAGTGGATATTCTGCTAAAACGGTTTTCGAGCATCTGCAGGCTCATAAAATCTATGTCAGGTACTTTCCAAAAGTTGATCGGATTGCTGATTATTTACGTATTTCAATTGGTTTGCCTGAGGAAATGGCGACCCTAGTGCGCACCCTTGAGGAGTTACACACATGAAAAAAACAACCTTGCCGACAGGCATGCACGACAAATTGTTCAAGCGGGCTCGGATGACTTATCAGATTGAGCGTTCCATTAGTGACCTGCTCATGGATCAGGGTTTTAACCGCATTGAGACACCGACTCTGGAGCATTTCGAAGTTTTTAGCGATCAGGTGCAAAGAACCCACTATAATTTATTTGACCAGCAAGGGGAACTCCTAACCTTGCGACCAGACGTCACCAGTCAGATTGGACGCGTGATTGCGTCGACGCAAGTGGAAACACCGATTAAGTTTTCGTATTCGGGAAAAGTTTTTACCTATAACGAAGAATTGCGAGGTTTGGAAAATGAACACACCCAGGCAGGTGTGGAAATCATTGGCTTTCCTGTTGACCAAGCGTTACCAGAAGCTATCTTATCCGCTAAAGCAGCGCTTGATGTGGCCAGGGTTCCAGCCTACCGTTTTGAGTTTTCACATGCTGGGGTCTTACAAACGATTTTTGAGCAGTTACAACTGGATGAACAAAAGCAAGATGACCTCTATCAGGCGATTAAAGACAAAAATATCACGCAGTTGACCATGTTCACGCAAAGTCACCCCAGTGCCTTTTCAGACTTTATTCGGGAGTTGCCTTATTTGTTTGGAGACAGTCAGGCAGTGCTTAAACGGGCGCGTGATTTGGTGCAAGACCAACAGGTTTTGTCGGCGCTATCGGATTTGGAGTTACTTTTACTGAAGTTAGAAAAGGATTTAGGTCCAACAAATGTGGATTTGGGACAAATTCCGACCATGCCGTATTACACAGGTGTGATGTTTAAGGTCTT
This sequence comes from Lachnospiraceae bacterium, assembly GCA_963635745.1. Taxonomy (GTDB): domain Bacteria; phylum Bacillota; class Bacilli; order Lactobacillales; family Streptococcaceae; genus Streptococcus. The sequence continues at coordinate 16,932 of CAVHFY010000033.1, forward strand.
TGGTGAGGCGGTGCCAGATGCCTTTGTCTCTGGCGGGCGTTATGATAAGCTTTTTGAACGTTTTGGTGCCAGTGAACTCACTGCAGTAGGTTGGGCTATCGACATTGACTTGGTTTACCAAGCGGTGCACGCACACATGGAACATGGAGGTGAGCGATGAGCGAGCAAGTGACCATTGCCCTGACCAAGGGGCGAATTGAAAAAGATACGGTGAAACTCTTGGAAAAAGCTGGTTTTGACCTGTCTTTTATGGCCGATAAGGGGCGAAACCTGATTTTTGAAAGTCCAGATAAGCGTTTTCGTTTTTTGCTGGTTAAGGCGCCCGATGTGACGACTTATGTTCGCCATGGTGTGGCTGATATTGGGGTTGTGGGAAAAGATGTTCTCATCGAGCACCCGTCGGGTTATCTTGAGATGTTAGACCTTAATTTTGGACGCTGTAAATTTTCAGTAGCTTCAACGGATGACTATGCCCCAGGAGACCACAAACGCAAGCGGATTGCCACCAAGTACCCAACAGTCGCTCGTGACTTTTTCAATAAAAAAGGGGAAGATGTCGAGATTATTTCGATTCAAGGGTCGGTCGAAATCGCTCCAGTCATTGGTCTGGCAGATGCGATTGTCGATATTGTTGAGACGGGGAATACCTTGGTCGCTAATGGCCTTAAAGTCTATGAAGACATTTGCCGTATATCAGCTCGGCTTATCGTTAACCAAGCAGCCCTGAAAAATAATGCCCAACTCATGCCTTTTATCGAAAAGATAAAGGCCGTTGTTGGCACAGAGGAGGTACCTTTTCAATGAAACGTTTAACGGGAAGTAACCAAGAAATTTCGGATTTACTCTATCAAGAACAACTAGAGTTGAGTAGGGAAAACCGCAATGTGGATGATACCGTTCGGGCCATTTTGGAAGATGTCCGTGTTAATGGTGACCAGGCTTTGCGAGAGTACTCAGAAAAATTTGACCAGATTAGCGTCAAGGATTTTTTGGTCTCTGACGCCACCATCCAAGCAGCTTTTGACCGTGTGGATCCAGCTGTTCTGAAAGCCTTAGAAGAAGCCAAGGCCAATATCGAAACCTACCACCGTCATCAGTTGGAAACGGGATTTGAAGACAGGCCTGCAGCCGGTATTATTCGTGGGCAATTGATTCGGCCGATTGAACGTGTTGGTGTTTATGTTCCAGGCGGTACGGCGGCCTATCCGTCTTCGGTTTTGATGAATGTTATTCCGGCTAAACTAGCGGGTGTTAAAGAAATCATCATGATTACACCGCCGCAGAAAGAGTATGTGCCAGCAATTCTGGTGGCAGCTCGTTTGGCGGGTGTTGATAAGATTTATCAAGTCGGCGGAGCGCAAGGGATTGCGGCTCTGGCTTATGGGACTGAAACGATTCCGCGAGTGGATAAGATTACTGGACCGGGAAATATCTTTGTGGCTACGGCAAAAAAACAGGTCTTTGGTCTTGTTGGGATTGATATGATTGCAGGCCCATCTGAGATTGGGGTCATTGCAGATAGCAGTGCCAATGCGCACTATGTTGCTGCTGACCTTTTGTCACAGGCTGAACACGATGTGCGGGCTCGGGCAATCTTAGTGACGGACTCTGAGGCATTGGCTGATGCCGTTGAAGCGGAGATTGAACAACAGCTGCGTCAACTGCCACGAGAAGCCATTGCGCGTCCATCCATTGAAAATAATGGGCGTATCATCCTTGCACCGAACAAAGAGGCCATGTTTGACCTCATGAACCTGGTGGCGCCTGAGCATTTGGAAATCGCTATGGACGATGCTTATGACTATCTGGATAAGGTAGAAAATGCTGGTTCTGTTTTTCTGGGGCACTACACGAGTGAGCCTATTGGTGACTACTATGCCGGTGCCAACCACGTCTTGCCGACCACCAGTACCAGTCGTTTTTCATCAGCCTTGGGCGTGCACGACTTTGTCAAACGCATCCAGTATACTCAGTACGACCAAGCAGCAGTTAATCAGGCAGAAAAAGCTATTACGACGCTGGCCTATGCCGAGGGCTTAGCCGGCCATGCTAAGGCTATCGAGGTGCGTAATGACAGCCATTAAAGGACTTTTTGTTATGGATGTGGATTCCACTCTCATCCAAGAAGAGGTCATTGACCTCTTGGGTGAGGAAGCGGGCGTGGGTGCCCAAGTGGCTGATATCACTGAGCGTGCCATGAAAGGGGAACTCGATTTTCGTCAAGCCTTAGCAGAGCGCGTAGCTCTTCTTAAGGGGCTGCCTGAGAGCATTTTTGACCGGGTTTACGCCCGTCTGCATTTTACCCAAGGGGCCAAGGAGCTGGTAGCTGCGCTTCACGCGCGTGGTTACAAGGTCGGCCTGGTGTCGGGCGGTTTTCATGAAACGGTGGATCGCTTGGCGGCTGAAGCTGGCTGTGATTACGCTGTCGCTAATCGTTTGGAGGTTAAAGAGGGTGTCCTGACCGGCCGTACGGTGGGTGACATTGTTACCAAGGAGACCAAGCTCAAGCAACTCAAGGCCTGGGCAACAGAAAATGGTCTAGAGATGAATCAGACCGTGGCCATGGGCGACGGCGCCAATGACCTGCCTATGATTCAAGCCGCAGGCATCGGTATTGCTTTTTGTGCCAAGCCAATCGTCCAAGAGCAAGCGCCCTATCGTATCAACCAGCCTGACCTCTATCAGGCCCTCTCTATTATCGACGAGGTAAAGAACACATGAGACAAGCAGAAATAAAACGCAATACCTTTGAAACGAAGATTCAGTTGGCGGTCAATCTTGACCAGCAAGAACCAGTCGATATCCAGACAGGTGTTGGTTTTTTTGACCACATGTTGACTCTTTTTGCCCGCCATGGGCGCCTATCTCTGGTGGTCAAAGCGGAGGGCGACCTCTGGGTGGACAGCCACCACACGGTGGAAGATGTGGGTATCGTTTTAGGGCAGGCGATTCTAGAAGCCCTGGGGGACAAGTCCGGTATCAACCGCTACGGAACAGCTTTTGTGCCTATGGATGAAACCCTGGGAATGGCGAGTTTAGACTTATCTGGGCGCTCCTATTTGGTGTTTGATGCAGACTTTGATAATCCTAAGTTGGGGAATTTTGACACTGAGCTGGTTGAGGAATTCTTCACCGCTCTAGCCTTCAACCTGCGCATGAACCTGCACTTGAAGATTTTGCATGGTAAAAACACCCATCACAAGGCCGAAAGTCTGTTCAAGGCGACGGGTCGTGCCCTGCGCGAAGCCATTACCATCAACCCTGAGATTCATGGCGTGAATTCAACCAAGGGGAGCTTGTGATGATTGTGGTCATTGATTATGATGCAGGTAACACGGCCAACGTTCTGAGGGCTCTGCGTGAAATCGGCGTTACAGCTGAATTAACGGCTGACCCGACTAAGATTGCGGCAGCAGATGGGCTGATTTTGCCAGGTGTGGGTGCCTTTCCAACAGCTATGGCTACCCTAGAAGAGCGAGGACTCGTTGCTGCTATCAAAACGGCTGTGGCTGCGGGAACGCCCCTTTTGGGTATCTGTTTGGGCATGCAGTTGCTCTTGGACAGTAGCTTGGAGCATCAAGAAACGGTAGGTTTGGGGCTCATTCCTGGTGTCTGCCGGCCTATTCCTGCTCAGGCTGGCTTCCCTGTGCCCCACATGGGCTGGAATAACCTGCAGGTGACTCAGGAAACGCCATTGACGCAAGGCTTAGCGGATCAGGATGTCTATTTTGTCCATTCTTATTATACCGACGTGGACGAGCCTTATCTGGATGCTGTTGCGACCTACAGCCAGCCCGTGCCAGCCATGATTTCTAAGGGCAAGGTCTTTGGTTGTCAATTTCACCCAGAAAAATCAGGCCAGACAGGTTTAGGAATTATCCAACGATTTGTGGGCTTGTGTGGCTCAAACTAGAAAATTAAAAGAAGAAAAAGGACGGTTTGTTCAGGGTATCTTGAACTGAACCCGAGCTAAAAGCAGCGAGAAAAAGACAACCTGTCTCGTGACTGGTGTCACGTCGTCAAGTTCTTATTTTCTTTTAAAACTGTTAGAAAGGAATTGAGTTCGAGCTAAAAGCTCGGAATTTAGAGCACTTGTCTGGAAAATCAGGATTTTCCGCCCAGTGCCTAAAATTCGATCGCTTTTTAGACGCTTAATTTACGTTAAAAGAAAGGATGGTTCGTTCAGGGTGTGCTTGAACTGAACCCGAGCTAAAAGCAGCGAGAAAAAGACAACCTGTCTCGTGATCGGCGTCACGTCGTCAGGTTCCTATTTTCTTCTTGCTTTCTTAACGCTCTTGGTATCTTTGATATGCAAATTTTACCTGCGATTGATATTAAGGACGGGCAAGCTGTCCGTTTGTTTAAGGGGGATTTTTCGCAAAAGACGGTGGTTAATCCTGATGTTTTGGAACAGGCGCGTGTTTTTGCGGATGCGGGGATTGACTTTATCCACGTGGTGGACCTAGATGGTGCTCTGGATGGGCGAGCGACCAACCGTGATTTGATTGCGTCTCTCAAGGCAGCGACTGGTTTAGGCGTCGAGGTTGGGGGCGGTATTCGTACCCTGGACCAGATTGCCGACTATTTGGCCGTTGGCATTGATCGTGTCATTATCGGTTCTATGGCGGTTAAGGATCCGACTTTTGTGCAGGCGGCTCTGGAGCGTTTTGGGGCTGAGCACATCGTGGTAGGGATTGACGCCAAAAACGGTATGGTGGCCACTGAAGGTTGGCTGGAGACCAGCGACGTGGATTACATCACCCTAGCTAAAAAAATGGAAGCTATGGGAGTTGTCTTGTTTGTCTATACGGACGTTGACCGAGATGGCACACTGACAGGACCAAATCTTGACCATTATAAAAAATTGGTGGCCGAGCTCTCGACAGCTAAAGTCATTGCCTCAGGAGGTATTGCCCAAGTCAGTGATCTGGCGAAGCTTCAAGCAATCGGTGTTGCCGGAACCATCGTGGGCAAGGCCTACTATAATGGCAACATCAGTTTGGACGAGCTCCTTCAGTTTGGAGGCAAACATGCTTAAAAAACGGATTATTCCTTGCCTGGATGTCAAAGATGGGCGCGTGGTCAAGGGGGTTAATTTTGTTAACTTGACGGACGTGGGCGACCCTGTTGACTCGGCACGGGCTTATTATGAGGCCGGTTGTGACGAATTGGTTTTCCTAGACATCACCGCAACCAGTGATAATCGGCAGACAACCGTTGATATGGTGCGACATGTGGCTGACCAGGTCTTTATTCCTTTCACCGTCGGTGGTGGCATTCGCTCAGTGGATGACATGAACCAGATGCTCAAGGCCGGGGCTGACAAGGTGGCCGTTAATTCTTCGGCACTAGCTAATCCTCAGCTCATCAAGGATTGCGCAGAGAAATTCGGCAACCAATGTGTGGTCGTGGCTATTGATGCCAAGCGCCAGGCTGACGACTCTTGGCATGTCTATGTGGCTGGCGGACGTAAGGACACGGGGCGTGACCTCTTAGAGTGGGCGAAGGAAGCTGTTCGTCTAGGTGCCGGTGAAATTCTTTTGACCTCTATGGACAAGGACGGCACCAAGTCGGGCTTTGACCTAGACATGCTCAATGCAGTGGCCAGTGTGGTGGACGTCCCTCTCATCGCTTCAGGTGGGGCGGGCAATGTACCTGATATGGTTGAAGTCTTCCAGAAAACCTCTGCAACAGGTGCCCTGGCCGCCTCGATTTTTCACTATGGTGAGGTTAAAATCGCCGATGTCAAGGCAGCTCTAGCTGAACAAAATCTGGAGGTGCGTCTATGAGTTTGCCCAAGCTTGATTTTGACAAACAAGACGGACTGGTGCCCGTCATTGTCACAGACTACAAAACCAAAGAGGTACTCATGCTAGCCTACATGAATCAGGAAGCCTTTGACAAGACCCTAGAGTTGGGTCAGATGGTCTACTGGAGTCGTAGTCGGCAGGAACTCTGGCATAAGGGAGCAACCAGTGGGCATTACCAATATGTCAAACGTCTCGCCCTTGACTGTGACCAGGATACCCTCTTAGCCAGTGTGGAACAAGTGGGCGCTGCCTGTCATACGGGTGCTTACTCTTGTTTTTTCACAGAAATTCCTCTACAAGATGTTAGTAAATAGAAAGAAGTCCTATGTTAGAAACATTGTATCAAGAAGCCATGAATCGTAAAGCCAACCCCAAAGAAGGCTCCTACACCAATTACCTTTATGATAAAGGTTTGGACAAAATCCTCAAAAAAGTCGGCGAAGAAGCGACAGAAGTCGTTGTTGCCGCAAAAAATGCCGACAAAGAGGAAATCGCCAATGAAACGGCTGACCTCCTCTACCATCTAGCGGTCATGTTGGCAGATACTGGCGTCTCACCAGAGGATGTCCAGACTGTTTTAGACGCTCGTCAAGGCAAGGCGTCTCGGATACATGATCGCCCGGAAATCACGGATTATTAAATCATGCGCTTAGATAGGATCCATCACGTGGCCATTTTGGTGCGAAACTATGCCAGAAGTCGGGCCTTTTATGTCGATATTCTAGGGTTTGAGGTGCTTGCGGAACACCGCCGGCCTGAGCGTGGCGATATTAAACTCGACCTGGTGGCGGGCGATATTCGGCTGGAAATTTTTGGGCCCGATCCCAAGATAGGAGGCAGCCAGATCCCACCAGAGCGCCCCTCCTATCCTGAAGCGGCTGGCTTGCGGCATCTGGCTTTTACATCTGATAACATCGAGGCAAGCCGGGAGGAGCTCTTGCGCCAAGGGGTTCGTGTCGAACCTATTCGACACGACAGCTTCACCGGGGAAAAGATGACCTTTTTCTTTGATCCCGACGGTCTGCCCTTGGAGTTGCATGAGTGAGGGAAAAGCTCTTATCCGAGGCAGGGTTTCGCTTGTCATCCTGTTGGCAATCAGCCTTCTGCTGACTCAACAGAGAAAGGCACTTGATCAGGTGCGGGGGAGTTTTCTCACAGGGCTGCTTGTCGCAATCGTTGCTGCCGCCTCGGTCATTTACGAGATGGCAGTCTGGCCTTTGCGTAAGCAGTTGTTGGTTTGCCTTAAGGGCTTAGCGAGATAATCTCCTTGTCTTCACTATTTTTATCTTGGCTGGCTTGACTATTATTTTGGTTTTTCTGCTTTTTTCGGGTTATCGCCAAGCTTTTTCAAACATAAGCAGAGGACCGTCAGGACAAGGTTGTCGGATAAGAAAAAGAGTTGGCTTGAATTCCCCGCGACTTTTTGTTACACTAGTAAAGAATTAAATAGCCGTCTTTTGAGACTAGTAAGCGCAGATGACACCACAAGGGAGTGTAGGGCATGGACTGGAACCCTACTTGGTGGCTACCCGCTGAATTCACTCAATTCAAGACCTCTAAGTAAGGCCTTTCAGTGAAAGGTGAAAACGGATGGTACCGCGTGACAACGCTCCGTAATGTTGTCAGGCGGTTTTTTTGATGTCTGAGACGGCGAACCATTGGAGGAAATATGTCAAAAATCAAAGACCAGTTGCAAAAACTGCGTGAAGAAACCCTGTCTTCCTTGCAAGCGATCACTGCAGAAAATGCCAAGGAACTGCAAGACCTGCGGGTGGCCGTTCTAGGGAAAAAAGGATCACTGACCGAAGTCCTTAAGGGCATGAAGGATGTGGCTCAGGAAGACCGACCAAAAATCGGGAAATTTGTCAATGAGGCGCGTGATGTCTTGACTCAGGCCTTTGAAGAACGAGCAGCTCAGATCGAAGAAGCCATTGTTGCCGCAAAATTGGCCAGTGAAAGCATAGATGTTACCCTGCCTGGTCGCCAAATTCCTGCTGGTAATCGCCATGTCTTGACCCAAACGAGTGAAGAAATCGAAGATATTTTCATCGGTATGGGCTATCAAGTGGTGGACGGCTTTGAAGTGGAGCAGGATTATTATAACTTTGAGCGGATGAATCTGCCAAAAGACCACCCAGCTCGTGATATGCAGGATACCTTCTATATCACCGAAGAAATCTTGCTGCGCACGCACACATCACCGGTTCAAGCACGGGCCATGGATGCTCATGACTTTAGCAAGGGTCCCTTGAAGATGATCTCACCAGGGCGCGTCTTCCGTCGCGACACAGATGATGCCACTCATAGCCACCAATTCCACCAAATTGAAGGACTGGTTGTCGGGGAAAATATTTCTATGGCTGACCTGCAAGGGACTCTCCAACTCATCGTGCAAAAGATGTTTGGGGCTGACCGCAAGATTCGCCTGCGTCCGTCTTATTTCCCATTTACCGAACCATCTGTTGAGGTTGATGTTTCTTGCTTTAAGTGCGGCGGTGCCGGCTGTAATGTCTGCAAGAAAACCGGCTGGATTGAAATCATGGGCGCTGGCATGGTTCACCCTCGGGTCTTAGAAATGTCAGGCATTGACCCTACGCACTATTCCGGTTTTGCCTTCGGTTTAGGGCAAGAACGGGTAGCCATGTTGCGTTATGGGATTAACGACATTCGTGGTTTCTACCAGGGCGATGTGCGTTTTTCAGAGCAATTTAAATAAGCATCCGATAGGTCAAATCCAATGAAATAAGTCAGTTAAAGTTAGCTAGCCCAAGACTCTGATACAGAGACCTTTGGCTGGGCCTGTCGTCTCCGCGGGAAGACAAGGTTAACAGCGACTGATGGCACAAAAAACGATTGACTTAGATAAGGACACAGCACGCTTGCTGTGCGAGAAAAGAAAGGAAAGCTTCTGAGTTAGGTGTCCCTAGCTCAGGCAATTAGAATTATGTTAGTAAGTTACAAATGGTTGAAAAATCTCGTGGACATCGAGGTTGCCAGTGCAGACTTGGCGGAAAAAATGTCCACGACTGGTATCGAGGTTGAGGGAGTGGAGACGCCTGCTGAAGGGTTGTCCAAAATCGTCGTCGGAGAGGTGCTTTCCTGTGAAGACGTGCCTGACACCCATCTCCACCTCTGCCAGGTCAATGTTGGTGAAGAAGAACCTCGCCAAATCGTCTGTGGTGCGCCAAATATCCGCGCTGGGATTAAGGTCATTGTGGCCTTGCCTGGTGCTCGCATTGCCGACAATTACAAAATTAAAAAAGGAAAAATTCGGGGTCTTGAGTCTTTAGGCATGATTTGTTCTTTGGGAGAATTGGGTATTTCTGATTCCGTTGTTCCAAAGGAATTTTCCGACGGGATCCAAATTCTTCCCGAAGATGCGGTGCCAGGAACACCTGTCTTTCCCTACTTGGATCTGGACGACGAGATTATCGAGCTTTCTATCACCCCAAACCGGGCGGACGCCCTTTCCATGCGTGGTGTGGCCTATGAAGTGGCAGCTATCTATGACAAACCGGTCAACCTGCCTAGTTTTGACTTGAGCGAGACGGACCAGCCAGCTAGCGATGCCATTTCTGTGGCTATCGATAGCGACAAGGCTAGCTTCTACGCGACGCGTGTCTTGGATAATGTTACCATTGCGCCCAGTCCACAATGGTTGCAAAACCTGCTCATGAATGCGGGCATTCGTCCCATCAATAATGTCGTGGATGTGACCAACTATATCCTACTTTACTACGGTCAACCCATGCATGCCTTTGACTTAGATACCTTTGCGGGTCAAGACATTATCGTGCGTCAGGCTCTTGCGGGTGAAAAACTGGTGACGCTTGATGGTGAAGAACGTGAGCTAGAGACAAGTGATTTAGTCATTACGGTGGCTGGAAAACCTGTGGCCTTGGCAGGCGTCATGGGTGGGGCTGACACGGAAATCTCTGAGCAAACCACGCGTGTCGTTTTAGAAGCCGCTGTCTTTGACGGGACGTCTATTCGTAAGACCAGTGGTCGCCTCAACTTGCGTTCTGAATCTTCGTCACGTTTTGAAAAAGGCATCAATTTGGCGACCGTCACTGAGGCCTTGGATGCCGCAGCGAGCCTGATTGCAGAACTATCCGGAGCTAGTGTTCGTGCTGGAGTAGTTGCTGCAGGGACTTTGGATACCTCAGATGTTACGGTATCTAGCAGTTTAGCGGATGTCAATCGTGTTCTCGGAACCGAGTTGACCCACAGCGACATCGAAGATGTCTTTCGCCGTTTGGGCTTTGGTTTGACGGGTAATGGCGAGCATTTTACCGTTAGCGTGCCCCGTCGCCGTTGGGATATCAGCATCGAAGCAGACCTCTTTGAGGAAATTGCCCGCATCTACGGTTACGATAAGTTGCCAACCACTCTGCCTAAGGACGCTGGTACTGCAGGTGAATTGACTGCCACACAAAAATTGCGCCGTAAAGTCCGTGCGGTGGCCGAAGGCGCTGGTTTATCTGAAATCATTACCTATGCTCTGACGACACCTGAAAAAGCGACTGCCTTCACTCTTTCGCCGACCAAGCTGACAGAACTCATGTGGCCAATGACCGTTGAGCGCTCAGTTTTACGCCAAAGCATGGTGCCAGGTATTTTGGATACAGTGGCCTACAATATCGCTCGCAAACATAGCGACTTGGCGCTGTATGAAATCGGAAAAGTCTTTGAACAACCAGGGGATCCTCAAACAGATCTCCCACATGAAGTGAATCATTTTGCCTTTGCTCTGAGCGGTCTCGTGCGAGATAAGGATTTCCAAACTTCTGCTCAACCTGTAGACTTTTTCTATGCCAAAGGTGTTCTTGAGGCCCTCTTTGACCGCTTGGGCTTGATGGTGACTTATGCGGCCAAGAGCGACTTGGACGGCATGCACCCTGGTCGGACAGCTAGTATTCAGCTTGGCGATGAGGTCATCGGTTTTGTGGGACAAGTCCATCCTAAAACGGCTAAAGCCTACGGCCTTGCGGAAACTTATGTAGCAGAACTAAACCTCGACGCTATTGAAAGTGCCCTAAGGCCTGCTCAACCGTTCAAAGACATCACCAAATTCCCAGCAGTTACTCGAGATGTTGCCCTCTTGCTTAAGGATGAGGTAACCCACCAAGAAGTCCTTGATGCGATTTTAGCAGCAGGGGTTAAACGTTTAACGGATATCAAGCTCTTTGACGTGTTTACAGGAGACAAACTCGGTGTGGGTCTCAAATCTATGGCTTATAGCTTGACCTTCCAAAACCCTGAAGATAATTTGACGGATGAAGAAGTGGCACGGTATATGACCAAGATTCAAAAATCACTGGAAGACAGCCTGGGCGCTGAAGTGCGCTAATATAAAACCAAAACGACCAGCCTATCGGCTAGTCGTTTTCTTGTTGATGAATTCAGCAATTGCTTGACAACTCACGAGCTAATCACGGAGTCGTCAGTAGTTGTTTCTTTTGGAACGCAATAATTAAGCAAGGTTATCGTGGACTGATGCCCAAGGTGATGCGTCCCAAACGACTGATTCGTGTTATCTTCCAAACCGGCGTCCAGGTAACTTCGATTTTTGAAGAGGTGATGCCTGGCACTAGTTGTAACTTTTCAGCCAATTCAGCTGGAAGGGTATCTTCACAACCGCAGTTGCGGTCTGTGAAGGTCATCAGGACACGACAATGCCCAGTTTCGTCAACGGTAACCTCATAAATTAACCCCAAATTATAGATATCTAACTCGATTTCAGGGTCACGCACTTGTTCAAAAACAGCGATCAATTCCTCGCTCATGGCTTCAGCCTTTGGATTAGCCGTGATATCCTCACGAAAAGTCATAATGGCTCCTTTACTAGTCGTTAAAATTGGTTTAAATCAATTATTTCAATCTTATAACCATCTGGATCTTGGATAAAATAAAAGAGTGGTGGGGTACCAGGGAGTCCAGAAAGGTCAGTAACCGGATAACCCGCTGCGACATGGGCGTCATGGCTGGCTGAAAGGTCATCTACACCGACGGCGATGTGTCCATAACCATTACCCAAGTCATAAGCTTCATGGCCATAATTATAGGTCAACTCTAGTTCGTATGACTCATCAGGCAGCCCAAGATAGACTAACGTAAATTGTGCCTCAGGAAAATCACTGCGACGTTTTTCGACAAAGCCTAAAGCTTCAGTATAAAATTTGAGGGAAGCGTCTAAATCTTTGACGCGAATGCAGGTGTGTAAAAATTTCATAAAAACTCCTTAAAAACGAGAAATAACTTTATTGCGATCCTTGCGTATACGGGGGTGTTTTGGGTTATGCAGCCGATAGCCTAAAGAGAGCATGGCTGAAATGCCTTCTGTTTCTTGGTCAATGACGCCATATTCTGCCAGAATCTCGTCAACCTTTTTGTAGTCAAAACCTTCGATGGGACAAGAATCAATGCCGAGCAAACTAGCGGTCATCATCATATTGCCCATAGCGATGTAAGTTTGCTTAGCTGACCATTGCCACAGTTCATGGTGACTTAGGTTGACCATTGGTAGATTTTCCTTTTGTAACTCCTCATAGCGGGCCAAGCGCTGCGAAATAACCGTTTCATCCGTTAACCCTCGTCGTACGAGACTTTGGTAAACATTGTTCGAATCATAGCGAACATCGCTAGAAGCAATCAAGAGAATAAATTGGCTGGCTGTTTCTAACTGGGATTGGGCACCCCAAGCGTATGGTTTTAGGGCTTCCTTAATAGTCGCGTTTTCCAGAACCACAAAGCGCCAAGGTTCTAAACCAATAGAGGATGGTGATAGCCAAGCACTGTCCAAGATCACCTCTAGCTGGTCGTCGGGGATAGGTTTATCCTGATAGACACGGATAGCCGTCCGAAAATCCAAGGCTGTTCTAACCCGAGCAGCATTATCATCTGACATGACAGTCTCCTTTTCCGAATAATTTATCTACCATAGTAACATGTTTTTGTCAAAAATCATAGAGGTAATGGTAAATTCGTCGAAATTTTCTGACAATAACAGTTGGAATCGTTTCTTCCATAAAACAGGGAGAAGTACCAGAATGCAATGACAAAAATGATAAAAAGACTAGGCTAGTGCTTGCATTTTCTATTTTATTTGTTAAAATAGTAAGGAAAGTTAGACTGTATTGCCTACTGTCTATCTATAAAATATATTTTATTGGAGGCT
>CAVHFY010000034.1:0-4388 GCA_963635745.1 Lachnospiraceae bacterium
GGGTAGTATAACTGTACTCTTGGGTGTAACCTCCATTAGAAGTAGACCCCTTATGAGTTTTGGTATAGGTTAGATTTCGACTCTTGTAGCTGTTATCCTTCCCATTGACATTGTCAGCTTTTCTTAGCGCATTGTCAAGACCTTTTGTGACTTTACGGTCGATGCGCTCGACCACTTCCTCATGGATGACACGGGCAGCTGACATCATCTTGTAAACACGATTATAGGCGTCCATGTGAGTTTTCCCAGGCATGTCCTTACCCAGGCCGGCATCACCGACTTGATGGTAAAAGCCTGCACAATCATTATCATTGACAACCTTTGTCACAGTGACAATGGCGCTAAGCATGTTCGTAACCGTGGCACCATGATCAGAAGTGAAGTCACTGCCCCAGGTTGCCAAGTTTCCCGCATCAAAGTCATCCTTATTTGTATAATACTGAGTCATTGACTAGGCTCCTTCATGTTTGCTTGGATATTAGCGACGGCGGCATTCGGATCAGACTGGATAAAGGCTCTATCCTTAGCTGAAGTCTCTGAACTGTTAAGCATCAGGTTTGCTACTTCTATCGCTGAGACCTTGTCCGCATCAATGAGGGAACTATAGGTATCAGAAATAAGCTGATAGATAACCGATGACAGGGTATAGAGTTCCTGAGCCTTGGTGTCAAAAATCTGGAAATCTTCATCTGCGATATAGGCATTGGCCAGACCCTGACTAGAGATTGCTGGAAGACTTGCAGTTACCGAGTTGATATGCTGCATGGCGAGTTGAGCATTAAGTGTGGCATTGCTGGCTGCGACCATGAGGGCTTCATGCTCTGTCAAGTCGATTTTTATGGTCTCTTTGGTCATGAAATCACCTCGACTTTCACCTTGAGATAATTGTTGACGAGTTCTTTTACCTCATCAGGAGAGAGGGAGCGGATTTTCTCTGCTATCATGTCATACTGGAGGAGGCCGCTCTTTTTGGTCTGGATAAAAATCTCATCACTGAGAAGACGGCCATTTTCTTCTCGGCGAATACGTAAACTTGGCTTGTCCCCATAAAAGGCCATCAAACGACTAAATATATAAGGCGACCAGAGAGACTTGAGGTAGTTCTTCTCCTGCTTGTCTAGATTTTCTAGGACAGTATTTTCCCGAATCAGATAACCTAGAAGAAGAACAGAGTTGAGATAGTCGAGGACATAGGTGCCATCATCTAGTAAGGTAATCACGACCGATGACCAGCCATTGGCATCTACTGCTGGGGCGATAAAGTGCCGTTCATCCACCACTACGTGATAACTAGCAGCCAGATAAGCAGTCAACTTAAAGCCCATGGCCACAAACTCGTCACCAGGAACCTCATGTGTGATGAGTCCCTTTTCTTCGAGTTCGGCGTAACCCTTAGTCAGAGCTTTTTTCAAACTTTCCTTGCGACCAATGTTATGGTCAGTTGGCAGTGGGATGAGGGGAATAGTGTCACTATTTGCCTGTTCATTCATGAGAGAAATGGTATACAGGGCCTCTAAACTAATAGCTGTCATGCTTCATCAATCTCCTTCAAGGGTTTGGCGTTAGGGATGTCATTTATCAAGCTTTCATAACCATCGATAACTTTTCTAAGAGCCTTAACTGCTCCATAGTAATCCGCCTGGTACTGCTTCATGATGCGCATCAGATCCTCATAGCTTTTCTTTGCCTCCCCTGACCAGGAGACGGACGATGCGTCCATCTCATTCATATAGACCTTCATATCTAACAGAGCACGTTTTGTCTGCTCGAGATTGGACTTAAGCCCTGATATCGCCTTATCATCAAGTGTTATAGTGTCCGCTCCCCCATGCCACTCACCGCCTGATGAATTGATATCTGAGTTCATTATTGCTTCAGCCATCTTATCTCCTTATATTCTTTCCCAGAGTTTCTTGCCTTTATTGTAGGCAGTTTTATCCCGACTTATCGCATTATTCAGGGTCGTTATTTGACTGCCCAACTCCTCATACATAGCCATAAAAGCCTTGTTAGAGTCGCGGACAAAGTCGCGATAACTCTTTAAGGTTTCATAGTCTGTATTCAGTTTTTGGCGAAAATTAGACAAATAGCCATAACCTTCGTTGCTATCAATCTTGTCCAGATAGTCTTTACATTTATCAACGAGAGCATTGGCAGACGAGAGATCTCTGGCCGTACTCAAACTGTTGTAATAAATACTGTTACGCACAGCTTGATACTTGGATTTTAGCGCTTCATTCTTTTGAACATTGGCCCGTAAACTAGCATCACTCATCATTGACCTCCTTGACTTTCTGTTTCCTGCTGCGATGATTCGGTCAATGGACTTGATACCGACGGCTCGTAAAATTCACTTGGCAGGGGTTGTACTGTTGTGCTATCTGTTGTCGGGACAGTCTGGGGAACATTATTAGCGCTAAAGGCAAATAGGATGACGCCGGCATAAATTGCGACAATCGCCAGACCCAACAAAATATCTAGACTGGTCAGTGATACTTTTTTCGCCAAAGACTGTCGCCAATGGACATCTCCATTTTTTTTCACCCATTCAAATTTTTTGAGATAAGGAAGAATCATCATTAAATAGAGGAGGAAGGGCGCCATAAAGACCATCATGATATAACTCCGAATATGACTTGCAGAGACATGACGGCTATCAAGGACGAAATACAAGGCAATCGCCACAAAGACTAAAATCATAATGCCTACCGAAGGGATGATGAGCCGCTTGCGCTCACGTTCTAATTTTTCGTAATCCATATAATTCTCCTATTTGGTGATTTTGATCATAATTTGTTCATCGCTTGTGTGGAAATACAACTGATCAGGCTGGAAGACCGGCTCGACACCTGTCAACGAGCGCTGGTAGAAACTTTGCTCAGTCATCTTACAGCTGATGAGGGCCATGTCCTGACGGTCGATGAGATAGCGTGCCAACGTGTCACGCTTGTGAGTGTACGCCCTGGTTGTAGCAAAGATAAAGTGCATCCCAACTTTGAGCCCTTCCTCATACATCATGGCAAACTCCTGATCGCTAAGACCTGTTTGTTCGATGAGACCGACCAAGTCTGTAAAGAAGACAAAGCGTTGTTCATAGAAGCCTTGTTGGCGTTCAGACATAATTTGGTCTTTAAGTGCTCGTAGAGAGACCTGCAAATCATCCTTTTCAGTTGTGAGAAATGTCCCCCATTGCTGCTCTTTTGTAAAGGTTTGGTCGTTATCGTAGACTGTCATCCCTGCTTGAGGATAGGTTGCACGAATTATCTCAGCCAGGTGTAGGAATGTGCCACGCCGAACAACCTTTTTCTCCCAAATCAAATGCAGGTGTTTGAGAGCTGATAGTGCAACAGAAACTGTTGACACTTCTTCATACTCAAGCCCCAATGGCAATGCGCCTTGCTTAATAGCCACCTTGGTTTGTGATCGACTAAGGAAATCCTTGACAGACAGAACCTCTGGAACGATTGGAACAGTCTCAGGCCGAACACCATCCCAGTTTTCATCCATTTGACTGATTTCTTGACGGAGATTGCCTAAGCGCTCTAGGTTATTTTCCCCATATGCAGGAAGGGCGATTTGTAGCACCTCGACCTGATCAAGTTTAATAAGCCCACGGCCTGGCAAGTCTTCCATCGGATACGCATGACGTCCCACGACATTGCGCGACTCTGTTTCATCCGTGAAGAGAAGACTAATTTTAGTCTTGATATTCGATGAAATAGGGGGTTTAAGCCCGTACAACCTCCCTGTGCCAATGACTAAGTACAAGCCATGGCTTGCTCCGTCACGGGCTATCATTGCCAAAAAGGCATCGACTTCTGCTTCTAGCGACGTGCCTTTAATTCCTTCATAGCTATCGATGATGAAGAAAAGGCGAGGAAGTTTTTGTTTGGTCGCGAATTCATATGCCGATATAGATGATACCATTTCACGAGTGAAAAGTGTTTTACGATCCTTGATTTCTGTTTGAATGCGTTCAATGAGTTTGCGTGTCTTAGCGACATCATCCGTATAGACAAGATCTGCAGCGTGTGGCAGATTCAAGAGACGTAAGAGACCGCTTGCACCGTAATCCATCAGATAAAGCTGAGCTTGTGCAGGGCTATTTTTACGTACCAAATCCATGACTATAGTCTCTAAGAAAGTTGTTTTCCCCATACCTGGTCCCGAGAAGAGGGCGATATGACCACGGTCTTCAAAATCATGCACCAAAGGATACTGTTCTTGTTTAGAAGGGCTGTCCACTATACCATAAACCACTTGATAATCGGCGGATTCTGACCACTTGGCAGATGGTTGTGAAATATCTTGGAGATAGACTTCTTCCTCAAGCGGCTCCAACCACGGCCGTGCGACTGCCTGGATCTGATCGTCAGTGACGATGGTCT
>CAVHFY010000035.1:0-231702 GCA_963635745.1 Lachnospiraceae bacterium
CAATGGCTAAATACGAAATTCTTTATATCATTCGTCCAAACATTGAAGAAGAAGCAAAAAACGCTTTGGTAGCACGCTTTGACGCAATCTTGACTGACAATGGTGCCACTGTTGTGGAATCAAAAGATTGGGAAAAACGTCGCCTTGCTTACGAAATCCAAGATTTCCGCGAAGGTCTTTACCACATCGTTAACGTTGAAGCAACTGACGCTGTCGCTCTTAACGAGTTTGACCGTCTGTCTAAAATCAACGGTGATATTCTTCGTCACATGATCGTCAAACTTGACGACTAAGAAGGTAGATTATGATTAACAATGTTGTTTTAGTAGGGCGGATGACGCGTGATGCTGAGCTTCGCTATACAGGAAATAACCAGGCCGTAGCAACTTTTACGTTGGCGGTCAACCGCAACTTTAAAAACGCTCAAGGCGAACGTGAAGCTGATTTCATTTCTTGTGTGATTTGGCGTCAGCAAGCTGAAAATTTAGCTAACTGGGCTAAAAAAGGCACCTTAGTTGGTATCACTGGCCGTATTCAAACACGGAATTATGAAAACCAGCAAGGACAACGCGTCTATGTGACCGAGGTTGTAGCGGATAATTTCCAAGTGCTTGAAAGCCGCACGCAACGTGAAGCGTCTGCTAATTCAGCTGGCTTTGGTGGCAATAGCTATGGCTCTGCCCCTCAGACCAATCCAACATCTGCTCAGAGCACGCCTGATTTTTCACGGGATACGGCTTCACCATTTGGTGGCAGTAGCCCGATTGACATTTCAGATGATGATCTGCCATTTTAAGGTAGACGAATGACAGAGAGGGGAGTCCCCTCACCTGAAAACTATAAAGGAGATATACTATGGCACAACAACGTCGTGGCGGTTTTAAACGCCGTAAAAAAGTTGACTACATCGCTGCTAACAAAATTGAATACGTTGATTACAAAGACACTGAATTGCTCAGTCGTTTTGTCTCAGAACGTGGTAAAATCTTGCCACGTCGCGTGACAGGAACTTCAGCTAAAAACCAACGTAAAGTGACAACAGCTATCAAACGCGCACGCGTAATGGCTTTGATGCCTTACGTTAACGAAGACTAATCTTTGTTAAGTTGACCAGGATTCATATCCTGGTTTTTTTGTGGCTCTTGAGACTGGTTTTAACCCTAGTAACGCTACCCAAGACCTCTGGTTTGTGGTAAAATGGATAGGATTAGAGGGCTTCATTTGCCTTGAAAGGAATACGAATTCATGACAGAAAATACGTTCTACATCACAACGCCGATTTATTACCCATCTGGGAAGTTACATATTGGATCAGCTTATACGACGATTGCCTGTGACGTTCTAGCACGCTATAAGCGTCTGATGGGATATGATGTTTTTTATTTGACGGGCTTGGATGAACATGGCCAAAAAATCCAATCTAAAGCTGAACAAGCAGGTGTCAGTCCACAAGCTTATGTAGATGGGATGGCAGAGGGCGTCAAGGAACTCTGGGAGCTTTTGGATATTTCTTATGACAAGTTTATCCGTACCACGGATGATTACCACGAAAAGGTTGTAGCAGATATTTTCGAGCGACTTCTAGCTCAGGGAGACATTTATCTGGGTGAATATACCGGTTGGTACTCTGTATCTGATGAAGAATTCTTTACCGAGAGTCAACTAAAAGAGGTTTTTCGAGATGAAGCTGGAAATGTTATCGGTGGGATTGCTCCGTCAGGTCATGAAGTGGAATTGGTTTCTGAAGAATCTTATTTCTTTAAATTGAGTAAGTATGCGGACCGTTTGGTGACTTTCTTTGAGGAACATCCAGAGTTTATCACGCCAGCAGGCCGTATGAATGAAATGATCAAAAACTTTATCGAACCGGGATTAGAAGATTTGGCAGTATCTCGGACAACCTTTAGTTGGGGGGTCAAGGTCCCATCTAATCCTAAACATGTCGTCTATGTTTGGCTGGATGCCTTGGTCAACTATATCACAGCTTTAGGCTATGGACAGGCAGACGAAACTAATTTTGAGAAGTTTTGGCCGGCTGATGTCCATATGATTGGGAAAGACATCTTGCGCTTTCACTCCATCTACTGGCCAATTATCCTGATGGCCTTAGACCTACCATTGCCAAAACGTCTGGTAGCTCATGGCTGGTTTGTTATGAAAGACGGTAAAATGTCTAAGTCTAAGGGAAATGTCGTTTATCCTGAGCCGTTGGTAGAGCACTTTGGCCTGGATTCCCTGCGCTATTATCTCATGCGTAGCCTTCCAGTAGGGTCGGATGGGACTTTTACGCCAGAGGATTATGTCAATCGTATTAATTACGAACTAGCCAATGATTTAGGGAATCTCCTCAATCGTACGGTTGCGATGGTCAACAAGTATTTCGATGGTCAGGTGCCAAGCTTCAGACCTGGTGTGACAGCCTTTGATGCCGACCTGGAAGCTGTGGTGGCAGAGTCCATTCGTCTGTATCATGCTTATATGAACGGTGTGAACTATCCGAAAGCCCTTGAAGAAGTTTGGAATATCATTGCTCGTACCAACAAATATATCGATGAAACAGCTCCATGGCTCCTAGCTAAGGAGGAGGACAAGCGTGATGAATTGGCTGCTGTTATGAGTCATTTGACTGCTAGCTTGCGTGTCGTTGCACACCTGCTCAAACCTTTCATGATGGACACCTCAGATGCGATTATGTTGCAGTTGGGCTTGACCGAGGTTACCTCTATGGAAAACCTAGCTCTTTCTGACTTGCCAGATGATTTACAAGTTGTGACCAAGGGGACACCTATTTTCCCACGTTTGGACACAGACGAGGAAGTGGCCTATATCAAGGGACTTATGGACTCTGACAGCGATAAGGAGACCGAATGGGATCCAGAGGCTATTGAGCTAACTTCTGATAAGGAAACTATCAAGTTTGACACATTTGATGCTGTGGAAATTCGTGTGGCGGAAGTTAAGGCGGTAGAAAAAGTCGAAGGTTCTGACAAATTACTTAAATTCCGTCTGGATGCGGGCGACCAAGGTGATCGTCAAATCCTGTCTGGTATTGCCAAATACTACCCGAATGAGCAGGAATTGGTCGGTCAAAAAGTTCAAATTGTGGCCAACCTAAAACCTCGTAAGATGATGAAAAAACATATTAGCCAAGGGATGATTTTGTCAGCCGAACACGACGGCAAGTTGACACTTTTGACGG
Organism: Lachnospiraceae bacterium; assembly: GCA_963635745.1. Taxonomy (GTDB): domain Bacteria; phylum Bacillota; class Bacilli; order Lactobacillales; family Streptococcaceae; genus Streptococcus. The sequence continues at coordinate 3,200 of CAVHFY010000035.1, forward strand.
TCGACTCTAGTGTGCCAAACGGCAGCGTGATTGGCTGATTGCTACCTCGAATAATAAGTCGTTAAAAATCCGGATACACGGGTTTTTTTATTTTTTTCGGGATTGGTATAGGGAACTGATAAAGGATTAATGATATTCTATAAAGATATGTAAACTTGAAAAATCCTTTAAAATCATGTATAATAATACCATTATGCAAAAGGATTCAAAACAATTAAACGTCTCTGCTCCAAGTGACGAGACACAAGAAACAAACGGCATGGTTCGGGGCTTACAAAATCGACATGTGCAATTGATTGCCATTGCTGGGACGATTGGAACAGGTCTCTTTTTAGGGGCTGGGTCTTCCATCGCTCTCACAGGACCCTCTATTATTTTAGTCTATCTCATTACGGGGCTTTTTATGTTTTTCATGATGCGAGCTATGGGTGAGATGCTTTATCAAGACCCTTCGCAACATACTTTTATCAGTTTTATTAGTAAACACGTTGGTCAAGGATGGGGCTATTTTGCCGGCTGGTCCTATTGGCTGTCACTGATTTTTATTGGTATGGCAGAAATTACAGCTGTCGGAAAGTACTTTCAATATTGGTTCCCGCAGGTTCCGTCTTGGATGAGTCAGTTAGGTTTTCTGGTTGTATTGACTGGGGTTAACCTCATCGCTGTGCGTTTGTTTGGTGAATTGGAGTTCTGGTTCGCCATGATCAAAGTGGTGACTATCTTAGCCTTGATTGCAACAGCTATTATGATGTTGGTGACAAATTTTAAAACCTCAGTTGGGACGGTTAGTCTATCCAATGTGACGAATGGTTTCGGGCTATTCCCAAATGGTATTTTCAATTTTGTGGTCGCTTTCCAGATGGTCTTTTTTGCTTATCAGACCATCGAATTTGTTGGTATAACCACGTCGGAAACGGAAAATCCCCGTAAGGTCTTGCCAAAGGCTATTCAGGAACTGCCTACACGGATTATCATCTTTTATGTAGGGGCTTTGCTGGCCATTATGGTCATCTATCCATGGCGCCAGATTCCGTCAAATAACTCACCTTTTGTGACAGCCTTCCAACTGGCTGGTTTTAAGTGGGCAGCAGCGGTTATCAATTTTGTGGTTCTAACAGCGGCAGCTTCTGCCTTGAATTCAACGCTCTTTTCAACAGGACGCAATCTTTACCAGTTGGCTAAGGAAAATCCTAATCGCTTGCTTCACAAGTTCGGTGTGGATAAATTGTCTCGGACAGGCGTTCCGGCTAATGCCATTTTGGTTTCGGCGGTCATGATTGCCTTATCAGCGGTTATCAATGTCATCCCGGGGGTTGCCAATGCCTTTGCCTTGATTACGGCCTCTTCATCTGGTGTTTATATTGCGATCTATGTTCTCTTGATGCTGTCACATATGAAATACCGCAAGTCGCAAGATTTTATATCCGATGGTTACTTGATGCCGGCTTATAAGCCTTTGGACAGTTTAACCATTGCATTTATGGTCTTTGTCTTTGCTATTCTCTTTTTGCAAGACTCAACAGTTGTTGGGGCTATTGGAGCTAGTCTTTGGATTGTCGCCTTTGGTTTGTACAGTCAGTGGAAATATCGTAAGACTAGGTAAGGACTTCTTAAATATACCGTAGGTTAGCTAAAATAGATGGTTGTGACTTTTTGTCTCGACCTTTTTTATTTGGTAGATGCTGGGGTGTTAAAAGTGGTCTATCTAGGTGAGGAAATTAAACACCGCTTAGCTTAGCTACCCGAGGACTAACCCTGGTTTTGTAGGCTTTAGTTGCTTTTTGTGGTACAATAAGGAAGATTAATTTAGGGAGGGGTGTATGCGTAAATTTCAATTATTTTTGTTGGTTGAAGCCGTTCTCTTAACCTTGGGATTTTTGAGTATTTTAGCCTCACAGGCAACAAATTTTATCATTTTAGTTGTTTTGTTGCTACTAATGGTACGCTTTTATACTCAAGACCAAAAAGCGAATTTTTTCTTGTCCGTGAGTTTTTTATTTCTCTTTTTGGTTTTGATGCTGAATCCATTTATTATTTCAGCAATAGTTCTAGCACTTGTTTATGTCATGGTTAACCATTTTGCTCAAGTCAAAAAAACGAACCGTTATGCTCTCTTGACTTTTCAACGAACAGGGCTCAAAGCAAGACCGATTCGTAATCAATGGTTAGGGAGTAAAGAATACACTGGGACAGATACCTATGCCTTTGATGACATTAATGTGTTACGACTGTCGGGCTCTGATGTGATTGACCTCAGCCGTGTACTGATTGCTGGTCAGGCTAATGTGGTCATTATTCGAAAAATTTATGGACCGACAAAAATTATAGTTCCCCTTGATGTGGCAGTTTACTTGGATGTCTCTGCTTTATATGGCAGTTTACGGTATTTTGATCAGCCTATCTATGATTTGCGAAACACCAGCCTTAAACTTGGCCCAGATGATGACAATCCAGCCCATAAACGTCGAGTCAAGCTAGTGATCAATGTTTTGGCCGGTTATGTGGAGGTGAGTCGACCATGAGACGTTCACAATATTTGGCTATTATTGGTTTTGCTGTGATCACCATGGGGAGTTTAATTCTTATGCTAGTAGATGGGCTCGGTCTTTCTATTGTAGAAATTATCAAAGAGCCTGTCCGTCTGATGCGTTTACTCTTTTCTCTTATTTTTTTGACATTTTCTTTGGTGCTTCTTCTTCTTTTTTTATGCATGATTATCCAAGAAGGCACCCGTCTGCAATTTAATCGAAAGCTCAAGCGTATCCTAAATAATCAATCGATTACGACTGATGAGACTGAAATTGGAAAAAATCTGCAACGCTTATCCCGAAAACTCAAAGAGACCACGAGTAATTTACAACGCACACAAAATGAGCGACTAGAGGATAGTCAGGTCATTATCGCGCGTGAAAGAACGCGTTTGGCACGTGATTTACACGATACTGTGTCACAAGAACTGTTTGCAGCCAGTATGATGCTATCTGGTTTGGTTGAACAATTAGACCAAGTTCCTCTGACGACGCTAAAAGAACAACTAACGGTGACCCGTGATGTGCTTGATAGTGCCCAAAATGATTTGCGCGTCATGCTCTTACATCTGCGCCCAACTGAGCTGCAGGGACGTAGTTTAGTTCAGGGATTGGAGCTGATTTTACAAGAGTTACGTGACAAGAACGCTCTAAAAGTGTTATTTGAAGCATCAGTGACAGAGATTCCGAAAGCTATTGAGGATAATTTATTTCGAATTGCTCAGGAGTTTATCAGTAATACCCTCAAACATGCCAAAGCGAGTCAATTAGAAGTTTATGTTAAGCAAGATACTCATCGTCTAACCTTGAAAATGGTGGATGATGGCCAGGGATTTGATCCTGTAAAAGTTTTACATGTGAGTTATGGACTGAAAAATATTGAAGACCGCGTCAACGATATGGCGGGGCAACTGCGTTTTATTAGCACGCCAGGTAAGGGGACAGCAATGACCATCCTGATCCCTTTGTTAGAAGGAGATGACAATGACCAAGACAATGACGACCGTATTATTAGTGGATGATCATGAGATGGTTCGCTTAGGTCTAAAAAGCTTTTTAGATTTACAACCGGATATTCAGGTTGTTGGCGAAGCCAAAAATGGTGAAGAAGGCATTGCCAAAGCCCTAGAATTACGTCCAGATGTGGTTGTTATGGATATAGTTATGCCGGAAATGGATGGGGTAACAGCAACACTAGCACTTTTAAAAGCTTGGAAAAAGGCCAAAATTTTAGTTTTAACCAGTTATTTGGATTATGAGAAAATTTATCCAGTGATTGAAGCAGGGGCTATGGGTTATCTATTGAAAACATCGAGCTCCCAAGAAATTTTAAGTAGTATTCGAAAGGTGGCCAATGGGGAACAAGCTATTGAAGCTGAGGTAGATAACACGGTGCAATACCACAAAAATCACCCGCAATTGCATGATGCTTTGACGAGTCGTGAGAGAGATGTTTTAGGCCTTTTGGCTAAAGGTTATGATAATCAATCCATTAGCGAAGCCCTTTTTATTTCCTTGAAAACAGTCAAGACCCATGTTTCCAATATCTTGGCCAAACTCCAGGTGGAAGACCGGACCCAAGCGGTCGTTTACGCTTTTCAACATGGTCTAGTTGCCCATGAAGAAGACTAAGATGGTATAATAAAAAGCAGAAGAGGAGTGAGTATGGACGCTAAAACACGATACAAAGCCAAGAAAATTAAAGCAGTTTTTTTCGATATTGATGACACTTTACGTCACAAGGCAAAGGGGAAGATTCCTGATTCTGTGACCCGAGTCTTTACCGCTTTGAAAGCAAAAGGTATCAAGACAGGGATTGCGACAGGAAGAGCACCTTATGGCGTTGTTCCAGAAATTTTAGCGCTTGCCCCTGACTATTTTGTCACGATCAATGGGACTTATGTCTATGACCAAAAGGGGCAGTCGCTTGTCGATGAGCCGCTTCCTCGTCCTCTCGTAGAGGCCTATGTGGCCTGGTGTCAGGATATTGGGATTGCTTATGGCTTTGCTGGTAAAGAGGTAGCAGCAGTATCAGAGAACTCTGAATTGATTGACGATGCCTTGGCTCCGGTCTACCCAGATTATATTGTTGATCCAGACTTTTATCAGACCCAGGCTGTCTATCACATGTGGACTTTTGAAACGGTAGGAGACAGCTTGACCTTGCCAGAGGATTTGAGTCAAAAATTGCGTTTTGTGCGTTGGCATCCACACTCTTCGGATGTTGTGGCAACGGGCTTTTCCAAAGCGTCAGGTCTTGCTCATTTGTTGGAGGCGATTCATCTGACACCGAATCAAGTTCTCTTTTTTGGTGATGGACCTAATGATATGGAAATGTTCGACTATGTCGGTCTGAAAGTTGCCATGGGTAATGCAGTCCCAGAAATTAAGGAAAAAGCGGACTTCGTTACGAAAGAAGTCTTAGAAGATGGTATTTTATATGCCTTAGAGGAGTTAGGAATGGTAGAAAAAGAAGTAACTTATCCCCAATTAGAGATCTCAGGCCAAGAAGTGCCTCGGGCTATTATGCATACGACAGCTGGTGACATGACATTGGTGCTCTTTCCGGAGCAGGCTCCAAAAACGGTTGCCAATTTTATTGCCTTAGCCAAGGACGGTTATTATGATGGTATTATTTTCCATCGGGTTATTAATGATTTTATGATCCAAGGAGGTGACCCGACAGGAACAGGTATGGGTGGAGAATCCATCTATGGTGAGCGTTTTGAGGATGAATTTTCAGAAAGCTTGTACAATATTCGTGGGGCTTTATCAATGGCTAATGCTGGACCAAACACGAATGGTTCGCAATTTTTCATAGTACAAAACAAAACACTGCCATACAATGCAAAAGAGTTAGAACGTGGAGGGTGGCCAAAGCCTATTGCAGAACGTTATGCGGCTGAGGGTGGAACACCTCATCTGGACCGTCGCCATACAGTTTTCGGTCAATTGAGCGGAGAAGCTTCTTATCAAACACTTGATGCCATCGCAACAAGGGAAGTAGGTCCTCAAGATAAACCTGTTGACGATGTTGTCATTACAGGGATTGAGGTTATTGAATCATGAAAATCGGGGACAAGCTAGAGGGTGTTATCACAGGCATTAAAAGCTATGGCGCCTTTGTAGAATTAGATAATGGCAGTACTGGCTTAGTTCATATTTCGGAAATCAAAACGGGTTATGTGGATAATATTTTTGAGCAGTTGCAGGTTGGGCAGCGTCTGACTGTTCAGGTGATTGATGTGGATGAATTTACTCAAAAAGCCTCCCTATCTCTTCGAACATTAGAAGAAGAAAAACACCGTTTTAACCATAAGCATCGTTTTACAAATAATCGTCTACATATTGGGTTTAAACCTCTGGCTGATGCGATGCCAGGCTGGATTTCAGAAGGTTTAGATTACCTCAATCAGCGTGAGACACCACTGTAAAACGCAATGGCTGAACTAGCTCATTCTTGATCCTATTATTAGACTAGCTAGAAATAACAAAGGACCTGAGACATTCGTCTCAGGTCCTTTGTGTCTTATCAGTAATTGCTTTAGACCTCAAAATCATAGAGGGCTGTTGAGAGGTAACGCTCACCATTATCTGGCAAGAGGGCCAATACTTTTTTACCTTTACCAAGTTTTTTAGCTAATTCAACAGCTGCGGCAATGGCAGCTCCTGAGGAAATACCTGGCAAGAAGCCTTCATTGGCACCGACAAAACGAGCGGTCTGGATAGCATCGTCAGAAGTTACGCGGATAATGCCGTCATAGCTCTTAGTATCCAAAGTATCTGGGATAAAACCAGCTGAAATTCCTTGGATTTTGTGTGGACCAGGTTTTTCGCCAGACAAGACAGCGGACTCATCGGCTTCGACGGCATAGACTTGGACGTCAGGGTTAGCTTTTTTCAAAGCGTGAGAAACACCGGAAACTGTTCCTCCTGTTCCGACACCAGAAACGAAGGCATCCAAACCATCTTTGCCAAAAGCTTCTAGAATTTCTGCGCCTGTTGTGCTTTCATGAATAGCTGGGTTAGCCGGGTTGGCAAATTGTAAAGGCACCCAACCATTTTTAGCTTTAGCGATTTCTTGTGCTTTGGCGATGGCACCGTTCATTCCCTCGCTACCTGGTGTCAAAACCAGTTCAGCTCCGTAGGCCTGAATGAGTTTGCGACGCTCCACGCTCATGGTTTCAGGCATGACAATGATAACTTTGTATCCCTTGGCGCTACCGACCCAAGACAAACCAATACCTGTATTTCCAGAAGTTGGTTCGACAATAGTATCTCCAGGTTTGATAATACCGTCGCGTTCAGCGGCTTCAATCATGGCCAAGGCGATGCGGTCTTTAACAGAAGAACCTGGGTTGAAAGCTTCAATTTTTACGTAAACATCAGCAGCATCTTCGGGAGCTGTATGTTGAAGTTTGACAATAGGCGTTTGACCGATAAGGTCTGTGATAGATTCGTAAATAGTTGACATGCAAATACCTCTCTATTAGCGTAATTGCTTATAGTATAAGGCTCTGATAGGGTCTTGTAAAATAGTTATTTCTAATCACTACGATAGGGAAAACGTATCACAGAGGGATTTCTACCTCTTTTTTTCCGACCGATAAGGTCGGTACAGGCCTGTGGTAGTGGTCGGTTAATGCCTGCCTAAAGCGAGTCTCTTTTTCAGGGGCTAAGCCAACGGTGACCTGAACGTTTTGAGAGAATGTTTGCTCCAAGATACTGACGTCTTCTTGACGAGCTAGGCTTTCAAATGTTTGGAATTGGGAATAATTCAAAGACAGCTCTAGGAGTAGTTGTTGGGTAACCATTACCTTACCCAGCGTGGCAATTCCAGTCGCTAAGGTTCCCGAATAGGCACGAATTAAGCCTCCTGCGCCAAGTTTAATCCCGCCAAAATAGCGCACAACAACTGCAACCACATTTGTTAGTTCCTGTTTTTCAAGGACTGTCAGCATGGGGACGCCAGCTGTCCCACTAGGTTCGCCGTCATCGCTGGAGCGTTTGAGGTCTGCCTGTTCACCAATAATCATAGCAGAGCAGGCATGAGAGGCCTTGTGATGTTTTTTCTTGAGACTGGCAATAAAGGCACGACCATCTTCTTCGGAGGTGATACGTTTGAGGTAGCAGATGAAGCGTGATTTTTTGATGTCCTCTTCATAGCTACCGTCAGAAGCGATAGTAAAATAAGTCATAGCTTTAGTCTACCATTTTTTGTGTCACTTGACGAATAGACTAGTATGACAACCTATGATGAAAATCACTATGGCCGTTGGCTTACAAAAAGTGAGTTAGGGGATGCTTTAGCTTTTGCTTATCAAAAATTGGATGCCTTTCAAACGCTTAAAGGCAGGCTCATGTGCCGACGCTGCGGTCAAGCCGTTACACCAGAAGGGCAACTACCAGATGGACGGTTTTACTGTCGGTTTTGTTTAATGATGGGACGGTTAGCATCAGATGACTCTCTCTATCATTTGCCTCAAAAGCCCTTCACAGCACAGTCTTACTTGACCTGGAAGGGGCAACTGACTTCTGACCAAAAACGCGTATCTGATCATTTGAGTCAAACCGTTTCTACGGGACAAGATTGTTTGGTTCATGCCGTGACTGGGGCGGGAAAAACAGAGATGATCTATCAAACCATAGATCTTGTGTTGAAAAGAGGAGGTGCCTGTGCTGTTGTTAGTCCTCGGATCGATGTTTGTATCGAACTCCACCAACGACTTGAACGAGACTTCTCTTGTCGTGTGGGACTATTACACGGAGATAGCGAACCTTATTTTCGAACCCCTTTGTTGGTTTCAACAGTACATCAGCTCTATCGTTTTTACCAGGCATTTGATGTGATTATTATTGATGAGGTAGATGCATTTCCTTTTGTCGATGATGCCTCGCTTTATTATGCTGTAGAGACGGCATTGGCTGTTGATGGTGTCCAAGTCTTTTTGACAGCGACTTCAACAGATGCTTTAGAAGAGAAAGTGAAATCAGGACAATTGCTTCAACTGGAACTTCCCAGACGATTTCATGCCAATCCTTTGGTTGTTCCTGATTTTTGTTGGTTGGGTGGTTTGGAAAAAGGCTTAAAAAAAGGTTTTCTGCCACTAGCTCTCATCCGGGCTATTAAGGAGCAACGGGCGAGTGGCTTTCCATTATTAGTGTTTTTTCCTCATATTATTTTGGGAGAACATTTGACACAATTACTAAAAATTGCTTTACCTCATCAAAATATTGGGTACGTCTCTAGCCAAGAGGAACACCGCTTAGCTATCGTTGAAGAGTTCCGCAGTGGCAGAGTGGATATTTTAGTAACAACGACTATTTTAGAACGTGGGGTCACTTTTCCAGGTGTTGATGTTTTTGTGCTTTGGGCGCATCACAGATTGTATACCAAAAGTAGTTTGGTTCAAATTGCAGGGCGTGTTGGGCGAAGTGCTGAACGTCCTGGGGGACTCCTCCGTTTTTATCATGAAGGCAAAACACGTGCCATGTTGCGTGCGAGACGGGCTATTCAGGAGATGAATACTAAGGGAGGTTTCTCATGAGGTGTCTTTATTGTTTTCAACCGATAACAAGAAATTGGCGTCTTACAGATCTGCTAACATTTTCTCAACCGGCTCCAGCTTTATGTTTGGACTGTCGCATCACTTTTGAACCCATTACCGGGGATCACTGTCCCAAGTGTTACAAAGCAGGTGAAAAAACCACCTGTGAGGATTGTTTGTATTGGAAAGCAAGAGGGTTACACGTTGAGCATCAGGCTCTCTATCAATACAATGCCACTATGAAACAATTTTTTAGTCGTTACAAGTTTTTGGGTGACTATGCTCTGGCCCAGGTTTTTGCCCCAGATTTACGTGATTTGCTGCAAAAAGAAAAGGAATGGACTTTGGTTGGTATTCCAACGAGTCCAGCTACCTTTAAAGAACGTGGTTTTAATCAAGTCACCGCTTTATTAGATGCCGCAGGACTAGCTCATCGAGAAATCTTGGTGAAAAAAGATAGTCAAAAACAGTCTTCTAAAAATCGAAGGGAACGTTTGACAACACAGCAAGTGTTTTCAGTGAGTGATTCTGTTGATTTGCCAACAAAAATTTTACTGTGTGACGACATCTATACGACTGGAGCGACGTTGCAATTAGCTAAGAAAGCCTTGCTGGACGCGGGTGTAGCTCATGTACGTAGTCTGTCTTTGTGTCGTTAGGTGAAAACTTGCATTTTACGGTTAAAAGGATATAATATTAGTAAAGAAAGCGCTTAGCGTTTAGAAAGAGGATTCTAATATGATTAAATATTACATCCGAGGAGAAAACATCGAAGTCACTGACAGCCTACGTGCCTATGTCGAAGACAAAACATCGAAGTTGGAAAAATACTTCAATGCTGACCGTGAGTTGACTGTTCGAGTGAATTTGAAAGTTTACCGTGAAAAATCCGCTAAAGTGGAATTGACAGTTTTTGTTGATTCATCAATCACCCTGCGTGCTGAAGATGTCTCTCAGGACATGTATGGTTCAATTGACCTGGTGGTAGATAAGGTGGAACGCCAAATTCGTCGAAACAAGACAAAGATTGCTAAGCGTACACGTGCTAAGGTACCAGCTAACCAAGTCTTCACCCCAGAGTTTGAACAAGAAAAAACTGAAGAAGTACCAAGTGCTAAGGTGGTACGTACCAAGGTGGTTGATCTTGAACCAATGACTTTGGATGAAGCACTCTTACAGATGGAACTTTTAGGACATGACTTCTTTATCTATTCAGACGTTGAGACAGCTAAAGCGCATGTCATTTATAAACGTGAAGATGGCGAAGTAGGCTTGATTGAAGCCAAATAATTGATTTACTTCTCAAGAAGACCAAATATTGGTCTTCTTTTTTTGACCTGATATTTGTCACAAAATCGGCAGAATTACTATTTTTAGCGTTTTGTAAGGGCTTTTACTGACAAAAGTCCATTGACAATAATGATGATTATGATACACTAAATGTATCTTTAAGATTAGATTAGGAAAACTATGGTCATTTGACCAGAAAAGGAGACAGTTCATGAACCAACAAGATTGGCAAGAGTATTTTGAAGCGATTAACGGGCGCCCTGCCACTGCTCAGGAAGTTCAGCAAGCCATTGCTAGTGGAGAGATAGAAGCGCCACAAAGTCAAGCCACGCCAGGGACAGCCGCATCAGAATATGTGCAGCCTCAGTCACAAGATGTATACCAGTCCCAAGCAGCTCAAGGACAACCTTTTACGCATCAAGCACATGCTGGGCAAGCAGCCACTATGCAAGGACAACCTACTGGTGTGCAACCGCCATTTGGTCATAACCCCTACGCTCAGCCTGGCCAAGCAGGTTTCGACTATACTGCTTTTCCTAAACAACCAAATCCTGTTGGTCAAGCTTTTGTCAACTATTTCAAGTGGTTCGGTAAAGGATTCTACAAGCCTGAAGCGACAGATACGGAGTCTCACCCCGTTTTTGGTATCATTACGACTGTCATCACCGCTATTATCGGAGCGGGTGTCTTACGCAATTTCTTTGTGGACCTTTTTGCTGGGGTAATCGGTTCGATTTCTCAAAGGGTGATGAGTGGTGGCTACAGTGCTATCGCTAGTTTGGCTGCTACCAGAGCCGTTTCGACAGCGCTTGGCTTTGGAACTTACTTTATTTTCTTGGTCTTATTGGTGATTGGCTATTTTGCACCAATTGCTTTAAGTCGAATTCTTAAGGATGCTAATTATCCACAAGATAACTACTGGAACCGTCTGGGACGTGCTTTTGGCTATCTTCCGCTGATTTTAGCAATAAACGTTTTGGCCTTGTTATTTAGCCTTTTTGGCACAGCAAGTGTCCTTATCTTTATTTTGATTTTCTTACAATTAGTGATTTTCACAATATTTATGGCGTCTGTAGCAATTGGAGCTAACCAAGGGGTGGCCAAGCTATCAAAAGGACTGACAACTTTGCTGACAATGGTGGCAGTTTCTTTAGTAGTAACTATCCTGGTAATTTTAGTTTTTGCAACAGTTGGTGCTTCTATCGGTGGTTACTTGGAGCAAGCGGGTAATTCGTTTAGCAGCCTTTTTGGTGGAGCATACTAAGGAGGGGACTATGGCAACACAACAAAAATGGACACAATTATTTGAGCAGGTGGTTGGGCGTAAACCAACAGCAAAAGAGTTTATTCAAGGGAAACAAACCGGATTTGACCCGAAATCCATTAAGGCTATTGCAGCAGTTTCTGATGATAGTGTCGCCATCTCTGAGGCGCCATCAGTCGCTTCCACAGCTGGAGTTAGCTATCAAAGCCCTGCTTTTAAAGGTCAAGAAGTTAATGCCCAAGAAGCACGGTGGGTTGATGCCTTTCGTCAAGTTGTTGGTCGCGAGCCAAGTGCTTCAGAAGTTCAAGCCGCACGGTCGACACAATTCGATTTACAAGAAATTAATCTGATTGCTGGAGGTGTTTTGAAATCTTCTGCACCAGCATCCTTTGTTCAAGCCCAACCGCAACCTAAAAAGAAAAAAGGGCGTCGTCAAAAACGCAAGGAACAGCATTTGGCTACACAAGCTCAAACCCAACAAGACACAGGTGCGAGCAATCATAATCCTGTCAAGGGGCCTAAAAAGAAGGCGGGAAATTCTGTATTAACAACAATAGCCCTTGTGGTAGCCGTCTTTGCCTTGGGGATTAGTATCTATCAAGCGTCAGCCCTATCTCAAGCGCGTCAAGAACTCAAAGAAGTTAAAAAGATTCAAGACAACCAAGATAGAGTTAATGTTTTTGCAAACTTTTTCTTGAGCACTTATGTGTCACCGAACAAGGCGGATTATCTTTCCTTGTATCTGGATAAGGATATCCAAGATGATGTGAAACAAGTGATTGTTAAGAGTTATGCGGGAAGTACGCTTGAAAAAATCCGTCAGGATAAAGATGGTTATGCATTGGTCTATGTTGTCAGCTATCAAGCGCAAAATGGCACATGGAAGAAAGAACGGATTAGCTTTACTGTAAAGGAAAATGAAAAGAATAGCTTTGGTTATGTGGTGACTTCTGTACCAAAACACAGTAATTACTAAACTGTGTAATAGATTTAAAAAGCTAGCATAGCTTTACGATTCGTATCAGAAAAGTTAAGCAAAAGGGCTACTTGTTGCAATTTTAACAAGTGGCCTTTCTTGTCAAAAAGGAGATAATATGGCAACACAGGATCGTTGGGTAGACTTATTTCGGCAGATTGTTGGTCGAGATCCAGAATTAGAAGAATTTCAAGCAGGAAAAGCAACGGGTTTTGACCCTAAAAGCATCAAACCAATTGCAGGTATTCCTTTTGATGATTCTACGACGATGGATAGGGGAGAAGAATCCGCTACTCCAGAAGACGTTTATGACTTAACTGAAGAAGCAGCCTACTTAGCTGAACAGACGCTTTCTAATGAAACCGAGACCAGCTCTGTTTCTGAACAAGGTATGGGAGTGACGACTAGCCCTGAGGAAATCTGGGTTGAGAAATTTTTGGCCTTTGTTGGCCGTTATCCGACGGAATCAGAGATGGCTCAAGGGCAAGCAGCTGACTATGCTTTGGAGTCGATCACACCATTTTTAACACAAGAAGTGGCACCAGTTAAAACTCCTGAGATAGCTTATGATAAAAATACGTCAATGAGCAGTCCAGCCTTACCGCCTGCTAAGCCAAAAATGAATAAATGGAAGAAGCGTGGTCTTATTGCTTTAATTATCTGTTTAGTGGCAGGCTTAATCGGATTTTTCTACGGTAGTTTTTATTATTCACGAGAGCAGGTGGCGACACGTTACCTCAAGGCAGTGAAAGGGACGGTGGAAGAAGGGCTTAGCTACGAAGTATGGAGTGATACGAAAAAACCGATTTCTAGCCAAGAATTGACCTACCAATCTAAGACAACCATGTCACGGGAGACCGATAAAAAAGAATTGCTATCGGGTGATAAGATGCAAGTGGTCGGCCGTGAATGGGTCATTTTCCCCAAATGGGCCGTCCTTGTAGAACCTGTAGATGTGACAGTGACGACCAACACAAAAGGCTTAACCGTGTCAGCCAACGACCAAGAAGTCTTTAAGACGACTGGAACGAATGATAAAAAGACATTAAAACACCTTTATCCAGGATCCTACACCTTCAGTGCTGTGGGAACCGTTGGAGGTCAGTCTATTAACTTGTCCCAAAATGTCACAATCACTCACAGTCAAACAGTTAAAATGAATGTGCAATATATTAGTTTTTCTGTCTCATCAAATATCACTGATGGTGACCTCTATGTAGGGGCAAAGAAGGTTGGCAGTTTGGTGAATGGTGAAGCACAGGTATCCAACTTAGCTGTAACGGGTGATGCTCTAGTGTATGTGAAAAAGACTTTTCAAGATAAAAGTTATATCCAATCAGATAACCAAGTGACTGTTTCGTCCATTACTGACGGTCAAAGCATAGAGTTGGACACTTCTAAAGAAATTCTAGACCGTGATACGGCAGATGATTTGGTGACTGCTGCTTACAGTAAATTAGAGTCTTATGCTGACTATGAAGAAACGCCAGATGGTTTGACGGATGTCTTTAAGAATGGGAATCAAAACAAGTTCTACACGGATGTTAAGGCAACCATTGATAGCAATACAACAGGGGCTAAAAATCGTGGAGCTGATTATATTGACTTTAGCGATGTTGATGTGACCAAGGTGACCCAGGTTGGTAAAGATAGCTATACCGTTGATTTTACGGTTGTTTATACATTTGGCTATAGTTACAGTTCGCAACATCGTTCCTCTGGGACCATCAAACAAAAATTGTCCTGGTCTTGTACGGTATCACTTAAAGAGAATCGCGACCAAAAGAAACGCTCCAACTCAAGTTATTATTACAGTAATAATTATGATTATGAAAATTACTACATAACAGGGACAAACGGAGAGTCTTCAGTGCTATCAACCGAAAACACTGTCAGCTAAAGGAGAGGACATGTCTAATAGAGCTTACGGGATAGACCTTGGAACAACCAATTCTGTTTTAGCTACACGTGATACCAATGGGCAAACAGAAATCGTTCGTGTGGGTGCTAATGATGAGATTGTGCTACGCTCAGCGGTGTATTTCTCTAATATTGGCGGAAAAATGCGTGTTAGCGTCGGGCGAGAAGCTATCAACAGAGGTTTGACTTCAGGTCATGTGGAAAATTTTCGCATGGATTTTAAACGTGATATTGCTAAAAACGTTGTGACTAAGACACCAGACAATCGGCAAGTCAATTCAGTGATTTTGTCAGCCATGGTGCTAAACGAGTTTAAAAAACGTATTGTTAAGTTACAAGAAGAGCAGGGATTGGCCTACACAGCTCCTCGGGTAGTGATTACGGTCCCAGCTTATTTCACCTCCAAACAACGGGCGGCAACAAAAAATGCCGGTCGTCTAGCAGGTTTCGAAGTTTTGCGAATTATCAATGAGCCGACGGCAGCAGCCATTGCCTATGCCCATGATCGCGGTGTAAAAGGTAATATCCTTGTTTATGATTTGGGCGGAGGGACTTTTGATGTGACCGTCCTACAAGTGGATGGGGAACACTATGATATCAAGGCCACCGATGGTAATCATCGTTTGGGAGGTCTTGATTTTGATAAGCAATTGGCCAAACTCTTGATTCGTCGTTTGGAAGATCAAGGGGTCAATATGACCAAGTTGACTGAACAACAAGAAACACAATTGTTATACGAAGCCGAAAAGTTGAAGATTGCCTTGTCGGTCAACGATGTGACCTACTTTGAGTATATGACAGAGACCGGTGAGTATGGTGTTGAAATCACACAAGATGATTTTCAACGTGAAATTAGGCCTTTGTTAAAAGACACAGAAATCAAACTGGATACGACCTTGCGTTCGTCTGGCCTGACATGGAAAGACATTGACCATATTTTACTGGTAGGTGGGTCGACTCGCATGCCTGTTGTTCGTCAAATGATCGAGGCCTTATCGGGCAAACGACCAGAATATGATCTTAATCCTGATATTATTGTAGCTGAAGGGGCCGCTATCATTGCAGACCTTATGGCTAATCATGGCGTGACCTTTAGTGAAACCCATGACGGTGATGATCTGGACGCCAAAACGGATGGATTGGTTATTCGCGATGTGACCTCGCAAGGTTTGGGTATTCTGTTGAAAAAGTCAAATGCGCAATCCTACCCATTTGTTGGGGATTACTACAACCGAATCATCGTTCCTCGAAATACGGTAATTCCAGCAACTTTTATCAAGGATGATTTAGTAGCGACAGTCGATGGGCAGACAAACTTTGGCCTTCGCTTGACGGAGGGGAATTATGAAAATCCCATGGATGTCGACATTATTCTCAACAGGGTAGAACCTGTGACAACACCGAGACGGGCTGGGGAAAAGTTGATTAGTATCCGTTTGGATTTTGATGAGGAGCAGATTGTCTATATTACTATAACGGATAGTTTGACAGGTAAAATCATCAACCAGTTAACGGTTAATACGACTTTGAGTCGGTATGTGGATGATGATTTAACAGAGCTTCAAGCGATTTTTGACGCCTATACATCATGATGATTGATTATTATAAAGGAAGAACGACGGATGGGCAGGAAATAACCCTGCTTGCTCCCATTGCAGAAAAGTTGCGCCCAGATGTCTCAGCGAATGCAAATTTTGTGATGCTGAACCACCTCAGCGAGGAACTCAATAACCGTGATGCTTTTATTGGTTTATCAGCGGATGATGACGCTTTGCTTGTTCATATTGCGGAGGCTAAGAAGTATTTTGTTGACTTTTCAGCCAAGGAAGATTATGACAAGGCACTGGTAGAAGCTTATCAAAAAGAAGGTGCCCGAAGGCAAGAGCCTTCTTTTGAGCCTCACCCCCAAAAAATGTCAGCTAACTTTGTGACGTCAACAGATGACATAACCAATCAAAGGCAAAAGAAGTTTAGACTTCGCCGATGTTTGGGACTTTTAGGAACTGCCCTTGCAAGTAGTTTGATTTTTATTTTTCATCTCAATATCATTTTACTGCTTATTATCATTTTAGTGGCTTTCATTTTGTTTTTACTTTATACAGATGAGGAGAAATTGTGACACCACATCAACTAACCTTTAACCATATTTGTTTTCAGTATAAGGGCAATGACCAGGCGCTGTTTAACCATCTTGATGTAACCATTCGGACGGGTGAACTCGTTGGTATATTGGGGGCATCAGGTAGTGGCAAGACGACGCTAACTGAGATATTGTTGGGCCGTCTAAAACCCACTTGTCACCAATTTGGCATGATTGAAGATGGTTATGCCGTTTCCCATCGTGAGACTCCCTGGGCCTATGTGCCTCAAAAAAACCTCCTGCGCGATTATTTAACGGTTCAAGAAACCTTCAAGACATACGCAGATATTCACCTCAAAGGACATTCTCGTGCTGAAAAGGAAGCTCAAGTCTACCGTGTTGTAGAAGATTTAGGCTTGACTCCTTTTTGGCGAAAAAAAGTGTCAGAGCTTTCGGGTGGTCAGCAAAGACGGGTATCGATAGGTGTTGAGTTGTTGAGTGATTCCCGTTATTTTATTTTAGATGAACCATCCAGTGGGTTAGATGCTTTGAGTGACCGTAACCTGCTTCGCACCCTGCGGATATTGGCGCGTTCTGCTAATAAAGCCATTATTGTCATCACGCATAATACTGAAAACTTAAGTATATTGGATCGGATGATTTTTATGTCTCATGGTTTGCCGACTTTTGTTGGCACCTATGAGGAGTTATTGTTGGAGTATAAGACGACTGATCGCTACACCATTAGTAAATACTTAGACTTAAATCTGGCAGAAATCTATAAAGAGTTGGATCGATCCAGTCGTGTTTATCAGATTTAGGAGACCTATGGCAAGTTTACGTTTATCTTTTTACAAGTTTAAAAACAGCTGGACAGATTTTATCAAAGTGCTTTTGGGAATTCTCTTGTTTGAAGTCCTAATTGTTTACATTCAAAAGAAAGAGTTCTTGGCACAGTTTGAGACAACTCGGATGACAACTTTTCTTTTGCTGTTTTCTTCAGCTTTACTTATTTTAGTTCAAAATGCCATTTATATTTCCAAGGAGCGGTCTGTGCTAGATCGTGACTTCTTTTCCGGTTTGTCTCGGACAGGTTTTGCCGGTGCTACTCTACTGTTTAATACAGGTTATGCTGTGATTGAAGCACTGGTTTTTGTTTGTGGGTATCATTGGGTGGCGAATTTATTTGACAAGGATCTAAAGGATAAGGGGATCGTTTTTACATCCTTTGACAGTGACCTTTTTGTGACGGTTCTTTTGGTTTTTTTATCGGCCCACTTTTTGGCTCTAGTGATTTCTAGTCTTGTCGGAACGAGCGAGATTTCTTCGGTTATTCTTGCTGTTGTCGTTGGAATTGTCCAATTCGCTTTAGCAGGCACAGTTTTACAATTGCCTAAGAGCATTAGCTGGACGGAAAATGGCATCTTTTTAGGGGCAGGTCATAAGGCCTTTGGTGCGATAAATGGTCTTCGTGAGATCCCCTCTCAAATGGTGAAATTTGGGGTGGCTTTACCAAAGGCACAGTTGGATCAGTTTTCAGCGAGTCATTCTGCGATGCTGGATGCCTGGCAGGCCTTGCTTTGGCATGCTGTGGTATATGCTGGCTGTTTTGTCCTATTGCTACGCTATAAAAAGAAGTAGGTTATTATGAAGCGAAATCACTTTTTTATCCTCATTTTTCTGTGTTTTATTCTAGGGTTGGTTGCAGGTGCTTGGCGGCGTTCAACGGCTTTTTCGTCTACTCAGATAGTCTATCGTGTCGAAACTCGAATGATTAAAACGTCACAGAAGGTAGTTTTTGATGTTCATCGCTTGGATAAGGATGTTTTTCAAATCAAAAACGAAGCCACTGGTGAAGTTTTTCAGGCGAGCCCTCAGGTAGCTGGGAAAGCTTCACTTCGTTTTGAATTGCCAGAAAAAGAGGGGTCTCTCGTGTTGACTCAGGGATTCTTGCCGTGGCAGCAACCTAGATTGGAAGCTCAAGGAAATACCTACCAAACTTCTGGGAAAACGCAGTTGATCCAGGCAAACGAGGATTGGACCAAAGGCAGTCAAACGCAACCTAAGATTGAGATGAAAGATATTAGTTTGACTGATGATGCCATTCGACAAATCAACCAACATTTTGCAAACTGGTTGGCGACGAGTAGTTATGGTAAGGGGGCGATGGTTATACAGACACCTCTAAACATTACCGCTACAGCGCAAGGGATCGCCTGGACAACAGTAGCCACGCCTGATGGGACATTATTGGGTCGCTTGGTTGGAACGCCGGGAGATGATTCCTTATCGGCTAATACAGGACCATTTGCTATTGATAATCTGACGGTTGATCGCAATCGTTTTGAGACTTACCCTGCAACAGTGGAATTAGGGGCACTGGGTCTTGTGTTGGGAAGTGATGACGTGAGTGACTACCAATCAACATCAGTTTTCAGGGTCTATCATACCAAGAACCAAGAGCATGGTGTTTTGACACAGGAACAAGAGTTTTCACAGAAAGTCAGTGCTTATGGTAGTTATCAGGCCTATTATAGTCGTCAAGTAGACGCGAATCAGCCTTCTTATCAAATGGTTCTAGCAGACAATGGTGTTGTTTATGAAGTCAGTAACTACGGGTTAAATGGCAAGTTTGATTTTGCTCAGTACAAGGAAGCCCCTAGTGATATTCAAAAAGAGTATCAAAAACTCTTAAATCAATTTGGACAATAGAAAAAAGCCAACACAATATTTGTTGGCTTTTTTGATGGACTTATTGAGGCTATTGAGCTCACATTATACGATATGGCGTTCAAAGGCTTGGTCTGAAATGCCTTGAGAGAGGATGAGTTTAGCCCATTCTTGTGCAGAAAAGAGACTATGGTCTTTATAATTGCCACAAGATTCGATAGTTGTCCCTGGAACATCCTCCCAACGGACACCATTGGCAATTTCCTCTAGAGAAGATTTGATGACTTTAGCAATGGTTGTGGCATCGGGTTCACCCCACATAATTAAGTGAAAACCGGTGCGACATCCGAAAGGAGAACAATCAATCATGCCATCAATACGTTCACGAATAAGCTTGGCCAAAAGGTGTTCAATAGTATGTAGGCCACCAGTTGGAATAGCATTTTCATTGGGTTGAACCAAGCGGACGTCAAAATTGGTAATCCTATCCCCTTTTGGACCACTTTCTGTCGCGATGAGACGAACGTAGGGTGCTTTAACGGCAGTGTGATCGAGTTCAAAACTCTCAACAACAACTTCTTTTGTCATAGTGTTCTCCTTTTTAAATGGGGTGATAATTTACTTCTTTTCCTTTATGGTAGCAAAAAATGAAAACTCTGTCAGCTTTTAGATTGAGAAGGGGTCTGTATTATGGTAGAATTAAAGATAGGTTTCTTTTAAGGAACTTTAGAATTTAGAGGTAAAAACATGTTCATTATTAGTATAGTGGCAACTGTTGTTTTTGCTCTCCTAGGTTGGATAATTGGATTTGTGCTTTCTAAAAATAGCCAGAAGGCTGTACAAGAAGAAGCGCAAATGACTCTTCAAAATGCTCAGGCTGAGTCCGAGTTTTTGCGTCAACAAACGCAAGAAGACCTAGCCCATCAGCGCCAGGTTAATGAGCGTGACAATAAAGCACGCCAAAAAGAGCTCTTGCTCGAAGCCAAAGAAGAGGCCCGAAAATATCGCGTTGAAATTCAAGAAGAATTTAAATCCGAACGCCATGAGCTTAAAGAAATGGAAGTGCGTCTAACACAGCGTGAAACTGTCTTAGATCGCAAGGATGAAAATTTATCAAACAAAGAACAGGTACTTGAGCGCAAAGAGCAGAGTTTAACGGACAAAGCTAAACATTTAGATGACCGTGAAGACGCTGTAAGCCAGCTAGAAGCAAAACAGCAAGCCGAGTTAGAACGCATAGCGTTATTAACCAAAGAAGAAGCCCAAGAGTTAATCTTGGCGGAGACCCAAAAAGACTTGCGACATGACATTGCTAATCGCATCCGTGAGGCTAACCAAGAGGTACGTCGCGTCGCTGACCGTGAGGCAAAAGAACTCTTGGCTCAAGCTATGCAACGGATGGCAGGAGATTTTGTGACAGAACAGACTGTTACAACAGTTCATCTGCCAGATGATAGCATGAAGGGGCGAATTATCGGGCGTGAAGGGCGTAATATCCGTACTTTCGAAAGTCTGACGGGGATTGATGTCATTATTGATGACACACCTGAAGTGGTGGTTCTATCCAGTTTTGACCCTATTAGACGAGAAATTGCTCGCATGACCATGGAACAATTGATTCAAGATGGTCGTATCCATCCAGCGCGGATTGAAGAGTTGGTTGAAAAAAACCGTCTTGAAATGGATAACCGCATCCGTGAAGCCGGAGAAGCTGCCGCCTTTGAGATTGGTGCCGTTAATATGCACCCTGACTTGATCAAAATTATGGGACGCTTGCAATTCCGTACTTCCTATGGCCAAAATGTTCTGCAACATTCGGTTGAAGTTGGAAAACTGGCTGGTTTGATGGCGAGTGAGATGGGGGAAAATGTTGACCTAGCACGTCGAGCTGGTTTTCTCCATGATATGGGCAAGGCCATCGACCGTGAAGTTGAAGGAAGTCATGTGGAAATCGGGACTGAATTCGCTAAGAAATACAAGGAAAACCCTGTCGTGGTTAATGCGATTGCAAGTCACCATGGAGATGTCGAACCGACCAGTGTTATCGCTGTTTTAGTTGCTGCAGCAGATGCATTGAGTTCTGCTCGACCAGGGGCTCGAAACGAATCCATCGAAAACTACATCAAACGCTTACGTGATCTCGAAGATATTGCAGCGCAATTTGATGGCGTTAAAACGAGTTACGCCTTACAAGCAGGGCGTGAGATTCGGATTATGGTTGAACCCAATAAGGTGTCAGATGACGAGATGACGATATTGGCTCACCAAGTCCGTCAACGCATCGAGGATAATCTTGATTATCCAGGAAATATCAAGGTGACACTGGTTCGAGAATTACGAGCTGTTGAGTATGCCAAATAAAGATTTGGGGGTTGCCCTCAAATCTTTTTTTCTATCCATTTTGAAAAGAGATCATTTTGATGACGAGAATTAATAAATTTAGTCGATGATATAGCTTAAAATTAGGTAAAATAACATTGAATTTATCGGCCGAAAATGCTATACTAACGACAGATTAAGACTTAAAGAGGTAGCTTATGGATCGAAAACGTTGGATTGATGATTTTACAGTATTGCATGGTAGAAAACCGACTGTTGCAGAGTTACAAGAGGGCGAAACGCAACATTTGGCCCCTAACCAAGTCGCGGTGGCTGATTTGGCGCAAAATCAAGCTCCAGGTTCACAACCGAAAGTATCAGCTTCTGGTGGAGTGAATCCTTCCCTAGGAAGTAGTTCTAAACCATTTCCAAACAACCAGCAGGCTTTTCAGCCTCAGTTTAATCAAGCCAGCCGACCAGGGCAGTCTTTTTCAGCTGAACAGCCTTACCTAACGACCAAAAAAACTAAAACGTTGTGGAACACTCAGTTGACGGCTTTAGGCTTACTGAGTCGGGGGGCAATTTTGATTTTAGTGGCCTTTGTCGGTTATATAGTTGGTTACTTGTTTGCATAGGAGACGATATGATTGCACGATTAAAACAATTCAAATATCTAAATATGCTGATTGTCAGTTTGGTGGTTTTTCTGACATTCTTAATTCTTGGTAAATACACACAAAGTACGGCTTTAACCAACGCCCAGGTGGTCTATGCGACAGCGGTCGTGGATAAAAAAACGGGTCGTAAAGTCCGTTACAAAATTGAAAAACGAAAAGATCATACTTTCAAGGTAACCAATACCCAGACAGGTAAAAGTATTGTATCCAAACCTCAGACACAGGTAGAGGGTCTCTTGAATAAGGGGGACTACTATTATTACAGTAGATATCATCAGGAACTGTTTTATGTTAGTCACCACGATAATGGCACAGTGACGCTTCGTCGCACTAGCAACGGTTCTACTTGGGACTTTGATAATGCCAAAAGGGCTAATGCTTACCTGGGAGATGGTTACGTTACTTCTTCTGGCTATGCCAATAATTCTCGCCCTTGGTATCAATTCTGGACAACACACTACTATTATCAATACTTGCAAACACCAGATAGAGGTGTGATCTCTGTTAACTATGCACCAAGTTATCATACGATCATTCCTCAAACGCAAGTGACTACAAAGGTTTATGATAACAAAGGCCAACAATTAGAGACGCAAACAGAAGTCCCTAAAAATAGTCCAGTTGTAGTACCAGAAGCATCTAGCAGTCAAGCGAGTGTCAGCGAATCATCTGTAGCGAGTCAATCTGACTCCAATTCCGAAAGTTCTGGTTCAAAAGACAGTCAAGAAAAGGCAGATACTTCTTCGAAGAGTTCCACTAAATCTTCTAGTTCGGATCAAGCCAAGGCTTCTTCAAGCTCGTCATCTAGTAGCTCTAGCACAAGCAGTTCTTCTTCGGAAGAGTCACCGACTTACACTGCATCAGGTTTGACAAAAGAACAACAAAATCAGGTGACAGAAAGCTATGGCAAGTGGCTATACGATACCTTTAACAACAGTGTTGTCGTGCAAGGACAGTTTAATGCTATTGAGAACTTGGATGTCGCAAATGCTCAGGTTTTAAGTTTTAAAACCGATACTCAAAAAGAAATACTAGCTGGTGTGACAGGGGTTACTAGTAAGGCATTACCAGAAAACTTAGATGTCACCAATAGTAAGTACAAGGGCACCGTCCTTGGTATAGATTTGACTAGCTCAGTGACAGAAGACTATCAACCAAGTTCTAGCTATCGCGTTTATAGCTTGAAATCTGGAGCGCATGCTATTTATACATCGCTTGAAGAAGAAGCGGAGGCTAGCTTTGATAATAGTGCAGTAAGTACAGCCAATTATAAGGCTCTTTACAAGGACAAAGTTGATGCATCAAAAGGTTCGTACCAACTCGTTCTAGGTGCGGATGGTTTTGTCTATTATGTGGATCATTACGGTTTACAAAAAGATAAAAAGAAGCAGACTGCACCAGTTTACAAAAAAGCTGAAAAAATGTATCAAGAAGCTTATCAAAAGGCCCTCAAAACAGCTAAGGAAACACAAACGAGTTCTTCATCTAGCTCTTCTACAAGCTCAAGTTCAACAAGTTCATCTTCTAGTAAGGCAAGTTCAGCGGCATCTTCATCTAGTTCTTCAGTCAGTGATGATGAAGATGATTATGACTATGACTATAGTGATGACGACTATGATACCAGTACTGAAAGCAGTAGTGCCTATACAACGCCATCTGAAAGTACTGCGACGAGTAGTGCTTCCTCCGGCTACGAGTGAGAATTAAACTAGGAAGCGACTGCAAGTAAAAAAACGGGTATTACTCGTTTTTTTATTTACTGTTTCACAAAAAGGCTTATGGTGACGTAAAAGAAGCCTTTATGCTATACTAGGATTATGGAACAAGAAGATTTAGTTTACGGTGTACATGCCGTTACAGAAGCCCTGAGGGAAAAAAGGGGAAACAAACTTTACATTCAAGATGACTTGCATGGTCGCAAAATTGATAGTCTAAAGGATTTAGCGGCACAAGAAAAGGTGAGTATTTCTTGGACGCCAAAGAAAAAGTTGACAGAAATGGCATCAGGTGGCGTTCATCAAGGAGTTGTTTTACGGGTAGCTGCTTTTGCCTATGCTGACCTTCAAGAATTGTTAGATAGGGCTGCTCAGGAGGAGAATCCTCTGTTGCTTATCTTAGATGGCTTGACAGACCCGCATAACCTAGGGTCTATTTTGCGGACAGCAGATGCCACAGGTGTGACAGGTGTCGTCATACCCAAGCATCGCTCAGTGGGAGTGACTCCGATTGTTGCTAAGACTTCAACCGGAGCGGTTACCCATGTCCCGATAGCACGTGTTACCAATCTGTCTCAGGCGGTTGATCAATTAAAGGCAGCTGGTTTTTGGATTTTTGGTACGGATATGTCAGGGACGCCAGCCTATCGCTGGAATACGGCAGGGAAGTTGGCCTTGATCATTGGCAATGAGGGGAAAGGTATCTCGACAAACTTAAAAAAACAGGTCGATGAAATGGTGACCATCCCTATGGTTGGTCATGTGCAGAGTCTTAACGCCAGTGTTGCTGCGGCAGTTCTCATGTACGAGGTTCTAAGGAATCGCTTATCATGAAATCCCAAATTCTGATTGTCGATGGTTACAATATGATTGCCTCGTGGAAGGAAACAGCCCCTTTCTTTAAGGGACAGCAACTGGATCAGGCAAGAGAACACTTATTGTTGGCATTACATGATTATGCTCACTTTTCCCATATCCCTGTCATCTGTGTTTTTGATGCACAATTTGTGCCCGGTAGTCGCCAACATTATGATCAATATGGGCTAGAAGTGGTTTTCA
Source organism: Lachnospiraceae bacterium (assembly GCA_963635745.1). GTDB lineage: Bacteria > Bacillota > Bacilli > Lactobacillales > Streptococcaceae > Streptococcus. The sequence goes on from CAVHFY010000035.1 coordinate 28,246, forward strand.
CTCAAGAAGATGAGACGGCTGATGCTTATATTGAACACTTAGCATTAGAGCTCAACGAGGGACCTTACATTGTGTCTGTTGCCACCAGTGATCTCAATGAGCAATGGGGAGTCTTTGCTAAAGGAGCTTTACGTGTTTCCGCACGAGAGTTGGAAGAACGCGTTGGACAAAATCAAAAAAGTTTGGCGCATTTTGTAGATAAAAATGATTTGAAAAAGCCTCCTTTGCGTCCTTGGGATGATCAACAGTTGGCTGACCTCAAAGGGTTAATGGAGGATTTGGGATGACTTTGCGACTTTTAACGGATTCGACTGCTGATTTATCATACGATTGGTTAAATCAGCATCAAGTGGATGTTGTAGGATTGACAGTTACCCTATCTGGGAAAACCTATGAGACAACTGGGAAAGACGCCTTAACTGCAGAGGAACTATTGGAACAGATGGCCCAAGGTCAGCAACCCACGACAAGCCAGGTCAATGTTGGACAATTTGAAAGTTACTTTCGTCAGGTTGCTAAAGCAGGTGATCAAGTACTCTACATTGGATTTAATAGTGTTTTATCTGGGACATATCAGAGCGCTTCTATAGCGCGTGACCTTGTTTTGGAAGAGTATCCAGAGGCAGAAATATTTCTTTACGATACTTTGGCGGCTTCTTGTGGTGAGGGGTATCTGGTGATGGCGGTGGATCGTCTCCGCCAAAAAGGTGCTACGATCAGTGAAATGATTGCTTGGCTGGATGATGCTTGCCCACGTTTGCGAACCTTTTTCTTAGTAGATGATTTGTATCATTTGATGCGGGGCGGTCGTCTATCGAAGGCGTCTGCTGTTATGGGGACGCTAGTCAATGTCAAACCCCTTTTGTGGATTGACGACGAGGGGAAATTGGTGCCCTTAGCTAAAAGTCGTGGCCGGAAAAAAGCGATTAAGGAAATGCTGTCACAAGCTACCCGGGATTTGGCAGAAGGAATTATCGTTGTTGCTTATGCTAATGACAAAGAAGGTGCTCTAGCCTTAAAGGAAGCTCTCTTAAAGCAAGAAGGGGTAACTGAAGTTCTTATGATGCCACTGGGGCCGGTAATTTCTGCCCATGTAGGTCCTAATACTTTGGCAGCTTTTAGCTTTGGAAAAAAGCCACGTCGTTAGTAAACGTTCGGAAATTTCACAAATAAAAGCTAAGGCAGAACCTAGAAAGTTCTGCTTTCTTATGTTACAATAAGTAACAACATATTTTGGAGGCAAAAGATGAAAGCTATTATCACGGTTGTTGGCAAAGATAAGACAGGAATTGTAGCGGGTGTCTCCGCTAAAATTGCAGAACTTGGTCTCAATATTGACGATATCTCACAAACTGTTTTGGATGAATTCTTTACCATGATGGCTGTGGTATCATCTGACGAAAAGCATGATTTTACAGCACTTCGCAATGAGTTTGAAACCTTTGGCAGTCAGCTCAATGTTAAAATCAATATCCAAAGTGCCGCTATTTTTGATGCCATGCACAACCTATAAGAGAGGGCTTTTTCATGGATATTAGACAAGTCACAGAAACCATTGCCATGATTGAAGAGCAACACTTCGATATTCGGACAATAACAATGGGGATTTCTCTCTTAGATTGCATTGACTCTGACATTGAACGTGCGGCTGAAAAAGTTTACACTAAAATTACTACAAAAGCGAAAAACCTGGTTGCTGTTGGGGATGAGATTGCTGCCGAATTGGGGATTCCGATTGTTAATAAACGTGTTTCCGTTACCCCAATCGCCTTGATTGGGGCAGCGACAGATGCGACTGATTATCTGCCTTTAGCACATGCCCTCAATCGGGCGGCTCACGAAATTGGCGTTGACTTTATCGGTGGTTTCTCTGCTTTGGTACAAAAAGGATATCAAAAGGGAGATGAAATCCTAATCAACTCCATTCCAAGAGCTTTGGCCGAGACGGATAAGGTCTGTGCTTCGGTCAATATCGGGTCTACAAAAACTGGTATTAATATGACTGCCGTTGCAGATATGGGGCGTATCATCAAAGAAACAGCTCAGGCTTCGGAAATGGGGGCTGCTAAATTAGTTGTTTTTGCCAATGCTGTTGAGGACAATCCATTTATGGCTGGTGCTTTTCATGGAGTTGGTGAAGCTGACGTTGTTATTAATGTCGGTGTTTCTGGGCCGGGTGTGGTGCAACGTGCTATTGATAAAGTCAAGGGTGAAAGTTTTGATGTCTTGGCTGAAACGGTTAAAAAGACAGCATTCAAGATCACTCGGATTGGTCAGTTGGTTGGTCAAATGGCCAGCCAGCGTTTGGGTGTTAAGTTTGGAATTGTAGATCTTAGCTTGGCCCCCACACCTGCTGTTGGAGATTCGGTCGCACGTGTGTTAGAAGCTATGGGTCTAGAAACGGTCGGTACCCACGGAACAACTGCTGCTTTGGCTCTGCTTAATGACCAAGTTAAAAAAGGTGGGGTTATGGCCTGTAACCAAGTAGGTGGACTCTCTGGTGCCTTTATTCCTGTTTCTGAGGATGAGGGGATGATTGCTGCTGTCCAAAATGGTTCCCTCAATTTGGAAAAATTAGAGGCCATGACGGCTATCTGCTCTGTTGGTCTAGATATGATTGCAATTCCAGAAGAGACACCGGCAGAAACCATTGCAGCGATGATTGCGGATGAGGCAGCTATTGGTGTGATTAACATGAAAACAACTGCTGTGCGGATTATTCCTAAAGGAAAAGAAGGAGATATGATTGAGTTTGGAGGACTTCTAGGGGTGGCTCCAGTCATGAAAGTTAACCAGGCATCTTCAGCAGACTTTATTAATCGTGGTGGTCAAATCCCAGCTCCTATCCATAGTTTTAAGAATTAATCAATGGTATAGCATAGTCAATAGGTCTGAGAATTTTATCTCGGACTTTTTTTGAGTAGTCAGTCTTCCCTGTTGGTCAAAAGGACTCGTCAGACTTTTACTAGTGGACGACCTGTTTTTATTTCTGTCCTCTTTTAGTCCCCGATGGCTTTTTTACAGGTAATGTGGTAGAATAAACCGATAACACTTTGAGAATAAAAGGAGTAATCTTCATGATTGAAGCAAGTAAATTAAAATCTGGAATGACCTTTGAGACTGCTGATGGCAAATTAATTCGTGTCCTAGAAGCTAGCCACCACAAACCAGGTAAGGGAAATACAGTCATGCGTATGAAACTACGTGATGTACGTACAGGTTCTACTTTTGATACAACCTACCGTCCAGAGGAAAAATTCGAACAAGCTATCATTGAAACACGTGGTGCGCAATATCTCTACAAAATGGATGATACGGCTTACTTTATGGATACCGAAAACTATGAACAGTACGAAATTCCAGTCGCTAATGTTGAACAAGAATTGCTCTATATTTTGGAAAATGGCGAAGTTAAAATCCAATTTTACGGAACTGAAGTAATCGGTGTTACCGTTCCAACAACAGTGGAATTAACTGTTGCTGAAACACAACCGTCTATCAAGGGGGCTACTGTCACAGGTTCAGGTAAGCCTGCAACTATGGAAACAGGACTCGTTGTCAATGTACCTGACTTTATTGAAGCAGGTCAAAAATTGATCATCAATACCCAAGAAGGGACCTACGTGTCACGTGCCTAATTGGTACAACCAGAAAGGAGAAGCTATGACCGCAGAATTGTTGGGAGACATTGTCATTTCCCCTCGTGTTTTGGAAGTCATTACAGGGATTGCAACGACGAAGGTCGAAGGTGTGCACTCTCTGCAAAATAAAAGTGTCACAGATACGATTAGTAAAGATGCCTTTACAAAGGGAATCTACTTAACCAATGATGAAGAGGCTGGAACGCTAACTGCAGATATTTATGTTTATCTTCAGTATGGGGTTAATGTCCCAGCTGTTTCAATAGCCATCCAAAAAGCTGTCAAAGCAGCGGTTTACGATATGGCTGAAATTGAAGTGACTGATGTCAATATTCATGTTCTGGCAATTGTCCCTGAAAAGACGCCTAAGCCAGATTATGAACACCTGTTTGAAGAGGATTTCCTAAATGACTGAGCGTCAAACCTTTAATTCACGTCATGAACAACGCGAAAGGGCCTTGCAGGCGCTCTTTGCCTTGGAGTTTACTGGGGAGCCCTTGGAGCAGGCGTATTTTGCCTATACATTTGATAAGATCACTAATGAGGAAGCGACCTATGATGTCCCAAGTTTTCTATTACAGTTAGTGACAGGTGTTTGTGATGAGCGAGATGCCCTTGACGAAGCTCTTTCGGCTAAGCTCAAGAAAGGCTGGCGTATGGAGCGTTTAAGTGTTGTTGACCGCTGTCTTTTACGCCTTGGTTTGTATGAAATTGCTTACTATGAAGGCACACCAGGTCGTGTGGCTATCAATGAAATTATCGAACTGAGTAAGGATTTTTCAGAAGAAGAGTCAAGTAAGTTTATTAACGGTATCTTGACCCAGTTTGTCACTGAAGACTAGAAAGAAACACCTTTCAGCAAAGAGATGTGTTTTCAGGGCATGCTACTAAGTTTAATGGGCCTTAAAAAACCTTGGACAAAGTCCAAGGTTTTTTGGTGATTATTGCAAGTTCTCAAAGACTTCCCCCAGGGATTAAGCTGATGGGTAAGACATAATCACGGTTTGTTTTTTCATGGTGGATTTCTGCAAGCAGGACATCCACACAGAGATCGGCAATTTCTTTGAGAGGTTGCTTGATTGTAGCTAGTTGTGGATAATAGGTTTCGACGAAACTGGTTCCATCATAACCAATAATTTTTAGATCCTCAGGGACCTTGCGCCCTAACTGTTGAGCAATTTTCATGGTTAAGATAGCTGTCAGGTCATCAGAAGCAAAAACACCATCGGGTTCATGACTAGCCAGGATAGAACGAATGGCCATCTCGCGTCTCATCGGGGATAAATTGTTGGGGACTTTGACAACTTCAACGGTTTGGCTGGCTCCCTTGGTTTGGTAGAGAAAACCAAGCTGACGCAGACCAGTCGGACTGTCAGAGTTATCATTTCCGGTCAGCATGACGATATGCTGGCATCCGTTTTTTTGCAGGGTCATGGCAGCCAGTTTACCGCCCTCGAAGTTATCCGAAGAAATAATAGGAATATGAGGAGCTAAGTTTCGGTCAAATGCGACAATTGGCGCTTCCACTCGTTCGTAGGCTTCAATCCCTAGATTGTGGCTTGAGGAAATGATGCCTGTTACTTGATTGGCTCCCAGCATATCTAGGTACTCCTGCTCTTTTTGTGGGTCGTCTTCACTATTACAAAGGATAACCTTGTAACCTTTTTTAAAAAGGGCACGTTCCAAATACTCGATGAGTTCTGCATAGAAAATATTACTGGTATTGGGGAAAATCAGTCCTACCAGGCGACTCGATTTTCCTTGCAAACTACGGGCTAGACTGTTGGGTTGATAGCCGAGTTCTCGCATGGCAGCCTGGACCTTATCGATTGTCTTTTGGGAAAGGTAGCCTTTTTTATTGATGACACGTGATACCGTTGTTGGGCTGACGCCTGCTAGGGCTGCGACATCGGTTAGTTTTGCCACCATAAGATTAACCTTTCAGATTGTAGTAAAAACCAGATGCTTGACCACGTTCGGTACGAATACCTGTTTGGCCTACCAAAGGAAAGACACGGCTGGTAAAGACTTGTTCACCGTCATTAACAAAAATTTCAACAACGGATTTATCCACAAAAATACGTAGCTTGGTTTCCTGAGGGGGAATAGGGCAGTGACGACTTGTCCCAAAATCTAGTGCATATTGTTCTCCAGCTTTTGAACGATCTAAGATGACTTGGCCAGATGCTGTATCCACACGGACCAAAAGGCCGTTGCCATCCTGGTCAGCAAACAGGCGGAGGTCGAAGACTTGGTTGCTAGCTACTGTCAGTTCCAACTCGTAGCTATTGCTTGTGTCTGTCTTATCTGCAAAAGCTTCTTGATCCTGGCGTAAGTCCTTCATCGCAGCAACAGGTGACTGGATTAATTTGCCATTGCGAAGAGACAATTCTTTGACCAGACTCATAGCTCCTTGATAATCGAAGCGGTCAGTAGGGTAGTCAACATCTGGGAGGCCAATCCAGCTGATAATATAAACCTTGCCATCTGGAGCATTGAATCCTTGAGTGGCATAGGCTTCAAAACCGTAGTCGAGATTATGGATAGGAGAAGCACCGGTCAGTTTGGCTGCTTTTGTGTCAAACGTTTGGCAGATTTTGTAAGTGTTAGGATAAATGTTATCGTAGTCTAATTCGGCCTTATCCAGTCCTTGTGGGCTGTATAGAAGAACGGGGTGACCGTCAACGAAAACAAGGTTAGGACACTCAATCATGTATTCTGATCCGGTGCCGCCGAAGTCTAGGTTTCCGACTTCGTCCCATTTGGTCACGTCATTATTGTTGGACTTGTAGAGCTTGATAAAGCCTTTCTTTTCAGGGCTTTGAGCGCCTACGATAGCATAGTAATGATCGTCGTATTGGAAAATTTGTGGATCACGGAAGTGCTCAGTTACATCTTTGGGTTGTGGAATCAAAACATCATCAAATTTTTCGATATGACCAGATTTGTCCATCCAAGCTCCGATTTGTAAAGGATCACGAACCCAGTTTTCATCACGCACATTACCTGTATAAAAGAGGAATAGTTTATCACCAATCTGATAAGCTGAGCCAGAATAGGCACCATGGCTATCGTGGGCGTGGTCAGGCAAAAGTTTGGTGCCAGACTCAGTGAAGTGTACTAAATCAGTGCTAGTAGTGTGGACCCATTGTTTGAGTCCATGGGCTGCGCCGAAAGGCCAGTTTTGATAAAAAAGATGGAACTTGCCATCGAAATATGAAAAACCATTAGGATCGTTAAGTAGCCCAGTCTTTGGTTCTAGGTGGAAGTTCGTGTGCCAAGGAGATTGGGCCACATGTTCAGCAATGGTTTTCTTTTCTTCTGCAGTCCAATCGGAGTATTTGCGGTAGCGAATCTCTGTAGGTAGGTTCATAAGAGTCTCCTTGTATCATTTTTAGCTCCTCAATTAGGAGGCATTTCTTACTGATATACTAAACGTTTCTCCTCTAAAAATCAATGATTTTACAGAAAAAATAAAAAATTCTGCAAAACGCTTGACATACTCTGAGGAAATGTTAAAATAGTGACCGTAAGCAATCATAAAACGCTTTCACGGCGTCTTACAAAAAGAAAATTTTTAAAGGAGTTTTTTTGCAAATGGATAACACTCAAATTGCAAAAGAAGTTGTTGCGGCCCTGGGTGGGCGTGACAACGTCCGCAGTGTCGCACATTGTGCCACACGCTTGCGTGTCATGGTTGTCGATGAAGATAAGATCGACAAAAAGAAAGTAGAAGGTCTTGATAAGGTTCAAGGTGCTTTCTTTAACTCAGGTCAATACCAAATCATCTTTGGTACTGGTTTGGTAAACAAAATGTATGATGAAGTCGTCGCTTTGGGATTGCCAACGGCGTCCAAGGACGACCAAAAAGCTGATGCGGCTAAACAAGGAAACTGGTTCCAACGTGCTATCCGCTCTTTCGGTGATGTTTTCGTTCCCCTCTTACCAGCTATCGTAGCAACAGGTCTTTTCATGGGGGTACGTGGTGCCATCAATAACGATACCATTTTGGGACTTTTTGGCACAACTTCAGAAGCTTTCCAAGCCTCTAACTTCTACACTTATACCGTTGTCTTGACAGATACGGCCTTTGCCTTCTTCCCAGCCTTGATTTCATGGTCAGCCTTCCGTGTCTTCGGTGGTAACCCAGTTATCGGTTTGGTTCTTGGTCTGATGATGGTTAACTCAGCCTTGCCAAATGCTTGGGATGTGGCATCTGCTGCAGCTAAACCAATTATGTTCTTTGGTTTTATTCCAGTTGTTGGTTATCAAAACTCAGTCTTGCCAGCCTTCTTCGTTGGTCTCTTGGGGGCTAAACTAGAAAAATGGTTGCATAAGAAAATTCCAGATGTATTAGACCTTTTGGTGGTGCCTTTCTTGACATTTACCATCATGTCTATTTTGGCTCTCTTTGTCATCGGGCCAGTCTTCCACTCTGTGGAAAACTATGTCTTGGCAGCCACTAAATTCCTCTTGGCCTTGCCATTTGGTCTGTCTGGTTTGATTCTTGGTGGCGTACATCAAGTTATCGTCGTGACGGGTGTTCACCACATCTTCAACCTTTTGGAAGCACAATTGATTGCAGCAGATGGTCGCGATCCATTTAACGCCATCATCACAGCAGCGATGACTGCCCAAGCTGGAGCAACCTTGGCCGTTGGTGTCAAAACAAAATCTGCAAAACTCAAAGCTTTGGCTTTCCCAGCAGCCTTGTCTGCAGGACTTGGTATCACTGAACCTGCTATCTTCGGGGTTAACTTACGTTTTGGTAAACCATTTGTTATGGGTCTGATTGCCGGTGCAGCTGGTGGTTGGTTAGCATCAATTCTTGACTTGGCTGGTACTGGTTTTGGGATCACCATCATCCCTGGTACCCTTCTTTACCTCAATGGTCAAGTAATCAAATATGTCATCATGGTTCTTGTGACAACTGCCCTTGCCTTTGTCTTGACTTACATGTTCGGTTACAGTGACGAAGAAATGGAAGTGGAAGTGGCTTCTGAAGAAGCAACAACATCTATTTCTGCTGCTGCAGCTAGCGAAGTGATGAACGAAGCTACAGATGTAGCCAATAAACCAGAAGCACAAACCATTGTTTCACCTTTAGATGGAGAAGTGGTTGCTCTTGAAAACGTGAACGACCCAGTCTTCTCATCAGGCGCGATGGGTAAAGGTGCTGCTGTGAAACCTAGCGGTAACACCGTTTACGCACCAGTTGACGGAACGGTTACTATCGCTTTTGAAACAGGTCACGCTTATGGCTTGAAGTCTGATAAAGGTGCTGAAATTCTTATCCACGTAGGGATTGATACAGTTACTATGGAAGGTAAAGGATTCGATCAAAAAGTGAAAGCTGATCAAAAAGTGAAAGCTGGAGATGTTTTGGGAACCTTTGACTCAGCAGCTATCGCTGAAGCAGGCTTGGATGATACGACTATGGTCATCGTAACAAATACGGCCGATTTTGCTGCTGTTGAAACAGTCGCAACAGCTACTGTTAGTCATGGTGATGCCTTGATTGACGTCAAATAATTCGTTAAAAACACATAATACAGCAAGGGGCCTTGTGAATACACAGGCCTTCTTGCTTTTAGAAACGCTATTCGTTATAATTTATAAAAAGATATATGAGAAACTAAGGAGACGATTATGGCAAAGTTGTATGGTAGCTTGGAAGCGGGAGGCACAAAGTTTGTCTGTGCTGTAGGGGATGAGAATTTTAATATTATCGAGAAAACACAATTTCCTACAACGACCCCTTACGAAACCATCGAGCGCACCGTTGAATTTTTTAAGCGCTATGAACAGGATTTGGTCGGGATTGCTGTGGGGTCATTTGGACCGATTGATGTGGACCAAAACTCACAAACTTATGGCTTTATCACGAGTACACCTAAAGAGCATTGGGCGCATGTAGACCTTTTGGGCTTGATTGCTAAAGATTTTAACATTCCTTTCTATTTTACGACTGATGTTAATTCTTCTGCTTATGGAGAAAGCTTGGTTCGTAAGGGCGTTGATAGTTTGGTTTACTATACCATCGGGACAGGTATCGGTGCTGGTGCTATCCAAAAGGGCGAATTTATCGGCGGTGTTGGCCATACCGAAGCCGGTCATGTTTATGTAGCACCGCATCCACAGGATGTTGCCAATGAGTTTTCAGGAACTTGTCCTTTCCACCGAGGCTGTCTGGAAGGCTTAGCAGCTGGTCCTTCTTTGGAGGCTCGCACAGGTATTCGTGGGGAAAATATTGAGCAAAACTCTGAGGTTTGGGACATTCAGGCTTACTACATTGCCCAAGCAGCTGTTCAAGCGACGGTCTTGTATCGCCCTCAAGTGATTGTTTTTGGTGGTGGTGTTATGGCGCAAGAACACATGCTTAACCGTGTACGGGAAAAATTCACCGTCTTGCTCAATGACTATTTACCAGTACCTGATGTCAAAGATTACATTGTGACGCCTGCTGTTTCTGGTAATGGGTCTGCGACACTAGGAAACTTTGCCTTGGCTAAGAAAGTTTCAGAACGCTGAGAAGGTGCGACAGAAATCAGTGAGTTGAATAGTTGTAGAGACCTGTCAGCTACTGTCTTGTTGCAAGATCAAAAAGTAAAACAAAAAGAGTTTGAGATTTTTTTCAAACTCTTTTTGTGTGATGAAGACCTAGTTGGTCTTAGTAGCGTGGCCTTGAGCGTCGCTATACTGGCCTGGTGTTACTGACTCGTTGGCTCTGCTAATAGTTACAGTACTGACAGTCGTTTCAGCTTCGCTACTAGCGCTAGCAATAGTTGATTTGCCCTCAGGATCTGCCATTGTTGCGCTTTCTACGGTATCCTCGCACGTTGCGTCCTTTTGACGCACCAGTTTGCGCTGTTAGCGTCTCTGTGGCTGGCCTATCGGTGTCTGCTTGGGCCTGGGTGTCTGTAGTAGTATTGCTACTCGTCTCTGCGCTTGTTTCGGTTCCATTTACACGGGTTATAGTCTGCTGTATTGATCTGGTCGTTGACGAGGGTTTCTTCAGCCTGGACAGGTTCTGTGAAGAGGACAAAGGCTGCTAAGGCTATGTACAGGATATGACGACAAGTTTGCGTCTGACTGTCACGCCTGACAAGAATAAGTGTGTTTTCATAAATATTATCTCCTATTGACATTATAAGGATTGGTTAAGATAAAGATAAGCATTTTTTGTCGGAGATAAAAAACACTCCGTTTCTAACGGAGTGCCTGGTTCTCAAGGTAGATAAGTTTTGGCTACCTGAGCGTCACCTGGGTAGGCGATACGTTGACCGTTGACGATTTGAAAGGCATCTGCTCCTTTTCCAGCGATAATGAGAGCGTCATCGGCTTTGGATAGCGTTTGTAGTCCCAGTTGAATAGCCTTTTCACGATCAGCTTCGATAGTAACAGGACGCGTCACATAGCTAGCGATTTCTTGGGCGATGGCAACGGGGTTCTCTCTATTTGGGTCGTCAGCGGTCAGGATAACGTCCAGTAGTGGATGGGCGTTGATGACATCGGCGAAATCTTTACGGCGGCTCTCAGCCTTGTTGCCTGTTGAACCGATGATGAGTGTGATACGGCCATTATGATGGGGTTCTACGACAGAAATCAAGCTTTCCAGACTGATACCATTGTGAGCATAATCAACAAAGATACGGGCACCATTTGAGGCAGTCAGGATTTCCATGCGACCAGGGACAGTCGTTTTAGCGATACCGGCTCGAATGTCTTTGCGGCTGGCGCCCAGTTGCTGGCAGGCCAGACCTGCAGCAACGGCATTTTCCTGGTTGAAATCACCCAGTAGCTGGAGCTCGTAAGTGTCGGTCAAATCACCCGCCACGCTGAAGGACAGAGCATGACTTTCAGTCAGAGCGTTAGCTGAGCCTGAACCGTAAAAGGCGTGGGGTTGGTCTGCGACTTGCTCGCGCAAGAGCTCAAAATGGTCCATACCCTGGTTGACGATGGCGTAACGCGCGTGGTCCAAGAGTTGACGCTTATGGTAGAAATAATCTTCAAAGGTCGGGTGTTCGATGGGGCCAATATGGTCTGGGCTGATGTTGAGAAAAACACCGACATCAAATGTCAATCCATAGACACGCTTGACCAGATAAGCCTGACTAGAAACTTCCATGATGAGATGCGTCATACCATTAGAGACAGCTTGCGCCATCATGGCGAAGAGGTCCACGCTCTCAGGAGTAGTTAATTCTGACTTGAAAAAGGTTTCTCCGTCCAAGGTGGTCTGCATAGTGGACAACATAGCAGGTTTATAGCTCTCTTTGAGGATATGGTAGGCAAAATAGGCCGCCGTAGTCTTGCCCTTAGTCCCAGTGAAAGCCAAAAGCTTAAGCTGATTCTGAGGATTGCCATAAAAGGCCATGGCAATAAGGCTCATGGCCTGCTTGATATCATTAACCATAATAACAGGAATATCTACTTCATAATCGACCTCAGAGACGTAGTAGGTTAGCCCCTGTTGGATGGCTTTGTCCAGAAAGGCTTTTTTAAAATTCGCCCCCTTGACAAAGAAGAGTGTTTCACTATCACAGGTACGACTGTCATACGACAGTTTGGTGAAGTTCTTGCCAGAGGCTTCGTAATGGTAGTGGCCAGTTGTTATGACTTCTCGAAAATTTTGGTCATCTTTAAGGATACGCAAAGCGGTTTCAATCGTAATCATACTCTTATTTTAGTCTTTTCAAAAAGGTTTTACAAGTCGCACTGAAAAGTTTATAATAAACTGATACTAAGACAGGAGAAAGAAGGCTATGCCTGAACAAGGACAAACTCAAGAACAAACCATGTTGCGGGGGACAGCCTGGCTGACTGCTGCTAATTTTATCAGCCGGTTGCTGGGAGCACTTTACATTATCCCCTGGTATATGTGGATGGGAAAATATGGTGCCCAAGGGAATGCTCTATTTGGGATGGGTTATAATATTTATGCCCTTTTCTTGTTGATTTCAACAGCTGGAATTCCAGTAGCGGTGGCTAAGCAAGTTTCCAAGTACAATACCTTGGGACAAGAAACAACTAGTTTTTATCTGATTCGAAAAATTTTAACCTTTATGTTGGGGTTGGGTGCCATTTTCGCTGTGATTATGTACATTTTCTCGCCTGCTCTTTCACGAATGAGTGGAGGAGGCGATGACTTGATTCCCGTCATGCACAGTTTGGCGCCAGCGGTGCTCATATTTCCTTGCATGAGTGTTCTGCGGGGTTATTTTCAAGGATTCAATGACCTAAAACCTTATGCGGTTAGTCAAATCTGTGAACAGGTCATTCGAGTTATCTGGATGCTTTTGGCTACGTATTATATCATGCAAATAGGTTCAGGCAACTACCTGACTGCGGTGACCCAATCCACTTTTGCGGCCTTTATTGGGATGTTGGCCAGTTTTGGGGTACTCTTTTACTATCTCTGGCGTAAGGGGATGCTGACAGCTATTTTCGGGCAAAAGCCTGAGAATGTTACGCTTAGCGCCAATCGCCTCATCTTGGAAACCATCCGCGAGGCCATTCCTTTTATTATCACTGGGGCTGCTGTTCAGATTTTTCAAATCATTGACCAGATGACCTTCTCCAATGTGATGTCTTTTATGACCACCTACAGTCAAAAAGATTTGCAAGTGCAGTTTGCCTATATGACGTCAAATCCGTCCAAGGTGACGATGATTTTGATTGCTGTGGCGACGTCTATTGCAGGAGCTGGAATCCCCTTGTTGACTCAAAACTTTGTCAATAAAGACTTGCACGCTTGTGCGCGATTGATCATCAATACTTTTCAGATGCTCTTGGTCGTTTTGGTACCAGCTATTTTCGGTGCCCTGGTTCTGGCTCGGCCCTTGTATACCATTTTTTATGGTCTTCCGTCAGATCTGGCCTTGATGCTTTTTGTTGCTTCATTGGTGCAGGTCATCTTTGTGGCTCTTTATTCCATGATTGCTCCAATGCTACAGGCTCTGTTTGAAAACCGAAAGGCCATCATGTATTTTGTGTATGGACTATTGGTCAAGCTTGTTTTGCAAGTACCAGCTATTGTTTTTTTAGAAGCTTATGGTCCCATTTTGGCGACAGCTATTGGACTCTTGGTTCCCATTGTGCTTATGTACAAGCAAATGCAACGCGTGACTCATTTTAATCGACGAGTGGTTTGGCGTCAGGTGCTCTTGATTCTTCTCATGACAGCGGCGATGACCCTGGTTATTTTGCCGATCAACTGGGGGTTGACTTTGCTCTTGCCAGCCAATCGTCTGGGTGGAGGTTTGCAAGTATTGATTATCGCTATTATCGGGATCCTAGTATATGGCTATTTGGCACTCAAGACTCATGCCGCAGATAGGCTCTTAGGTAGTCGTGCTCAAGCAATGAGAGAACGTTTTCACTTATAGATAACTGTTTTCTAGAGAGATTGGTTAAGTTAGATGACAAGTATCTAGCTAAACTATCTCTTTTTTGTTATAGTTTCAAACTATAGCTAGCCCTAGTAAAATCCAAAGCCTCGACTAGTCAAATAGTGCTACAATAGAGGGAAAGACTGAGGAGGATGCTTATGGCAGAGGAATACCAATTAGATACGATTTTGGCCCATGCGGGGATTAATACAGACGAGGCCACTGGTGCCTTGACTGCGCCCCTGTATTTTTCGACAACTTACCAACACCCTGAATTTGGGAAATCGACAGGTTACGATTATACCCGTACGAAAAACCCAACACGGGCAACTTTGGAAAAGACCTTGGCAGCGATCGAAAAGGCGCGATTTGCGATTGCCACGAGTTCTGGTATGAGTGCCATTGTCTTAGCGATGGAGTATTTTCCAGTTGGTAGCAAGGTTGTGGCTTGTCGTGATCTCTATGGGGGATCTTTTCGCTGGTTCAATGATGTGGAAAAACAAGGTCGTTTTAGTTTCACCTACTATAATACAGAAGCAGAACTTCTTGACGCTATCACTGAAGAGACTGATGTTGTCTATCTCGAAACACCGACAAATCCCTTGATGGTGGAATTTGATATCAAAAAGGTAGCACAAAAGGCGCATGCTTATGGGGCGAAACTGGTAGTGGATAATACCTTTTATAGCCCTGTTTATCAAACCCCGATTCCATTGGGGGCTGACCTGGTCTTGCATTCTGCGACTAAGTATCTATCGGGGCATAATGACGTTCTAGCTGGTGTAGTGGTGACAGACGATCCAGAGATTCATGCTCAGTTGCTCTATAATCTCAATACGACAGGGCCCAATCTCTCACCGTTTGATTCCTACATGTTGATGCGTGGCCTTAAAACCTTGAAGATTAGAATGGAAAAATCGAGTGCAAACGCCAAGGCAGTTGTCACCTTCTTAGAAAATAGCCCTGCTGTTAAAGAAGTCCTCTATACTGGTAAAGGGGGGATGATTTCTTTTAAAGTCGTTGATGAAAAACGCATTCCAGATATTTTGAACCATCTGCGTGTCTTCACCTTTGCTGAAAGCCTAGGTGGTGTAGAAAGTCTTATCACCTACCCGACCACTCAAACCCATGCAGATATTCCAGCTGAGGTGAGAGCTTCCTATGGCTTGACGGATGACCTTCTACGTCTATCTATTGGTATTGAGGATGCCAGCGACTTGATTGCAGATTTGCAAAATGCTTTAGAAAGCTAGGAGGTGCTCTATGGGAAACTATGATTTTACGACCCTACCTGATCGCATTCGGACGAATTCTTATAAATGGCAAGAAGCACAAAAAGACCCTGAAGTGCTTCCCTTGTGGGTGGCGGATATGGATTTTGAGGTTTATCCAGAGTTCAATGAGGTTCTAGAGGAGTTACAGTCCTATCAAGTGTATGGTTATCCTGTGGCAAGAGAGAGCTTATATCAAGCTGTCTTGGATTGGGAGCAGGAGCAACACGGCTACCTTGTAGATAAAGAAGCTATCGTCTTTATTTCAGGTGTTGTGCCAGCCATTGGGGTGGCTATTCAGACTTTTTCACAACCTGGTGATGCTATTTTGATCAATACGCCGGTTTATCCGCCTTTTGCTCGCACAGTGACACTCAATCAACGTCAGTTGGTTACGAATTCCCTTGTGGAGAGAAATGGGCATTTTGAGATAGATTTCGATCAGCTAGAAAAAGATATTGTTGATAATGCTGTCAAGGTCTACGTCCTATGCAGTCCGCATAATCCTGGGGGACGAGTTTGGTCGCCAGAGGAGTTGATTCGTATCGGTGAACTTTGCCGTAAACACGACGTGATTTTGGTATCGGATGAAATTCACCAAGACTTAGCCCTGTTTGGTCACAAACACCATAGTATTAATACGCTGTCTCCTGATTTTAAGGAATTTACGATTGTTCTGTCTAGTGCCACTAAAACCTTTAATATCGCTGGAACGAAAAATAGCTATGCCTTAATTGAAAATCCTGACCTACGAGCACGTTTTCAAAAGCAAATTTTGGCTAACAACCAGCATGAGATTTCGACTTTGGGACTCCTAGCAACTGAAAATGCCTTTAGAAAAGGTTTGCCTTGGCTCATAGAGTTTAAGGAATTGGTCGAAAAACATGTAGAACTAGTCTGTGAACGTCTGAAAGAAAGTCAAATAGCCGTCATGAGACCAGAAGGTACTTATTTGATTTGGCTAGATTTTTCAGCCTATGGATTAGATCATCAAGACTTGCTAGAGAAGGTGCGCTATGAGGCCAAGTTGGTTCTCAATGATGGGGCGACTTTCGGTAAGGAAGGGCGTCAACACTTACGACTCAATGTGGCTACCCCAACACGTATCCTTGAAGAAGCTTTGGATCGTTTGGTGCGTGTTTTTGATGGCAAGTGAGCCTAAGAGTATAAAAATAGACGACAAGAAAAAGACTGGTTCAGATAGGATCAGTCTTTTTAGTCAAGATGCTTGCCTTGTTGTTTCAGAATAACCAGCGTTTTTAGGCTTCTTGCCTTGTCTTTGCCTATGACTACAATGACACATCTATTTTGCACAACATGACTGGGTTTGCGAGGCTTAAAGTATAAAAATAGAAATATGGCTTATTTTTTTGCTTTTCATGTTATACTAGTAGGAAAATAAGAAAAGAGGCAAGGCATGGAGCATCAGCGTATCGTTTTTAAAGTTGGGACATCTTCTTTGACCAATCCTGATGGGAGTATTTCGCGGCAGAAAATCAAGGCAATTACCAACCAACTCGCAGTCTTGCATGAATCGGGGCATGACCTTATTTTAGTGTCATCAGGAGCTATCGCGGCAGGATTTTCTTCCTTGGGGTTTAAAAAACGTCCGATGAAAGTGGCCAATAAACAAGCGGCGGCTGCTGTTGGGCAGGGACTCTTGTTGGAAGAGTACACCTCTAACCTTTTGCTTAGAGACATTGTTTCAGCGCAGATACTACTGACCCAAGATGATTTTCACGACCGTAGACGCTATCAGAATGCCCATCAAGCTATAGATGTTTTGCTTAGTCGTGGGGCTATTCCTATCATTAATGAAAATGACAGTATTGCCATTGACGAAATTAAGGTGGGGGATAACGATACTTTGAGTGCCCAAGTTGCTGCCATGGTTCAGGCAGACTTACTGGTACTGTTAACGGATGTAGATGGTCTTTATACGGCAAATCCAGCCAAGAATCCTCAAGCTAAACGTCTGGACCGGGTGTCGCAAATTGATGCTAACGTGGTTGCTATGGCTGGGGGAAGTGGTTCGGCCAATGGAACTGGCGGCATGCTAACCAAGCTCAGAGCTGCTGTACTGGCAACACAGTCAGGGGTGCCTGTTTATATCTGCTCTTCACTGAAACCTGATGCCTTAATTGAGGCAGCAACACAGCAAGCCAACGGGACCTTCTTTGAATCCCAGGAAAAAGGCTTAAAAACGCAAAAGCAATGGCTGGCTTTTTATGCCAAAAGTCAAGGAGAAGTGGTGGTGGATGATGGTGCCACTCAGGCTTTGGTAGCGCATGGAAAGAGTCTGCTCTTATCAGGCGTCAGCCAGGTATCAGGTGGTTTTAGCTATCATGATATCGTGACAGTTCGAGATAGTAAGGGGCAGATTTTAGGTAAGGGACGAGTGCAATTTGGTCAAGCAGCTATTAAGGATTTGTTACAGTCAGTCAGCCCTAAGGGGGTACTCATTCACCGAGATGACTGGATTTCAATGACTGAAGAGCTTCAATCAGTCTTCACAGATTTTTAGGGGGTAAGCATGTCAGTAACACAAGAACAATTCAATCGCGTTCAAGCAGTGAAGCGCTCAATTAACACAGCAAGTCAAGAAGAAAAGAATCAAGCTCTCCTAGCAATGGCAGATGCCTTAGAAGCACAGGTGGATAACATTTTAGCTGCTAATGCACAGGATATGTCTGAGGCGCGCGGGCGTATTTCAGAGGTGATGCTGGACCGTCTTTATTTGGACAGTGAGCGAGTTGTAGCAATGGCTGCAGGGATTCGTCAAGTCGCACAGTTGCCTGATCCAGTCGGAGAAGTTTTGGAGAAAACCATTTTGGACAATGGTTTGGTTCTGACAAAACGTCGAGTGGCTATGGGGGTTGTCGGTATTATTTATGAAAGTCGTCCTAATGTTACTTCTGATGCGGTGGCATTGGCGCTTAAGAGTGGTAATGCGGTTGTTTTGCGTACGGGTAAGGATGCTTATCATTCGGCTTTAGCTATTGTAAGAGCCATCCAATCTGCTTTGGTAGAAACAACTATCTCGCCTGAGGTCGTTCAACTTTTATCAGATACCAGTCGTGACAGCAGCTATGCCATGATGCGTGCCAAAGGCTACCTTGATGTACTGATTCCACGGGGTGGTGCAGGTTTGATTCAGGCTGTTGTGGAAAATGCGCTTGTTCCTGTCATTGAAACAGGGACGGGAATTGTTCATATCTACGTTGATGAACAGGCTGATTTGGGAAAAGCCTTGGCAATTGTAGAGAACGCCAAGACGAGTCGTCCATCAGTTTGTAATGCCATGGAGGTTCTCTTAGTACACGAAGCAGTCGCTGAGACTTTTTTGCCAACTCTTTATGACCGGTTGGTGACTCAACGTCAGGCTCAAGGGTTAGAAGCTGTGACTTTAAAATGCGATGAGCGGGCGCGATCGGTAATTGTAGGGCAAGTGGCCGGACCAGAAGATTTTGACACAGAGTTTCTTGATTATGTCATGGCTGTCAAAGTTGTTTCGAACTTACAGGAAGCTATCGACCATATCGAACAGCATAGTACGCATCATTCGGATGCTATTGTCACAGAGAATACGGCCAATGCTGATAGCTTCACACAACAGGTGGATAGTTCTGCTGTTTATGTCAATGCTTCAACCCGTTTTACAGATGGTGGCCAATTTGGTTTGGGGTGTGAGATGGGGATTTCAACGCAAAAATTGCATGCGCGAGGTCCCATGGGGCTTAAAGAAATGACAACATACAAATATATCATCCAAGGCAATGGACAAGTGAGGGAATAGGTATGACAATTGGATTTATTGGCCTGGGAAATATGGGGGCAAGCCTGGCGCGAGCTGTTCGCCGTTCACTTCCCGAAGAAGGTCTGCTCTTAGCGAATCGTAGCCCTGAAAAAGTCACCGCATTTGTCGAACAGTATGGGGGGCAAGCAGCCAGTGTTAGACAAGTTTTTGAACAGGCAGACATGGTTATCATAGGTGTCAAACCACACCAGTTTGAAGGAATTTTAACCCAAGCTAAGGCTACTTTGAAACAACGCCCATCACTGGTTTTGGTATCGATGGCTGCTGGCTTGGATTTGAAGACCTTACAGTCATATACGTCAGCTGAGACACGCTGGATTCGCATGATGCCCAATACCCCGGTAGCTGTAGGGGCAGGGGTAGTGAGTTATACTGTAGGCCCGGGTGTGTCTTTTGATCAGCAAATATTCTTTGAACAGGTTTTTGCGCAAGCAGGTGACTTGGTACCATTAGCTGAAGATTTGATTGACGCTGCAACTGCTTTAGCCGGCTGTGGACCAGCCTTCGTCTTTCGTTTTGCGGAGGCTATGGCAGATGCTGGTGTTTTGGCTGGTCTTCCGCGACAATTAGCACAAGACATGGCCAATCAAACACTCTTAGGGTCTGCAGAACTTTTAAGTCAGACCAGGAAACACCCTGCCATTTTAAAAGACGAAGTCACTAGTCCAGGTGGGGCAACCATTCTTGGAACCGCAAGCTTGGATAAGGCGGGTTTTTCAGGGATAGTTATTTCAGCTGTAAAAGCTGCCTTTGATAAGACGCGCTCTCTTCGTCCTTAGGTGGAGAGTTTAGTTTCTTAGAAAGTATTGGGTACTAAAAAACCTTTGGTAAGTGTTTCATACTTACCAAAGGTTTTTTGATTACTTTTCGAATTATTCAGAGAAGGCCGTCGCATAACAGGCCATGAGACTGAAAGATTGATAGACCTTTATTCTAGAAAAATGATCAGAAGATAAGGACTAGATACTTGCCCATGTGATTTATGTCCCAGCTGTCGGATGCCAAAAAAGTCTTGCGAAACTCTGATAGTGATGTCAACCAAAAGAACCTATCAAGTTTTCCCCTAATGAGTCATTTGATAGGTTCCTTATTGATGCTGAAATAGGTCACAAGGTTTCTTGTCTGCTGATAAGGCTTTTTACTTTTGGCTGTTGGGAGAGTTTTCTTTATTTGTGATTTTGTTTGCCAGCATTTCGCCCTTGATTGGATTTGCCTTTAGCCTTAGTTGTTGTACCAATATTTTTTGGCTCAGTTTTGGTCTGTTGGGGTGTGACATCTTTACGAGCACTTTGAGAAAAATCTGGAATTTTTGGCGGATTTTCTTCAAATTCTTTATCGATTCGCTCTTTCATGATAGGACGAATCCAGTACATCGTGATGACTTGTTGGACGATTCCCATAGCCCCACTAACCAACCAGTAAATAGCTCCTCCGGCCGGTGCTGACCAAGTGAAGAAAACCATCATCAAAGGCATAAGGAACATCATCTGGCGCATTTGTTTTTGCTGTTCTTCAGGGACGGTTAGTGTCGACAGCCAGCCTTGGAAGAGATAAAGCAATCCGGTCAATGCGACTAGTATGAGACTGGTCTCCCCAAGATTTATACCAAGGAAATCATGGTTTGCAATCCCTTTGGTGTAGCGTGTGGCATAAAACAGTGCAGAGAAAAAGGGCCATTGAATAATGATGGGTAAGCAACCGATGCCACCGAGGAGACTGACCCCGTTTTCGCGTTGAATTTGCATGATTTGTTGCTGAATAGCTAGCTTTTCTTCTTGGGCCTCAGCATTGCGCATCTTCTCGTTAAGGGGTTCTAAGTGGGGTTGGAGATAGTTGCGTTTTTCGGCTTGATAGGTGGATTTCCAAGATTGAGACAAGCCCAGAGGAAGGATAATCACCACACGAACCAAGAGGGTCACCAAGATGATAGCCCAACCGTAACCCATGTGCCAGTCATTCGCTAGGTATTGGATAACAGAACCCATGGGGCGAACTAAAAGGTTATAAACCCAGCCGTCACCAGTTGGGGCGCCATTTTTCGTTTGGACACAACCCGATAGAACAAAAAGAGATAAGGCTGTCACTATGGACAGCAGAAGGTATTTGCTTTGTTTTCTCACAAGAGTCTTCCTTTATTAAATTTTTGAAAATACTTGTTTACTCTATCATTTTTAGGTCAATTACACAATAGTTAACCCTAATTTGCCATCTTAAAATCATGATAGTCTTTGAAATTTCCAATATGAGCATCGACATAGGTCACTTTAGAAAAGGGAGTTGGTCCTTTTCTGATTTCTTGAACAAATTGTGCCAGCTTTAAGCTGTCAGAAGACTGGGCGTAAATTTCGACAGTTCCGTCGTCATTGTTCCAAACCCGACCAAAAATTCCTCCGATATCTTGGGCAACTTGCATGGTACCATAGCGAAAGCCGACGCCCTGCACGCGACCAGATACGATTAAATGAAGCTTTTTCATCCGTTGTCTCCCTCTTTTTGATATAATATTGCTATGACCATTATAACCTCAAAAGACAATAATCGGATTAAAAAAGCCAGAAAATTGCTGAAAAAAAAATATCGGACGACCAGTTACCTGGTTGAGGGCTGGCACCTTTTGGATGAAGCGATCAGTCAGGGGACACCGATTCTTCAGATTTTTGTGGTGGAGACCTATCGGGAAAGAGTAGCGCATCTCCCTAATGTTTTGGTGGTCTCACGTGAGGTTTTGGCCAGCCTATCAGAAGTTCCCAGTCCCCAAGGAGTTATCGCAGAGTTGGCCTTTAGTTCAGCTGATGCTTGTGATTTAACAAAAGGACGCTGGCTGCTACTAGAAGATGTTCAAGACCCTGGCAATGTTGGAACCATGATTCGGACAGCCGATGCCGCTGGTATATCTGGAGTTCTTTTGACAGAAGGTTGTGCTGATATTTATAACCAAAAAACACTACGGGCTATGCAGGGGAGTCATTTCCATTTGCCAATTTATCGCCTGTCGGTATCAGAAATGTTGAAAATGACTACACTGCCCCTTTTTGCTAGTACATTGAATCAAGAATCAGTGGACTATCGGAAGGTACTACCAACACCAGATTTTATCTTAGCTATGGGCAACGAGGGGCAAGGGATTTCAGAGACCTTGGCTCAGGCTAGTAGCCAGTTGGTCCATATTCCAATGCCAGGACAAGCAGAAAGTCTGAATGTCGCTATCGCCTGTGGTATTTTGCTTTTTAGCTATCTTTAATCTAGTCGTGAGATAATAGGGTGTTAGAAGTAGGAGAAAGCTTATGACATACCGTAATGATAAAGAATATATGGCCATTGTCGGGCATTTGATTCGTCATCCGCGTTTTCAAAAGCTTGAAGACATTGTTCAACACCACCATTCGACACGCTTAGAGCACTCTATCCATGTGAGTTATACCAGCTATCGCTTAGCGAAAAAATTGGGCTGGGATGCCAAAAGTACGGCTCGAGGAGCTCTTTTGCATGACTTTTTTTACTACGACTGGCGAGAAACCAAGTTTAACAAAAGTCATGCGTGGGTTCACCCGCGCATTGCGGTCAAAAATGCTCGAAAGCTGACAGATCTCAACCGGCGAGAGGAAGATATTATACTCAAGCATATGTGGGGAGCGACTATTGCACCACCGCGTTTCAAAGAGGGCTATATTGTCACTCTGGTTGATAAGTATTGGGCAGTCAAAGAAGCGAGTCTTCCGCTACGTTCTCGGTGGCAACGTACCCGACGGAAGTTTTTGGGAAGTCACCATCACTAAGTTATTTTTTATACCAAAGGAGTTTTTATGTCATATCAAACAATTGAAAATCGGACAGATGCGGGCTTAAACCGCTTTTATGCCAAGATTTATGGGCTAGTCGGGATGGGAATTGGCTTATCTGCTTTAATTTCTTTCTTGATGGTGACGGTCTTTGTACAAAATACCCTAAGCCTTTTGCAATCACCGATGATGATATACATCGCTTTGATTGCAGAGATTGCCGTTGTCTTTATGGCCGCTCCAGCAGCAGCCAAAAATAGCCCTGCCGCTTTGCCACTCTTCTTGGTTTATTCTGCCTTGAATGGTTTCACCTTGACCTTTGTGATTTTAGGGTATACAGCTCAAACAGTCTTATCAGCCTTTATCTCATCAGCTGTTCTCTTTTTCGTCATGTCAGCTGTTGGTGTTATGATTAAGCGAGATCTATCGGGTATGGCTAAGGCCTTGATAGCTGGTGTCATTGGTATTTTGATTGCCTCTGTGATTAACCTTTTTATGGGCTCATCAGCTTTGGCTTACCTAATTTCTATTGTGACTGTTATCATCTTTTCCGGGCTTATTGCTTATGATAACCAAGTCATTAAAAAAGTTTACTACCAGTCTGGCGGAGTGACTACAGATGGTTGGGCTATCTCTATGGCTCTAAATCTTTATATTGACTTTATCAATATTTTCCTGAGTCTTTTGCGAATCTTTGGAAACCGTAACTAAAAAGTTGTGCCTCAGGCACGACTTTTTTGTTGATAAAGAAAAGATAACATGTTTATAGGCTTTGCTGTTGACTTGCTTAAATGCCTATTTTAGGTTAGTATGAAATAAAGAAAAACCAAAGGAGAACTTATGTCTTTACCAAATTGTCCAAAATGTCAGTCGGAATACGTCTATGAGGACGGCATTCTCTTGGTCTGTCCAGAGTGTGCCTATGAGTGGGATCCTAATGCCATTGTTGAAGAGGAAGGGCCGATTGCCCTTGATGCTAATGGCACTCGTCTGACAGATGGCGATAGCGTTACCTTGATTAAAAATCTAAAAGTCAAAGGCGCACCTAAGGACCTTAAGCAAGGAACGCGGGTGAAAAACATCCGAATCGTTGAAGGAGATCATAATATTGATTGTAAGATCGATGGTTTCGGTGCTATGAAACTCAAGTCGGAGTTTGTTAAGAAGAATTAATTGATACACTTTCTGATAGCAACGTTTTACGATGTGTCTACCTACTAGACTTGTATCTAAAAAAACAGAAGATTTTGGATCTTCTGTTTTTTTCGTTTAGATTTAGTGGATAGTCTCTACCACTTAGTTGCTAACGTTTAGGGTAATGGTGGCTGGGTCTTGTGACAAGTCAACTAGGGGAACAATTTGTAGGGTTAGCGTACCAGAACTAGTCACGTTAAAGTATTGCACGGCTCCTTGATAGCTAGCCCCTGCGCCTAGGGTATCAATGGTACTGTCGCCACCGTAATAGCTCATTTTTGTCCCACCAGCATAGAGGTCCATATCTGTTCCAATTGGAATTTCTTGACCAGAGAGATTCGTCACGTTATAGGTGACTTGAAGAACACGGTTACCGTCTCCAGTGTCAACGAATTGAGCCCCCGTTATAGTATAGGTCGCAGCGCCACCAAAAGTCGCTGTTTGTGTCCCATCGCTATTATCTGTTGTTTCTGTCGTTCCTGCTGGCACAGAAGCCGGGTCTGTGCTAGTGCTAGTGGAGCTGGTATTTGTACTGGTGGTATTAGAACTAGTATTGGTTGAGCTTGCCTGTGCAGTTGAGCTGTTACCGGAAACTTGGCTTGAGTTACTGGAGGATGCTATCCGTTTGCCTCCAGTCTCAGGGTCATAGTTATTGATGCTGGTGACAATCCAAATAATGACGGCAAGAACGACGGCTAGGCTGCCGAAGACCATCAGGCGGTTCTTGTGTTTTGCATGTTTCATGTAAACTCCTTTTATGACAAAACGTTTCAATTTCATGTGTAGGTCAAATTATACAGACCTAACTAACACTTGTCAATGTGAAAGCGTTCTGAAAAAAGAATTTTTGACGAATTGATGGTTGGCCTAGTTCTCGAGGAGTTCAGGGAATAATTTATCCAAAATCCTAGGGGTTATAGCTTGCCCTGTTCCTTGAGCACAGTAGGTATGCATGTACATCATAGGATTGAAATTTAGTTCTAGACAAACAGCGTTTTGCCCGTCGTAAGGTTGGCTTGCATCGGGGATAATGAGATCAACACCGCAAACCCAGGCGCCAATTCCTTTCGCCATTTGGGCGGCTAGCTGTTTGTAGGATAGGTGCACACTATCAGTTACGTCGATAGAATCTCCCCCTGTTGAAATGTTAGAATTCTCACGGAGATAGACGGTTGTGCCCTCGGCAGGAATGCTGTCTGGTGTTAGATTTGCCTGTGATAAGGTCAAATGCTCAATCTCCCCAAGTTGAATAGTTTCTAGAGGGGAACGATGTCCGCTGTTACGTAGAGGGTCAGCATTTTTTTGTGCGACTAGTTCTGCGATGGTATGTTTGCCGTCGCCAGTAACATTAGCTGGAACACGTAGGAGCACGGCGATTGTCTCACCATCTAGGACAAAGAAACGGTATTCGGTGCCGGGATGGTAGGTTTCAACCAGGATGCTAGTATCTTCAGCGAAAGCGATATCACAGGCTTTTTGGTAGTCTTCCAACTGACTTCCTTCTTTAAAAATACTGATGCCTAGCCCGTAATTGGTTGATTTGGGTTTGATGACAATGCCTTGGTCAGCTATCTGGTTGTAGTAGGCGTAGGCATCTACTGGAGTAGTGAATTCTTTCCCTGCTGGCACAGGAAAGTTCTGTGCAGCCAGAAGTTTTTTAGTGACTACTTTGTTTTCCATAGCAAGCGGTGTAACGTAGTTGTCCTTACTGGTCATATTGCCATTTTTCACCAACTCCTTATGTTCGCCATAGGTGAGTTGGATAAACTGATCCTGCTCATCGAGTATGGTCACCATTAGCCCTTTTTGAATGGCATCAAAGAGAAGCATCTGTGTGGACAATTCCATGCCTTCAAATCCTTTAAGCCCATATGGCCGTTCTTGGTTTGTCTGGTAGTAGTCGTTTGCCAATTGGAGGGCAAGTTTTTCTTGACTATCCTCTTTTTCAAGTTTGTGGAAATACCGGCCGCCGATGGTAGCTCCTGGATTGCTTAAGCCCTCTTTGATATGGTTGATAGCTATTGTGAAAGCTTGTGGCAGGTTAGCTTTTTGGGATAGTGTCTCTAAAACGGCCAAAAGCAGATGACTTTCTTGTTGAAGCGATTCAGGCAAAGTCGCTAGGGGATGACTAAGCGCAACGGTCTCATTCCACTGTGCCCAAGTTTTGGTATCTGTTGGACTTTCCTCTAAAAAGAGTAGTCCCAACAAGAGAGTGTGTACACAATCCAGAGTATCTTGGTCAATGCCCAGCGGGTTGAGAGGATCAATATCAAAGGTCCGAAATTCCAGGTAAGCGACTCCCTTGCTCAGGTAATCACGGTTTTTTGGACAGCCTCGAAAACGGACGGGAGCATAACATTCTTTTTCGGCAATGAGCTGTCCTTGAGCGATGGCTTTCTCGACAGAGATAACGAAGCTTTCTAAACTCTCATAAGAGAAGTGCACATCGTCTTTATTGACATAACCGTAAGAGCTTGATCGCAAACTGCGGACAGGATGGTCAAGAGGCGATGTGTAGAGCCCTTCTTCAGCAAGAGGGGTTGCCCCGAAAAGATAGGTAAATAAAAAGCGGAAGCGTAGAAATTGTCGAGCCAGTTTAAAGTATAAAGCATTACGTAAAGTTGTCTCCTCTAATTGGCTGTCTTGCGCTAGCAGGTGATCCATCAGTTGATCAAAACCAATATTGACATGGATGCCAGATAAGGACTGAATACGCTTGCCATAAACGGTTGCTAGATGTTCGCGATAATGGCGTTCAAAGTCACTGGCTAGTTTGGCGACATGAATATCAGCATCAGTCAATTTTGGCGGCATGGACAAGGGCCAAAGACGCTCGTTTTCAGGCAAGGAGCGTAAAGTGACATCTGTTAGGGCACGTAAAAAACGGATAGTCTCAGCACTAGACTGGCAGACAGGGGTGATGAGTTCCAGTTGGGCTTCACTGAAGTCTGTTTGAATGTAGGGGTGAAAACTTCGGTTACCCAAAGCCCTAGGATGGTCAGTCTGGGAAATAGCAGGTTGGGTATCGATAATTCGTAGTGCTTCACGTTCGACACCGAAAGAAGCCTCCCAAAGAGGTAGAGAAGTCATTGTATTTTGTAAGAGGTTGGTGAGATTCATAGCCAACTCCAATCTATCTAAAAGCAGGGAAAGTCTCGTTTTGAGAAATTGTCGAAATATTTGTACTATTGTATCACGAAAGCAGCCTCTCGTCTGTTTTTTGAAATGGTTTTAGAGAGACTTTTCTGTAAAAGGTTTGAAATTAGAGGGCATTTCTCCTATAATAGTAAAGTAAGATACACTTGCAGGTGAGACTCCTGCCTTGTTTGTAAGAAAGGATGCGAAGCACTAGCTTCCAAATTTCATATGACATCAGTAGTAGTTGTAGGAACCCAGTGGGGAGATGAAGGAAAAGGTAAAATTACTGACTTTCTCTCTCAAGATGCCGAAGTTATTGCCCGTTACCAAGGGGGCGACAATGCCGGTCACACCATTGTCATTGACGGGAAAAAATTCAAGCTGCACTTGATTCCATCAGGGATTTTCTTTCCTGAAAAGATTTCTGTCATCGGAAATGGGATGGTGGTCAATCCCAAGTCTTTGGTAGAAGAGCTAGACTATCTCCACGGAGAAGGGGTGTCAACGGACAACCTACGCATTTCAGACCGGGCGCATGTCATTTTGCCTTATCACATCAAGTTGGACCAACTACAGGAAGCTTCTAAAGGGGCTAACAAGATTGGAACGACCAATAAGGGAATCGGTCCAGCCTATATGGACAAGGCGGCACGTGTTGGTATTCGGATTGCCGACCTCTTGGATAAGGATATTTTTGCCGAACGCTTGAAAACCAATTTGGCTGAGAAAAATCGTCTCTTTAGCAAGATGTACGAATGTGAAGAGCTATCATTTGATGATATTTTTGAGGAATACTACGCCTACGGTCAACGCATCAAAGATTATGTGACAGATACGTCTGTTATCCTCAATGATGCACTCGACCAAGGCAAACGGGTTCTTTTTGAAGGGGCTCAAGGTGTCATGCTGGATATTGACCAAGGAACCTATCCATTTGTCACGTCCTCAAATCCTGTCGCTGGTGGCGTAACCATTGGTTCTGGTGTTGGCCCAAGCAAGATTAACAAGGTTGTTGGTGTCTGCAAGGCTTATACTAGCCGAGTGGGTGACGGACCGTTTCCGACCGAACTCTTCGACGAGGTTGGGGATCGCATCCGTGAAATTGGTCACGAGTACGGAACGACTACAGGTCGTCCACGTCGTGTTGGTTGGTTTGACTCTGTGGTCATGCGCCATAGTCGCCGTGTGTCAGGGATTACCAATCTCTCACTCAACTGTGTTGACGTCTTAAGTGGTCTAGAAACTGTAAAAATTTGTGTGGCCTACGATTTGGATGGTCAACGCATTGACCACTACCCAGCTAGTCTGGAACAACTTAAGCGTTGCAAGCCGATCTACGAGGAGTTGCCTGGTTGGTCTGAAGATATTACTGGTGTTCGTAGCCTGGACGAGCTACCTGAAAATGCTCGTAATTATGTTCGTCGGGTCGGGGAACTGGTCGGTGTCCGCATTTCGACCTTTTCTGTCGGACCTGACCGCGACCAAACCAATATCTTAGATAGTGTTTGGGGCGTTTGATAGCGTGAGAAAAGAGGCCTGAGTGCCTCTTTTTTGGAAGGAGAATGTGTGTTTTATCAGTCGGTTTCGGGTGTCTTGGTGATTTTAGGGCTCATTGCTGTCGGTTATGTCCTGGCCATGCGGGGGTGGTTTAGCGAGGAGACCAGTAAATTTCTCTCACGTCTGGTCACTCAAGTGGCCCTACCTTGCTACATGGTGGTGACCATCGTCGATCGCTTTTCAGCCCGTGATTTGCTTGCGATGTTGCCAAATCTGCGGTTTCCTGTCTTGTCTATGGTGATCCTATTAGCCTTAGCCATGGCACTCGCACAGTTTTTTGCTGTTGACGCTTCCCATAGAGGACTTTTTGTCTCCATGTTTTTCAACTCCAACACGGTCTTTGTAGGGCTCCCGGTCAACCAGGCCCTCTTTGGCGATGGGAGCATCCCCTACGTTCTAGTCTATTACATGTGCAACACGACTTTCTTTTGGACTTTGGGAATTTACTTGATTCAGCGCGATGGCGACAGACGGAGCCAGCTTAGGCTGGGAGATAGTCTTAAAAAGATATTCTCGCCGCCACTTCTGGGTTTTCTGGTTGGAATGGCGTTGGTTCTTTTGGGGATTCGACTTCCTAAAGTTTTGTTAACTGATTTGACTTATTTGGGAAATCTGACCATTCCTCTCTCCATGCTCTTTATCGGGATTGCCATTGCACGAGCGGGCCTGACCCATCTACGTTTGGGAAAGGATCACATTCTCATCCTTCTGGGACGCTTTGTCATGGCGCCACTCGTCATGGCAGGCATCTTGGCTTTGGTCGACGCCCCCACCCTCATGAAGCAAGTCTTCATCGTCCAGTCAGCCATGCCAGTCATGACCAATGCCCCCGTCGTGGCCAAACTCTACGGGGCTGATAGCCAGTACGCTGCTGTTATGGTGGCAGAAACCACTCTCGGCATGTTGCTGGTAGTGCCGATACTCATGGCTTTGATTGGGTGATACTTGGTAAAAGAAAGGAAGAAAAAATGAAAAAACTGTTATCTGTCGGAAAGATTATTTTGAGTGCTGAATTTTTTGCAAGCATTGCTTTATTGTTATTTTTACCTCCAAAAATTACCTTACCCTTTTCCTTTATCCTGACATCGGGTGAAACTTTTGGTAGTAGTTGGAACTTGTTGGCTGTGCCAGCTTGCACTCTGATCGTACTCATGGTGTGGGGAGCTTTAGCCAAGTTTCCTTATATCCCCAAGTGGTTGGTCTGGCTGTCAGGTCTTGTTGGTGGGGTTGTCATCGCAGGAACAGTTTTTTATTTGTGTGTGGTGGCAGCACAAGTGCTATGATGATAATTGAAATTAAAAAGGGAAGTTCAGTGATGATGAATTTCCTTTTTTTCTGCTTTTTGCCCGCAAGGGCGACTTTCCTAAATGATTTTTTGCTGCTGGTATTTCGGGCATTGATGTCTTGGGTTTTCTTTTCTTCGGTGCTCGATGAGGCCAGCTATTAGAAGGGCTTGTTATCAATTTGTTGTAACATTGTCACGGAAGTGCCTCGTGTTTAGGGAAAATCCTTAGTATAATGTCTTTTTAAGAAAAGGAGAGCTTTATAATGTTCAACGCTTATGCGAAATTTTGGAAGGGTTATGTTGATTTTGGGGGCCGTTCGACGCGGTCAGAGTATTGGTTTGCCGTATTGGCCAATGTTTTGGTTTCTATGGTTCTTGGTTTCCTCTTTGCCTTGACGGTTAATCTTATTGCTGGGTCCACGACAGATGAGGGACGCTTTTATCTGCCTTTTATTTTTCTTGTACCATTCTTTGTTTACCTTTTGGCAATCATTATCCCGTCAATAGCTATCCGCATCCGTCGTCTGCGGGATGGGGGGTATCATTGGGCTCTTTATTTTTTGAGCTTTGTACCTGGTGGTGGCCTCGCCTTACTCATTCTGTACTGTATGCCTAGTAAACCAGATCCAGTGCCCATGGAGACCTATCAGCCTCATCAAGAGCAATAAAAAAAGAACCGGTTCTGCTTGTTGAACTGGTTTTTTTGATCAAAAAACTTGAAAATGACTTGAGTGTATTGACAGTGTTGCCGTCATTTGATAGGGTAAAGACATAATCTTCTTGAAGATTTGCTTAAGATACCGCGGGCGTGGGATTGGGCAAGTATTCGGGGAGATTAATCGGTAATTAAAAGAGGCGATATGAAGAAACAGTATATCTTGTGGGTGCTCTGCGCTCTTCTCATTTTTTTGTCCTTGTCCATTGGCTCCAATAGTCAGTTCTCTTGGCTGGGCTTATTTCATGGGCAAAGACAATCTGTAGAGCTTTTTGTCGAGTCGCGGCTACCTAGAACCTTGGCCATTATCTTGGCGAGTTCTGCTATCTGTCTATCAGGATTGTTGATGCAAACGATTACGCAAAATCCTTACGCAGCGCCGTCAACGACAGGGACAACAGAGGCAGCCCAACTGGGGATTTTAACTTCTTTGTTTTTCTTTAGTAAGGCGACCCTCTTTCAGAAGATGAGCCTTGCCTTTGTGTCTGCCCTTTTATTTACCGGTATTTTCATCCAGGTTATCCGTCGCCTGCAGTTTAAGGAAAAATGGATCCTCCCATTGGTGGGACTCATTTATAGCGGTATTATCGGTTCCTTTGCTCAGATGATAGCCTATCGTTTCAACTTGATCCAATCCATGACCTCGTGGAGTCAAGGATCCTTTTCCATGATTCAACGGCATCAGTTTGAGTGGCTCTTTTTATTACTGCTTGTCTTTGCTGGTGTCTGGTTATATTCCAATACCTTTTCTGTCATGGCGTTGGGAGAAGATGCTAGTAAAAATCTAGGTCTTCCCTACCAGACTATGGAAACCCTTGCCTTGGTTCTGATTGCTTTGACCTCAGCGGTTACCATGATAACAGTAGGGGGTCTACCTTTTTTAGGGGTGATTGTGCCCAATCTGGTTCGCCACTACGCAGGAGATTATTTCAAAAAAACACGGAGTTTAGTCGTGTTAGTGGGAATGCTTTTGGTTTTGGCTTGTGATATCCTAGGCCGTCTGGTGATATGGCCCTATGAGGTGTCCGTTTCCTTGATTTTAGGTGTTGTAGGGACGCTCGTCTTTATCAGCATTATCTGGAAAGGAGAGCAGACATGACGCTGGTCAAACGTTCGACGGTTTTCCTTTTTGTCATCTTGGGAGCTTTGGCACTTGTTACGACAGTTTTTTATCTTTTGGGTACAGAGGGTATTGTCAATAGTTATATCCTCGACCTTCGTTTAAAAAAGCTATTGACCTTTGGGGTTGTTGCATTAATCGCTAGTTTTACCACCTTTAGTTTTCAAGCTGTCACAGGCAATCGCTTTTTGACACCGTCTGTTTTGGGGTTGGAGAATTTTTATGTGCTCATGCAGTCGCTTTTTCTAGCTATATTTTGGCGCTGGTCACAAGGCATTGCACCGCGCTCTGTGACTGAATTTTTTATTGTCATGGGGCTACAGTGCGGTTTCTTTTTGCTTTTGCAACCCGTGATTAAGCGTTTACTAGGAAAAGGTCTTGGGCTTATTCTCCTAATCTGTATGACTCTTGGAACCTTCTTTAGAAGCTTATCGACCTTCCTGCAAGTACTCATGGATCCCAATGAGTACGACAAATTGCAATCTCGGTTGTTTGCTTCTTTGCAAAATGCGAATCAAGAAGTCCTCTATCTCGTCCTTATTTTGGCTGTTCTTCTTTGTCTGGCTTTGTACCGAAAGGGCAAGGTGCTAGATGTTTTTTACTTGGGCAAGGACAATGCCAGATTGCTTGGTATTCAGGTTGAAAAAGAGCAACAAACCATCTTATGGCTAGTAGTTGTGCTTGTAGCGGCTTCCACAGCCTTAGTGGGGCCGATGTCTTTTTTGGGCTTCATTTTAGTGAACCTCACCTATCAATTGGTCAAGGATTATCGTCACCAAACGCTCTTTTTAGTTGGAAGCCTACTGGGCTATGTGGTTTTATTGCTGGCGCAGACGCTTGTCGAGCGAGTCTTTAACTTCAACGTTAGTATCGCTACCATGATTGAGCTTGGTGGTGGCATCTTCTTCTTTTATCTCTTGTACAAGGAGCGTCGCACACTATGATTGACATCAGCAAGATTTCAAAGTCCTATGGGGATAACCCTGTTTTGGATACCGTGGATTTAGCCATCGAATCTGGAAAGTTTACGGCTTTTATTGGGCCTAATGGAGCGGGAAAGTCCACTCTCTTGTCTTTAATTAGTCGTTTGATGCCAAAAGAAGAGGGTTACCTTTATATCAAAGGACAAGAAATTGATAGTTGGGATTCGGTTGAATTGGCCAAAGAGCTGTCCATGCTCAAACAAAAAATCGATTATCAAGTTAAATTGACTGTCGAAGAGTTAATTTCTTTTGGACGCTATCCTTATAGTAAGGGACGCTTATCAACTGAGGACTATCAAAACATTGATCGGGCTATCACCTACATGGATCTTGATAATTTTCGTCATAGACGGATTGATCAACTCTCTGGTGGGCAGATGCAGCGGGTCAATATCGCTATGATCTTAGCGCAGGATACGGATATTATTCTTCTGGATGAACCATTAAACAACCTAGATATCAAACAAGGGATTCTAATGATGAAGACCTTGAGACGCTTAGTCGATGATTTGGGGAAGACGGTTGTCGTTGTTATTCATGACATCAATATAGCTAGCCAGTTTGTTGATGTTATGGTGGCATTTAAAGACGGCAAGGTCTTTCGTCAAGGCACCCCAGATCAAGTCATGACAGCGGATGTTCTAGGCGAGCTTTATGACATGACACTGACAATCGCAGATATCGATGGCAAGAAAATCTGCTTATATAGATAAGGATGGTTCCTATGAAAAAGAAACTGACAAGATTGATGCTAGCCTTTGTGGCGGTCTTTGCCCTGGTTAGCTTAGCAGCCTGTTCAACTAGCACAAGTAACAAGAGTAAAAGTGCTGACACCGTGACCATTAAGACCTCGACAGGAAAAACAAAAGTTCCGACAAACCCTAAAAAAATTGTGGTGCTAGACTACGGTGCAGCTGACACGATTCGCGCACTTGGCAAAACGGATAGTATCATTGGGATGCCAATGGACACTTTACCTAGCTACTTGAGCGATCTTAAAAATCAAAAAGGCATCACCAACGTGGGTAACCTTAAAGAAGTTGATTTGGAAAAAGTGGCTTCACTCAATCCTGATTTGATTATCCTATCTGGACGGACACAAGCCCAGCTGGATGAGTTTAAGAAAATCGCGCCAACCGTTTACTTTGAAACCAGCTCAACAGATTACTGGGGTTCTGTTAAGACCAATATTCAAGAGTTAGCAAAAGTTTTTGGAAGCGATGCTGAAAAAACAGCTAAAGATAAGATTACAGCCATTGATAAAATTGTTGAAAAAGCAAAAGCAGCCAACAAGGACACCAAATTGACCACTTTGACTGTGATGCTTAACGAAGGTAGCTTGGCAGGTATCTCCCCTCAAGGACGTTTTTCGTTTGTTTATAACAGCCTTGGTTTTAAACCAACAAGCCTGAATATTCCAAATGAGCAAGGCGGTGGCCAAAAGAAAGCCTCTGGTCAAAAAGACAAGAGCTCTCAAGGTCAAAAAACAGGTGGCAATCACGGAACCGCCCTCAGTTTTGAAAGCATTAGCCAAGTTAACCCAGACATTATCTTTGTTGTGGATCGGACTTTGGCTATCGGCGGAGATGATACGAAAAATTCTGATATTTTGAATAATACTCTCCTGCAAGAGACCAATGCTGGTAAAAATGGTCGTATCGTGACCTTGACGCCAGATTTATGGTACCTTTCAGGTGGCGGTTTAGAATCCACGAAACTGATGTTTGAAGAGGCATCTAAATACGCTGGACAATAACAAAAAAACCATCTAGAGTTAAAGACCCTCTAGGTGGTTTTTTGATTTGGTTTCTGCAATGGTTAAAAAAAGAACCTCCTGAGAAAGGAAGTTCTTTATTAAATGGTGTTTAAGCTTTTCCACATTGCTATTAGGCTTTCTTGCGGTTCTTAATAAAATGCCAGATAAAAAAACCAAGTCCAATGATCAATCCTGCCCATGACCAGACATACAAATCACTGTATGATCCGGCATTTGATATGCCAAGTAACCAAGCGATAGCAAGCATAATTAAACAAGCAATATCTCCACCGAGTTTTGAACGCGATTTAGTTGCTAAGTAGGTGATACCTGATGCTAGCCAGAGGAAAGCTAGAAATATGCCGGCTGTCCCGCTAAATTCACCGTTATTTTGTAAACTATTTCCTAAACCAGCAATGCTAGCTTGAAAGAAGATGATTACTGAAAAGATAATCATTAAGATACCTAAGATAAGCTTTGTAACTTTCATATATGTGAACCCCTTTTTAGATTAAATATGGATTGGTACAGTTGCTGGTTTAGTACCGTATGAGAAGCTTGGTTCTATTTCAAGTTCTATTTCACCGCTACCCTTGACACCGAAATACTCGACGGCGCCTTCGTAGGAACGTCCAGCTCCGATCGTCTCGAAAGTTCCGCCGTTTGGATAAGTTTCCATTTTATTTCCTTCAACGTAGAGTTCCAAGTCCCCGCCTATAGTTGTATCATCGTCTGAAAGATTTTTAACAGTATAGGTAATCTTCAGAACCTTGTCAGGATTGGTATCGTCAAACTCGTTGCGTTCATCGGTCCACTCTGCACCGGTGATAATATACTCGGCTTTATCCTTAAAAGTAATGGTTTCACCAATCTTGTAAGTCTTCTTACTTGCATTAGAGGATGATGCAGTTTGACTGGAACTCGAACTGGAGTTACTGCTAGATGAATGGTGAGAGGAGCAGGCGGCTAGCGTAAAAGTTGCTGTGAGAAGCAGTGAAGTCATGAGGATGCTGCTACAAAGCAAGGGAAGGTTTTTAAAAAAGATAAATTGTAAAATACAGTGCAACAAAAAAACTCATAGCCTTCCATTGGTGTAAACTGTAAGTAACCACACAAACAGAACCCGAGGAAAAACTATGAGCTACTCTCATCTTACCATAACCGACCGAATAAAGATAGAAACCTACTTGGAATTAGGTTTGAAACTTTGCCAAATTGCAAGTAATCTTAGCATCCATAAGTCTACAATTTCAAGAGAGTTAAGAGGATGCCAAAATGGTTATTCCGCAGCCTTTATCCTGGTCTTGCCAGACCGGATGCCCCTGTCCTTAACGGTGGAATTTATATTTAGTACTTAGTATTTTGAAACAGAAAAGAATATTTAATGCAATAAAGATTAGTGTTATAAGCGAATATAAGTATAAGTGATAATTAGTTGTCGAGTATGTGTAGATGTGGAAAGAACAGTAGATTCCAGTGATGATGCCACTAATAATTCCAGGAACATATTTCTTTAGAAGTATACATTGACCAATATGTGGAATAATATGATAGACGTAGGCAATGATGATGGTTGTATAAAAATCAAAATTCTGGCATTTAAAACTAATTGCCAACACTATTAATAAAATTAAAAATTCTTCTAGAACAATGATGTTAAAAATAAAGGGGGTATAATAAGAAAAGATTTTTCTGAATTTATTACTATTTTTCTGTTTTGATATAAAATCTGGCATAAAAATGACTTCTTCCATTTCATGAATCATAAATAGGCTTGGGAAAATCAAAAAAAACTCTATAAAATTCATTTACTTTTCTCCATAATTTTATTTATTTTTGCTCCAATTTGTTTGCCTAAATCGATATTAGAATAGATGGAATAATGATTCCCTTCGATATAATTAGAATTAATTTTATTTTTAAATCTTGATTGCCATATTGTTTTATCTAGATACTTGATTCCGAGTTTTTGTAACAATTCTATGTTCTCATCTTCTTTGCATATCATGATATTTAAATGACTATCTAATGGAATTTGAGGCGGTACATATCCTTTTAACATTTTGTGATTAATTTCCCAGACTCTACTATATTTTTCAATGTTACTATCTGAGAAATTTGTATCAATTATTCCTTGTTTTATAAATTCCTCTAGAGCAAAATTAACAGTTTCTTTAGCTATTATTTTTTTACTTGGATGATTGTATGCCTCAATAGGATGGGAATCAATCATAATGATTTCAGGAATTACAATTGAAGACTCTACTTGGAGTTGTCTAGCAATTTCAAATGCGACATTACCCCCAAATGAATACCCACCTATCAAAAAATCACTTTTCAACGGTGATGCAAATGACATAATTTCATTTTTGTAGACACGTGCTAGTTGTTCTAAACTAAAGTGTCTGACATAATCAATTTTATCGAAAGGGAAAGACACTAAAATGATATTATAATCACCATTGGAGTATTTAAAAAAATTATTGTACCCAGTTATTGTTCCACCAGCGGGGTGAATTAGGAATAATGACTTTCTTGACTCAATAAAATCCCCTAAAATATGCAATATTTTCTTGTCGTTGCTAGTATTATTGTCGACTAATTTAGAAGAAATAACATCTAAGAATTTTTCATTAATGTCTTGAAAATCACTCAACTCCAGCTGGATATTGAAATGAGTATATATTTCGTCTAGCAAATCGATTAGCGCATATGATTCTAAATCTAGTGACCTTATTGACATTTGTCTGAGGTCAGAACTGTCATATCCTAAATAGTTGCTAATATAATCTACTAATCCTTCATAAGATGCAGTTTGCTTTGATATTTGAGAACTGCTATCTTTAGATACAGTATTTTCAATCCAGTAATTTTTTTCAGAAGGGATTACTAATTGATGTTCTTCTTCGATATTGTGGTAAGCAGTGTTACTCCGTTGTAAAAGGATATGAGCATTAGTTCCTCCGATTCCGAAAGAGTTAATTGCGATGTTAGTTATTTCTTTAGATTTTAAAGTTTTATTTATAGAAATCATATTCTTTGTTAAAAAAGGATTTTTTGATGAGAAGTTAGCCTGTACAGGTATCTGTTGATAATGTAACATAAGAATTGCTTTTAGTATGGATAAAAATGACGAGGCATTGTCTAAATGTCCATAATTAGCTTTTATTGATCCTAATTCTAATTTTTTATGAAAGATTTTTGAAATTGATTCAATTTCTATTGCATCCCCTATAGTCGTACCCGTACCATGGGTTTCTAAGTAATCAATATCATCGAAATTAAGATCAGAATTTTTATAAGCATTGTTAATTGCTTCACATTGTCCTTGAATTCCAGGTGCCGTATAACTTGCTTTTTCTTTACCATCATTAGAAATTCCTATTCCCTTAATTATGGCTAGTATATTATTTTTATCTCTGATGGCATCTTCTTTTCGTTTTAATGCAAAAACAATACTACCAAAACCAGGAACCATCCCATCACTCTTTTCATCGAAAGGGGAGCATAAACCTGTTTGAGAGAATATATTATCTGATTTGTACTCATATGCTAAAGTATTTTCTACGGGTAGTCTAGAGGATCCGATGATTGCTGAAGAAATTTCTCCATGCTCTAGATCCCTACTTGCGTAGTACAGTGCAAGAGAAGAACTGGAGCAGGCAGATGAAATATTTAATGAAGGACCATGGAAGTCAAATTGATATGAAATTTTTGACGCTGCAGTTTCAGGAATATTATTTATATAAGTTGTGTAGTCTTGAGAATCATTACTCTGTAGAAGATTATTTAGTAAATAATAACTCATGCCTACAGCGGTATATACGCCGACACGTTCTCCTAAAGTTGAAATTAATGGGGTATTATTTTGACTATGGTAATGAAGCATACTATATGTAAGCATTAAGAGTCTGCGGTGCTGAGGATCCATCTTTTTGGCTTGTTCTGAAGTATATTTAAAAAGTTCAGGAGAAAATCCTTTTATTTTATCTAATTTAAAGTTTTTGAGCTTTAGTTTGCTCTTTGTGTCATTTAGTGGCTCATATTTTGCTAACACCTTTCCAGTTGAAATATTCTCCCACAATTGTTGAAAATTATCTGTATCTTGTAACTCAAAGTTAGTGCCTATGATAGCAATATCCATTTGTATATCTCCTTATTCAATAAATTCAGATTCAAATTTTTTGATTGTATTGTATTGAAAAAAGTCTACAATACTAACCTCTCTTTTTAAATTGAAATGATCTGATAGTTCACTATGTAAATTTATTAGTTCCATTGAGGTTAAACCAATTTCGGTAAAGCCAATATCACTAAAGTCCTTGATTTCTAGGTTAAATTTATTGATTAACCATTTTTCAAATTCAGTTAAAGAATTGGTGTCTTGGTGCTTATTTCTTAAATTCCTTTCTAGAAAGTTGCACTAAAACATTAGTGTCTATTTTTCCATTTACAGTTAATGGAATTTCGGTGATCTGATGGAAATACGATGGAATCATATACGTAGGTAATGAAGTATTTAATTTTTCTCTTACTTGATTTAGGTCAATGATACAGTCCTTTTCGATAGTATAAAAAGCGGCAAGTTTATTGTTAAATTTAGTAACAAACACTTTACTAATATTCATGTTACTGTTAAGAATATTTTCTTTAACATCATTTAATTCGATTCGAAAGCCATTTAGTTCTATTTGCTGATCCTTTCTGCCAACATAATGAATATCTCCGTTTGGAAGATATTCGCCTAGATCGCCTGAGAAATATATGTTATTCTCGTGGGTTTTGAAAAACTTTTGATATGTCTCTTCAGTATTGTTTACATACCCTTCGCTAACTGTTGGGCCAGTAACAACGATTTCAGAGTATTTGTTGTCAGGTATTTCTCGGAGATAAACATTATTGTTAAATATACCTTTTCCAATATTTGAGGTATAAGAATTATTAATTTTTTCAAAATCGGTTTCGACAACTTTGTGTAAAGTGGCATGGATAGTTATTTCGGTGATACCGTATAAATTATAGAAATCAATATTATGGAATTGAGAATAAAATGGATACAGGTCATGATAATCTAGTCTTTCTCCACCAAAAATAACTGTACTGATATTTGTAAGGCTTAAATCGGAGAAGTCAAAGAATTTTACTAATGAGAAGAATGCCGAAGGTGTTTGGTTTAAAATAGTTACTTGGTTTTCAACTATGAGTTGAGTGATCTTATCGAACTCATAGATATTTATATTTTTTCCTAGGAGAACTAAATTATTTTTGTAGTAAAGAGGAGCAAAAATTTCCCAAATTGAGAAGTCGAATTCCAATGAGTGTAAATTAATCCAAGTATTATCTTTACCAAAATTAAATTTTTCTCCTAATTTTTCGAATAAGCTATCTATATTGCTATGAGATATTTTTACACCCTTAGGTTTACCTGTTGTCCCAGATGTAAAAACTATATAGGCATTGTTTATTGAAGTGTCTTGATTATTTTCAGCTTTTGAAGTAAAAGACATCTCTCCATTGTTTGCAATAATGATTTCGCTATAATCCTTTAAGGTGTCTTTTATGTACTCAACTCTTTTTACCGGTGTAGTAGTATTAATTGGGATGTAGGTCCTTTTAGCTTTCCATAAAGCTAAAACTACTGAAAGGCATTCAATTGTACTTGTCATATATACAATCACGTTTTGCCGT
Source organism: Lachnospiraceae bacterium (assembly GCA_963635745.1). Classification (GTDB taxonomy): domain Bacteria; phylum Bacillota; class Bacilli; order Lactobacillales; family Streptococcaceae; genus Streptococcus. The sequence continues at coordinate 68,581 of CAVHFY010000035.1, forward strand.
AAATTTTGATTCTTAATGACTTCATATTTCAGCTCAGCCATATGGTATAAATCGTTAAAGCTATATTTCTTTCCTTCTTCGATTATGTAGTTGAAGTGATTGTCTTTTATGTTGTCTGCTATTGTTTGATAAAAATTTTTCATATCAGTTGTCCTTTTTATAAGTAATGTAAACTTTTTTCGAAAAATGTATTTTTGTTTTCTATCTTATCAGTCTGAAATTCAGCCAGTAAGAGATTATCGTCATTTAACATCAAATGAATAGGAGAAGGGGAATTAATGGTAAACAGTTTTTTTAGTTTGATCTCTGCACCAGAGTTAGAAATAGTGAAGTCTGAAGAATAATATGTAAACATCATATCAAATTTTGAATATTGAGAAAATTTACTATTAAAATCATAAAATTGCATTTTTAGATTTTCAGTTAATTGTTGATAAACAAATTGCCTGCACTCATCGATAGACCACTTTTTACAAATCACTACTGGATACGTAGTGACTAAACTACTAATTAAGTTGCGATTGCTTTTAACTCGATTTGGGACTGGGACTCCAATAATGATGTGGCTTTTATTAATGATGCGACAATAAGTATACCCAAATGCTGAGATTAACAAGGCAGATCGATAATTGTTATTATAAGATTGGTCTATTTTTACTTTTTTGTTGATTTCGAATTTTTGGAAATTTGTAAAATTTTTGAAGATTTTTTCGTCTGTGACTATAATTTTGGATAAACGATTGGCGAAGATTTCTTCGTACTTTGGGGAATTTTGTTTTTCTAAAAATTTTTGATTGGTTGATGAAAATGCCTGGATGAAATCTTCTTGTGAAAATTTTGCCTCTCCGCTTAATGTATCTATAATTTGTTGTGTGAAAGTTTGTGCACTGTAAAAATCAAAAATAAAGTGGTGTGCAGACATTAAAAGATAGTATTTGTATGGATTGTATTTAATTAATTTAAGTTTAAATAATCTTTTATCGTTCATTAAGTCAAAGGGGTGATAAAAAATTTCGTCATCTTCAAGTTTTGTTACCGTTCTTCCGATTTCTATTTCAGTGATATCAAATTTGTTTGAAGTGTTCAGTGAAATATTAGAATGTTCTATTGAGGGAATCGACAAAAGTAAAGGTTGATTAATTATGGTATTGTAAATTGCGTCGAGTATATCTTGCTGAGACTTATAAGATTTAATGTTTAGAGTGAATATCATGTTAATATTAAATTTTTTGTTCGCCGATGGATCTAATAGGCATTCTAGATAGAAGTCTCTTTGAATTGGGGTGATATTATAATTCATTCTTTAACTCCTTTAAGTGATTTATGAAAAAAGGAAAGTCTTTGTTTGTAAAAACGATAGTAACTACATAATCTCTTTTTAAAAAACCGACTCCCGTTAATGTTGGAAAATTAGTAAAAGATACTTGATAAAATAATTCTTGTGAGTAAATTAGATGCTTTATAGAATTGATGTCGAAAACTTTTCTATCTGGTAAGAGCCCAAGTCCTAAAAATTTACCTAAACTTTCTTTAAAACTTGTCATGATAAATAACTTTTTATCATGCTTCTCCAGGCAATCTTCTTTGAGTATCACCTCTTGATTGAACCAATCTAATTTTAAATTTTTGTCTACTAGTTGTATGTCTACACCGCAATTGATATTTCTGGATGAAACACAAAATAATGAGTAGGTTCCAGAGTGGGATATAGTAATGTTACAATTGTAATTTGGGATAGGCTTTCCAGAGGCATCATGTGGGAGTATATCTTTTACGATGTTGTGAAAAAAAAAAAAAATAAATATTTTTTCATATAATCCCCTTTCTTTACTAATATTATAGCAATGTAACGCGTACTATATACATTGATTTTTTTACAAGTTGTAACGACAAATAGATTTTGTTTTGGTAAAATAGTAAACGGAGTACAGTATCTTATGAGTTGACAGATAACAAATTGTCAAGAAAAAGTGGGGGTGGAGAGACGATGGTTTTAGGAACAAGAGAGCGAATTATAAATGCTTATTTTAGCTTAGCTATTAAATATCCCGAAAAATACAGATTTACTGTTGCAGAAATCGCTGAGGAAGCAGGAATATCAAGACAAGCTATTTATAAAAATCACTTCAATACCCCAGAAGAAATCATGGCAGCAGTTCACCAAGAAATTGATCATGATATAGAGGAAGAACTTAATTGTAACGTGGAATGCTTTTCGAATATAAACCCGGTGGAATTTTTTGCAGATCGACTGGTTCCCGTTTTATATAGAAACAGAGATCTTTTAAGATATTTGTATACGACTAATATAGATCCTGGTTGGCGTCTTTTTTTAAAAAGTCGCTATACTAAGTGGGTTGAAAATTACGTTGTTATCCATAATAACAATTTGGGATTATTGAAAGATATGTCAGTAGAACTATTTATCAATCTATTTTTGGCTATTATTGAATCATGGATTGTTCAGCCTATCCCTATAACACCAGATCTTTTTGCTGATGAACTGAAAAAAATATGTGACTGTTCAATTCTTTCTTTTATTTCTTAAGAGGATACATCCAAATTTGAAAATTGGGAAGATATGTTGCATATCATAATTGAAGCAATGTGAAAGACTTCCCAACATAACCCGTTCGCCAGAAATCTTGCCAATTCTGTCCCTGCATGCTATAATAAGAGGACTAATTTTAAGGAGTTCGATATGGCAGAGCGCGGGTTGTTGATTGTCTTTTCGGGGCCGTCAGGTGTCGGCAAGGGCACGGTTCGTTCCGAGATTTTCAAGGATGATGCCCATAATTTTGAGTATTCAGTGTCCATGACGACACGTCCCCAGCGTCCTGGTGAGGTTGAGGGCAAAGATTATTTCTTCCGCACGCGCGAGGAATTTGAGGACTTGATTCGTCGTGGGGAGATGCTGGAGTACGCCGAGTATGTTGGCAACTACTATGGCACGCCCTTGACCTATGTTAATGAAACCCTGGACAAGGGGATTGACGTCTTCCTGGAAATCGAAGTCCAGGGTGCCCTTCAGGTCAAGAAAAAGGTACCAGACGGCGTCTTTATCTTTTTGACCCCGCCGGACTTGGCCGAACTCAAGGAACGCTTGGTAGGTCGCGGAACTGACAGTGCCGAAGTCATCGCCCAACGCATCGAACGCGCCAAGGAAGAGATTGCTCTTATGCGTGAGTATGATTATGCTGTGGTCAATGATCAGGTGCCACTGGCTGCCGAGCGCGTCAAACGCATCATCGAAACAGAGCATTACCGGGTGGACCGCGTGATTGGTCGTTACACTCATATGATTTCAGAAACCGATTTGGCAAAAGCCACTGTAAGAAAGTAGGACTAAAATTATGATGTTATACCCTTCTATTGATACTTTGACGGACAAGGTGCCGTCTAAGTACTCTTTGGTTATGTTGCAAGCAAAGCGCGCCCACGAGTTGGAAGCTGGCGCTGAACCAACGAAAAATTTCACATCAGTTAAATCAACATTGAATGCTTTAGAAGAGATTGAAGCAGGAACAGTGACTATTCACCCAGATCCTGAAGCAAAACGTGAAGCTGAACGTATTGAAAAAGCTTTGGAACGCATTGCCAAGGAAGAAGAAGAACGCAAAATCAAGGCGCAAATCGCCAAAGAAAAAGAAGAAGAAGGCAAACGAATCTAAGGTATCTATCTTAGATTTTTCGTTTCATAAAGGGGGCAAGTATGCAAGCACAAGTTATCGTGGACCTGCCGGTGATGCAGACAGACCGGCCCTTTACCTATGCTGTTCCAGAAGATTTAGAAGCTGTAGCGGCTGTAGGGTCACGGGTGCATGTGCCCTTTGGTAAGGGGAATCGCCTCCTGCAAGGTTTTGTAGTGGGACTGACCGAAGGGACAGATGACAAAGCCCTCAAATCGATCGTTCAAGTGTTAGATGAAGAGCCGGTTTTGACACAGGACCAGTTGGATTTGGCCGATGCTATGCGACATACGGTTTTTTCCTATAAGATTAGCCTCTTAAAAACGATGTTACCGAGCTTACTCAACTCTCGCTATGATCGGTTGTTAATGCCTATAGATGACACCGATCCCCAGGTGCAAACACTTTTTGCGGGACAAGCGCAACTGTTATATAGTCACTTGTCACTCGAGCAACAAAATCAGGCGTTGGCACTAGTGAAAAAAGGTCTCGTTGCAGCTAGCTATGAAGCGCAAGATAAAAAGTCTGTGAAAATGGAAAAGCACTATCATGTGCAAGCGAGTCAATTAGCTGGGGTAAATATTAGCGCACGGGCGAAAAAACGTTTGGCGCTAAAAGACTACCTTAAAAAACATCCCGAGTCAGGTTTGTTTTCGGAATTGGTAGCCCGTTTTTCTCGACCAGTGGTCAATTTTTTTGTGGATCAGGGCGTTTTGACGCTATCAGAAGTACCTTTAAATCGGAGTCAAGGCTACTTTGATCACATAGCAAAGAGTGATTTTTTACCTCTGAACGTAGAGCAAGGTGCTGCTTGTGCAACTATCGTGAGTCAAATCGGCCAAGCTTCTGCCCCGTTTTTGCTAGAGGGTATAACTGGTAGCGGTAAGACAGAGGTTTATCTGCATGTGATACGAGAAACGCTTGAACGTGGAAAGACAGCTATCGTTTTAGTACCAGAGATTTCTTTGACGCCGCAGATGACTCAGCGCTTTATCTCTCGCTTTGGCGACCAAGTGGCCATCATGCATTCAGGTTTGTCTGATGGGGAAAAATTCGATGAGTGGCGGAAAATTAAAAATGGAAAGGCTAAGGTGGTCGTTGGGGCCCGTTCAGCTATTTTTGCGCCTTTGGAAAATATCGGTACCATTATCATTGATGAAGAACATGAAGCGAGTTACAAGCAGGAATCCAATCCCCGTTACCACGCACGTGACGTGGCAGTTTTAAGAGCCAAAGCCCATCAAGCAGTTTTGGTCTTGGGCTCTGCGACACCCAGTATCGAAAGTCGTGCTCGGGCCCAGAAAGGGGTTTATCAACTCTTACGGCTAACCCAACGGGCTAACCCCAAGGCAAATATGCCCCAGGTTACTGTGGTGGATTTTAGAGAGCACCTGGATCAGGAGACTAGCAGTAATTTTACCCCCTTGCTTTTAGAAAAAATAGAGAACCGTTTAGCGAAAAAAGAACAGGTGGTTCTCATGCTCAATCGGCGGGGTTACTCGAGTTTTATGCTTTGTCGGGATTGTGGCTATGTAGATGAGTGTCCTAATTGTGATATTTCCTTGACCTTGCATATGGATACCAAGACCATGAACTGCCACTATTGTGGGTATCAAAAGCCCATCCCTCGGGTTTGTCCGAATTGTCATAGTCATGAGATACGCTACTATGGCACCGGAACACAAAAGGCTGAAAAAGAGCTGTTAGAACGTCTACCACAAGCGCGTGTGCTAAGGATGGATGTTGACACGACACGGCGAAAAGGAGCTCATGAAAAGATTTTGACAGCCTTTGGTCAGCATGAGGCGGATATCTTGTTGGGGACTCAAATGATAGCCAAGGGGTTGGATTTTCCAGATGTCACCTTGGTTGGCGTTTTAAATGCTGATACGGCCTTAAATCTACCTGATTTTCGTTCGTCAGAACGGACCTTTCAGCTATTGACTCAGGTAGCAGGGCGAGCTGGTCGTGCTGATAAGGCGGGGGAAGTGGTGATTCAGACATATAATCCTGACCATTATGCCATTGCTTTGGCTAAAGAACAGGATTATGAGAAATTTTATCAAAAAGAGATGGCTATTCGTCGGCAGATGGCCTATCCGCCTTATTACTTCACCGTCGGGATAAGCCTGTCGCATGCGGATGCGGATTTTGTAGTTGCCAAGGCCTATGATGTCCTAACCTTATTGCGTCGGGGCTTATCTGATCGAGTGGTCATTTTAGGACCTACGCCTAAACCGGTGGCTCGAACGCATAACCTCCATCATTACCAGCTATTGATAAAATACCGGTTCGAGGATCAGTTGGAAACAACTTTGAACCAATTGCTTCATTGGTCGCAAGAAGATGAGCAAAAAGGCTTGCGCTTGGCTATTGACCATGAACCGCAAAGTTTTATATAAGAAAGAATGAGATTAGTATGACAAAACTTATTTTTATGGGGACACCAGACTTTTCAGCGACTGTCTTAGAAGGCTTGTTAAATGATGGTCGCTATGAGATTGTCGCTGTAGTGACCCAACCAGACCGGGCAGTCGGACGTAAAAAAGTTCTTCGTGCAACGCCAGTGAAGATGGTCGCCCAAGCTCATGACTTACCCATTTATCAACCCGAAAAGCTATCTGGGAGTCCTGAGATGGCTGCCTTGATGGCATTGGGGGCTGATGGGATTATTACAGCAGCCTTTGGTCAATTTTTACCAGGGAAATTACTTGATAGTGTGTCTTTTGCGCTCAATGTTCACGCTTCGCTCTTGCCCAAGCATCGTGGTGGTGCGCCCATTCATTATGCTCTGATACAAGGGGATAAGGAGACCGGTGTCACCATCATGGAAATGGTTCGTCAAATGGATGCGGGCGATATGGTGGCCAAGGCTTCGACACCGATTACAGATGATGATACTGTTGGCACCCTCTTTGACCGTTTGGCAGTGATTGGACGTGATTTGCTTTTGGAGGCCTTGCCTTATTATCTGGCAGGGAAGTTGACACCTAGTCCACAAAATGAAGCAGAAGCGACTTTTTCACCTAATATTAAACCAGAAGAAGAACGCATTGATTGGACACAGTCTAACCGTGAGATTTTTAACCACGTCAGAGGCATGAATCCTTGGCCAGTAGCTCATACGCTCTGGCAGGGAGAACGTTTCAAGCTCTATGAGGTACTACCAGTGGCGGGTGAGGGACAACCAGGACAGGTTATCGAGAGAAGTAAAAAAGAGCTTGTGGTTGCAACTGGTTCTGGCGCTCTTCTCTTAAAGGTCGTCCAACCTGCAGGTAAACCCAAAATGGCTATTCAAGATTTTCTGAATGGTGTCGGAAGAAACATAGAGGTGGGAGATAGCTTTGGTAACTAAAGAAGTAGGAGCACGGTCGTTAGCTTTGACTATCTTAGGACAGGTGCTAGAAGAGGGTGCCTATGCCAATATCGCTCTGCAACAACTGCTGTCAGCAAGTTCTCTGTCAGCAAGGGACAAGGGGCTCGTCACTGAACTGGTCTACGGGACTTTGAGTCGAAAAATTACTCTGGAATGGTATTTATCTCACTTTATAGCAGACCGCGATCAGCTGGATCCTTGGGTTTATCATCTCTTGTTATTGAGTCTTTACCAAATCTGTTATCTAGAACGCATTCCTGACCATGCTGTAGTTCATGAAGCAGTATCTATTGCTAAAAAGAGGGGCCAAAAAAAAGGTACAGAGAAACTGGTCAATGCGGTTCTTCGCCGTGTTTTGCGAGATGGGGTAGCCGATTTTACGTCCATTAAACGCAAAAACAAACGCCTGTCAATACAGTACAGTTTGCCCGTATGGCTGGTCAAAAAACTGGTTGAGCAGTATGGGGAAGCGCGTGGTCAGGCTATTATGGCAAGCTTGCTGGAAAAAAGTAAGGCTAGTATCCGCGTTACGAGAGCAAACGACCTGACACGGATTGCCCAAGAAACAGATAGCCAGCCCTCGCTCTTATCTCCAGTAGGTCTTGTGAAAACATCGGGGCATTTTGCTGCTAGCCACTTGTTTCAAGATGGGCAAATTACGATCCAAGATGAGTCTAGTCAGTTGGTAGCTCCCACTCTGAGATTAACAGGGACTGAAAAAGTTTTGGATGCTTGTGCGGCACCTGGGGGGAAAACTTGCCACTTGGCTTCCTATTTGACGACAGGAGAAGTTCTGGCTTTAGACCTTCATGCTCATAAGTTGGCCTTGATTCAAGAAAATGCTCAGCGTCTGGGAGTGGCGGATCGTGTCAACACTCTACAAATGGACGCTAGCACTGTTCATCAGCATTTTGCGCCAGATACTTTTGATAAGATTCTGGTGGATGCCCCTTGTTCAGGAATGGGGCTTTTACGGCGTAAGCCAGATATTCGTTACCGAAAAGACGCAGCCGACTTTGACCAGTTGGCTAGTCTCCAATTAGCGATTTTGGACAGTGTTTGTCAAACCTTACGTAAAGATGGTATAATAACCTACAGTACCTGTACACTTTTTCAGGAAGAAAATCAAGGGGTGCTCCAACGTTTTCTAGAAAAACATCCCAATTTTGAGTTGGTTGCTTTGGAACACCCGCAAAAGAATATTGTTGTTGACGGGTGTCTGGTCATTACCCCAGAGCTCTATGGTTCAGATGGCTTTTTCATCGGTCAGCTCAAACGGATAAACTAATCAGGAGGAAGAAACCTTGTCTGAAACACACCAAGCTGTGCAGATTGCTGTACGGACAGATATTGGTCAAAAACGAACGGAAAATCAAGACTATATCTCTAGCTATACAAATGAAGTTGGTCTGCCTCTTCTTGTTTTAGCAGATGGTATGGGGGGTCACCGTGCAGGCAATATTGCAAGTCAAATGGCAGCGACTCTCCTCGGTGAAAAATGGCGACAAAGTTCGCTAACAGACCTCAGTGATATTCGTCGTTGGCTTCAACAAGAGATTGAAGTAGTCAACCGTCTAGTGCACGAAAAAGGCCTTGAGGAAGCCTACCGTGGCATGGGAACCACTATCGAAGCAATTGTGGTTGCCGATCATGTAGCGCTTTATGGTCATGTTGGGGATTCTCGTATTGGTCTATATCATGAGGGAAGTTATCAACAAGTCACTAATGATCATTCCTTGGTAAATGAATTGGTTCAGGCGGGTCAGTTGACGGAAGAAGAAGCGCAAAATCATCCCCAAAAGAACATCATTACCCAATCCATCGGGCAACCTTCACCTGTTGTGGTTGATGTGGGTGTTGAGACCTTGGTTCCAGGGGATATCTTGGTGGTTAATAGTGATGGCTTGACCAATATGATTTCAAAAACGGAGTTAGAAGACGTTTTAGCACAAGCAAATAGCTTGGATGATAAAACTAAAGCCTTGATTGCTCTAGCCAACCAAGCAGGTGGCTTGGATAATATCTCTGTTGGTCTGATTTTAGCAGAGAGTGAGGAATAGGCATGATTGAAATCGGAAAACTCTTTGCTGGTCGTTACCGTATCCTCAAAGTTATTGGCCGAGGAGGCATGGCGGATGTCTATTTGGCCAATGACCTCATTTTGGATAACGAAGAAGTCGCCATCAAAGTTCTTCGCACAAATTACCAGACAGACCAGGTTGCTTTGGTCCGTTTTCAGCGGGAAGCGCGTGCTATGGCAGAACTCAATCATCCTAATATCGTCAGTATTCGCGATATCGGAGAAGAAGATGGTCAGCAGTTTTTGGCGATGGAATACGTGGATGGAACGGATTTAAAACGGTATATTAAAGATCGTGCGCCCTTATCCAATCAAGAAGCGATTCGTATCATGTCAGAAATCCTTTCTGCCATGACTTTGGCACACCAAAAAGGGATCATTCACCGGGACCTTAAGCCACAAAATGTTCTCTTAACCCGAGATGGTGTCGCCAAAGTAACAGACTTTGGGATTGCTGTTGCCTTTGCAGAGACGAGTCTGACACAGACGAACTCGATGCTGGGTTCTGTGCACTACCTATCGCCGGAACAAGCACGCGGTTCTAAAGCGACGGTACAAAGTGATGTCTATGCTATGGGGATCATGCTTTATGAGATGTTGACGGGGCATGTTCCTTATGATGGCGATAGTGCAGTTACCATTGCGCTTCAGCATTTTCAAAAGCCACTGCCATCCCTTATGGCTGAAAACCATAATGTGCCACAGGCGCTGGAAAATGTCGTCCTTAAAGCAACGGCCAAACGTTTGGATGACCGATACAAGTCAACCATGGAAATGGCCAATGATCTGATGACGGTCCTAGACCCTATTCGTAGTTATGAGCCACGTTTGGAGTTTGCGCCGATGACGCCTCGTTCTAGGCCGAGTCAGGTGACGACTCAGACACAGCCCATTAAGACAGAAAATCTCGGTAAAGCGACACCTGTTTCTGAGAAAAAGGAAGAAACAGCTGAGCCGACAGAGTCAGTTGTAGAAAAGCCAAAGAATCCAGCAGCAGAACGCCAAAAGAAACGACTAAGTCGTCGCCGAAAGGTATTTTATACGGTTATGAGCCTTCTTATTGGTGGGGTTGTGATTGTCTTACTGGCAAATATGTTTACCCAAACCAGTAATGTGACAGTACCAGATGTCACAGGCCAAGACCAAACCAGTGCTGAAAAGGCTATTCGTGATGCTAACCTCCAAGTAGGTAGTATCAATAAAGTCGAGGACAATACGGTAGAAACAGGCAAAGTGATTCGCACCAATCCGGTCAGTGGTAGCAGCAAAAAATCTGGTTCTAAGATTGATCTCTATATTTCCCGAGGAAAAGTCATTACCCTCTCTGACTATACAGGGCAAGATATCGATGATGTCCAAAGCTCCTTAGCAGACCTTGGCGTGACTAATATCGAAATCAAACGAGTTGAGTCGTCTGATTATAATGCTGGGCAAGTCATTAGCCAGAGCATCAAGTCTGGCACCAAGTATTACTTGTCTGAGGGGAAAAAGTTAACCCTACGGGTGGCCAAAAACTCAACAGCGACCATGCCGAACCTCGTTGGTGATAGCTATGAGAGTGCTATTAACACCTTAGTTAATCTCGGTGTCGAAAAATCTAGAATCCGTGTCCATGTCAATAATACGGTGACACAGACAGCGCTGGGAAATAACTATTTGGTTTCGGGGCAATACCCTTATTATGGTTCAACCATTAATCTCAACGAAGACACCATTGATCTGTATTTCTATGATAGTACCGCTACTAGTGAAACGACAACGAGTTCTTCAACGAGCTCATCCAGTAGTTCGACGACGAGTAGCGACAGTTCAGACACAAGCAATACGACTTCATCAGATAGCCCGTCAAGTAATTCGGGAGATTCGCCTTCAAGTAGCAGTTCTTAAACTATCTGGTCAAATGATTGAAACCAAAAGCATCCTATAGCGGATGCTTTTTTTGGTATCGTTTAGCACTATCACCCAAGTGTTTTTTTTGGTACACTAGTAGAAATAGAAAAAGAGGAAAAAGATGCATTTAGAAAGTTTGTCTCTTAGTGACTACAAAAAATTTTTACAAGAAGTTGATCGCGCTTCTTTTACCCAAACGCCTGAGATGGCGGCTCTCTTGACCAAGCGAGGTTTCCACACGGAATTTGTGGGCCTGCGCGTGTCGGGTGACCTGCAGGTGGCGGGCATCCTTTACAGCATGCCCATGACGGGTGGTCTCCACATGGAGATGAATACTGGGCCAGTCTGCCTGGATCAGGCTCATCTGGGGGAGTTCCTGGAGGGACTTGTAGCCTACGCTAAGGACAAGGGCGCTCTGGAACTCTTGGTTAAGCCCTATGAAACCTACCAGACTTTTGATGATGAGGGGCAGCCAACTAGCCAAGCACGCCAGGATTTGATTGCTACCTTTGAGGGGGCAGGCTTTGCCTTTGACGGCCTGCAGACGGGCTATCCTGGTGGCGAACCAGATTGGCACTATGTCAAGGATTTAACAGGATTGTCCAAAGATAAGCTGCGTCAGTCTTTTAGTAAAAAAGGGAAACCCTTGGTGAAAAAGGCGGCTAGTTTTGGCACGACCTTGCGACCTCTGCGTCGTGACGAACTCCACATCTTCAAGGCGGTGACCGAGGCGACCTCTGAGCGTCGCGACTATGTGGATAAGCCCCTAGATTACTACGAGGCCTTCTACGATAGCTTTGGCGACAAGGCGGAGTTCATGGCGGCTAGTCTCAATTTCAAGGATTATTTATCCCATCTAGAACAAGACCAAGCCAAGCTCTTGCAAAAGCTGGATACTCTGACCAAACGCTACGCAGGCAAGGAAGATGCGCCCAAGTTTCTCAACCAATCCCGCGAACTCAAGGACCAGATTGGCACCTTTGATAAGCGCATGGAAGAGGCGCGTGAACTCCTGGCTAAGTACGGCGAGGAGGACCAGATTTTGGCGGTTAGCCTCTTTATCTATACTGACCAGGAGGCGGTTTATCTCTTCAGCGGCTCCTACCCTGAGTTCAATCGTTTTTATGCGCCAGCGCTCTTGCAAGAATACGTGATGACTCAAGCGATTGAACGTGGCATTACCTTTTACACTTTTTTGGGAATTATGGGGATCTTTGACGGATCCGATGGTGTTTTACGCTTTAAGCAGAACTTCAAAGGATATATTGTTCGTAAAATGGGGACTTTTCGTTACTATCCTAAGCCCATCAAGTATAAAATGCTACAAGGCCTTAAGAAACTGCTAGGTCGTTAGAAAAATAGTGATAAAAAACATCAAAAAATGTGATTTTCTTTATCATCCTTACGAATAAATAAGTAAGGAGGTGAGATAATGAACTGGTCTTTCATTGCCTGGTGGCTGTTTCGCATGTAAGCGTAAAACGAATTGTTATTGATGTAAACTCAAGCCAAAAAGATTGGGGAATCACCCCCAATCTTTTTGGCTGTTTTTAAAACATTGAAACCCTTTCCAAAAGCAAGGCGAATATGCTATAGTAGAGAATAAAGAGGAGGGATGCATGATGCAATTAGCGATCTTTGGGACAGGAATGATTGTGCAAGAGGTGCTACCGGTCTTGTCGAATCTAAAAGAGATAGCTCTGGAAGCCATTTTATCAACTGATAGAAATTTACCACAGGCAGCTACTCTAGCGGAACGCTATGGTATCAATCAGTATACATCTAGTGTTGAAGATATTTTAGGTAACCCTGCAGTGGATACGGTGTATGTGGCTCTCCCCAATCATTTGCACTACCGATACAGTCGCTTAGCACTTTTGGCAGGTAAAAACGTCATTTGCGAGAAGCCCTTTACCCTGACCTTGGCTGAATATGATGACTTGGTAGAACTGGCTCAAGCACATGATCTTTTTTTACTAGAAGCGATTACCAATCAGTATTTGCCAGCTTTTTCAGCTTTAAAAAAACAGGCGGAGACATTGGGACAAATCAAGATTGTGACAGCGAACTATTCTCAATACTCCTCTCGCTATGACCGTTTCATGGCCGGTGAGTTACCACCTGCTTTTGACCCTCAAAAGGGGGGTGGTGCCTTGAGGGACATCAATATCTATAACATTCATCTGATAGTGGGGCTCTTTGGTCGTCCGCAATCAGTTGCCTACCACCCCAATATTTGGCGAGGGGTGGATACCTCAGGGATTTTGCTTTTGGAATATGCTGGCTTTCAAGCCGTGGCTGTTGGAGCAAAAGACAGTACAGGGGTGAATGGCCTCAGTATTCAAGGAAATCAAGGAAGAGTGACCATGTCGGGGTCTACCAATAGTTTAGGGCCAGTTAGCTACCACTCCCAACAAGGGGAAATAAAGATGGTCAGTCCAGCCCCAACCGAGCATCGAATGGCAGCGGAATTCCGTCACTTTGCAAGGATTTTGTCGCGTCGTGATAAAAATGCTGTTCAAAAGGCGATTATGCATAGTCGTGATGTCATGGTTGTCCTTGAGGCAGCGGCCAGAGATATGACAGAATTAACAATTTCTTTACAGTAGTTCCTAGTTGGTAAAATTATGATAAAATAGAAAAGCATGGCTTCAACTAGACTCCTCTTTTTAATTGTTGAGAGAGCTAGGGAGTATAAAAACAGAAATAGAAAGAAGAAACCTATGTCAAACTACGCAATTATTCTCGCGGCTGGAAAAGGCACTCGTATGAAATCTGATCTTCCCAAGGTCCTGCACCAGGTAACGGGGCAAAGTATGCTGGAGCATGTTTATGATGCGGTTTCCGCTATTTCGCCAGACAAATATGTGACGGTTATTGGTCACAAAGCAGAACTGGTTCGCGAGGTTCTGGACGGAAAATCCGACTTTGTTCTTCAAGAAGAACAACTGGGAACGGGGCATGCCGTACAAATGGCAGAGGAAATCTTGGGAGACCTCGAAGGTCATACCTTGGTTATTGCAGGGGATACGCCACTCATTACAGGAGAAAGTCTCAAGGATTTGATTGCCTTTCATGTGAATCATAAAAATGTGGCTACAATTTTAACGGCACAAGCACAAAATCCATTTGGCTATGGTCGCATTGTTCGCAATGCACAGGATGAAGTGGTTAAGATTGTGGAGCAAAAAGATGCCAATGATTTTGAAAAGCAAATTCAGGAAATCAATACAGGTACCTATGTCTTTGATAATAAGCGCCTTTTTGAAGCGCTAAAAAGCATTAACACCAACAATGCTCAAGGGGAGTATTATGTGACAGATGTGATTGGTATCTTCAAAGAGTCAGGAGAAAAAGTCGGCGCCTACAAATTACGTGATTTTGATGAAAGCCTTGGTGTTAACGACCGTATCGCTTTGGCGCAAGCGCAGGCTATTATGCAGGCGCGTATTAATCGTAACCACATGGTCGAAGGGGTTACCTTCATTAATCCACAAGCGACCTATATTGATACGGGGGTAACCATTGCCCCTAACGTCACGATTGAAGCCAATGTGACGCTAAAAGGAAATACCAGCATTGGTTCTGGTAGCCTGTTGACAAATGGGACTGTTATTGAAGATTCTGAAATTGGAAACAATTGTGTGATCACCCAGTCCGTGATTGAGTCTTCTCACCTAGCAGATGGTGTGACGGTAGGGCCTTTTGCGCATATCCGTCCAGACAGCCAGTTGGCAGATGGCGTTCATATTGGTAACTTCGTCGAAGTCAAAGCAAGCACCATCGGTTCTGGCACAAAAGCGGGTCATCTGACCTATCTTGGAAATGCCAGTGTAGGTCAAGGGGTCAACTTTGGTGCTGGCACGATTACGGTCAACTATGATGGCCAATCTAAGTTTGACACGCAGGTGGCAGACCATGCCTTTGTAGGCAGTCATTCAACCCTGATTGCGCCAGTGGCTATTGGCGAAAATGCACTGACTGCCGCAGGTTCTGTCATCACTGAGGATGTCCCTAAGGATGCTATCGCTATCGGTCGTGGGCGTCAGGTCAACAAAGAAGGTTATGCCCTAACAAAACCTCACCACCCATCTCACCGAGGATAAAACGATGCATTTCGAAGAAAAGACAATAGAGCGAAAAGATATTTATCAAGGAGCAGTCGTTCACTTGGTAAAAGATAAGGTTGCTTTACCAGACGATAAGGGACAAGGGTACCGAGAAATTATTCTTCATAACGGAGGGGTCAGTGTTTTAGCGATCACACCAGAACGTCGAATTGTCTTGGTTAAACAATACCGAAAGGCGGTTGAGGAAGTTTCCATTGAAATCCCTGCTGGGAAACTAGAACCTGGTGAATCGGTAGATAAAAAAGCAGCGGCGCTACGAGAACTCGAAGAAGAGACCCACTATACAGGCGAGTTGCAACAGATTGCCCAATTTTACTCAGCAATTGGTTTTTGTAATGAAGAGATTACCCTCTTTTTAGGAGAACATCTGACTCGTGTAGCCAACCCTCGTCCGCATGACCCGGATGAAACCCTGGAAGTGTTGGAAGTTAGTTTAGCTGAAGCCTTGCGTCTCATTGCTCAAGGTGACATTAAAGATGCAAAGACCATTATTGCCATTCAATACGCACAGATTCATCTAGCGAAATCCCTTGGCCTGTTCGAATCTTAATCCCCGTCTGAAAAGGAGAAAACATTATGGGAAAACCCTTATTGACAGATGAGATTATTGCTCGCGCCAATCGTGGCGAATATGATGAAGATCCAGAGGCTACCAAAGTCATGCCTGGTCAATTGATACCAGACCAACCGGTAGACTTAGATGCTACTCGAACCTTTGCCTTGGAAGATAGTCAAGAAAATTGGGAAGAAAAGGCGTCTCATGAGAAAGTCTATAAGAGTCGGCGGATTGAGAATGAAAAGCGTAGTGTCTTTCAAAGCAAACTCAATCGTTTCTTCTTAGTTGTCTTGATATTGTTGGCTATCCTCATTTATGCAATTTTTAACTGGTAAGGAGACCAAATGACTATTGGAATTATCGCTGCGATGGCTGAAGAGCTTGCCTTTTTGCGCTTTCATCTCGAGGATAGACAGGACCACACGGTTTTAGGAGTCACTTATTCTCAAGGGCATTTGGGGCAACACGATGTTGTGCTTGTGCAAAGTGGTATTGGAAAGGTAATGTCTGCCATGAGTGTGGCTGTATTAGCCGATCATTTTGGGGTAGATGCCATCATTAACACTGGCTCAGCAGGGGCTGTGGCACCTGGTATTGCTGTTGGAGACTTAGTCCTTTCAGAACGGCTGGTGTACCACGATGTGGATGTGACGGCTTTTGGTTATGATTATGGACAGATGGCTCAACAAGACCTGTATTTTTTAGCTGATCAGTCCATGTTGACCTGTTTTCGTCAGGTCGCCCAAGACGATGGGGTGACTTGCCACCAAGGGTTAATTGCTACCGGTGATAGCTTTGTAGCTGACCCTGAGCGAGTGACGGAGATTAAAAAACATTTTCCGGACGTTCTTGCTGTCGAGATGGAAGGCGCAGCGATTGCCCAGGCGGCTCAAGCAGTTGGTCTACCAGTGATGGTGGTACGGAGTATGAGCGATACGGCTGACCATGAAGCGCAGGTATCCTTCGATGATTTTATCTTTGAAGCTGGTAAGCGTTCAGCACAGTTAGTTTTGGAATTTTTAAAGACTTATCAAGCCTAAGGCTTATCGATGTAATCACTACTTATAGGAAATAATTTTTATAAAGGAGATCATATGACACCAAAAGAGAAGTGGCTCAAAGCCTTTGAGGAGCGTTATGGGCGTAAACCCTCTGCACAGGAATTTCAAGCGGCAAAAGCCGTTGACTTTCTCGTACCAGAATTTGTGACGTCTGAAGTGCCAGAAACACAGGTGGAAAAGGCATCAGAAACGCCCCAAGCAATAGCGGAAGCTGAGCAATTTGAGGCTCCACAATCGGAAACAATAGACCAGTCAGCAGCCCTACAGACGCCTCAGAATGCTTTTCAAAATCAGGCTGGGGGAGAAATACCAACAGCAAGCAAACAAGCTAAAGCGAACATCATTCCGCCAATCATCATTTTAGTAGGTGCGGTGATTTGTTTGATTCTTGCTTTGGTAGTAGCAGTACCTCTGGCTTGGGTATTTGTTGTCCTGTCTTTGGCAGCGGCTACAGCAGGTTTGGTATTCTTTATCCTGGACTTGAAAAAATCCAACAAATTGCTTAGTATTATCGCATTTGCAGTGTCTCTTGTTTTGTTTATGGGGACAGCGGGGAGCGTCTTAGCGAAGCAACTTTTGGCCGTTGCCCCGCAGGCGAAAGTAGCTATTGAGGAAGTTGAAGAAGACGTTTCTGATGATTCTGGCAAAGACAGTTCTGATATTGACAAGTATGTCGATGAAAAAGCTGCCTTTAAGTGGACAGAAAAAGATTTTAGAGCCTTGAAGTTTAGTAACAAATATTCCGGAACACGCTTAACGACTATTATCAAGAAGTATGGAAAAGCGACCAAAGGGAATGTTGGGACAGAATCTTTGACACTGGACTACTCTAGTAAATCAGATGACTCAAGTAAAACGGTTAGTTTGACCTTCCGCAAGGATGATGATGGTCATTATGTTTTGACGACTGGTTATGCGACGAATATTGGTGAATTACCAGTTGAAGCCCAAGATAGTGACAGTTACACATCTAATTGGACGAAGTCGGATTATGATGCCTTGAAAGTTCAAGAATCAGGTGAAGAAAACAAAACTGGAACCAAGCTGACAGAAGTTGTTGATAAACATGGTAAACCAACAGATGTTCAAATGACAATCTTAAACAGTGGTGATGGGTTCACAGAACGCTTGTCAGTGACTTACTCTGACTATGAGACGGATGATAAGTTAGAATATGTCAGTCTAGATTTTGAGCAGGTGGATGGTACGTATTACATGACCTATAAGTATAGCTCTGAAGACTAAATAGGATGTCACTAAAAAGTGCTTGACCAGACGCTTTCTGGCAGGCATTTTTTTGAAATTAAGGAGAAATGATGAGTCGTAAGAGATACTGGGCACAGGCTTTTGAAAAACAAATGGGGCGAAAACCTAGTCCTGATGAATTTTTGCAGGCTAGTCGAACAAATTTTGACCCGACTAGTCTAAAAGATTTCGCTTCTTGTCAGCCATTGCATGAAGAAAGTGGTCAAATCTGGCAGCCTCAACTAACAACGATTCGCTCTCCAGAATATGGAAAACAAATCATTCATAAACAAACAGCCACGTTTTTATGGCCTAATGGGTTTGCTCTAATCGCCGGCCCATTGGCATCTTTACTTATTTTAGTCTTACCTTGGCCTTGGTCTTGGAGCAGTGTTGCTTTTTTGCTAATTCTTTTGTTAGCTTATAGCGTCAGTTTGGTAAAACATCCCCGTAACCATTGGTTGAGCTGGTTGACTCTTACTTTAGTGAGCATCAGCCTAGTCTTTAGCAGTGGTCTGATGATA
This sequence comes from Lachnospiraceae bacterium, assembly GCA_963635745.1. GTDB lineage: Bacteria > Bacillota > Bacilli > Lactobacillales > Streptococcaceae > Streptococcus. The sequence goes on from CAVHFY010000035.1 coordinate 87,132, forward strand.
TATCAAAGCCTAGAAGTAGCGAATGTCTTTCCGGATAGTCGTGACTTGTCACGCTATGCCCAAGAGGATGCTGATTTTACCTGGACTACCTCTCGATTTAAGAGTTATCACTTTGGTGGGAGTCAGGCGACCCCACTTAAACAGATCCTGCGTGAACGAGGGTTAGCCTCTCAGAGTCAGATGGTCGCAGGTGATTTAGAGCTTGTCTATGTGAATTTAGCCGATACTAGACAGACCGTTACCCTAACCTTTAGTGAGAAAAAAGGCCATTTTTACCTCAATTCTGGTCAGGCAACGAATTTGGAGAAGTTGCCGACAAAGCAAACAAATTACCGGTCGGATTGGACAAGTGCGGATTTTGATGCCCTAGAGGTACAATTGACCGATAGAAGTGGGACGTCTTGGAAGTGGGTCCGGGCGCAACACGGACTGCCATCCAAGGCTGAAGTCAAGCTAACTAGCACGACAGGTGGTCAATTTGATCAAATGTTAACGGTTAGTTATCGGGATGATAATCCCCCTGAGTCTAAACTATCCTCGGTCTACTTGACCTTCCTTTGGAGTAAAGGGCGTTATCTTTTGCAATCTAAATCATCCTTGCGTTAATTTTCTTTTCTTCTTTTCGAATAGAGAAGTAGGAGGAAAACAAATGTATAATAGAGTTATGTTGATTGGTCGTTTAACGGCTCAGCCGCAGGTACGTAAGACGGCTAAAGAACGGTCAGTTTGTCAGATTCGACTAGCTGTTAATCGCCGCTACAAGTCCGCTGATGGGAAACAAGAAGCTGATTTTGTTCCGATTACCTTCTGGGGACGTCTGGCAGAAACGCTGGGCTCTTATGGGAGTAAAGGTAGTTTGTTGTCTATTGAAGGTGAACTTAGAACAGATCGCTATGAAAAAGATGGGCAACAACATTACAGGATGGAAGTTTTGGGGCAAGGGTTCCAGTTTCTGGAAAGCCGTAGTCAGAGGGAACAACGGCAACAAGATAAGGGGGAAGACTTAAGTGACCTTGTTTTAGAAGCCGAAACCTTGCCGTTTTAGTGGAATTAGCACTCTCGACAAAAGAGTGCTAATTTTTTGGACTTTTTACTTGACTTGCTACCGAAAGGTGGTAGAATAAAAACATAACGTTAGCAGAATACTCTTTAGAGTGCTAACGTCTGACTTGGAGGAAAATAATATGTTAAAACCTATTGGAGACCGCTTGGTCGTTACACTAGAAGAAGAAAAAGAACAAACTGTGGGTGGCTTTGTTTTAGCAGGTGCAGGACAAGCCCAAACACGTACTGCGCAAGTACTTGCAGTGGGTGAAGGTAGTCGCACGCTGAACGGAGAAGTCATTACACCAGCCGTAAAAGTCGGAGACCGCATTGTTGTAGATCAACACGTCGGCATTGAGGTGACAGATGGTGAAGACAAAGTGTTGGTTATTCGTGAAGCAGATGTGATTGCTGTCTTAGTCTAAGTTTGAAAAGAAAGAAGGACAATAAATTATGGCAAAAGATATTAAATTTTCAGCAGATGCCCGTGAAGCGATGGTTCGTGGTGTCGATGTTTTAGCTGATACAGTCAAAGTGACCTTGGGCCCTAAAGGTCGCAATGTGGTATTGGAAAAATCCTATGGTTCTCCTTTGATTACCAATGACGGGGTAACTATTGCTAAAGAAATTGAACTCGAAGACCATTTTGAAAATATGGGAGCCAAGTTGGTTTCTGAAGTCGCTTCTAAAACAAATGATATCGCAGGAGATGGTACGACTACAGCGACCGTCTTGACTCAAGCGATTGTTCGTGAAGGTCTTAAAAATGTGACAGCTGGTGCCAACCCAATCGGAATTCGTCGTGGTATCGAGACAGCAGTGGCAACAGCAGTTGAAGAACTCAAAGCGATTGCACAACCTGTTTCTGGAAAAGAAGCGATTGCCCAAGTTGCGGCCGTATCTTCGCGCTCTGAAAAGGTTGGTCAGTACATCTCAGAAGCTATGGAAAGAGTTGGTAATGATGGTGTGATCACAATCGAGGAATCCCGTGGGATGGAAACGGAACTGGATGTGGTTGAAGGAATGCAGTTTGACCGTGGTTACTTATCTCAATACATGGTGACTGACAATGAAAAAATGGTTGCCGAGCTGGAAAATCCATTTATTTTAATTACTGACAAGAAAATTTCTAACATTCAGGATGTTTTGCCTTTATTGGAAGAAGTGTTGAAGACAAACCGTCCGTTGTTGATTATTGCAGATGATGTAGATGGAGAAGCTCTTCCAACCTTAGTTCTCAATAAGATTCGTGGAACTTTCAATGTTGTTGCTGTTAAAGCGCCTGGATTTGGTGACCGTCGCAAGGCTATGTTAGAGGATATTGCTATCTTAACAGGTGGTACTGTCATTACAGAAGATCTTGGACTTGATCTCAAGGATGCAACCATTGAGGCCTTGGGACAAGCTGCACGTATTAGTGTAGACAAGGACAATACAACAATTGTTGAGGGTGCAGGTTCTAGTCAAGCTATTGCTGAACGTGTCGCTGTTTTGAAAGCACAGATTGAAGACACAACTTCTGACTTTGATCGTGAAAAATTACAAGAACGTTTGGCTAAATTGTCTGGTGGTGTCGCTGTCGTTAAGGTTGGTGCTGCGACAGAAACTGAACTTAAAGAAATGAAACTTCGCATTGAAGATGCTTTAAATGCGACACGTGCGGCTGTTGAAGAAGGCATTGTTGCCGGTGGGGGAACTGCACTGGTCAATGTCATTGCCAAAGTGGCAGCCTTGGAACTGACAGGTGATGAAGCGACAGGGCGTAATATCGTCTTGCGAGCTCTAGAAGAACCAGTCCGTCAAATCGCTAAAAATGCTGGTTACGAAGGTTCTGTTGTCATTGAGCACTTAAAAAATGCTCCTGTTGGTACTGGTTTTAACGCAGCTAATGGAGAATGGGTAGACATGGTAGATTCAGGAATTATCGACCCTGTCAAGGTGACTCGTTCTGCCTTACAAAATGCGGCATCCGTGGCTAGCTTGATATTAACGACAGAAGCTGTTGTTGCTGATCAACCAGCACCAGAAGCCCCAGCTGGCCCTGCTATGGATCCTTCAATGATGGGTGGCATGATGTAATTCACATCTTTGTCAAATCTTTTAAAAGCTTGTCCTATAAGGGCAGGCTTTTTTATGTCTTCATATGAAAAGAGGAGTGAGGCTTAAAGAACTGGTGCTTTTATGGTACAATGACAAAGCAAGTAAGATGAGCCAAGAGGGAGAACAAAGGATGACTAAATCACTCGCTATTTTTGACACCCATACGCATTTGAATGTCGATAACTTTTATGATCATGTGTCTGAGGAACTAGAACTCGCTAAAGATATGGGCGTCACACAGATGAATATAGTCGGTTTTGACAAAGAAACGATTGAAAGATCCTTGAGCCTATCAAAAAGCTATAGTAATCTCTATAGTACTATTGGCTGGCACCCAACGGAGGCTGCTTCTTATACTGACGATGTTGAGGCCTATCTTATTTCACATCTGCAAGATGATAAAGTGGTTGCCCTGGGGGAGATCGGTCTGGATTACCACTGGATGACAGCGCCCAAGGATGTCCAAGAACGTGTATTTCGTCGGCAAATCCAACTGTCTAAAGACTTTAACCTCCCCTTTGTTGTGCATACCCGTGACGCACTAGAAGATACGTATGCGATTATCAAAAGCGAGGGTGTCGGTCCGTGTGGCGGGATTATGCATTCTTTTTCGGGTTCTTTGGCTGATGCCCAAAAGTTTGTGGATCTAGGCATGAACATCTCCTTTTCAGGGGTTGTGACCTTCAAAAAGGCCACCGATGTGCAAGAAGCAGCCGCGGGCCTGCCCCTGGATAAAATCCTGGTCGAAACGGATGCTCCCTATCTTGCCCCCGTGCCCAAACGTGGACGTGAAAACCATACGGCCTACACTCGCTATGTGGTAGACAAGATTGCCGAATTGCGTGGCCTAACGACGGAAGAAGTGGCGGATGCGACTTTTAAAAATGCGCAACGTCTATTTAGACTTGGTGAATAAGATTTATGAAAAAACGAAAGATTCAAGAAGTCATTGTCGTCGAGGGCAAGGATGACACGGCTAACCTGAAACGTTACTATGAGGTAGATACCTACGAAACGCGGGGGTCTGCTCTCAATGATGACGACCTGGAGCGGATTGAAATTCTCAATGACCTACGTGGGGTTATTGTTTTCACTGACCCTGACTACAATGGCGAACGCATCCGCAAGCGTATTATGCAAACTATCCCTAGTGCCAAACATGCCTTTCTTAATCGTGATGAGGCGGTTCCGAAATCTAAAACCAAAGGGCGTTCACTTGGCGTTGAACATGCTAGCTTTGAGGACTTGGAAAAAGCCTTGACTGGCCTTCTAGGAAACTATGACGATGAAAACACCTTTGACATCACGCGTAGTGACCTCATGCGCCTAGGTCTCCTCATGGGAAATGACAGCCGCAAGCGCCGCGAATATCTGGGTGAGCAACTCCGCATCGGCTACACCAACGGCAAACAACTCCTCAAACGATTGGAGCTCTTTGGTCTGAGCTTGGCTGAGGTGGAGGAGTGTATGAAGGAGTATGGGGGATGATTGTATGAAAAATAAAGTTTGGGTGGGAATGATTGTAGCAGCTATTTTTGGAGTTTTTCTTGTCGCTATTGTATTAGTATTAAATAATATTTTTAATGGTGAAAATCTGATTTTCAGCAGTTTGGCACAGGGAGAGGTAATGGCTGGTTTAGTCATTGCTCCACCTACTATAGTAACTTGGTATTTTTCTAGTGAGCAAAATAGAGAAGAAAAGAAAAAAGTTGTTTCTGATAATGTGAGAGATACCGTCCAATATTACGATAAGCAACTTACAGAGGTTGTTTCTGATGTAAGTAAATCTAAGGATTTGCCCTTTCATAAAGCAAGAAAAATAGAATATATTATTGAAACGTATAATAAATTGCTAAAAGAGTGGAGTGAAACGACTAAGTTAGATATCTCACTAGACTTTGTTCAGGTTTTATCGGCGATTTGTTCAATTAAGTATCCAGAAGAAATCGAGAGTCCAAATGATGAAGATGCGGATAATTGGAAAAATAATCTAGGGACGGCCCTAAAGCCGACTTTGAAGGAAGTTATATCTTTGGAAAAAAATGAGGTTTTCAAATCCAAGGAAATTAAGTATTTTAGTTATATTGAATTTGGGTCAGAGGGTTATGAATTAGAAAACATAGAGTTTAGTGGTAAACATTTTATCCAATGCACATTTTCGTCAAATTTCTTATATTTAAATAATTTTAAAAACTGTACTTTTATTAATTGTAGTATTAGTGAGGGGAAACCGTCGGTTAAGTTCAAACAAGAGTTATTGGATAATAATATTAGAGGAACTTTTAAAGATGAAAATGATGAAGATATACTGAAAAAGGGTGCCTTAGAAGTTCTAAATGTTGAGTCAAAAGAGCGGGAGTTAAAACATGGTCATGTGTTTGATGCTAGAGAAGGTATCGTAGCTGATGATTATATCATAGGGAATAAGTTCTTTGAATTAACTTCTGTCGAAGAATCTAGGTTACGCATTTATGAAGACATTGTTGGTCAGCTAGTTTCAAAACTGGGTATAGATACTGGAGTAAATAACAAGAAAATAAGTATTAGTAAAAACTATATCACTGAGGATAATAAGCAGGATTTTATTGAAGGGAGTTTATTTTCTGGTTGGAATAGCTTATTTGAAAGCAAAATAAAAAAAGCTAATAACTTTAATCATTATATTTTTTGTATTAAAGTAGAGGATAACTACAATACAATAGTTTTTGAAAAAGAGAAATTTATTGAATTTCTAAAAAGAAAGAATATTGACAAAGTCGGGAAATATAATTTTTATTTCCAAGGTTTTAAAGATGCTAAATAGAGGGATAAAATTAACATGAAAATCGCAGACAAAACTGTTACCCGTGCCATACTTGAGCGTCACGGATTTACTTTTAAGAAGTCCTTCGGGCAGAATTTCCTGACCGATACCAATATTTTGCAGAAGATTGTCGACACGGCGGAGATTGATGACCAGGTCAATGTCATCGAGATTGGTCCAGGGATTGGGGCCTTGACCGAGTTTTTGGCGGAGCAAGCCGCTGAGGTCATGGCCTTTGAGATTGACGACCGCCTGGTGCCGATTTTGGCCGATACCCTGAGGGATTTTGACAATGTCACGGTGGTCAATGAGGACATCCTCAAGGTGGATTTGGCTAGTCACATCCAGAATTTCAAGAATCCTGACCTGCCCATCAAGGTGGTGGCCAATCTCCCTTACTACATCACCACACCCATTCTCATGCACCTGATTGAGAGTGGGATTCCCTTTGCTGAGTTTGTGGTCATGATGCAAAAGGAAGTGGCCGACCGCATCGCAGCTAAGCCCAATACCAAGGCCTATGGTTCTCTTTCTATCGCGGTTCAGTACTACATGGAGGCTAAGTTGGCCTTTATCGTGCCACGGACAGTCTTTGTCCCCGCGCCGAACGTTGACTCAGCCATCCTCAAGATGACCTGTTTGCCTGAGCCGGCGGTTACTGTCGAAGACGAGAGATTCTTCTTTTCTGTCGCCAAGGCCATTTTCGTCCAGAGGCGCAAGACTCTCTGGAACAACCTTCTGGGGCGTTTTGGCAAATCGCCTGAAACCAAGCGCCAGTTGGAAATGGCTCTAGAGGCGGCAGATATTGCGCCCAATGTTCGGGGCGAATCCCTGGATCTGGCCGCTATCGCGCGCCTGGCCGATAGTCTTAAGGCCCAAGGTCTGTCCTAAATAAAATACCGAGAAACCTTGACATTTGCTATCGGAGGTAGTAAACTAGTAAGGTATGTTTAGTATCTTAGACAGATAGCCGGCTAAACCTATACGAAATCTAAGAGGAGGTAATTCACGTGAAACGCACTTTCCAACCAAGTAAAATCCGTCGTCAACGTAAACACGGATTCCGCCATCGTATGGCAACTAAGAACGGACGTCGTGTCCTCGCTGCACGTCGCCGCAAAGGACGCAAAGTTCTTTCAGCCTAAAACAAAAGCACCGCAGAAGAACTCGAGCTTCATGGTGCTTTTTTTACGCCGTTTGTGGGTAATTTTGAGCTGTTTTTTAACCGTTCTCAGTACAGCCTGAGGGTGTAATTCGAATTTCTGTGGTTTCTTGATAGAATTTTTGGTATAATCAGACTATGTTTTATAGTGATTCAGCGGATACTTTGATGGCCTTTGGTCAACAGTTGGGGGAAAGGCTAGTAGCTGGGACAGTTATTGTCTTATCGGGAGATTTAGGTGCTGGTAAAACTACCCTGACAAAAGGTATTGCTCGTGGTTTAGGGATTGATCAGATGGTCAAAAGTCCAACCTATACGATTGCGCGTTCTTATGAGGGGCGGTTGTTGCTTCATCATTTGGATGTGTACCGTATTGATGGGGATACTGACTCAATTGATTTGGATGAGTTTCTCTATGGGGATGCAGTTACCGTTATCGAATGGGGAAATCTCCTGGAAGATGGGCTGTTAGAGGACTACCTAGAGATTGTCATTCAGCCAAAAGGCGAGGGGAGAAGCGTCACGCTAAAAGGACATGGTCCCAAAAGTCAGCAGTTAGCAGATGAGGTGAGCCATGACTGAGGCGCAGGTCGTTGCTATTCGTGAAGCTATGGCGACGGATAGTCAGGCCTTAATTGCTTTTATGAGACGTGTTTCAGAACAAACATCCTATATATCGGCCGCAGATTGGCAGAATTATCAACCAGATGCCTTAGCCCATTTCCTGGCTGAGGATTGCGACCGTTTAGGTGAGTTGTGTTTAGTGGCTAGCATGGGAGAACGTGTGATTGGTCTTTGTCACTTGAGTCGTGATCAAGACCCCATGTTAGCTCATATTGGTGAATTATTTTTAGTGGTAGACAAAGACTTCTGGGGGCAAGGCTTAGGACAAGCCTTGTTAGAGACGGTTGTGGATTGGGCAGTGTATACGCCTGATCTTGTCAAGCTGAGTTTGACCGTTCAGGCTCGTAATAGGTCAGCTATCCATTTGTATGAAAAAAATGGGTTTGTCATAGAAGGCAAACATCCGTTTGGGGTAAAAACGAGAAAGGGAGACTTTCTTGAAACCTATTCGATGGGTAGGTTGATAGACAAAGACGATAAAAACAATGAAGCTTGGTAAAAAAATTTTAATCATGATTTTGGCTATTGTCGCAACAACAATTGCTGCAGGTGTTATCTATGTCACATCGGCTTTTAACTACGGGACATCGGCCTTATCAAAGACTTTTAAAGATTATGGGAATGGAGCCTCTAGCAAGGTCATTCAACAAACACAGCCGATTTCAATTCTCCTCATGGGGATTGATACGGGGGACTCCCAGCGGACGGACACCTGGGAGGGAAATTCGGACACTATGATTCTCATGACAGTGAATCCTAAGACCAAGAAAACAACCATGACCTCCCTAGAGAGGGACACCATGGTTAATATTACAACCAATGATGAGGGAACTTATCAAGCGAAGTTGAATGCAGCTTACGCGACTGGCGGAGAAACACTGGCTCAATCAACGGTTGAGAATCTCTTAAATATCAAAGTAGATTTTTATGTTCTCATTAACATGCAAGGTCTAGTAGATTTGGTTAATGCTGTCGGTGGTATTACGGTCACTAATGATTTTAGTTTTCCAATCTCGATTGCGGAAAATGAACCCGAATACACGGCGACCGTAGAACCGGGAACGCATCATATCAATGGGGAACAAGCTCTCGTGTATGCGCGCATGCGTTATGATGATCCTGATGGCGATTATGGTCGTCAAAAACGGCAACGTGAAGTGATTTCTAAAGTTATGAAAAAAATCCTATCGATGGATTCTGTTTCAAACTATCAAAAGGTTTTGGATGCTGTATCCAACAATATGCAAACCAATATCGATGTGGCCAACAACTGGTCTAATCTGCTAGGTTATCGTGATGCCTTAAAGAGTATCAAATCTTACCAATTAAAAGGTGAAGATGCGATGGTAGACGGCGTGTCCTATCAGTTAGTGACCAATGATAACTTACTTAAGGTCCAAAATCGGATTAAAAAACAGTTGGGTCAAACTGAAAGTGAAACCTTGAATAACGATAACAATGTCATCACTTATGAAGACTACTATGGTACAGGAAACTACTATAATAGTTACGATAGTGCTACCACAGGATACGCCGATACGAGTACCTATGGCTATGATACAGGGACTGCTGACACCACGAACGGTGCTTATACAGCCTATTAAAAAGAAAAGGTCTGAGACTTTGTCTCAGACCTTTTGGTATGTTTTTTTATCGCCATGGCTAGGCAAAGCATTTAAGTCAAAAAAAGCTCGTGACATCAGCAACATTGCCAAAGAGACGAACTTTTTTATAGGTTAGTTTTGAGGGGCGATCACTTCTTGGCCACCCATGTAAGGGCGGAGAACTTCTGGAATGGTGACAGAGCCGTCTTCGTTTTGGTAGTTTTCCAAAATCGCAGCCACTGTACGCCCAACAGCTAGACCAGACCCATTGAGGGTGTGGAGGAGTTTGACTTTGCCATCAGCTTCATCACGGTAGCGGATTTGCGCACGACGGGCTTGGAAGTCTTCGGTATTTGAACAGCTTGAAATTTCACGATAAGTTTCTTGGGCTGGAATCCAAACCTCTAAGTCATATGTTTTGGCTGCTGAAAAGCCCATATCTCCTGTTGACAAAGCGACAACACGGTAAGGCAAATTGAGTTTTTGGAGAATGTTCTCAGCATTAGCTGTCATTTTTTCTAACTCTGCATAAGATTCTTCAGGCTTGGCAAACTTAACCATTTCTACTTTGTGGAATTGGTGCAGACGGATGAGACCGCGCGTATCACGTCCTGCAGAACCAGCTTCTGAACGAAATGATGGGCTCATGGCAGTGAAATAGATTGGCAGGTCTTTGCCATCCAAGATATCGCCACGGTAGTAGTTGGTCAATGGGACCTCTGCTGTTGGAATCAAGACGTAATCGGTGTCGGCCAATTCAAAGGTATCTTCCTTGAATTTAGGGTATTGTCCTGTCCCAAACATGGAGTCATGGTTGACCATATAAGGCGGGATGACTTCAGTGTAGCCTTCTTTGCCATGTTCGTCCAACATGAAGTTATAGATGGCACGCTCTAAGCGAGCACCCAAGCCCTTGTAGAAGAGAAAGCGTGAACCAGTCACCTTAGCACCGGCTTCCCAGTCGAGGATGCCTAAATCCTCTCCCAAATCCCAGTGGGCCTTGGGTTCAAAGTTAAAGTCGCGTGGTGTACCCCAACGGCGAACTTCAACGTTGTCATCCTCATCGGCACCAATGGGAACATCATCAGCTGGGATATTTGGAAGGGTCGTGGTAAAAACAGTTAATTGTTCGTCAAGATCTGCTAATTTGGCATCAAGCGCTTTGATTTCTGCAGAGAGCTCCTGCATGGCCGCGATTTGGGCAGAGGCATCTTCCTTATTGCGTTTGGCTTGGGCAATGGCAGCAGAAGCTGTATTGCGTTGCGCTTTAGCTTCTTCGACGGTGACTAACACTTGACGGCGTTCTTGGTCAATGTTGCGCATGGCTTCAAGCGTTTCTGCTGGCACGCCCCGAGTCGCTAATTTTTGGGCTACGCTATCAAAGTCATTGCGAATGCGTTTGATATCTAACATAATTTCCTCCTACAAAAAAAGATTGTGAACTGTTGGAGTGCTCTCACACGGTTCCATCCAACTTCACAATCTTTGTGCACTTAATTTGTTTCTCTAAAAATATCACGGTAGAATTTCATCCTATTGGCTTACCTACTCACAGCAACCGTAGGCTTTCTGAAAAAGCGCGCAGAGACTACTTATCCGTTATTTTTATTATACACCAATTACTTTTTCTTAGCAAATCGTGTCCTCACCCAATGAGCGATTGTTTGCAAGAGAGTTGGTAATTTGACGACTTTTTCGTCACCGATATGCTCACGGGCGATTTTTAGGATTTTTCCTGAGTCCGATGAGGCAAAGAGAAATTTGCCTTTGTCGGTAAAAATTTCGAAATGGCGACTGATGTGTTTTTGTCGGGTCACATTAGCCCCGATTTTGTCAATGCTTTCCCAGGGAATTTGGATAAAGCGCTCGACATTATTGTCATTGTAAAATTCAAAACCCTTATCGCCGATTAGAAAGGAACCGACATTGCTTCCCATAGAGAGGTAGGAACGTCCTTTTCCGGTATATACGACTGTAGTGTTGATGGATTGTGCCATGCATTTTCTCCTTAGCTAGTTTTAATGGGGCAAGTCAGTGGTTTTATTATAGCAAATTTAAGGACTAGAGACGAGAGGAGAGGCATTGAAGCCTGGGTGTTTAAGAGGCATATAAAAAGTTTGAGACTTTTGCCTCAAACTTTTTTATCTTACATCAAGCCAAGGACGTGGAAAACGATACCCACGATGAAGAGGCCGATGATGATGGTGATTGGTGAGACTTTTTTCTTGAGCAACCACATACACAAGAAGGTCAAGAGCAAGCCCATCAAACCAGGAATCAAGGAATCCAATTGGCTTTGCAGGGTATTAGCTTTTTCAGCAGTCAAGTTCAAACCGTCTTTGTATTGTCCCAAGATGGTTTGCAATTGCTCACCATTAACAGATCCTTTTGGAAACTCGATGAAGGCACCTTTAGAGAGTTGTTGTGATGGCAAGTTAACAGTAAACTTGATGCTTACCCAACGTTCAACCAAGGCTGCCAGGATAAACATCCCTAGGATAGAAGCGCCTTTGGTGATGTCTTGTAAAATACCACCTGAGAGGTCTTTGGTGATTTCTGAACCGGCTTTGTAACCCAATTCTTGTGTATACCAGAGGAAGGCCATCCGGATAATATTCCACCCAAAGAAGAAGATCAGTGGGCCTAAGATATTACCAGTCATGGCGATAGAAGCCCCGAGGGCGCCAAGAATTGGACGAACCGTGAACCAGAAGACAGGGTCACCGATACCGGCCAAAGGTCCCATCATACCGATTTTAACCCCTTGGATAGCGGCATCATCGATTTCAGCCCCGTTCCCGCGTTCTTCTTCCAGTGCGAGAGTAACTCCCAAGATTGGAGAAGCGATGTATGGGTGGGTGTTGAAGAATTCCAAGTGACGTTCCAAAGCAGCAGCTTGGTCTTCTTTTTTAGTGTAAAGGCGTTTGATAGCTGGGATGAGTGAGTAAGCCCAACCCAAGTTTTGCATCCGTTCGTAGTTCCATGACCCTTGTAGGAAGGTAGAGCGCCACCAAACTTTACGACGGTCGGATTTTGAAAGTGTAATACGTTCTGACATAAGATAGAGCTCCCCTTTCTAGTAGTCTTCTAAGATGTCGCCGATAGGATCGCCAGAGCCAGACCCCCCACCAGCATTTCCAGAACCGCCTTGTTTAGACAAGTTGAGGTAGATGAGGGCGATAGCTACACCGATAGCTCCTAGGGCAATCAAGGTGAAGTCTGTCACAGCCGCGAAAACAAAACCAAGGGCAAAGAATGGCCAAACTTCGCGAGATGCCATCATGTTGATAACCATGGCGTAACCAACGGCTACGACCATACCACCACCGATGGTCATACCATCCTTGAGCCAAGCTGGGATGGCATTCAGCATAGATTGAACGGTAGCAGTTGGCAAAGCCAAGAGGAGGGCGATTGGAATAGCAATCCGCAAACCTTGAAGCAAGAGAGCCAAGAAGTGAGCCCGTTCGACCCCACCGATATTACCGTGCTTAGCAGCGGCATCAGCAGTATGGACAACTGCGACAGAAAGTGTCCGCACGATCATGGTCAAAGCTAGACCAGCTACGGCCAAAGGCACAGCCACAGCGGTTGCAACCCCGATACCTTGAGTAGAGAAGTCACCACCTTTGACCAAGATAACGGCAGCAGCTGTAGAAGCCAAGGCAACGTCTGGCGCAACGGCTGCTCCGATATTTGCCCAGCCCAAAGCGATAAATTGAAGGCTACCACCGAGGATGATTCCCGCGGTAGCATGTCCTGTCGCAAGACCAATCAAGGTACAAGCAACCAGTGGTTGGTGAAATTGGAATTGGTCCAAAATCCCATCCAGCCCTGCCAAGAAGGCTACGATGAGGACCAAAACAATGGAAATAACTGACATGTTATTTGTCCTTTCTTTTATTCTATTTTATTGCACGTTGGCTTTTTTGATCAGTTCCCAAAGATCTTTAGGTGTATCATTGGCCACTTTACGGACGTCAAAGTCGACACCGAGATCGCGTAATTTTTCAAAAGTAGCGACATCTTCTTTGTCCATAGACAAGACGTTGTTTACCATGGTCTTACCAGTGGAGTGCGCCATAGAACCGATGTTAAGGGATGTAATTGGCACACCACCTTCGATAGCCCGTAGGGCGTCTTGTGGGGTTTCAAACAAGACCAAAGCATGAGTGTTCCCAAAGCGAGGGTCTTTAGCCGCCTCAATGAGTTTTGCGATAGGGACGACGTTAGCGCGAACCCCATTTGGAGCGGCTTGTTTAATCAATTGCTTACGCAAGTCGTCTTGGGCAACGCTATCTGAAGCAACGATAATACGGTCTGCTTTAGAGTATGGTGTCCAGTTGGTAGCGACCTGACCGTGTAAGAGACGCGTGTCCACACGGGCCAAGTTGATTTTGAGTTTCCCATCACCGATAACCGTTCCTTCAGGAATGGCACCTTGTGGAGCTTGGTTCTCTTGAGCCGCAGCAGGCGCTTCCTCTTCGGCTGGGTTAAGCTCTTCGGGCAGGGCCTTGACGCCGTCTTTAGCCTCTTTGATAATGTTGGCAGCGACTTGCTCAACCCCTGCATTGGCATCCATCAGGCGCTCTGTGTAAGCTTGGATCAGCATAGGCAAGTTAAGCCCTGTGATGATTGCCATCTTACGGTCAGGGTTTTCACCCATGAGACGACTGGCCTGGTTAAAAGGCGAGCCACTCCAAAGGTCCGCAAGGACAAGAACTTCATCGTCCGCATCAAATGTTGCGATGGCATCGTTGAAGTGGGCATAAAGGTCGTCAGGACCTTCGTTAGGCATGAAAGTAACCACTTGCACTTTCTCTTGATCACCGAAGATCATAGAGCCAGATTGGTGAATCCCCTCAGCGAACTTGCCGTGACTGGCAATCACAATTCCGATTCCCATTCGTGTTCTACCTCCTTGATAAATTTTGTCTGAAACCGCTCTCTTTTTTGGTTAAAAAAAGAAAAAGCAGAAGCAGATGCTTTCTAGAACTCATTTATTGTAAAACGGTTTCATAAAATTGTCAATAGGTTTTTAGGGAAAATTCAGAAAAATAGCTCAAAAACATGCAAAAAGCACCAGAATGTGTCACTTATCAGACTTTTTCTGGTGCTTTTTTATCATAAAAAGAGATTTTCCAAGGTACGAGCGACACCGTCCTCATCGTTCGTCCATTGGGTTTGGCGATCAGCATGAGGCAAGAGGACAGGGCTACAATTTTTCATGGCGTAGCCGACACCTGCAAAGTCTAGCATCTCCGTATCATTATGTTCGTCACCAAAAGCAATCAGGTCTTTACGGCCCTTGCTATAGATGTCTAACAGATAGTTAAGTGCAAAAGCTTTGTTAATGCCTTTGGCTGAACATTCTAAGATATTAAGTGGCCCACCCCAAGTATTGATTTCGATTTCATTTTTGTAATAGTGACGCATGGTTTCACCGAGGGCGTACTTGTCTTGGGCGTGCGTTTGAAACAGGATACCATTAGGGTCGTCAGTGATTTTGTCACGCTGTAGTTGCATTTTGGAGATAAAACGCTTGACCCCAAATAATTCTGGAGCGATAATTTGGTCATCCAAGGTGGTTAGGTAAAATTTTCGGCGATATTCACTGGCAAGGGCATCCATCTCAAAGGCCTCAGTTTGATCAAGCATGCTGAAAAGGTAGCTCTTATCAATAGTGATACTGAGCGTTTTGTTCCAATTTTTATGGGGAAGATGGGTCAAGGAACCGTTGAAGTTGATCATGGGGGTAGTCAGACCGAGTTCGTGGTAGTAATCCCAAGCCATGCGATAGGGTCTCCCTGTAGTAATAATAGGGAGATGTCCTTGTTTTTCAAGCGCCTTGAGCGTTTTTTTGGTGTAATCAGAAATGGTTCCGTCGCTATGTAACAGGGTACCATCTAAATCCAGGGCAATTATTTTTGAAGTCATGAGTCTATTATAACATAGCCAGGAAGTATGGGAGTTGTTTAAAAAAACCGAACATTTATTCTTTTCTTTTGTCAAAACAGGGGCTTAACAAGTCATTTTTATGGAGAATATCTCTTATTTTAGCGCTTTAATTCATTTTTTCACGAAAGATAACGCATACATTTGAGCGAAGAGCTTGTCAGTGTTGAAAATTTTAGTTAGAATTAAGAGTATTTTTATTTTTAAAGGAGTTTCATTAGAACTAATGGACAAATTTTTCAAACTTAAAGAAAACCAGACCGATGTTCGGACAGAATTGATGGCTGGTTTGACCACTTTCTTTGCCATGAGTTATATCCTCTTTGTCAATCCATCTATTTTGGGTCAGACAGGGATGCCGGCTCAAGGGGTTTTCTTAGCGACTATTATTGGAGCAGTTGCAGGGACTCTCATGATGGCATTTTACGCCAATATTCCTTATGCTATGGCACCGGGAATGGGGCTTAACGCTTTTTTCACTTATACGGTCTGTTTTAGTCTGGGTTATACGTGGCAGGAAGCCTTGGCCATGGTCTTCATCTGCGGGCTGATTTCCATCGTAATTACCTTGACACGTGTCCGTCGGATGATTATTGATGAAATTCCTGATGGGCTTAAAAAGGCTATGTCAGCTGGGATTGGTGTGTTTTTAACATATGTTGGTTTGAAAAATGCTGGTCTGTTACAATTTGCTATTGATGCAGGAACATACACTGTGACAGGTGATGCCAACAAAGGGACGGGTTCTATTACAGCTAGTGCGAGTGCGACCCCTTCTTTGGTTCACTTGAATACCCCAGCCGTTCTTTTGGCTGTTGTAGCTATCTTTATTACCGCATTCTTTGTCATCCGTAATATCAAAGGTGGTGTTTTGATTGCTATTGCCCTGACAACAGTCATCGCTATTGTTGCGGGCGTGGTCGACTTGTCTGCCATTAACTGGGCAGCAAGCAGTCCAGTGTCAGCCTTCCACGATTTGGGTAAAATTGCTGGACAAGCGGTAGGAAACAAAGGAATTGTCGCCCTATTTTCACAAAGTGGACGTTTGCCTGAAGTGCTATTGACCATCTTGGCCTTTGTCCTAACAGATGTCTTTGATAACATTGGAACCTTGGTCGGAACGGGAGCTAAGGCTGGTATCTTTGACATTTCTAGTGATAAAGAAGTCGCTAAGACCAACGGTCTCCAAACGAAGATGGACAAGGCCCTCTTTTCTGATATGGTTGGTACAACAGTTGGTGCTTTGGCCGGAACCTCAAATGTGACGACTTATGTTGAATCAGCAGCCGGAATTGGTGCTGGTGGCCGAACAGGATTGACTGCTCTAGTCGTAGCCGTTCTTTTTGCCCTTTCTAGTTTCTTCAGTCCTCTCTTATCTATCGTGCCGAGCCAAGCGACAGCTGCAGTGCTGATTATGGTCGGAGTCATGATGCTCTCAAACCTCAAAGAAATTCATTGGGAAGACTTAGGCGAAGCAATCCCAGCCTTCTTTATGACTATCTTTATGGGATTTGCTTACAGCATTACTATGGGAATTGCCACTGGCTTTATTGTTTACACCTTTAGTAAGGTTGTTCAAGGAAAGGCTAAAGATGTCCATGCGATTATCTGGGTTTTGGATGCTCTCTTTATCCTCAACTTTATTAGCTTAGCTGTCTTATAATGCTATAAGTCATCAACCCCATCCGCTAGTCGGTTGGGGTTTTTGCTTAGCATCTACAAGACTTTATAGGTCGCTTACTGCTCCTGAAAGGTTCTTTAAGAAGGCTTAAAAATATGGTATAATAAAAAAACTTTGATAGCCAAATAGTTATTTATGAAACAAAGGAGAAGTTTATGCTAGAAGTCACACAGCTCGTGAAACGCTTTGGAGACAAAGAAGTCCTTCACGGCTTAAGTTTTCAAGCTGATGAGGGGCATATTGTGGGTTTGATTGGGAAAAATGGCTCAGGAAAAACGACGCTCTTTCATTCTATTTTACGTTTTATCCGTTTTGAAGGGGATATTCTTTTGGATGGCGAAGTTATTCGTCAATCCAGCTATTCGCGGATTGGTTATCTACCAGAAGAACGTAGCCTGATGCCTAAATGGACAATCCTAGAACAAGTTCAATACTTGGCTCAGCTAAAAGGCCTATCCGCAAGTCAAGTCAAACAAGATCTCCCAAAATGGATGGAACGTTTGGCTGTCAAAGGGCGGTTAACGGATAAAATCAAAACCTTATCCAAGGGAAATCAGCAAAAAATCCAGCTCATCATTACCTTAATCCACCGACCCGATTTTATTATTTTAGATGAACCCTTTTCAGGGCTTGATCCAGTCAATACTGCCTTGTTAAAAGAGGTTATTTTGGCCGAGAAAAAACGTGGTGCCTTGATCCTTTTTTCAGATCATGTGATGACAAATGTCCAAGAAATTTGTGATGATTTACTCATGATTCGCGATGGGGACTTGGTGTTAAATGGCACGGTTCAAGAGGTACGAAATCATTTTGGTAAAACACGAATTCGTATCTCAGGTCAGTATACAAAGGAGCAATTGGAAGCTCTTCCTCATGTGAGGTCGGCTCAGTTAGAAAAAGACGGCAATTGGCTCTTGAAAATTGATGATGAATCGGCAGGTGAAGCGTTATTTGATGACTTGACCAAAGGGCAGTATGTTGAAACTTTTGTTCAGGAAGCGCCAAGTTTGGATGAAATCTTTAAACATGTGGCACAAGGAGGAAAGGTATAATGTCAAAAGTATGGACCGTTTTTAGTAGCGGGTACAAGCGCCAGGTGCGTTCATGGAGTTTTGTCTTTATGGTGCTCTCTCCTTTTATCTTTATGGCAATTAGTTTGTTAGGGGGGTATTTGTCTAGTAGTGCGCACTCGAATACGATTGCTGTGGTGACTCAAGACAGCCAAGTCAGTCAAGTTTTTAAAGAAAAAACCTTTAAAGCTTACTCGACACAAGAAAAGGCCAAGACTGCCTTGGATGATGATGACATCAAGGGGTATTTGGTAGTTGAGCAAAACCAGGGACGTTACCAAGCTGTCTACCGTGCCAAACAACACTTATCAGATACCGATAAGATTCTTATTAATGGGCACTTACAGGCCTTACAGGCGACCAGCAATCTCGTTCGGGCACAATTGTCTGCTGAACAAGTGTCTACCTTACAAGATCAAGCTGCACTGGTCGAAAAAGTATCTGCCAAAGAAGACGCAGATAGTATAGCTAAGACGATTTCCTTTTATGGAATGGTTGCTGTTCTCTATATTTTGTTGCTCTTTTACTCTGCCAATACGGCGCAAGAAATTGCCAGTGAAAAAGGGACCAAAATTATGGAAGTTGTGTTTTCCAGTATGAAGGCATCGACTTATTTTTACTGTAGACTCTTGGTAGTGGCAGCTGTTATCATAACGCAACTAGTCATTTATGTGCTCGGCGCAACAGTGACCTATCAGGTGGCTAGTCGCCTTCCTGAAACCAAAGAATGGTTGCAACAAATACAACCTGTCATGCAGGCGATTTTGAAACATTTTGATGTGATCAATCTCTTCTTTATCATATTTGGCTTAATTATTTATGTGGCCTTGTCTGCACTGTGTGGTGCCATTGTCGCAAGGCCTGAAGATGCCAACAAAGCCTCCCAACCTGTCCTTTATCTGGTCATGGCAGGACTCTTTGGCAGTGTCTATCTCGGGCAATCCAATAGCCTTATCGTCAGTCTAGGGTCTTTTGTGCCATTTCTTTCCAGCTTTTTCATGCCTGTTCGAGTGATCAATGGTTTTGCCAGCCAAGGTGAAGCGTTGGTATCCTTAGCTATCTTGGTCTTCGCAACCTTTGCCTTGATTGTATTCATCGGCCGTTCATACAGTGGTCTTATCTTGCAAACGGATGATCTTGGACTTTGGCAAAGTTTCAAACGTGGGATCAAAAGACGCTAGGCGGTTGAGACGTTTGATTTTGAGATGAAAAAAAGAGCAGTGGGCTAGTCACCCGCTGCTCTTTTTTACTCAGTTTCTTTGGGGAAATATTTTTGGGTAATGTCTGAAATTGCTTCTAAACGCAAGGCGCGTTCTGTCTGATAATGGGCAAGGTGGCGTTGTAAATCACGCCCTGCTTTGTCTAAAAGAGGAACCATCGCTTGCAAGTCAGCCAACCGATTGGTAATCGTTTCAATGTCCTCTTGAATTTTTGGTAAGCGCTCCTGGCTTTCAGTGATCAAATCACAGATGGCCTGTCGTTTTTGGTAGAGTTGGTAGGCACCATAACCAAGTAGGCCAACAGTTATTAACGTTGTCGCTTTCCATCGCATCTTAGACCTCCTTGGCAATATTTTGTGCCAATAATCCCAATGCTTCAAAATCAGGTGTGTGTTCTGTAAACTGAATGCTGATTTCATCTGAGTCTCCGTAGCGTGGAATCAAATGAACATGGGCATGAAAGACAGTTTGACCAGCAGCTTCTTCATTATTATTGAGAATGTTAAGCCCACTAGCCCCTGTGGCCTTTTGCACAGCCCGTGCTAGTTTAGGTAAGCGTGAAAAAAGGTCCTGACTTGTGATAGCATCCATAGCCAAAACATTTCGGACGTGTTCTTTAGGGATAACCAGCGTGTGTCCTTTAGTGGTTTGAGAAATGTCCAAAAAGGCGAGAACTTTATCGTCTTCATAAATTTTTGAGGCAGGAATGTCACCTGCAACGATTTGACAGAAAATACAATTATCCATGAAGCCTCCCTCATTGTGCTTTATTTGTTATAATAAAGCTAGTATATCAAAAAATGGTGA
Source organism: Lachnospiraceae bacterium (assembly GCA_963635745.1). Classification (GTDB taxonomy): domain Bacteria; phylum Bacillota; class Bacilli; order Lactobacillales; family Streptococcaceae; genus Streptococcus. The sequence continues at coordinate 107,202 of CAVHFY010000035.1, forward strand.
GAATATGTTAAAAGTAGAACAATTGGTTGGGGGATACCTCAATACCCCAGTCCTCAAGCAAGTTTCTTTTGAGGTGGCAGATGGTGAACTGGTGGGTCTCATTGGGCTCAATGGTGCGGGAAAATCAACAACGATTCACGAGATTACAGGACGCTTGCGACCTTATAGTGGCAGTATTTTGTTAGATGGCAAGTGCTTGGAAGAGGATAAGACTGCCTATCGCAGGCAGATTGGTTTTATTCCAGAAACACCTAGTTTGTATGAGGAACTGACACTTCGTGAACACATAGAGACGGTCATCATGGCTTACGACTTACCGGCTGAAAATACTTGGAAAAAGGTTCGCGACCTTCTAGAACGCTTTCGCTTGGTAAATCAGTTGGACTGGTTTCCGACACAGTTTTCTAAGGGTATGAAGCAGAAAGTCATGATTATTCAGGCTCTCATGATTGAACCACGATTGCTCATCGTGGACGAACCCTTTTTAGGTTTGGATCCTGTCGCTATTCACGACCTTATAGAGCTTTTGGAAGCTGAAAAAGCAAAGGGAACAGCTATTCTCATGTCGACGCATGTCCTTGATTCTGCTGAAAAAATTTGTGATCGGTTTATCGTTTTAGACAAAGGAGAGGTAAAAGCCTTAGGTAGCTTGACTGATTTGCGTCAACAGCTTGGTGAAGCTGAGGCCGATTTAACTAGTCTATACTTGTCTTTGACCCAAGGAGCCAATGATTGATGAGTGATTTATTTACCCGTAGGCGTCTGGAGTTTTGGCAGAATTCCATGCGTTATTTACGTTATGTTTTTAATGACCATTTTGTACTTGCTTTACTCTTTCTTTTAGGGCTTGTCCTCTATCAGTACAGTCAACTCTTGCAACATCTTCCTAAAAACCCTTGGCCTATTATTTTGGCAAGCTTCTTGTGGTTGCTGGCATTTGTTTGGATGGGACAGGTTGCCACCTATTTAAAACCAGCCGATAGGCATTACCTTTTAGTTCAAGAAGAGGCTGTTCGAGAGCATATTGAACAAGCCCGACGACGTTCTTGGGCGGTAGGGGCATTTTTACTATTGCTAGCTAATGCAGTTGCTTGGCCACTCTGGTTAGCGATGGGTGCTAAAATTTGGCAATTGGTCTTGTTACTTGTCCTGACCTGGCTAGCTAAGTGGGGCGTTTTAGTGTGGAAGTCTCGCGACCTTTATCAGAAAGACTGTATTTTTTGGGACCAGGCCATTGCTCAGGAGCAAAAACGTCAGCAGGCTTGGCTTCGGTTTTATGCCTTATTTACCAGTGTCAAAGGTCTGAGCACATCTGTTAAACGTCGTGCTTTTCTAGATAGGTTCTTGCGGCTCTTCCCTCAAAAGGCATCGTATCTATGGGATAATCTCTATGCACGTGCTTTTTTGAGATCTCAGGATTATTTAGGGTTAACCTTGCGATTATCCCTCTTATCGCTTTTAGGTCTCGTTTTTTTACGGCAACAAGCTTGGGTTGCCCTTTGCCTGTGTCTGTTATTTAACTATCTCTTGTATTTTCAGCTTTTGGCTTTGGTAAACCACTATAATTACTACCCACTCGGTTTTTTATACCCGCAAGCTCAAACCAGCAAGTATAGTCGTTTGCGAAGGTTTCTAGGTATTATTATGGGGGGGATTGCCATCATTCAGGCTATCTTATCATTGATTTTAGGCATGTGGTTGCAAGCCTTGATAATTTTGCTGGGAAGTGCGCTTATCGTATACGGTTATGGTTATCTTCGCCAAAAAAAGTGGATTGACGCTGACAGATAAAATGTTACAATTAAAGGACGAAAATTAAGGAGGAATGACGTGTCTTTGGAAGATAAAGATTTAGTGTTAACACCCCTCAAAGGGGAGAGTGGCCGTGCCTTTTTGGGCACTTATCCAGATGGTCAAAAAGTGTTCATCAAACTTAACACGACCCCAATTTTGGCCGCTTTAGCAAAGGAACAAATTGCGCCACAACTTCTCTGGGCAAAGCGTCGTGAAGATGGGGATATGATGAGTGCCCAAGAGTGGTTGGATGGTCGCCTCTTGACCAAGCAGGATATGGGCGCTAAACAAGTTGCTCAGATTTTGAGTAACTTACATAAGTCTCGTCATTTGGTCAACCAACTGCGTCAACTCGACTCTAAGGTTCAGGGGCCTTTGGATTTGCTCAATCAATGGGATGCGCAAGCCCCAATCCAACTCAAAGAAAACAGCTATTTACAAAGCATTCTCAATCAGTTGCGGAGTGATTTACCTGATTTTGATCCAGATATTGCGACCATTGTTCACGGAGATGTACGTCATAGCAACTGGATTATCACAACCAGTGGCTTGATCTATCTGGTTGACTGGGATGCTGTTTTAATCACAGATCGCATGTATGATGTGGCCCATGTTTTAAGCCATTATATTCCACGGATGGGTTGGGAAAAATGGCTGACCTACTATGGCTACAAGTATAATGAGAAGGTGCTTCGCAAGGTAGCCTGGTACGGGCAGTTGTCTTACTTGATGCAGATCTTGCGCCTTTATAACAGCCGTAATATGGAAGCTGTCAATCAAGAAATTTACGAGTTACGACAGTTTCGTGAGGGTATTTCATGAGAGTGAGAAATCGTAAAGGGGCGCAAGAGATGTTGGATGCGCGTCCTGACTTGGTGTTGACGGATGCTCAGGCCGTAAAAGGTCATTGGGCAGATATTTTCGGCAATCATCACCCCATCCATATCGAAGTGGGTTGTGGTAAAGGGCAATTTATCACTGGTATGGCAAAAGCTCATCCAGATATTAACTATGTTGCCATTGATATGCAAAAATCAGTCCTTAGCCATGTATTAGATAAAGTTGTTGACCAGGAACTTCCCAATGTCCGCTTGCTCTTAGTAGATGGCTCCGAATTGACACAGTACTTTGCACCAGCTGAAATTGATCTGTTGTACCTCAACTTTAGTGACCCATGGCCAAAAAAACGCCATGAAAAACGTCGCTTGACCTACAAGGACTTTTTGTCAACCTATCAGACGATCTTGCCTGCAGGCGGTGAAATTCATTTTAAAACCGATAATCGTGGGCTTTTCGAGTATAGTTTAGCTAGCATGAGTCAGTATGGGATGACTTTGCAAGAAGTCTTTTTAGATTTGCATGCCAGTGATTTTGAAGGCAATGTATTGACAGAGTACGAAGAAAAGTTTTCACAACGTAATCAGGTGATTTACCGACTAGAGGCAAAATTTGAGGATTGACGCCTTTCATCTTTGTGTTATAATATAACGGTAGCCAAATGGCAACCTACTCAGGAGAGGTCGCATAGTGGCCGAGTGCGCACGCTTGGAAAGCGTGTAGTCCTTAACGGGGCTCGGGGGTTCGAATCCCCTCCTCTCCTTAATCATTCGAGAACATCTAGGTCTGACACCTGGGTGTTTTTAAAAACGAGATAATCAAGACACATCGATTGGTGGTTGATGGTTAGGGCTTGCTTTTTATAGAGGGTATGCTATAATGTAAACGATAGATAGTAGAAAGGAGGCGGAGTTGATAGACTTCGTCTCTTGTTTATGTCGGAAAGGAGGCAATCATGTCAACGATTACGGATGCGGTAACCGCCTGTGTGGCTCCCCTGATTGAGGCGCCCTTTGAATTGGTCGATGTCACTTACGAGAAAATGGGGAAAGACCAATTACTCAGTATTTTTGTCGATCGTCCAGGAGGAATAACGGTTAATGAGACAGCTGACTTAACAGATATCATTAGTCCAGCTCTTGATACGATTAGTCCTGACCCCTTCCCAGAACAAGGCTATCTCTTAGAGGTATCTAGCCCTGGTTTGGAACGTCCCCTAAAAAATAAGGAGGCACTTGAAGGCGCTGTTGGACAGTACATTCATGTCAAACTCTATCAAGCCATCGACAAACAAAAAGAATTTCAAGGAACCTTAGAAGCGTTCGATGGTCAGGAACTGGTTTTGACCTACCGTGACAAGACACGCGACAAAACCGTCACCATTCCTTATCAAAGCGTGGCTAAGGCCCGCCTAGCGGTAAAGATATAGAAAGGAAGGGCAGAGCCCACAAGTATGAGCAAGGAAATGCTACAAGCCTTCCAAATCTTGGAAGAAGAAAAACAAATCAATAAAGAAGACATCATTCAAGCAGTGACAGACTCTCTCAAAGCTGCCTATAAACGACGTTATGGGCAGTCAGACAGCTGTGTTATCGACTTTAATGAAAAGACAGGAGACTTCCAAGTCTTTACTGTTCGTGATGTGGTGGATGAGGTCTTTGATAGCCGTTTAGAAATTTCTTTGGAAGATGCCCACAAAATTAGCGATGCCTACGAATTAGGTGACAAAATTCGGACAGAAGAATCTGTAAAAGAATTTGGTCGTGTCGCAGCTCAGTCTGCCAAACAGACAATCATGGAAGTGATGCGTCGCCAAACCCGTGAAATCACCTACAATGAATACAAACAACATGAGGGCGAACTCATGCGTGGTACGGTAGAACGTTTTGATAACCGCTTTATCTACGTTAATCTTGGTAAGATTGAAGCGCAATTATCTAAGCGAGACCAGATTCCTGGGGAAACATTCCAGTCGCACGACACGATAGAAGTTTATGTTTATAAAGTTGAAAACAACCAACGAGGCGTTAACGTCTTTGTGAGTCGTAGTCATCCTGAATTCATCAAACGGCTCATGGAGCGTGAGATCGATGAAGTTTATAAAGGGATTGTTGAAATTGTCAGCGTTGCGCGTGAAGCTGGTGACAGAACCAAAGTTGCTGTCCGGAGCCACGATGATGCTGTTGACCCTGTCGGAACCATTGTCGGCCGTGGTGGTAGCAACATCAAGAAAATTACCAGTCAATTTCATCCGAAACGGTTGGATCAACGGACGGGCCTTTGGGTGCCAACAGAAGAAAACATTGATGTTATCCCATGGAGTCCAGATGAAGCCGAATACATTTATAATGCTATTGCACCAGCCGAACCTGACCAAGTTCTCTTTGATAACGAAGATGCTAAACATGCCGTTGTTGTTGTTCCAGATAATAAACTGTCGTTGGCCATTGGTCGCAGAGGGCAAAATGTTCGCTTAGCGGCTCACTTGACTAATTTCCGAATTGATATCAAGGCGGCTTCTGAATTTGACGACGAAGAAGCAGCACAGTATGATATGCCTGAAGAGATTGCAGTGACAACAGAGGATGCTGTAGAGCCAGTAGACTATACCAAGGTTGAACTGGACGATGATCTGGTTGCCGCAGCCAGTGCATTTGGCCTGACTGAGGAAGAGAACTTAAACGAATAGGGGGTGGCTTATGGCTAAAACCCGAAAAATTCCACTACGTAAGTCAGTGGTGTCTGGAGAATTGATTGACAAACGCGATCTTCTGCGGATAGTCAAAAATAAGGAGGGAGAGATTTTTATCGATCCCACTGGTAAAAAAAATGGCCGTGGGGCCTACATCAAGCTGTCAAATGAAGAAGCGCAAGAAGCCAAGAAGAAGAAAGTCTTCCATCGTGCCTTTCAAGTGGATGTCGCGGATGACTTTTACGATGAGCTGATTGCCTTTGTGGCGCACAAGGTCAAAAGAAGAGAGCTTGGTCTTGACTAATAAAGAAAAATGCCTGCAGTTATTGGGATTGGCTCAACGTGCCGGAAAAGTCATCTCTGGAGAAGACTTGACCATTAAGGCTATTCAGCAGCACAAGGCCTATTTGGTTCTTGTGGCTAGTGATGCGAGCTCTAACCTGCAGAAGAAAATTATTGATAAAACAACCTACTATAAGATAGAAAGGTCCACTGCATTTACCAGCCTTGAGTTAAGCCTTGCTCTTGGTAAGAGTCGCAAGACTGTGGCTGTGTGTGATGCGGGATTTGCAAAGAAAATGAGGACTCTTATGGACTAAGGGATAGGAGGACAAGATTTGTCTAAGAAACGATTATACGAGATTGCCAAAGAATTGGAGAAATCCAGTAAAGAAGTTGTTGAACGTGCTAAGAGCTTAGGGTTAGACGTGAAGAGTCATTCTTCGAGCGTTGAAGAAGAAGCTGCTAAACGGATCAAACAAAGCTTTCAAGCGGCAACTTCAAAAGTAGCCCAAGAGGCTGAAAAAGTTGCGAAACAAACGCCTGCAAAGGAGCAAAAGTCGGGTGCACCTGCTCCAAAAGTAACGAAGGAAGAAGCTACGGCTCAAGTGGAGACTGTCGCTGTCAAGCCAACCTCTGGGCCAACAACAAGCGCTGAAGCTCCTGTCAAACGCCCGAAAAGCCGTAACTTTAAGGCCGAACGCGAGGCAAAAGCCAAACAAGCAGGGAAAAATACAGGCAATCAGAATAGGTCTGAGTCTCGCAACAAAGACCGTGACCGAAATGGAAAGCCTAATCGCGATCGTCGCCATAACGACCGTCGTCATAATGACCGTAATCGGCAAAATAACCGGAACGATCAGCGCCCACAACAACCAGCTGCAAATCAAAAGGCAGCCCCTACTGGTGGTCGTATTGATTTCAAGGCTCGCGCAGCTGCTCTAAAAGCGGAACAAAACGCGGAATATTCACGTCAAAGTGAGGAGCGTTTCTACCAAAAAGAAGCGGCTAAGAAAGAGAAGGCTAAGCAAGCTGAACAAGCGCGTGAGGCCAAACGCCAGGCCAAGGAAGAAGTCGCTAAGGCAACGGCTCAAGCTGTTGCAAAACCAAAGGTAGCACCTGCTGTAGCTCCTGCTACCAATCAAGCGAATGATACGCGCCGTAAAAAACAAAACCGACCAGAAAAGAGTCGGGAAGATAATCGTCGCACAGAAGATGGACCTAAAGGTCGCAACAAGAAGAGTTGGAATAATCAAAATCAAGTGAGAAATCAACGCAATAGTAACTGGAATAAAAAGAAAAATAAAGGCAGAAATACCAAGGGCCAAAGTCAAGCGCCTGTTACGGAACGTAAGTTCCATGAATTGCCAAAAGAGTTTGAATACACTGAAGGGATGACTGTTGCCGATATCGCAAAACGCATCAAGCGTGAACCGGCTGAAATCGTCAAAAAACTCTTTATGATGGGCGTTATGGCTACCCAAAACCAATCCTTGGACAAAGAAACCATTGAACTTCTGATGATGGATTATGGTATTGAAGCCCATGAAAAAGTTCAGGTGGATAATGCCGATATTGAACGTTTCTTTGCCGAAGAAGGCTACCTGGATCCAGAAAAGATGGTGGAACGCCCACCGGTTGTGACGATCATGGGACACGTCGACCACGGGAAGACAACACTTTTGGATACCCTGCGTAACTCTCGTGTTGCTACAGGTGAGGCTGGTGGGATTACCCAACATATCGGGGCTTACCAAATCGAAGAAAATGGTAAGAAAATTACCTTCTTGGATACTCCTGGACACGCGGCCTTTACCTCTATGCGGGCCCGTGGAGCGTCTGTGACTGATATCACGATTTTGATTGTCGCTGCAGATGACGGTGTTATGCCACAGACCATTGAAGCGATCAATCACTCTAAGGCAGCTGGCGTGCCAATTATTGTCGCCATCAATAAAATTGATAAACCTGGTGCTAATCCTGAGCGCGTTATCGGTGAATTGGCTGAACATGGTGTTATGTCAACTGCTTGGGGTGGTGATTCTGAGTTTGTGGAAATTTCTGCCAAGTTTGGCAAAAACATCAACGAACTTTTAGAAACCGTTCTCTTGGTAGCTGAGTTGCAAGAACTAAAAGCTGATCCAACTGTTCGAGCCATTGGTACGGTAATCGAAGCTCGTCTGGACAAAGGAAAAGGTGCGGTTGCAACTCTGTTAGTCCAACAAGGGACCTTGCATGTGCAAGATCCAATCGTTGTTGGTAATACCTTTGGTCGTGTTCGTGCCATGACTAACGACTTAGCACGTCGAGTCAAAGAGGCGGGCCCATCCACACCAGTATCTATCACTGGTCTGAATGAAACGCCAATGGCTGGTGATCATTTTGCAGTGTATGAAGATGAAAAAGCAGCCCGTGCAGCGGGGGAAGAACGTGCCAAACGTGCCCTGATGAAACAACGGCAAGCCACTCACCGTGTGAGTCTGGAAAACCTCTTTGATACCCTTAAAGATGGCGAGATGAAGTCTGTTAATGTCATCATCAAGGCTGACGTTCAAGGGTCTGCTGAAGCGTTGTCAGCTTCCCTACAAAAGATTGATGTGGAAGGCGTAAAAGTAACTATCGTTCACTCAGCAGTAGGTGCTATCAATGAATCTGACGTGACCTTGGCTGAAGCATCAGATGCCTTTATCATCGGATTTAATGTACGCCCTACCCCACAAGCGCGTCAACAAGCTGATAGTGATGGGGTTGAAATCCGCTTGCATTCTATTATTTACAAGGTTATCGAAGAAGTCGAAGATGCCATGAAAGGAATGCTGGATCCGGAATTCGAAGAAAAAATTATCGGGGAAGTTACCATCCGCGAAACCTTTAAAGTTTCTAAGGTCGGAACGATCGGTGGATTTATGGTATCATCTGGTAAGATTACCCGTGATTCCAAGGTTCGTGTTATCCGAGATGGCGTTGTGATTTACGATGGCGAATTAGCTAGCTTGAAACACTACAAAGATGACGTTAAGGAACTTGGTAGTGGCCAAGAAGGTGGTCTGATGATTGATGGCTACAACGACATTTCTGTGGATGATGTCGTAGAAGCCTACATCATGGAAGAAATTAAACGATAAACATCTGTTAATGACAGGGAGGAGGTTGCATGGGACGTTCATTTCGTGCGGATCGTGTGGGAATGGAAATTAAGCGTGAGCTCAATGAGATTCTCCAAAAGAAAGTTAGAGACCCTCGTGTGCAGGGGGTGACGATCACAGATGTGCACATGTTGGGTGATTTGTCTCTGGCCAAAGTTTATTACAGTATTATCAGTGATTTGGCTTCGGACAATGAGAAGGCGCAAACTGGTTTAGATAAGGCTAAGGGCACCATAAAGCGTGAACTAGGTCACCAGTTAAGCCTTTATAAAATTCCTGATTTAGAGTTCATCAAAGATGAATCAATCGAATATGGTAATAAAATTGACGATATGCTACGTCAGTTACATAAAGATTAAAAAAGAGCCCTTGGGCTCTTTTTGCTTGAAGGTAAATTCTTTTGAGAGTGTTTTTAGGTAGGATTGGATGCTTGTGACCCTCGATCAACGACAACATTTGGAACAAGAATCTCAGAACATTAGGGACTTAACAAGTAGGTAAGTCTGGGGTCATTCTCTTTTTTGCTTGCCAAAATTGGATAATGTCACTTTTCCAATTCCCTTTTGCCGACAATTACTAAAAAGTGACATACTGATATACGGAATGACTTATTAGTTTGTTTGCAAATGGTGTTCTTTTTGTTAAAATAAACTTAAAACTTTACAAAAGGAGTAAAAGTGTCAACTATGAATGCTTGGAAAAAAGTTGGTTGGGTATTGGCGACGGTGGGGATTTTGATTGTTGATTTGCTACCAAATGATCTGGCTAGTTTAACCTACCTGTTAAGTGGTCAAGGGAGCCTAGCCCAGGTTGTGGGTCTGATTGGTATGGTTGGATCCGTGAGTTTGATTTTTTGGCTAGCTTATCGCAACAAAATTTTCACAAAGGATAAAATTTCAGTTAAAAACTTGCTGATAACGCTTCTGGTTGGCTTTCTTGTCATTACAGCCTTTAATATTTTAGGACAGATTGTCATGCGCCTAACAGATAATGCTCAGATGACAAACCAGGATAGTATTCAATCGACTTTGAAACTGATGCCGATTTTTATGATTATTTATGGGATGCTTGTTGCTCCTGTTTTAGAAGAAATCATTTTTCGAGGTTATATCTTTAAAAAATGGTTTCCTCATCATGACTATTGGGCACTAGCCGTCTCTAGTATTCTATTTGCGCTTCTCCACCAGGGAATTACGCCAGGCAGTTTTATCATCTATGGTGGCATGAGTTTCGTTTTTGGACTAGCTTATCTGTATAATGGCAAAAATCTCAAATACAGTATCGCCTTGCATTTATTCAATAATTTCTTTGCCCTGTTAGCCATGCTGATGATGCTACTGGGGTAGGTTTATCCTCTTGGGTAACTAGAGCAAAAAGAGTAAACAGAAGTGTCTAGGATTTTCCTAGACACTTTAATTTATTTTTGTAAAACGATGAGCGACTGGGGTAAGAGGGGAATATTTTCTTTAATGCCTTGATTTTTGACGTCTGGCGATTGTATGATGAGTTGGCGTTTGTCCTCATTAGGGTAGACAAAGTGTTCTGTGGAAAAATTGATGACGATTTCTAAATCACGATGATCTTTATAGAGATTGTAGCGTAAGACATAGGGATTTATCCAATAGAAACGACTGCTCTTTTCGATGGTTTCCGTTTGATTGAGAGCGAGGAGGGGTTCTTTTTGTCGAAAGGCAATTAGGTCACGGATGAAGCTAACCTGCTTTGCGTAGGTTTGTCGCCGTTTCCAGTCGAGTCGGTTAATGGAATCAGGGCTGTTGTAGCTATTTTCAAGGTGATTTTTCGTACGGTAAAATTCTTGACCGCTGTGGATAAAAGAGACCCCTTGAGAAAGAAGTTGTAGCTGGAGGCCAAAGCTAGCCACATGTTCTTGCCAACCACGGTGGATAGTTGGTAGTTGAAGACGAATGTAGTCAAAAAAGGTGGCATTATCATGGCATTCTAAATAATTTACACTTTGGTCGGCTGTCAGATAAGCAGGTGTTTGTTGACTGAGTCCGATGCTCCCTGAGAGGAGATTTTCAATCTTTTGGTGAAGACTCTCTTCCAGCAGGCGTTGAGGCTGGGTTAGGACTTTTTTGAACGTATCACGATAGCTGTCGTTGAAAAAACCAATTTCTGGTAAGTACTTAGCATTGCGTTGATGGGCTAAAAGTTGACTATCAAGACCAGTTCCCATCTCCCAACCTTCGCCATAAAGATAAGCTGTTGGTTTGATATCTTTGAGATGAGTGGCAACATCGCTGAGTGTCTGGCGGTCAATGAGCCCCATCAAGTCGAAGCGAAAACCATCCATATCAAAAGTCTGTACCCAATGGCTGATAGACTTGATAATGTAATCGCGGATCATAAGGCGTTCAGTTGCCATATCGTTACCGCACCAGCTTCCGTTACTCTTATTCCCTTCTAAATCAATGCGATAACAGTAGCCAGGAACGATTTTCTCAAAAGCATAGTGCTCGATATCATAAACATGATTGTAAACGACATCCATAATGACGCCAATACCGGCTTGGTGGTAAGCAGAGATGGCATCTTGGAGGTCTGTAATGCGTGCATAAGGATGATCAGGGTTGCTGACAAATGACCCATCAGGAACATTGTATTGGACAGGATCGTAGCCCCAGTTGTAGTGGAGTCGTGGGAGGTGTTCATCGACACTACCAAAATCATAGACGGGCATAAGTTGTATGTGACTAACTCCTAGTTCTTTGATGTAGTCAAAACCTTGGCTATTTGGGCCAGTTTTAGGCGATTCGGTCAATCCCTTGAATTGCCTTTGATGGGTAAATCCTGCACTATCTTGGGCTGAAAAATCACGCACGCTCATTTCATAAATAACGGCATGTGCCTTGGGTGTCTTTTTCTTAAGAGGGCTGACTGGATGAAAGAGGGAAGGATTAACCACGTAAGAGGCTCCAGAATTGCTACTCGAAGAAATCGCATAGGGATCATGTACCTCAAACCATTGCCCATTGACCAGGTGTAAATAGTGGTAACGGGCTCCCTCCCAGTCGCCGGTTAGTCGTAGTTCCCATACGCCTTTTTCACGGTAATTGAGAGCTAAACTTTCTTTGTGACCGTCTTTTTCAATTTGCAACCAAACTTCGTCAGAAATTGGGGCCCATAGGCGAAAAATTGTCGCTGTTTGTTGGTAACTGGCCCCTAAGCGGAAATTTCTAGCATCGAAGGTTTGGTCAAAAATTGGTCTACGGACAATCTGACGATAGGTCAGGGGTTGGGCGTTACGGTCAGAGTCATAGACAGTGTAGCGCCTTTCTAGATCAACCGGATGTTGAAGTGATAGACGGTAGTATTTGTAGTTTTCATCTGCATATTCTTCTTCGATCCAGGTATGGATAATCTGATCTGGTTTCGTCTTTTCCTCTAGAACAAAAGTCATCTGTTGATGAGGAAACCGTTTGGGAAGACGAATGGTTAGGGATTGGACATCATCTAGATAAGCCTTGAAGTGTCTGAGTGTCATAGCAAATCTCTTTTCTAAATTAAAATGTAACTGCTTTCACTGACCATTATACGCTAAAAAAAGATAAGAACAAGTATTGAAATTTACGTCGCCGTAGTGTAAAATGTAGTAGTAAGCGTTTTCAACAATATTATCAAATGAAAGAAAAATCAGTTGGAAAATGTTCAGATAATTCACGAAAATATTATTTTTTGAGAAAAGCGTGGTAATTGTGGGCTAAATAGCGTACAATAACACTAAGGTGTCCCGTAACCGTTCGGGAAATGATTCTTCAAGAGGAGATTGTTCATGATTAATTTGCAAAATTTCGTTCAAGCCCAGTATGCCAAACGTATCGAAGATTGTTCGGATAAGGAACTCTACTATGCACTTTTGGCCTTTACAAAACAACGGAGCGCCTCCAAGTGCACCAATGACCAGAAAAAGAAACTGTATTATATTTCTGCTGAGTTTTTGATTGGTAAGCTCCTATCGAACAACCTCATCAACTTGGGACTTTATGATGAGGTTAAGGATCAGCTAGCTGCTGCAGGTAAAGACCTGATTGCTATCGAGGATGTAGAGTTGGAACCCTCTCTGGGCAATGGAGGCTTGGGTCGTTTGGCTGCCTGCTTCTTAGACTCTATTGCTAGCTTGGGGCTTAATGGTGACGGGGTTGGACTGAATTACCACTTTGGTCTTTTTCGTCAGCTCTTTGAGTACCACCAACAGTCCACTCAACCCAATAATTGGATTACACCTCAATCATGGTTGACCGAGTCTTCTATCTCCTACCAGGTACCGTTTGCCAACTTTACGCTGACGTCCAAGCTCTATGACATCGATGTGCCAGGCTACAAGACGGAACGTAAAAATCGCTTGCGCCTCTTTGATTTAGGCTCTGTGGACAACAACATCATTTATGATGGTATTGAGTTTGATAAGGAAGATATCTATCGTAATCTGACTTTGTTCTTGTACCCAGATGACTCGACTGATCAAGGAAAGATCCTGCGTATCTTCCAGCAATATTTCATGGTGTCTAATGCTGCGCAACTCTTGATTGATGAAGCGATTGCCAAAGGATCCAATCTGCATGACCTGGCTGACTATGCGGTGGTACAAATTAACGATACTCATCCATCTCTGGTAATTCCTGAACTGATTCGTCTTTTGGAAATCAAGGGAATTAGCTTTGATGAGGCAGTCGACATTGTTAAGTCCATGACCGCCTACACCAACCACACCATTTTGTCTGAAGCCTTGGAAAAATGGCCGCTGGACTTCTTGCGTCAAGTTGTTCCACATTTGGTGCCTTTTATTGAGGAATTGGACCGCCGTGCCAAAGCTATCAAGGATGACCCAGCTGTCAACATCATCGACAACGAAGGGCGCGTTCATATGGCCCACATGGATATCCATTATGGCTATTCTATCAATGGTGTGGCGGCTCTCCACACAGAAATTCTCAAGAACTCAGAACTCAAGGCCTTCTATGAGCTCTATCCAGAAAAATTCAATAACAAGACTAACGGGATTACTTTCCGTCGCTGGCTCATGCATGCTAATCCGCAGTTGGCCGGCTATCTAGATGAAATCTTAGGCCATGGCTATCATCATGATGCTAGTCAGTTGGAAAATATCCTCAAAATTGCAGATACGAAAGACCTGAAATCTCACCTAGAAGACATTAAGGCGCATAATAAGCGCAAACTCCAACGCCACATCGAGAAAACGCAAGGTGTTGTGGTCAATCCTGAATCCATCTTTGATGTGCAGGTCAAACGTCTCCATGAATATAAGCGCCAACAAATGAATGTCCTTTATGTCATTTACAAATACCTGGACATCAAGGCAGGCAATATTCCTGCACGGCCATTGACCATCTTCTTTGGAGGTAAGGCGGCTCCTGCCTACACGATTGCTCAGGATATCATCCACTTGATCTTGGTCTTGTCTCAAGTGATTCAAAACGACCCAGACGTGAGCCCATATCTGCAGCTGGTCATGATTGAAAACTACAATGTCACCGAAGCTAGCTTCTTGATTCCAGCGACAGATATTTCCGAACAAATTTCCCTGGCGTCTAAGGAAGCTTCAGGAACGAGTAACATGAAATTTATGCTCAATGGTGCCCTGACCTTGGGAACCGACGATGGGGCTAATGTTGAAATTCATGAACTGGTCGGAGACGATAACATCTACATCTTTGGTGAGGATAGTCAAACTGTTATTGACCATTATGCCAATGGCACATATCATAGTTATGACTACTATGAACGCGAGACAATCAAACCTTTGGTGGACTTTATCACTAGTGATGTGGTGCGCAATGCTGGTGGTATCGATGAACGTCTCTGGCGTTTGCAAAGACGTCTCCAACATGAAGACCACTTTATGACCTTGCTTGATCTTGAAGACTATATCCAGACTAAGGAGACCATGCTCAAAGACTACGAAGACCGCGACAAATGGCTGGACAAGGTCATCGTCAACATCGCCAAAGCAGGATTCTTCTCATCTGACCGTACCATTGAACAGTATAACGAAGACATCTGGCATTTGGAGAAATAAAGCAAAGAAAATCACCTGCTATTGCAGGTGATTTTTTTGTTTAGTTTAGGCGTTATTTTAAGATAAAAGCTAGAGAAACAATCCAAAAATAATGAGCGAAGAGAGAAATTTGATAATTAAAAAACTTGTCGATTTTAGAGGTATTATTTAACAATCAATTATCGATATAAATATATAGGTTCATATTATAGCTACAAGCATTTCTTCAAATTCGGAGAAATCATGAAATTCATGAGTAAAAGCTTTTGTGAGTATATTGTTATATTTAGAATCCTGGTTTGATGGCCATTGTTTGTGGAAAACACCTTCAAAGTTCTTTATAGATTCCTTATCATTTAGCTTGACTGCACTAGAATACTGTTCTAGATTTTCCATCCAGTAAATCATCGAAGCTATTCCATATATATCATCTGGTTGGTTGGAATGTAACTCGAGATTTGTTTCGTAAAAACCAGGGGTTCCAAACAGTGAAGGATTATCTCTTACTTGATCTATTATCAGGCTGTGTCCGTAATCTATGAGTTTAAGCGTCCCTTTTGCATCTACGATGATATTATCGAAAGATAAATCACGATATTCAATGCCATATTCTTCATTAAGACATCTTATTATGGAAACTAATTGAAGTATCCATTTATCTGTCTTTTCTTCTTTTAGATACTGATAAAGAGAAGTGCCGGTAAAATACTCTATTTCAAGAAAGAAATGATTTTTTAAATAAAAACAGGAAAATAGCTTGGGTGCAAATTTCTCACGCTCTATAAGCGTAAGAATTTGTTTTTCACGAAAAGCTCTGTCTAAAGAATCTTCTTTATTTAAATCAATATCCCCAAGAAATTGCGCTTCTTTAAGAATAACAATGTTCTTAGATTTAAGATTTAGGGCCTTATAGATACCTCCACTCCCAGTTTTTTTAAGAATGCCTAAAATAACATATTCTTTGGGAATTTCATTGTATCTCGCGATATAAAAATCATCAACGGGTACAGTTACACCTTTAGGGATTGTTTTGTTTCTTTTGTCATTAAAGTTATCATCTTTAAAAAATTCTCCATATCTATAAAAAATTGAATTGCTACATTTATATCTAAAATCTGATGGTATCTCAATACCTGCTTCAGTTTTAAAAAACAATACAATGACTTCAGCAACCAGACAAACTGTTTATCATTAGATGGATAAATAGTTATAAATTTTCCGATTTGAGAAAAACCATTTCCTCCAGAATTTTGGTTTTCTAATTCATTCAAGCTTTTAACAACTTTAAAGTTTAATAAGATATCATGTTTTTCTATGAAATATAAAAACATTTCAAGAATTTTGGTAGCATTTGTTATCAGAGCACTAATATGTATTTTGAATCCTTTGGATAGGGGGAGTATATCTTTTATTGAGTGTAGCCAAACATCATCTGATTTTTCATAGAACAATCCACTTGATTTTAGTAAGTCGATATATTGAGAACTCATCGTATCTTTATTCTTAAAATATTTTTCATAATTCATACTAAAAAGCCATCTCCGTAAATATCCAGTCCATCGCTTAGCGCTAAGCAATTTAACGAATGATAGTATATATTAATGAGTAATTTTGTTTCTAGACCATATCTCATAATTTCTTTGGCTATCATCGAAATGCTATATCTATGTTGTCGTGATTTTTTATATGATTCTAAGATAAATTCATAATAAAGTTTTGTATTTACATCTGATAAACCACTTTGTTGATATTCGTTTAAAAAAGTGTGTAGCATCAACTCTAAGTCACGAGATACATTGCGTAAATCACTTTGATTTGCAGTCATATATTTTCATTTCTCATATTAAAAGTACCCTGCATAATAACACGGTACTCTCAATTTTTATTGCTGATTTAAGAGAGCTCCACATTGTCTACTGTGAGCTCCTGATGGTGTACTAGGGCTGAAATCTGCATTCAGTGAAATTGTTTCGAGCGCATCCATACTGCGTGATAACACTAAATTTTTTTCGTGGCCACTGAGACGGTATCTCTCGATAACTTTTTGTGGATTATCAAAAAAATCTCCAACAACTTCTAGATTTCCTTGTAAATCTCTTATTAATTTTTTCATTTGTTCGCTCATGTTTTTTCTCCTTTTTTGTTGATAATAATAATGTATCATGATACAATATTATTATTAACAAAAAAGAGTATATATGTATGGAAAATATTGTAGAGATTACTTCAGCTACCGTTCAATTTGATGAGAAACTTGCCTTAGATCAGGTTTCTTTTTCTATTGCTAGCGGTGATTTTATTGGCCTTATCGGTGCTAATGGTGCAGGTAAATCGACTCTTTTGAATGCACTAGTTGGTCTTCAAACTTTGAATAAAGGGGCTATCACCTATAGTGATTCCTTTCTTGCCATTGAGAAAACACCTTTCTCTATGATTGGTTTTTCACCTCAACAAACAATTATGGATTTTTACACGACTGTGTGGGATAACATAAAATTAGGACTAGATTTATCATTCGTCAATAAAGCGAATTATGATGCTTATTTGGATGAAGTATTTAACCTCTTAGATTTGGAAAGTATCAAAGATAAGTCAGTAGATAGTTTGTCGGGCGGTCAGTTGCAGCGTGTTCAGATTGCTAGGGCGATAGTTCACCAGCCTCACCTTTATATCCTAGACGAACCTACCTCAAGTCTTGATATTGAATCTTCTGAACATTTCTTAGATTTTTTAAAAAAGGAGGTTTCGAAAACGGATAAGGCGGTTATTGTATCTTCGCATGATATATCTTCAATTGAACGATTTTGCAATAAAATTCTGTTATTGAAAGAAGGGCGAGTTCTCTATTTCGGAACAAGGGAACAGCTTCTACAAGAGGATAAACATGTTTTTCATATTACATCTAAAAATAAATTTTCCAAAGAGCAGCTCTCTTTTTTAGAACAGATGCCCTACAGTTATCAACTTATTTCCGATAATTCTTGTCAGGTTACAACTCCTAAGACTGTTAGTATGCCTGTTTTTTTTAAATATGTTAGTCAAGTAATTGAATTGTCAGATATTTCCCAAAAGCAGTCTCAGCTAAGAGAGCAATATCTAAAAATAAATAATCCTACGAAAGAAGAGTTGATAAAATGAGAGCACAAGATTTACGTTCGTCGTCTAATCTAGGCATTCGCGGCCTTTTTATCGTAGCAAAGACAGAAATGGTTGCTTTTTTTAGAAATAAAGGGCTCATTTTATCTCAACTTATCCAACCAATTTTATATGTGATTTTCATTATTGTTGGCTTAAGTCAATCATTGAGAACTGTTCATTATCAAGGTATAACGATGAGTTATGCCCAATATGCTACGGTAGGAATTAGCTCTATACTCATCATAGGACAAATGTCTCAGGTAATTTACCGGGTGACTATTGATAAACGCTATGGGCTACTTGCCCTTAAACTTTCCAGCGGGATTAAACCGATATACTATATTTTGGGTATGAATGTTTACCCCGTATTGGGTTTAATCGTTCAAGAAATTGTCTTATTTACACTTTCTGTTCTCTTTGGCATAAATTTTACATTTGTTCAGAGTCTGATTATTTTAGCGCTGTCAGTTATTTCTTTACTATTTTGGGATGCTATAGGTATTATTATCACTGTATTTATCAATAATTATGAGACACGAGATCTCGTCATTAGGTTTTTACTGACCCCTTTAGGATTTACAGCTCCGACCTTTTATGTCTTATCAGAAGCACCAAAATTTGTTCAGTTATTTGGTTATCTCAATCCTTTGACTTATCAAATAACAATTATTAGAGATGCTAGTTTAGGGCTGTCTAATTTTTTTGTAATAAGTTCTCTTCCAATAGTTGCTATACTTGTTATTCTTATCGTAAGTACTATCATACCTAGAATTAATTTAGTTATTTACGAGAGATAAATGTTGTGCAGTCACTATAAAAGCCCACATGTTCTTATTGACAGGTGGGCTTTTGAGTGCTCGAAATAGTTTATCTATTTTTCTTAAACTCTATAATTTGTATTTTCTTTTCTTGTACTTTTTCCAAATAGAAGGTTGTATAACGCGGGATAGTCACTTTGGCTTGGCCGTCTGAGACGGCCAGTTCAAAGTCTTCAGTCGGGAGGCTGTTGGACGAGAAGACAAGCTTGTAGCGATTGTTTTCAGGCAAGTCTAAGACGACATCGTAGAGTTCCTGGTCGTTGAAGTTGTTGATGATCAAGAGTTCCTGCTTATCAGAAAAACGTCTAAAGGCAAAAAAGTTGGCTTCTTCATTAATTTTCGTCCATTCAAAGCCCTTATCATAGGCTTGGAAGTCATACTGCCAAAGGGCGCTATTGTCGTGATAGAAGCGACTCAGTGTCCGCATCATTTGATAAAAGGCATCATGAATGGGGTAGAGCTTGAGCACCCAGTCCATCTCGGTGTATTCATGCCATTCTCGGATATGTCCCCACTCATTTCCCATAAAGAGGAGTTTTTTACCTGGGTGAGCAAAAAAGAAACTGTAATAGGCCCGCGCTTGGTGGAACTGATCTTCGTAGTCGCCATTCATCTTTTCAACGATGGAAAGTTTGCCATGGACGACTTCGTCATGGGATAGGGGGAGGACATAATGTTCGTTTTGATTGTAGAACATGCCAAAGGTGATTTCCTTGCTGTGAAATCGTCGATAAATGGAGGGGCGGCTGAAATATTTATTGGTGTCATTCATCCAACCCAAATCCCACTTGAGGTCAAAGCCGAGACCGCCTTCATCCAGAGAATGGGTGACACCAGGGTAACTGGAAGAGTCTTCGGCAATCATCAGAACGCCCTTAAACTCGGTATGCACGAGTGCATTGACGCGCTTGATGAAGTCAACAGCACCCTGGTTAATCTTGCTGTCTTCGGTCTCGCCTCGCCAGTAGAGGAGGTAGGAGAGGGCATCAACACGGATACCGTCAAAGTGAAATTCTTTGAGCCAATAACGAATGTTTGATAGCAGGAAAGACCGTGTCAGTCCTTTGCCGAGGTCAAAGTTTACGGTGCCCCATTGGCTGTTATTCCAATCTCTTTCATTGGGGTATTCGTAGAGGGTGGTGCCGTCAAATTGCATAAGCCCTTGAGCGTCTCGGCAAAAATGTATGGGCACCCAGTCCAAGATAACCCCGATACCTGCCTGATGACACTGGTCAATCAGGTATTTGAGGTCATCAGGTTTGCCGTAACGACTGGTAGGGCTATAGTAGCCCGTAATCTGGTAGCCCCAAGAAGCATCCAAAGGGTGCTCCATGAGTGGCATGATCTCGATATGGGTGTATTTATTTTCTAGGACATGTTCAATCAGAAGTGGAGCAATTTCACGATAGCTGTAAAAATTGCTGACTTGTGCGCCGGCCTCGTCCTTATTGACAACCTTTTGTTTCCAAGAACCGAGATGGACTTCGTAGATGGAAAGGGGCTTTTGCTGATAGTCATAGGACACGCGATCATACATCCAAATGCCATCTTTGAAAGCGTACCGGGAGTTATAGGTTTTGGAAGCTGTTGCAGGACGCGTTTCACTGAATTGGCCATAAGGGTCAGCTTTGTACAGTTTGCGTCCGTCTGCAGTTACAATGACGTACTTATAAGAAGATTGGGACGGGAGGCCTTCGAGGTAGAGAAAGTAGATACCATCTCCTTGGTGTGTGAGAGGTGTATTTTCCTGCCAATCATTGAAGTCCCCTACCAAATAAACGCTTTGTGCATTGGGTGCATAAACGCAAAAATTATAGCCCAGAATTTTATTGCCCTTTTTGACGACATGCGCCCCTAGCTTTTCATAGAGGCTGGTGTGTTCACCGGCATTCATATAGTATAAATCCAAATCACTAAAATGAGTGGTCATAAGACCTCCTTTCTAAAATCAGTGCTAACGGTGACTGGTGAAAAAAGAGTGGACAATGCATTGTGAAAACAGGGCAGGGTCACACTCTTTTTCTTTAGTCTATGAGGGCACGGTATAGTTCAAGGTATTTGGCAGCTGAGGCAGTCCAGCTGACGTCTTTTGCCATAGCTTGGTCAATCAAACCTTGCCAATCTTCGGGGCGTTCTTGATAGGTTTCTAAGGCCCAGTTGAAGACAAACATCATGCTGTTAGCGTCTTTTCCACCAAAGCTAAAGCCGGTCCCTTGGCCAGTTTCGATATTGTAAGCCTCTACGGTATCAACAAGTCCCCCCGTTTCACGAACCAGAGGAAGGGTGCCGTAATGCATAGAAATGAGTTGGCTGATCCCACAAGGTTCAAAGAGAGATGGCATAAAGAAGAGGTCGCTGGCAGCATAAATGCGGTGAGCTAGGGCCTCGTTATAGCCTCTGTAAAATGCAAATTGTTGTGGATAGGCTCCCTTAAAGTAGTCAAAGCTGTCTTCGATAGCGGACTCACCACTGCCTAAAACAACGAACTGAACAGATCTCTGTAGCATATCATTTAGTTTTTCAACCATGAGATAGAAGCCTTTTTGGCGGGTCAAACGAGAGACCACACCGATTAAGAGGGAGTCTGGATCTTGAGGAAGAGCAAATTCTTTTTGCAAGGCGGCCTTGTTTTTAGCCTTGTTTGCGAGATCCTTACGACTATAATGAGCGACAATCTCTTTATCCGTTTCAGGATTCCAAATGTCGGTGTCGATACCGTTAACGATGCCCAGTAAATCAAAGTAGCGACTGCTCAGGACATACTGCATGTTTTCGCCGAATTCATCGGTCAAAATCTCTTGAGCATAGGTTTCTGAGACGGTGGTTACCTTATCAGCGTATTGGATACCTAGTTTCATATAGCTGATGCTATTATCATGAAAACGAGCGGTGCCATCCAGATAGTAGTTGTAGTTCATGCCCAAGGAAGCCCAGAGTTCTTCTTTGTTAAAAATACCTTGAAAGGCGAGGTTATGTATCGTGAAAACCTGACGCATCCGACGGAATTCTTCACGGTAGCTATAGAAGGTGCGACATAAGAAAGGAATGGCAGCGGTATGCCAGTCATGGGTGTGAATGACATCTGGGAAATAGTCCAGAGCTTCTAAAAGACGGCAGGTTGCATGTTGGAAGAAGCCAAAACGATAGGCATCATCATCGTAGCCATAGAGACCATCACGCTCAAACAAGTCACGGTGTTCAATGAAGTAAAAACGAACACCGTGACTTTCTTCCGTATAGACGTTAGCCAGTGTGTGGATATTTCCAGCATTGACATCGTAAGTGGTCACATAGTCAAAGCGGTCGTGGTCGTTTTCTGCCATTTTTTTGTAGAGAGGCAGAACTACGCGGACCTCAGCCCCTTGTTTGACCAGTTCTTTGGGCAAGGAACCGATAACGTCGGCTAAACCACCACTCTTGATGTAAGGCAGACCCTCAGAAGCCACAAAAAGGATAGCAGGTTGTTTCTTGGCTGTGTTTTTGTTAGACATGGCTCCTCCTAGATAATGTCGCTAGCCTTGATGTATTCAGGTTTGTCTGGTTGCCCCTGGATATCGATAGGATGTTTGATGAAGGCGTGCTTGTCAATAATGGTATTTTCAATATTGGCTCCTCGTTTGATAGTCACACCACCAAGAATAATACAGTTGTTAACAACAACCCCTTCTTCGATCGTGACATCACGGTCAATGACACAATTTTCGACTTGACCATCGATATTACTACCATTGGAAATCAAACTGCGAGTGACTTCTGCAGAGGCACCGTATAGGGTTGGTGAGGAATCATTGCTACGAGTATAAATTGGCCAATTGTTTTTAAAAAGCAGGCGACGTTTGCTAGCATCGATGAGCTCTAACTGTGTCTCAAAGAAGGCCTTGACATTGTTGATGCAAGCGACATAATCTCGATGGACGTATCCGTAAATCTTGTATTCATCAACGACGTCACGCAGGATATCTTTGAACCAGTAGAGAGAAGAAACTTGGTTGGCTCGTTTGATTAATTGAACAAAGAGTTCACGCTTCATAAAATAAGCTTCTAATGAGATAGGACGGTTTTTATATTTCCCGTGGTTTTCTTCAAAGGCTGTAATGCGACGGTTATCATCAAGCTTAATAGTGCTACAACCAATGTAGCTTTCCTTAGCATTGGTAATATTTTTGTAGAGAACAGTGATGTCAGCCCCAGTTTCTTCATGAGCTTCAGCCAGTTCGGTGAAATCTTGGCTATAGATGAAGTAACTTGGTGCAATTAAGACATAGTCTTTTGTGGATGACTCGATGTAACGAAGGTTATCAGTGAAAGCACCGACATCATGATTGTAAATAGGTGACACATCGCTTTCACGATTGAGCAGGCGAAAACTTCCTCTCTTGCTGTTGATATTGTAGCTCTTTCCTGTACCAACGTGTTGGATGGTGGAACGGCTCTTTTCTGGCATGTAGACTTGGAATTCCGTGATACCAGAGTTGGACATATTGGATAGGACAAAGTCAATCAAACGGTAACGTCCCAAAAAAGAGAAGGCTTGGATGCCACGGTGGGCCATAACGCTATCAAAATCAACATTTGTGCCTTCGATATTGACGATCCCTAGTGTATTTCTTAGCATGAAAACCTCCTATAGTGTTGTGTTTTTATCAATGAGCAAGATGTCGTCTTCGCTACCAGCAAGAACAACGTCTTCGCCAATGTGGACATCTTCGGCGACGATAGCATAGTCTATCTTAGCACCTGCTGCAATACTGGCTCCTGGAAGCAAGACCGTATTGGTTACCTTAGCGCCTTCTGCGATTTTGGCATTAGTCGAAACGACGGTATGTTCAGCATGGCCTTCAATGACAGCTCCCTTGTCGACGTAGACGCTACGAACAACAGCCTTTTCGCCAATTACTTGGGCTGGAGCACCAGAGTCGTCTGAGTAAACACGCCATCTAGGATCAAACAGATTGAGTTCATTTGTAGGGTCTACTAGATCCATATTAGCTTCCCAAAGACTGTTGACTGTTCCCACGTCTTTCCAATAGCCCTTGAAAGGATGTGCCTGCAAACGAAGTCCATCTTCTAAGTATTTTGGAATGATATCATGGCCGAAGTCATGTGAGGATTCTTCGTTTTTTTCGTCTTCGATAAGGTATTTCTTGAGGGTTTTCCACGTGAAAATATAAATCCCCATGGATGCCAGATTGCTTTTCGGGTTTTCAGGTTTTTCCTCGAATTCCTCGATGCGCAACTTTTCATCCGTGTTCATAATACCAAAACGTGAAGCTTCCTTCATGGGTACTTCAATAACAGCGATGGTGGCATCGGCTTTGTTTTTTTCGTGTGTCTCTAATAGGCGGTCGTAATTCATCTTGTAAATGTGGTCGCCTGAGAGGATGAGGACGTATTCGGGTTCATTGAGATCTAAAAAGTCAATATTTTGGGTAATAGCGTCAGCTGTTCCCTTATAGAGACCGAAACCTTCGATTTTCTCACGAGGAGGTAGTACAAAGATACCAGAACCCTGCACATCAAGTCCCCAACGTTGGGATTGTGAAACGTATGAGTTGAGCAAAACGGACTCGTACTGGGTCAGAACACCGACAGTGTCGATGCCTGAGTTGGCACAGTTACTGAGGGGGAAGTCGATAATGCGATATTTGCCTCCGTAGGCAACTGCAGGCTTGGCGATTTTTTTGGTAAGACTTTTTAATCGTGTTCCACGCCCTCCAGCTAGAATCATTGCTACCATTTTATTACGTGCCAAATGATTGTCCTCCTTTTATGAATGTTTTTATCACTTTTAGTATAGCACAAAAACGTTCATATTGAAAGCGCTGTCTGATTAAAGTTGTGATATTTTTCAAAAGAATTGTTCGGTTTTTCCGGACTTTCCTTCCATGATGAAAAAGCAAAAAGGGGTTTCAAGAAAACAGACCGAAACTCAAGGCATCAGCAGTGGACGATAACAATCAGAGACGAGCGGCTGTTTATAAAAGGAAGTATCAGCATGTGTGAAGTGTCATATATTTGTCATGGCATTGCAAGGTCTGAGTCAGCAATTTTACAGATTTCTAACACTTAATGATAAGATGGTGACACTTATTGAAAACTTAAAAACGGTTAGGTAGAATGACAATTGGAATAATATATTCTTAAAAATCACAGTGGAGTGAGATAGGAATGACAGATAAGATCTTAAAGCATGAGAGTAAACAGCGTTTTTCCCTGAGAAAGGCGAAAACAGCTGTTGGAGTAGCCTCGGTTTTGGTAGGTTTAAGCTTCATGGGAGGCCAAGTTGCTGCGGATAGCGTCACAACTAGTCTGCCAGAAGGGGATGCGAGTGCCAGCGCAACATCTATAGAGACGTCACAAGAAACGGATATCACAACAGAGGAAACCTCGGCGGTCACGGCGACTCCTGATAGTGCTGTTAGCCAGTCGGCAACGAAGACAGAAATGGCTGCCCCGTCTGCTCAAGAAGCAACCACCCAAACAGTTAGTTTAGCTTCTGCTGAAACCTCAACCTCAGCACAAACGAGTGACCAGACGACAAATAGTAGCATTAGTGCGACAGAGAGTTCAGAAAAGACCAGTAATGTTACGATTAGTAGCCAAACGGCTTCCTCTAATAGTCAAGTTCAGACGGTTCTTTCAAACGAGATTCAAGCAGAAGTGAAACTAACTGCGACGGCTGTTTCTTTAGCTGAAGGGTCTCAGGATTCGTCTAAAGCGAATCAGTTAAAAAGTGTGGCAGACTTACCTGCTACTCAAAAAAGGCATCGGAGTAAGCGTTCGGTTGTGACAACAGGAAGTTCTGTCGCTATTTGGGACGAAGCTGATCACTCCAACCATGTGACGTTAAATCACGGCGATAACCAACAGCGACAAATCTCCATTTCATTACCGACTCAACTAGGAGATACCATCACTGTCAGTGTGCCGAGTATTTTTACGGCCTCCACGGACCGGGATGCCACGGGGACGCTTTATTCAGTAAATACCAGTACAGAGGCGGCAAAAGCGGGTTATGTGACCAGTAAAGGTCATTACCTAACGACCTACACTTATCAGGTGAATACGACAGCCAGTCTGTCCTTTACCTTGAATCTGACCCCTGCGGTATCAGATTGGTCATTCTTAAAAACAGGTGACACCTATGCGTTAACGGTCAGTCAAAACGGTAAGTCTGTTGGACAAGTCGTTTATACGATTGGCCAGGCTGCCAGCATGGGGCAAGTTAGTCTCTTAAATGATACCAATCAATACGCCAATGGTAATCAGATGATTGGACAAAAGTATGCCTTTGGTATCCAACTAGCCAACGATGGTAGTTGCGATGGCGACCAATTTGCTGGTCGAGCGACGATAACAGTCCCTAAGGGCTTTGTTTTGGATAGCAGTCAACAGGCTGGGTTTGGATTGGTTAAAGATAGTCAGACAATCGGGGATAGCGCTGAAGCCTTTCATCTGCTAGCGGATGGTTCCAACATCACTGTCAGTCAGCTTGGTGGTGCAGGGGCACCGATTACCATGACATTTCAGACGGCTAAGGCAGACCTTGATAAAGGCGCTTTGATTTTTTGGGGGACTTATCAGGAAAATTTATCCGCTCAAGACAATCGCTTCTCGGCTAAAATCAACTATTATTCAACGAATGAGCAGGGCGAACGATCACTGGAAGCAGATTTGACGACAGCAACGGATTTGGTGGTTGCTATCCCTGTCAGCCCAAAAGCCCAAGCATCTTTGACAGCAGGTTTCACCAATGTGTCTGATGTTGTCTACCTTGATCATGGTAAGGCGGACGGCCCTCACCAATCTGATGATAAATCGTTAGATTATGGGCAATCTCGTGGTGTCATGATATTTAATGAGGGGAATCAGGCGCAAACCAATGTTGCTCTTGAGCTGACGCTAGAACCAGGTAGCGTTTTGGTTGATCAGTCAGGTACTTTTGCTTTAGGAATTGTCACCACGTCTGAAAATGAACCGGGTGACCTTGTAGCAACTCTAACCGATGGGCGCCAAGTGACTTTAGCGACAGCCGTGCGCCATCAAAGCAATCAAAATGCAACTGTTGTGGCGATTACAGATGACCAGATCGCTCAAGGCCTAGCGCGTGATGGCTCTAATATAGGAGGTCTAAGCATCCGTTATCGGGTCATTCAAGCTGGTTCTAAAGTTCAAGTGACCTTCTCTAAAAATGCTCTTTTAGCCTCTGCTACAAATAAAACATCTGGCGATAAGGCGGTCTATAGTTATAGTCTTAGCTCAGACCAGTCTGCTCGCCAATCTGATCTATTGACGTTGACTATCGCAGAACCTGTTCAAACGCGCATCCAATTTACAGGTGTGGTAGAAGATTTTAAAAATACCAGTTACCAACCGACATCAGATGAGGGTGGAAATCGTGCGCAAATCACCTATAACTTCCGTAATTCTGTCTCTGGAGCGACGACGACCGCCACTAGTTATTTGGTTACTGTGCCACGTGGGTTTGACCTTGTTTCCCTAGATGATTTGGCGCTTTACAAGGATGAAGTTCTCTATACACAGGGGAAAATAACCGACTTAGGCCGTGTTGGTCTGTCTGGTGAGCGCATGCTCCGCATCGACCTAGCGGAAACACCGTCTTATCAACACCCTATCTACCTTAAGAGTAAGAGCTCTTATCAAACGCCTGTCCAATTGGTGGCTGATCGAGATCAGTTGCCAGCCAGCTACACTTATCGTTATGGTAATTATCAGGATAATAGTGCGCAGTCCCTTATTATGGCTATTGATTCGTTAGGTCTTTATGCAGACAGCGCTTACTACGACAAGGAAACCCTGATCTTAAAAGACGGTAGTCGTTATCCCGTCATCCTATCTAGCACAGGCTGGTACCCTGATTTTCAAGAAGCACATTATCAATTTACGTATCCATCAGCTTATGGTCAACTTAATGCAATCAAATCATCAGATGAAAACCGCTATAGTGGTGCTTGGTCTAGTGACAAACCGACTGAAAATGTTGCCACCAATAACTATTCGCAGGGACATGAGGTCGCAGACACCAGTGGAACCATTCGCTTGGTGACTTTGTTGACAGATAAGTCATCATCAAACTATTCTTATAATGTTATCAATCTTCCGAGTCAGGCTGCTGGGGATAAGGCCGATCTGCGTTTGACAAGTCCTGGAGAAGTTGTTGTTTCTGGAGAATCGGCTAACGGAACTCTTTATTATGCCATGACGCCATTGGAAGATAGCCATGAGGCTTTGACAGAAACGGATCTGTCTGCTTATGTCTTGGCAGAACAAGTGACTGATTGGAGTCAGGTGCGGTCTGTGCTTCTCAAGTCAAACCGGATGCTACCAGGTACGACAGCGGTTGCTTACTTGCCTTATGTCGTGGCTAGTATGGCAGATGGTGAAAGACAGGTTGATATCGACGTGGTGACTCATTTTACGGGTGACCATGGTGGAACAATCTATCAGGCGAGTCAGATCAATAAAGTCGCTGTTCAACGTTATGTCGGTGTGACGACGCAATGGCTAAAAGAAGAGTCTGGAGGACATTACACGGCTCTCCAACCAGCCCATACGATCCTTTTGGCAGCTGGCCAACCATACAGTACGAGTGGTCTTTCAACATCAGCTATTCCTGCTAATTACCATTTAGAAAGTACACCTTATAATGCTACAGGTACGACGCAAACCAATGATGTGACCGTTAGCTACCGTTATGTCAAAGATATTCAGCAAGCTTTGGTAACTCTCTATGATGCGACCGAAAATCATATGCTGACAACTATCTTACTGGAAGGCAAGACCGGGGAAACGATTGACTTTAGCGATGTCAATAAGGCCCTAAAATCTGCTGTAACTTCTGGCTATGTGATTGACTCAACCAGAGGGGATAGTCGAAATGGTCAAATGATTCCGGCAAGCTATGACCAAGATACGACGCAGCAACAAGATTTTGTTGTCTATCTCCTGCATACTTATGAGACAAGTCAAGACCGGCGACAAATCGTGAGGGAGATTCGTTTGCATGATTTGAATGGTCAGGTTTCTACGACGCGTCAAATCGCTGAAATTAGCCGGCGTCAGCAAAAGGATAAGGTGAACGATGCCGTGACCTATGGTCCTTGGTCGACAGATGTTTGGACGGATTATCAGACACCAGAGCGAGCAGGTTACACGCCTAGTCTGGCGAAAGTGTCTGCTCAGACTGTGACAGCTGATCAAACGGATGTGGTTATAGACATTGCCTATACGCCGAATAAACAGCTGGTAAGAGTTGATTTTATTGATGCTACGACCAACCAGGTATTGGATGGTGTTGATTTGACAGGTCTTTCTGATCAAGTTTCTGACTACAATCCAGCTGAAAGAATTGCTGGTTTTGAAGCGAAAGGCTATCGCCTTTTGAGCAGTTCTTTCCCTAAAAATGGCCTTGTGTTTGATCATGATGATACTCAGGACCAGGTCTATCAAGTTATCTTGACACATACTTTTGTGGACGGTGAGGAAATCAGAGAAGTCACAGCTAAAGTACGTTATTTAGATGCGAATGGTCAGGCCTTGTTAGCTGATCATGTTGAAAGGGCTGCATGGTCACGTCCAACACGCACTGACCAAGTTACAGGGCAAGTGACCTATGGTACTTGGATTAGCGATAAGTCTCATTACCAGGCAGTGAAGACACCTGTCGTGGTTGGTTATCTAGCTGATCTAGCGACTATTCCAGAAACAGAGGTGACTTTAGCTGACCAGACGCATGTTGTTCGCTACCAAGCGCTGGGACGCATTATTCCTGTACGGCGCTGGGGTGAGGTCATTCCAGGGGCACAACAGCCACTTTATACCAATGACCCGGATGATGCGACTAAGGTATTAGAGACCAAAACACCTGAGGTTGAAGGGTTTACAGCCAGTGTCGCTAGTCTTCTTCCGGGCGATCCGCTAGTGGATACGCCGGTTGTTTATACGCGTGAAACTTCTCGAACCATTTATTGGCAAGAAGGTTCTACGATCTCGTGGACGGAATATTATGCGAGTCGTCAAGGACGACGCATGCGCGTGACAGGAGGCGAATGGAGTCGCTATTGGACAAGTCGAAATCAAGAACAAACAAGTTATCAGACCAAAGCAGTCGTCTTGCCACGTACGGGTGACAATCAAACGACGGGTGCTGCCATGCTGGGACTTGGCTTGATGGGCTTAGGGCTACTAGGTGCCAGTCAAGGGAAAAAGAAACAAGAAGACTAGGGTTAATGCCTGTGTGATGCTTTTTCAATAAAAAATCTAGAACGAAAGTTCTGGATTTTTTTAATTTTAGATTGACAATTCATGTGATTGTTTATACATATGTGTTTCTGGGTTACTTGGTTTACTGACAAGCTCCCAAACGTTTGTTGGCGAATGATTATAATTATTTTGAAAAAATTCTTGACATCGAATAGAGAAAGAGTATAATAATACGTATAATTATTCAAAAAGGAGATAAAACATGAAAGTTTCGATTGTCGGCGTCACTGGTTACAGTGGTTTAGAATTGGTCAAGTTGCTCTCTCAACATCCTCAAGTAGAATTGGTCTCCATTCATGCGACGCGCGATGTCGGAAAAACGTTATCAAGTATTTATCCTTACCTCTTGGGGGTCTGTGATTTGCCGATTAGCGCAGTTGACTCAGATGTGATTATGGCTAAGGCAGATCTTGTTTTTTTGGCCACGCCTTCTGGTGTTGCTAATCAGCTGAGTGCCCCTTTTGTGGCCGCGGGTTTTCCTGTGATAGACCTTTCAGGTGACCACCGACTACCAGCTGATACCTATGCCGAATGGTATCATAAGACCCCTGCTAAGCAAGAAGTGATTGACCAATTTGTCTACGGGTTATCGGAAGCAGGTATTCCAGAAGGGAGCCGTTTTATTGCCAATCCCGGCTGTTATGCTACGGCAACTGAACTAGCTTTGTTGCCACTCGTCAAAGCTGGTGTCATTGATAGCCAACACATGGTTGTTGATGCCAAGAGTGGTTTAACGGGCGCTGGTAAGGCGCTGACAGAAACGAGTCATTTTGTGAATGTACATGATAATTATGTGACTTATAAACTAAATCACCACCAGCATATTCCAGAAATTGTCCAGTTGTTAGCCAACTACGATGAGACCATTGACAGTTTGCAGTTTTCAACGTCACTTCTCCCCATCAATCGGGGGATTATGGCGACGGTTTATGTCCCTTTGAAGGCTCCGTTATCCGATGCAGACTTATTTGACTTATATCAATCTTGCTATCAAGATAAGCCCTTTGTGCGGATACAGACGGATTTACCAGAATTACACAATGTCATTGGCTCAAACTTTTGCGATATCGGGTTTGCTTACAACCCAGCTACCAATATTCTGACCGTTATTGCCGTTATTGACAATTTGATTAAAGGCGCTGCCGGTCAAGCCATGCAAAACCTCAATCTCATGTTTGGCTTGCCGGAGGATTTGGGTTTTACTAAGACGCCAACCTATTTATAAGGTGACACAATAAGAAAAGAGAAATTATGAAAATTATCGATGGAACAATTGCTAGCCCACTTGGCTTTTCGGCAGATGGTTTACATGCGGGCTTTAAAAAGAAAAAATTAGATTTTGGGTGGATTGTCTCTGAAAAACCAGCCAGCGTGGCTGGGGTTTATACGACCAATCAGGTGATTGCAGCCCCACTTGTGTTGACCCGTCAATCGGTTCAAAAGACTGGGCAAATGCAGGCTATTGTCGTTAATTCCGGTGTGGCTAATTCTTGTACAGGTATCCAAGGCATGGAAGATGCCCAGACCATGCAGACTTGGACAGCAGCAAAACTCCAGATTGCCCCAGAATTAGTCGGCGTTGCTTCGACAGGTGTCATTGGTGAGCTGATGCCCATGGATACGCTTAAGTCTGGTTTGGAAAAATTGGTGGTTAATGGTAACAGCGAAGATTTTGCTAAGGCTATCTTAACGACGGATACAATGACAAAAACCATCACTGTCCAAGAAAGTTTTGGCAAAGACACTGTGACCATGTCAGGAGTGGCTAAAGGCTCAGGGATGATTCACCCCAATATGGCGACCATGTTAGCCTTTATCACCTGTGATGCCGTAATCAGTAGTGAAGTCCTCCAGACAGCCTTGTCTGAATTGGTGGAAACAACCTTCAATCAAATCACAGTGGATGGGGATACCTCAACTAACGATATGGTTTTGGTCTTATCCAATGGTTGCACTCTCAATCAGCCCATTGAATTAGGCACACCAGACTATGACAAGTTTAAAACGATGTTGAGCTGTGTGATGGAAAATTTAGCCAAGAAGATTGCTCAAGATGGTGAAGGGGCAACCAAGTTGATTGCAGTGGAAGTGACTGGCGCACCTAGTGCCCTAGACGCACGGATGATGGCTAAGAGCGTTGTGGGGTCAAGTTTGGTTAAAACGGCTGCTTTTGGTGAAGACCCCAACTGGGGACGGATTTTGGCTGCAGTGGGCTATGCCGGAGTGGCTGTAGCTGTGGATAATATTGACATCTCTCTAGGGGGGCTACCGGTGATGTTAGCCTCTAGCCCCGTTGGTTTTGACGAGGAAGAAATGCACGATATTTTGCAAGAGGAAGAGTTAACCATTTCGGTGGACTTGCATGCGGGAAATGCTTCAGGTAAGGCTTGGGGTTGCGATCTCTCCTATGATTATGTGAAAATTAATTCGCTCTATCGGACTTAAACGAAAGGAAATAAAAATGGCAGAAGTCATCGTTGTAAAGATTGGTGGGAGAGCTAGCCAACAACTGAGTCAATCATTCATGGAACAATTGTTAGCTTGGCATCAGGCGCATAAGCAGTTGGTTTTGGTCCATGGTGGCGGTTTTGCCATCACGCAAGCACTCGAAGAGGCGGGGATTGCAACACAAAAAGTTGATGGTCAACGTGTCACGGAAAAAGACCAATTGCCCTTGATTGAGTCAGCGCTCTTGGACAAGGTGGGCGTCGCTATCAAAAATAACTTACGTCAGGTGGGCTTGCCAGTCATCCAATTGGGCAGTGATTTAGAGCAGGTGGTCGCAGCAAGTTTTCTTGACCAGGACCGCTACGGTTATGTGGGCAAAGTCGATAAGATTGAACGAGAATGGCTAGACCATCTGTTAGGTTTGGGGAATATTCCTTTATTAGCCTCGTTGGGATACAGTGCCCACGGTCAATTGCTTAATATCAATGCAGATTACCTGGCAACAGCGGTTGCTGTAGCCTTGCAGGCGGAAGAATTGATTCTCATGACGGATGTACCGGGTGTGCTGATTGACGGCCGAGTCGTGTCAAAACTGACCTCTAAAGACCTGGAACAATTAAAAGCCAGCGGTCAAATCACAGGGGGAATGATTCCCAAACTAGAGAGTGCTTGTCAAACAGCGGCTGCAGGTGTGGGTCAGGTGCGCATTAGTGACCAGCTGACGGGAGGCACCGTTATTCAGAAAGGATAGTGTATGAGTCATTTATTTCAAAATTATAATCGGGCGGCGATTGAGTTTGTCAGAGCTGAAGGGAACACCCTCATTGACACCGAAGGGAAGGTTTACCTGGACTTTTCCACAGGCATTGGCGTCACTGGTTTAGGTTTTCACCCGCAGGTTGTTGCAGCGCTAGAAGAGCAAGTTAAAGCCATTTGGCATACGCCTAATCTCTATCACAATAGCCTACAAGAAGAGGTGGCTGAGCAGTTGACACTAAACCATCCCGAATACCTCGCTTTTTTCTGCAATAGTGGGGCTGAGGCCAATGAAGCAGCCATCAAATTAGCGCGTAAGGCGACTGGCAAACAAGATATTATCAGCTTTAAGCAGTCTTTTCACGGCCGGACTTTTGGTGCTATGTCGGCGACTGGTCAAGACAAGATTAAACAAGGTTTTGGTGCTGGGGTACCGCATTTTCATTATGCGATGTATAATGACCTAGACAGTGTTAAAGCTTTAGTAACTGACCAGACAGCAGCGGTGATGCTTGAGCTTGTGCAGGGAGAATCAGGTGTGGTTCCGGCTGATGCGGTTTTTGTCAAGGATTTGGCAGATTTTTGCCAACAAGCTGGGATTTTACTCATTGTAGACGAAGTGCAGACAGGGATGGGAAGAACAGGACATCTCTATGCCTTTGAACATTACGGTATTAACCCAGATATCTTTACTCTGGCCAAAGGTTTGGCGAATGGTGTGCCAGTGGGTGCGATGTTAGGAAAAAGCGAACTTGGTTGGGCTTTAAACTATGGCAGTCATGGCTCAACCTTTGGGGGCAATAAATTAGCCATGAAGGCGGCTTTAGCAACTGTAAGCCTACTTCAAGCGCCAGGCTTTCTGACGCAGGTTCAAGAAAAGGCAACTTATCTCATGGCAAAACTAGAGGCTGCGTTAGAAAATGTACCATCAGTCGTTGAGATACGTGGCCTTGGTGCTATGGTTGGGATTCAAACGACGGCTCCTTTGCAGGCGATAGTTAGCCAAGCTCGTGAAGAAGGCCTGGTTGTTCTGACAGCAGGCAGTGATGTGATCCGTCTCTTACCGCCGTTAACTTTAACAAAGCAAGAAATTGATCAAGGAGTTGGCATTTTAAAAACAGTGTTTGAAACCATCGCTTAAAAGGGTCGAGAAAATCATCTCGGTTCTTTGGTAAAATTGGTCAATACGAGGGGTGAAAAGCAGAAAATGTCGTAAAGAAGTCAATTTATGACGTTTTTTTTTTTTTCAGAAAATTTAATATAATGAAAACTGAAAAAAACATAATGGCTTAGAAAGGTAAATGTGATGCCGCATAAACTTATCATTGGGGTTGTAGCTCTTGTCCTAACAGGAATTTTCTTATTCTTAAATCCATTTTTAGCTCTCCTTATTGCAGTGGCAGGTATTGCTGCGATTGCTTTTTTACCTTGATCATTTTTTTGTCGCTATAGCAGAAAGGAAATTAACGAATGATTGCTGTTAAGAAAAGTTTTACTTGGTTAAAAAGTACCAAGGTGTCACTTCTTGTTTTAATTCTTGTGCTTTTAGGGCTCGTTGGCGGTTATTTCTATGCCTACAGCAAAGGCTTTCGATTTGGTCAGCAGGCATCTAATAGCAACCGTCAGAGTACCCTGGTCACTAAAAAACTAGAGAGTGCCAGTGAAGTGGTCTTTTTGAATGTCGGTATTCAGCGAGTGGATAAAATTGAGAAAAATTCAAAAATTCCTGGAACCAATGTGACCGTACCGATGTCCTCTAAAAGAGCCATTATCATCTTGAACTACACGGCTAAATTTGGCATCAAAGAAAAAGTTTCTGTCAAACAAGTTGGGCGACATAAGTATCAGGTGACCATCCCTAAATACCAGGTTATCGGTTTTCAACTAGATGAAAAGAGTCCCTATGAACTTTATAGTACTTCTGGTGAGTTTTTGAGCTATTCCACAGAGAATATTGATACCGGTAAGGCTGTGACAGATGCTTTATCCGCCAAGGAACAAACCAAATACTTGGAAGCCTACAAGGAACAAATCACGCAGGCTGCTAAGGGTTATTACACCCTTTTAGCGAAAGGATTTGATAACAAGGCACAGCTCGTTTTCACGAATCAAAACTAAAAAAGAGTCATCTAGAGCTACCGCAAGTGGTGGGCAGTAGTCTGGATGACTTTTTTTGATGAGAGATGAGTCAATAGCTTTTAACCTGTGACATGAGCCATAAAAAGTAGGGGGCGCCGATGATGGCGACGACTAGTCCGGTTGGAATATTAGTGCCGACTAAGAACAGCCGATCAAGGCTGTCTGCTAGACTAAAAAATAAGCTACCGATTAAGGCGCTGGCAGCTAGGCTCCAACGATGGTCCTGTCCAAAGAGGCGCTGGCTCAGGTGTCCCGCCAAAAGGCCGATAAAGCTGACATTACCAACTAAAACGACACTGATGGCTGTGAGGCTAGCCGCTAGAGATAAGGCCCATAAGCGTTCTTGATGAAGGTCAAGGCCAAGAGCTTGTGCATTTTCTTCAGGGAGCGCCAGAATATTGAGAGCGTGGCAACGACCATAAGACAAACCAAGAAAAAGGATAATCAGGGGGCTAAAAAAAGTTAGGCTGGTCCAGTTATCCCCTGTTATTTGGCCACTTAACCAATTGGTTACTAGTGTGGTCTGGTTGTCATTTAAACCAGCCATCAAAGCAATCATTACCCCTGAAACAAGAGTGGCTAAACCAATGCCTGTGATCATTAAACGTGTTGGGTTGAGTGGTCGATTTTTTTCTCTGGATAAAAAGAAAATCAAACTAATAACAGCCAGACCCCCTATTAAGGCGGCTAAAGCCATAAGCGCTTGGGTGGCGATAAGTGTGCTATCCGCAAAGGCGACTACTAAAGTGATAGCAAGTCCTGCCCCAGCGTTGACCCCTAAAACACCGGCATCGGCCAAAGGGTTACGAGTGAGCGTTTGCAACAACTTACCGGCCACTGCTAGAGCGCTTCCTACAACTAGTGTGACTAAAAGGCGAGGGAGACGGATTTCTGTCAGGATAAATAGAGAAGCGCTATCTGCTTGTCCTATGAGTGCGCGTAACGGTAAGGTGAGGTCTTGATTACTATCGCCGACAGCGACAGCTAAATAAGCCGTTAACAAACAAAGTCCCATCAGAAGTCCCAGTCTGTTTTTTTTAACCTTAGACGTCATAGGCGTTCCCTCCTAACTAACCACAAGAAGCAAGGGAGGCCAATGAGGCTAATCACAGCACTAATCGGTGTTTCTTTGGGAGCCTGTATGATGCGACAGACTAAATCAACCCAAATCAAGAAGACAGCCCCAGCTAGCGCCGTTAAAGGGAGTAACTGACGGTAATCTTTTTTGATAAGCCAAGCGACAGCGTGTGGGATAATCAGCCCCACAAATGCGATGGCCCCAACGAGGGAAACGGCCCCTGCAGAGAGTAAGAGAACCGTTGCCAAAGCTCTTAGGCGCGCTTTTTGAGTGCTTTGTCCTAAAGCCTGAGCCAGTTGGCTGTCCAGACTAAGAATGTTGAGTTGGTGAGCCTGTAGTTGCGCTAAAGCAAGACCGACCAGGATAATCGGTGCAATAATAGCCAACATGGACCAGTTGGTGGTGGCCAGCCCGCCAGCTTGCCAACCGATCACGCGCGTGGATAAGTTAAAAGCTAAAGTGATGGCTTGTCCAAGAGCTGTGAAAAAACTAGTGATCATTACACCCGCTAAAAGGAGACGGAGTGGGGGAAAGCCTTTTTGCCTTTGAAAGGCTAAACTAAAGATGCAGGCAGTCGCAAAGCAAGACCCCAAGAGACAGACGAGGATAAGCCCTAGATAGGGGATAGATCCCCAAAACGTATAAGATAAAATGAGAGCTAGTCCAGCTCCTGCATTGATGCCAAGGAGTCCGGGGTCGGCGATAGGGTTTTTCGTGATGCCTTGCATCATAGCGCCTGAACAAGCCATGGCGGCACCAACTAAAGCCGCTGCGATAACCCTTGGTAGACGCAAGTCAATGATGACATCGGACTGGGGATTTTGTTGAAAAGGATGGCTGAGTGTCGTCCAAAGGTCTTGATTGCTATAAGCAATGGCTCCAAACCGTAATCCCAGATAAGCCCCTAGTAGTAACAAACAAAATAAGGTGAAAAAAACAAGCCAAAAGAGCTTCGGCTGTTTTTTGATACCTTTGGATGGAAAAATAGTTGCCATACAAAGACTCTCACATTACTTGGCTTGGTCTTTGGCCAAGTTGACAAAGGTTTTCAATTGACTTTCCAATGACAGAGGGTCAGAGAAGTAAAAGAGTGCCTCATCGACTTTAAAGACGTGCTTATTTTTGTAAGCTGTTGTGTTTTTCCACACATCACTTTCGGTGAGTGCGTTAGTAGAGTCCGCACTGGCTTTAGTGCTATTTAAGATGACATAGTCGCCAATATACTCTCCGATGGCTTCTTGCGATACGCCGAAGTAACCAGTCTTAAAGACGTCATCTTGAACTTTCTGAGGAGCCTTGTAACCTAGAGAATCGTAGACGAGTTCCCCTCCACGTCCCCAGTTGTTGCCATAGAGATAGATGTCTTTACCATAAAAGTCCATTACAGTGAAGGTGGCATCGCTAGCGATGGATTTATCTATGGTCTTTTTGGCAGTTGCGACCTGTTGTTTCCAACTGTCGAGCCAGTTTTGTGCTTCTTTTTCCTTACCGAAAACCTTGCCTAATTGTGTCATCATGTCTAAGTAGTCATGTTTACCATAAGTAATCACGAGAACTGGTGCGATCTTTTTAAGTTTGTCTAAGTTTTGGTCAGTCGAAAAAGCGATGATTAAGTCAGGTTTTTGGGCGGCAATGGCTTCGGTGTCGCTAGATTGTAGCTTTTTAGCTTGCTTTAATTGATTGCCAAAGGCAGGGCTGTCTTTTTCGTAATCTAACGAATAGCTAGACACATTGACGCCAAGTTTGAGGAGGTAGCCGGTATAAGAGTAGGCGAAATTCACAACTTTTTTCGGATTTTCAGGGATTTTACCTGTGTAAGTAAAGCCCGAAATTTTTGGCATACTTGAGGTTTTAGCCGCCTTAGAGGATGAGGCTTGACAGCCAGCTAAGAAAAGCAAAAGGGCAATGAGACTGGCTAATCCCAGCCAGATTTTTTTACGGTGCATAGAAAACTCCATAATCTATATTGACTATACTAACCGATAGGTTAGTAAGATAGGACGATGAGTGATGGGGTCTTGGGTGATGTCAGCTTGTATCTGAAAAATGTTTTTCAGGTGTTCAGTTGTCATGACATCCCAGACGGACCCTTGTGTGATAATTTGGCCGTTTTTCATAGCGATGAGATGGTCAGAAAAACGAGCTGATAAGTTGAGGTCATGCAGGACCATCACGATGGTCTTGTGCGTGGTCTCGTTGAGTTCTTTAAGCAACTCAAGGATCTCGAGCTGATGATTCAAATCTAGATAGGTGGTTGGTTCATCCAGGAAAATGGTATCCGTGTCTTGTGCGAGTGCCATGGCAATCCAGACCCGTTGGCGTTGGCCGCCGGATATGGCGTCGACAGCCTGGTCTTTTAGGTCAGAAGTACCAGTCACATCTAGAGCCCAATCGATACAAGCGATATCCTGCTCAGACAATGTGCCAAAAAAAGATTGGTGTGGGTAACGTCCGTAAGCGACCAGATCGTAAACACGTAGGTGTTCTTCCTGGCCTAAAACTTGTGGCAAGAGGGCGATTTTTTTAGCGACAGTCTTGCTAGGGAGTGTCGCAATATCTTGGCCATCTAAGATGACCTGCCCCTTGCTGACAGGCAAAAGCCGCGTGAGGGCTTTAAGCAGTGTTGATTTGCCACAGCCATTGGCCCCAATGATGGTCGTAATTTGCCCTTGGGGAATGGAGACATGCAATTGGTCTAGTATCGGTTGGGAACCATAACTGACTTGAATGTCATCAGCTTGAACTTGTGTCATATAAATCCTCCTTTCTGTTGGGTATCAAAGGGTATTATAACATAAGCCAACTTTAAAAGATAGCGCATTCAACGATTGATAAAGAGCCGATTGTCTTGTTGGCAGTCTTTCAAGTGACCCTAGATAAACTGCTGCACTACCCTGTTTGTCTGCCAAAATAGGTCTGGAAATCGTCTGGCAAATAGGGACAAAAGAAAGGAAAGCAATCTTAGGTCATACCTTGAAAGGGGCTGTTTTTTGTGGTAGAATGGAGCGATAGATTAGCGAAAGGAAACATTATGGCCAACCTAATAAAAAGTGTCATTGAAAATGATCGTGGCGAACTCAGAAAACTGAGTCGTACGGCCAAAAAAGTCGAATCGTACGCCGATGAAATGGAAGGCCTGTCAGATGAGCAACTGCAGGCAAAAACAGAAGAATTTAAAAACCGCTACCAAGAGGGTGAAAGCCTAGATTCTCTCTTGCCAGAAGCCTTTGCGGTTGTGCGCGAAGCTGCCCGTCGTGTTCTAGGACTCTACCCTTACCATGTTCAAATTATGGGGGGGATCGTTCTACATCACGGTGATGTGCCTGAAATGCGGACTGGTGAAGGAAAGACCTTGACTGCGACAATGCCTGTTTATCTGAATGCCATAGCTGGCGAAGGTGTCCACGTTATCACGGTTAATGAATATCTCTCAACTCGTGACGCGACTGAGATGGGTGAGCTCTATAGCTGGTTGGGGCTTTCTGTTGGAATCAATTTAGCGGCCAAATCCCCTCAGGAAAAACGGGAAGCTTATGCTTGTGACATTACCTACTCTACCAACGCAGAAATCGGTTTTGACTACTTGCGTGACAACATGGTGGTTCGTAAAGAAAACATGGTTCAACGCCCACTGAATTTTGCTTTGGTTGATGAAGTGGATTCTGTCCTTATCGATGAAGCGCGGACACCACTGATCGTGTCTGGACCTGTCAGTTCTGAGACTAACCAGTTGTATTACCGTGCAGATAGTTTCGTCAAGACTCTAAGACGGTCTGATTATGCGATTGATACACCGACCAAAACGATTGGTCTGACAGACTCTGGGATAGATAAGGCAGAGGATTTCTTTAACTTAGATAACCTCTACGATTTGGAAAATGTGGCGTTGACGCACTTCATTGACAATGCTTTACGAGCTAACTATATCATGCTCTTAGATATTGACTATGTGGTTAG
Organism: Lachnospiraceae bacterium; assembly: GCA_963635745.1. Taxonomy (GTDB): domain Bacteria; phylum Bacillota; class Bacilli; order Lactobacillales; family Streptococcaceae; genus Streptococcus. The sequence goes on from CAVHFY010000035.1 coordinate 147,604, forward strand.
TCCAGACAAGGAAATTCTGATCGTTGACCAATTCACCGGGCGGACTATGGAAGGGCGTCGTTTCTCTGATGGCTTGCACCAAGCTATTGAAGCCAAAGAAGGCGTACCTATCCAGGATGAAACCAAGACGTCTGCTTCTATCACCTATCAAAATATGTTCCGCATGTACAAAAAACTTGCGGGGATGACAGGGACAGCCAAGACAGAAGAAGAGGAGTTCCGCGAAGTCTACAATATGCGGATCATCCCTATCCCAACCAATAAACCTATCGCTCGGATTGATCATGCCGATATTCTTTATCCGACTTTGCAATCAAAATTCCGGGCAGTGGTTGATGAAGTTAAACAACGTCACCACCGTGGACAACCTGTGTTGGTGGGGACTGTAGCGGTTGAAACATCAGACCTTCTATCACAAGAGTTGGTAAAAGCAGGCATTCCTCATGAAGTGCTCAATGCGAAAAATCACTTCAAAGAAGCACAAATCATCATGAATGCTGGTCAACGTGGTGCAGTAACGATTGCAACCAATATGGCTGGTCGTGGGACCGACATTAAACTGGGTGAAGGGGTGCGCGACCTAGGTGGCCTTTGCGTCATTGGGACAGAACGACATGAAAGTCGACGCATTGATAACCAGTTGCGTGGACGCGCCGGCCGTCAAGGAGACCCAGGCGAATCTCAATTCTACCTGTCTCTAGAAGACGATTTGATGAGACGTTTTGGTTCAGATCGGATTAAAGCCATTTTGGAACGGATGCGTCTGGACGAAAATGACACAGTCATTAAGTCTCGGATGTTTTCCCGTCAGGTTGAGTCTGCTCAAAAGCGTGTTGAAGGGAACAACTACGATACCCGTAAACAAGTCCTGCAGTACGACGATATTATGCGTGAGCAACGTGAAATTATCTATGCGGAACGTTATGATGTCATTACGGCGGATCGCGATTTAGGCCCTGAAATTAAGGCTATGATTAAACGGACGATTGACCGAACAGTTGATGGGCATAGTCACTCAGGTAGCAGCCGTGAGGAAACGCTAGAAGCGATTTTGACCTTTGCCAAGTCTAGTCTTTTGCCAGAAGATAGCATTAGCATGGACGATTTGACGGGGCAGTCGGATAAGGAAATCAAGGAAAACTTGTACGCTCGAGCAGAAAAAGTTTATGATAAACAAATTGCTCGTTTGCGTGATGAGGAAGCCGTCAAGGAATTTCAAAAGGTTCTAATTTTGATGGTTGTTGACAATAAATGGACAGATCATATTGACGCCTTGGATCAACTGCGTAATTCGGTTGGTCTACGAGGATATGCGCAAAATAACCCAGTTGTCGAATACCAAGCCGAAGGTTTCCGCATGTTCCAGGACATGATTGGTTCCATCGAATTTGATGTGACACGAACCATGATGAAGGCACAAATTCACGAACAAGAACGTGAACGTGAGCTAGAACATGCCTCAACGACAGCTGTGCGCAATATCAAACCAGCTCATGTTGGAAAAACATTAGCAGAGATTGAAGAGTCTGATATTGACTACAGTCAGGTCAAGCGAAACGACCCTTGCCCATGTGGGTCAGGCAAGAAATTCAAAAATTGCCATGGAAAAAAACAGTATTAGGATAGAAAAAAGAGGATAATCATGACATTCACACCAAAAAGTGAAAAAATCGACATCGATGCCGTTCGCAAAGAGTCACAATTAACCGGTGAAGCCTTGGCCAATAAAGAAGAACGTGACCGGGAACTGGAAGCTATCATCAAAGGAGAAGACGATCGTCTGCTCTTAGTGATTGGTCCTTGCTCGTCTGACAACGAAGAAGCGGTTTTGGATTATGCCCACCGTTTGGCTAAATTACAAGAAGCTGTTAAGGATCGGATCTTCATTGTGATGCGTGTTTACACCGCTAAGCCACGAACAAATGGGGATGGCTACAAGGGGCTTATGCACCAACCAGATACCCAGCAAGCTCCTAGCTTGATTAATGGGATCAAAGCTGTGCGTAACCTACATTATCGCGTCATCACTGAGACTGGGATGACAACGGCTGATGAAATGCTGTATCCAGAAAACCTGCATTTGGTGGATGATTTGGTTTCTTACATCGCTGTCGGTGCGCGTTCTGTTGAAAACCAACAACACCGCTTTGTTGCTTCAGGTATCGATGTGCCAACAGGCTTGAAAAACCCAACATCTGGTAATTTAAATGTTATGTTTAACGGGATTTATGCTGCTCAAAACGAGCAAAACTTCCTGTTCAACAATGAAGAAGTTGAAACTTCAGGCAATCCTTTAGCCCATGCCATCTTGCGTGGGGCTGTTAATGAACATGGCGAAAACGTTCCGAATTTCTACTATGAAAATATCTTGGAAGCTATCGCGCATTACGAAAAAATGGGCCTCAAAAACCCGTTCATTATCATTGATACCAATCATGATAATTCTGGGAAACAATATATGGAGCAAATCCGTATTATTCGTCAAACCTTGATTAACCGTGATTGGAATGACAAAATCAAACAAACAGTGCGTGGCTTCATGATTGAATCTTACTTGGAAGATGGCCGTCAAGATGAACCGGTTGTTTATGGTAAGTCTATTACCGATCCATGCTTGGGTTGGGACAAGACCAAGACTTTGATTGAAGACATTTATGAAACGTTAGGATAATGAGATGACTATTCACGAACAAGGACAACCCTTGGACATCCAAGAGGTGAAAGCTTATTCCAAATTATCTGGTCAAGCTTTGTCTCAAAAAGAAGAGCGAGACAAAGAATTAGCCGCTATTATCCGGGGAGAAGATAACCGTTTACTTTTGGTGATTGGCCCTTGCTCTTCGGATAATGAAGAAGCGGTTCTAGAGTATGCCCACCGTTTGGCTAAATTGCAAGAAGCGGTTAAAGACAAAATTTTTATTGTGATGCGTGTCTATACCGCTAAACCTCGTACAAATGGGGACGGTTACAAAGGATTGGTGCACCAACCGGATACGTCTAAACACCCAGATTTGATTAATGGGATTAAGGCGGTTCGCCACCTGCATTATCGTGTGATAACTGAAACAGGCTTAACCACTGCAGATGAGATGTTGTACCCATCTAACCTTCGCCTAGTAGATGATTTGGTTTCTTATCATGCAGTAGGCGCACGCTCTGTTGAAGATCAAGAACACCGCTTTGTCGCTTCTGGCTTGGATGCTCCAACGGGGATGAAGAATCCAACTTCGGGCAACCTTAATATTATGTTTAATGCCATTTATGCAGCTCAGAATAAACAACACTTTATTTACAATAATTCAGAAGTGAAGACAGATGGAAACCCTCTAGCTCATGCGATTCTGCGTGGAGCGCTGGATGAATACGGGGTTAATCAGCCGAACTATTATTATGATAAAGTACTGCGTGCCATTGCACACTATAAGAAGATGGGCTTGGAAAATCCCTTTATTGTCATTGATACCAACCATGATAATTCCGGGAAAAATTACCTGGAACAGGTACGGATTGTTCGTCAGACCTTGCTTAATCGTGACTGGAATGAAGACATCAAAGCGGCTGTACGTGGCTTTATGATTGAGTCCTATCTCGAAGATGGTCGCCAAAACGAGCCGGTGGTCTATGGTCAGTCTATTACGGATCCTTGTCTTGGTTGGGATAAGACCAAGGCCATGATTGAAGACGTTTATCAACAATTATAGAAAGGAGTGAGTGGACTTGTCAGGTAAGCTGTCAGGTTCACTCACTTTTCATCAGGTATGATTAGAGGACACGGCATTGACTTACAAGCGATATCAGCTATCGCAAAAGCGCAGGACAAGCATCCTCGTTTTGCCGAGAGGGTGTTGACGCCAGGGGAGCTAGCTGTTTTTGAACAAAAACCCAAACAAGCTCAAATGGCTTATCTGGCTGGTCGTTGGGCGGCCAAAGAAGCCTTTTCGAAAGCTTTGGGGACAGGCATTGGGAAAACTGTGGGATTTCAAGATCTTGAAATCTTGTCTGATGACAAAGGGGCCCCTTATTTCTCTCAATTACCCTACGAGGGAAAGGCGTTTATATCCATTAGTCACAGTGGTGATTTTGTGCAAGCCAGTGTTATCTTAGAGGAGGACCTATGATTCCAAGTTTACATCGCCCCACACAAGTAGTGGTAGAAACAGATAAGATTCGAGAAAACATTGCAACCATCCAGGCACATTTGCCCAAAGAAACGCAAACTTTTGCTGTTGTTAAGGCTAATGCCTATGGGCACGGTGCTCAGGAAGTTGCACAAGCAGTGGAGGATCAAGTAGATGCCTTTTGCGTTTCTAATTTGGACGAGGCTTTGGAATTACGAACGGCTGGCATAGCACAAGATATTTTAATTTTAGGGGTAGTTATGCCTGATAATCTTCGCTTAGCCAGAGCCTATCGTATCACCTTAACTGTAGCCAGTTTGGAATGGTTGGATCAAGCTCAGGCTTTTGCCAAGGATTTGCGTGGCCTTCAAGTCCATCTGAAAGTGGACTCCGGTATGGGGCGAATTGGTTTTAGAGATGCTGAAAGTCTCAATAGTGCTATGGATCGCCTAGAAGCATTTGGATGTGACGTCGCAGGGATATTTACACACTTTGCAACGGCAGATGAGGCAGATACCGACTTTTTTGAGCAACAGTTATCACGGTTTAAGGCCATTTTGGCAGATGTGAAGACTGTTCCACCTCTTGTTCATTCCAGTAATTCTGCGACTAGTCTGTGGCATGCAGACACGGTTTTTAATGCTGTGCGACTGGGGGCAGCCATGTACGGCATTAATCCGAGTGGCCAAGCCTTAGACCTGCCCTATTCTTTGCAACCGGCGCTTAGTATTACGAGTGAGTTGGTTCATGTTAAAGAGGTGGCTGCAGGAAGCCGTGTGGGCTATGGTGCAACTTATGTCAGTTTATTTGATGAAGTCATTGGGACTTTGCCGATTGGTTATGCAGATGGCTACACAAGGGATATGCAGGATTTTTATGTCTTAGTAGATGGACATTACTGTCCCGTAGTTGGCCGAGTTTCTATGGACCAAATTACCGTTCGACTCCCCAAACTTTATCCTATCGGTACTCGGGTCACACTCTTGGGGAAAGATGGGGCGAACCAGATTACAGCGACAGACATTGCGGAATATCGCCAAACCATCAACTACGAGGTCTTATGTTTATTGAGCGATCGCATTCCCCGGGTCTACCGCTAGGAGAACTATGCAGTTACAGGATTCTTTAACAGCTCTAAAAGGAGTAGGCCCCAAAAGTGCAGAAACCTATACGAAATTAGGGCTCTTAACAATTGAAGATCTTTTGACCTACTATCCTTTTCGTTATGAAGATTTTTCGCAAAAGTCTGTCAGTGACTTAGTTGACGATGAAAAAGCAGTCGTAGTTGGGCATGTGGTGACACCTCCGCAGCTACAATATTATGGGCGAGCTCGCAACCGTCTTTCTTTTAAAATGAAACAAGATGATGCTGTCATCAACGTCACTTTTTTTAATCAGCCCTATTTGCAGGACAAAGTTCAACTCGACGAGAACGTGGCCATTTTTGGAAAATGGCAGGCGGCCAAAGGTGCTTTGGTTGGCATGAAAATTCTGGCCCAAGTTAGTCAGGACATGCAGCCAGTTTACCATGTGGCTAAGGGCATCAGTCAAAATAAATTGGTGGGACTTATCCGTTCAGCCTTTGATGCGGGTTATCTTTCTCTTGTTCCTGAAAATTTACCACAACCTCTCTTAGAGCGTTATCGCTTGGTCGGGCGTCAACAAGCTATTCACGATATGCATTTTCCGGCAGCTGAAGCCCATTACAAGGCTGCTTTGCGTCGCGTCAAATTTGAGGAATTGTTTTATTTTCAAATGCAACTAGCTCAGGTCAAGTCCCAAGAACAAACCTTGACAGGCATTCAACAGCTTTACAATACCGAGCAATTACGTCAAAAGAAACTCGAGCTTCCCTTTGCCTTGACTCAAGCGCAAGAAGACAGCTTATCAGAGATACTGACTGACATGGCCTCACCTCATCATATGAATCGCTTGTTGCAGGGGGATGTGGGGTCTGGTAAGACCGTTGTTGCTAGCCTAGCCATGTATGCCAGTTACACTGCTGGATACCAGTCAGCCCTAATGGTACCGACGGAAATCTTGGCCGAACAACATTACGAGAGTTTACGGGCTCTTTTTCCAGACCTATCAATTGCCTTGCTCACTTCTGGTATGAAAACAGCTGTTAAAACAGCTGCCCTAGCAGCTATTGCTTCTGGGGAAGTTGATCTGATTGTTGGAACGCACGCTCTCATCCAAGAAGGAGTCTCTTATCAACAGTTGGGTTTGGTTATCACCGATGAACAACACCGCTTTGGCGTCAAACAACGTCAGGCTTTTCGTGAAAAGGGAGATAACCCTGACGTTTTAATGATGACGGCTACACCAATTCCTAGAACATTGGCCATCACAGCCTTTGGAGAAATGGATGTCTCAGTTATCGATCAATTACCAGCTGGCCGAAAACCGATTATCACCCGTTGGGTCAAGCACCAACAGCTTGAGACGGTCTTGGATTGGGTGCAAGTTCAAATAAAACAGGGTGCCCAAGCCTATGTTGTGTCTCCTTTGATTGAGGAATCAGAAACTTTAGATTTGAAGAACGCTCTGGCGCTCAAAGAAGAGCTGACTACTTACTTTGGTGATAGTGTGCGTCTAGATTTAATGCATGGACGCATGAAAAATGAAGAAAAAGAGTCGGTTATGGCGGCCTTTAAAGCCCATCAGTTAGATGTTTTGATCTCTACAACAGTTATCGAAGTAGGCGTTAACGTTCCTAATGCCAGCATCATGCTGATTATGGATGCGGATCGTTTTGGTTTGAGTCAACTCCATCAGTTGCGCGGTCGTGTGGGGCGAGGAGACAAGCAGTCTTATGCCGTTTTAATAGCGAATCCCAAAACAGATTCGGGGAAACGGCGCATGCAAATCATGACCGAAACAACCAATGGTTTTGTGTTAGCCGAAGAAGATTTGAAAATGCGAGGGACGGGTGAGGTTTTTGGGGTTCGTCAGTCAGGCATACCTGAATTTCAAACAGCTGATTTGGTTCAAGATTATGCCATTGTTGAGGAGGCTCGAAAAGTCGCTCAGGAAATAACCGCTATTTCTCATTGGCAAGAGACAGCCCCCTGGTCGCTAATAACTAATTTTCTGTCCAGACCCGACTACCTAGACTAGAAAAAGCATAGTGGGGACATGTAGCGCAAACCTCTAGCCAAGCAAAGCATTGTAGGGTATTCAGTCCTTGCGTTAAACGAGTGAGAGATTATCTTGGGCTTCGAGTTGGAGATAATCTCTCACTTTTTGTATTTAAACAGCCCCATCAACACAATATGTAGCCGTCCATTTACCTTGAGGGAGGACAGAATTTCATTGGTCCTCCTCTTCTTTTTGTCCTTGCTTAAGTTATCCTGTCTGAAAATATGATACAATAGTAAGGCTATGGGAATGGATTTTAATCACACAACAGTACTTTTAAGAGAAACCGTCGATGCTTTGGCTGTTAAGCCAGATGGTATTTATGTTGACGCCACCTTGGGTGGTGCGGGACACAGTGCTTACTTGTTATCACAGCTTGGAGAGAAGGGGCACCTTTATTGTTTTGATCAGGATATGACGGCTATTGCTAACGCTAAGGTTCGTTTGGCTGATGCTGTTGAACAAGGGCGTGTTACCTTTATTCATGCTAATTTTAGAGACTTAGCTACCGCCTTGAGCCAAGAAGGGGGTTCAAAGATAGATGGGATTCTCTATGATTTGGGCGTGTCTAGTCCTCAGCTGGATAGGCAAGAAAGAGGCTTTTCTTATAAGCTTGAGGCGCCTCTGGACATGCGAATGAATCAAGAACAGGCTCTGACGGCCTATGATGTGGTCAATACCTATAGCTACCATGATTTGGTGACCATTTTTTTCCGCTATGGTGAGGATCCCTTTGCCAAGCAAGTGGCTCGTCGTATCGAAAAGGCACGTCAAATCAAACCGATTGAAACAACGACAGAACTTGCTGACCTCATTAAATCAGCAAAACCGGCCAAAGCTTTACGTAAGAAAGGTCATCCAGCCAAACAGATTTTCCAAGCTATTCGCATTGCCGTCAATGATGAGTTGGGGGCCGCTGAAGACTCTTTGGAACAGGCTCTGGATCTTTTGGCTGTCGGTGGACGCTGTGCGGTTATCACCTTTCATTCCTTAGAAGATCGCCTCACCAAGCAATTATTTAAAGAAAAATCCACTGTGGATGTGCCTAAGGGGTTACCTTTTATTCCAGAGGAGATGCAACCACACTACCGGCTGGTGAGCCGCAAACCGATTTTGCCGTCACCTGAAGAACTTGCGGCCAACAATCGGGCGCATTCGGCGAAGTTACGAGTAATTGAAAGGGTGAAAGATTAGTGGCTAAAGAAATTAGACAAGAACGTGAACAATTAACCAAAAAAGCAGTGGCTCGCCATGTACACCGTTTTACACGCTTGGAACTAGCTTTTTATGGAACTATTATTTTGACAGCCATTATCCTTGCCGTGTCTACTATATACTTACAGAGTCGTAGTCTGCAGGTACAACAACGTATCACTAAGCTTAATGCGGATATCAGTGATGGACAGACACGCTATGAAAATGCGAAACAACAGGTTAATGAATTATCGGCCTATGATCGCATTGCTCAAGTAGCGCAAGAAGCTGGATTGACCATCTCAAACGATAATATTAAGAAAGTCGAGTAGGGTATGTGAAAAATCTAAGAGAACGCCTTCTCCGTTATATTTTTAGCGGACGAAAAACACCTCGTGGCAACCGAGAACGGGTTGGTCAAAATCTAATGATTTTAGCGGTTGTTCTGTTTTTTATTTTTATTATTAATTTTATTGTCATTATTGGCACGGATAGCAAATTTGGTGAAAACTTGTCAGCAGGAGCCAAGGCTGTGTATCAAACACGTCAAACCTTGCAGGCTAAACGTGGAACTATTTATGACCGTGATGGCAATGTCATTGCAGAAGACTCCACAACCTACAGTGTCTATGCCGTGATTGATAAAACCTATAAAGATGCCACAGGTAAAAAATTATTTGTCCAAGAGTCTCAGTATGACAAGGTGGCTGAAATTTTCAATCAGTTGCTGGGTATGGATACAGCTTATGTCAAGAGTCAATTACAACAAAAAAAATTAAAACAGGTATCCTTTGGAACCCAAGGCACAGGCCTAAGCTATACGACCATGACTGCTGTTCAAAAAGCAGCGAAAGATGCTGGGATTGAGGGAATAAACTTCACAACGACTCCAGGACGGTCTTATCCCAATGGGGTCTTCGCCTCACACTTCATTGGTTTGGCTCAATTGCACGAAAATAAGGATGGCACCTCGAGCTTACAAGGAAGCACGGGACTGGAATCTTCTCTAAACAGCATCCTGTCAGGGACTGATGGAACCATTGTTTATGAAAAAGATAAAAATGGAAATACGCTTTTGGGAACAGGCACGGTGACCAAAAAAGCTGTTAATGGAAAAGATGTTTATACCACGCTTTCAGCCCCTTTGCAGACTTATTTGGAAACGCAAATGGATGCTTTTCAGGCGCAAGCCAATGGCGTTTTAGCTGCTGCGACTGTTATCAACGCCAAGACTGGGGAGATTTTAGCGACGACGCAACGACCTACCTTTAACGCCTCAACCTTAGATGGCATGACCGCTCAAAACTTCACCTGGACAACAGCTCTTTACCAGGGGATGTACGAACCAGGTTCTACGATGAAGACCATGTTATTGGCTTCTGCCATCGATAATGGGACCTTTAATCCGAACGAGACTTATACCAACAATGGGGTGACCGTTTACGATACGACCATTAATGACTGGACAGTTAATGAAGGCCGTGATGCTCAGACATTGACCTTTGCTCAAGGATTTTCTTTGTCCAGTAACGTGGGGATGACCCTTTTGGAACAAAAGATGGGCAATAGTAAGTGGAGTTCTTATTTAGAGAAGTTTAAATTTGGTTTTCCAACCCGTTTTGGAATGTCCAACGAAGATTCAGGGAGCATCTCTGATAATGCCGTTAATGTGATTATGTCAGCATTTGGACAGGGGATTTCAGTGACTCAGGTCCAAATGTTACGTGCCTTCGGAGCGATTGCTAATAATGGTGTTATGTTGGAGCCACAGTTTATTTCAAAACTGTATGACCCCAATACTTCCACAACACGAGTGGCTAGTTCAGAAGTTGTCGGTAATCCCGTTTCGGCGGATGCTGCTAGCCAAACGCGCAATTATATGGTCAATGTCGGAACAGACCCTTTTTATGGAACCCTTTATGCTAAGGGGGCACCAGTTATTCAGGTTGGCGATTTATCGGTAGCTGTCAAATCAGGGACTGCCCAAATTGCGGGTGATGGGGGCTACCTGACTGGAGCTCATGACTATGTTTATTCTGTAGTGGCTATGGTTCCATCAGACAATCCCGATTTTGTCATGTATGTCACCATCCAACAACCCGAAAATTTCCAAATCAGTTTTTATGCAACAGTTGTCAACCCTGTCTTGACTGAAGCAGAACAGATGAAAGATAGTTTGATGACCACGCCAACTGCTACCAGTGAGAGTAAAGGTGAGACTAGCTATGTCATTGGAGATGTTGTTGGTAAAGCCCCAGGTGAAGTGTCCCAGACCCTTCGCAATAACTTAATCCATCCAGTCATTGTCGGAAATGGTAACAAAATCACAAAAATATCCGTTGGGCAAAAAGAAAAACTATCTGCCAACCAACAAGTCTTGCTCTTGACAGACCAAGTGACGACCGTGCCTGATATGTATGGCTGGACCAAGAAAAATGTTGAGACCTTTGCCAAATGGCACAATCTTAAGGTGAGCTTTAAAGGCAGTCGCAATGGCCGTGTCGTTGGGCAGGACATAGATACGGCGACCAAGCTCAAAAATGTGAAAAAACTCACCGTTACTTTAGGAGAATAAAATGATCATGTTTATCCTGGCAGGTCTGACTGCCTTTATCCTCACCTTGGTAGGTATTCCTATCTTTATGCGTTGGTATAGACACGCCCATATTGCAGGCCAACAGATGCACGAAGATGTGAAACAACACCAAGCCAAAGCTGGAACTCCCACCATGGGTGGCACAGTTTTCTTATTGGCCATGGTGGTTGTGACCTTGATTTATTCCTTTTTGGTGCATACCCTTCATGGTGGTATTTGGGCTATGATTTCTGTCTTGCTCATTTATGGTTTTATTGGTTTTTGGGATGACTTTGTCAAGATCTTTCGTCATAAAAACGAGGGTCTGACACCCATTCAAAAATTTAGTCTCCAAGTTATTGGTGCCCTCTTCTTTTATTTTTTGCATGTCCGTCCAAGCGGCATTGACAGTATCAACTTTTTTGGTATCGCTATCCATCTGGGGCTCCTCTATCTGGTATTTGTGGTCTTTTGGCTAGTTGGTTTTTCAAATGCGGTTAATCTGACCGATGGTATTGATGGTCTGGCGACTATCTCGGTTGTCATTAGCTTGGTTGCCTATGCCTTCATTGCAATCAAGGAGCAAAATTTTGACGTCTTACTAATGATTGCAACAGCTGTCGGGGCCTTGCTAGCCTTCTTTGTCTTTAACCATAAACCAGCCAAAATTTTCATGGGGGATGTGGGAAGCCTTGCCCTAGGGGCGCTCTTAGCGGCCATTTCGATTTCACTACATCGCGAGTGGACCTTGCTTTTAGTTGGGATTATCTATATTTTGGAAACAGCTTCGGTCATGCTTCAGGTGCTTTACTTTAAGTGGACGAAAAAACGCTATGGTGAAGGCCGTCGTATTTTCCGAATGACCCCTTTGCACCATCATTTTGAGCTAGGTGGCTTTACAGGGCATGGTCAGACTTGGTCCGAGTGGCAGGTAGATGGCCTCTTTTGGACAATCAATGCGATTGGTAGTGTTTTGGCCCTTTTGATTGTCTTTCTCAAATAAAAAAGACACAAACAAGCCCTGTCGCTGCCATACAGCAAGGACTTGTTTTCTTTTATAAAATCTAGTTGACGCAACAAGCGATTACCATACATTCAAAGAATCGAGGTTATTATGAAATTTACAGAACTTCCTTTAAAACCCTATCTTCAGGAGGCTTTGCAAGCCATCGGTTTTAAAGAAACAACACCTGTGCAAGAAAAATTGATTCCACTTGTCCAATCAGGTCGCGATCTCGTGGGTGAATCAAAAACAGGTTCAGGGAAAACCCATACTTTTCTACTCCCTATATTTGATCAATTAGATCCCAATCTTGAGGCTGTTCAAGCCGTTATCACAGCACCTAGTCGAGAATTAGCGCGCCAGATTTCAGACGCAGCCTTGCAACTGGCCAAATATTCACCACAACCGCTGCGTATCATGACGCTAGTTGGAGGAACGGATAAACAGCGGCAACAAGCTAAGATTGACCAACAACAACCTCAGCTGGTTATTGGAACTCCAGGTCGTATATATGATATGGTTGCTTCGGGACATTTAGCTATCCATACGGCCAATACTTTGGTCATTGATGAGGCAGATATGACCTTGGATATGGGCTTTTTAAGCACTGTAGATAAGATAGCGGCGCGTCTAGGCAAAGACGTGCAGATTTTGGTCTTTTCAGCGACAATTCCACAAAAATTACAACCGTTCTTGAAAAAGTATCTCCAAACACCTGTAATGGAAAAAATTAAGAACCATACGGTTATTTCGGATACGATTGACAATTGGTTGATTTCAACCAAAGGTCAGGATAAAAATCAACTCATTCTAGAAATGACTAAGGCGCTACAACCTTATTTGGCCATGATTTTTGTTAATACCAAAGAACGTGCAGACGACCTCCATCAGTTTTTGGTGGCCAATGGTCTCAAGGTGGCGAAACTTCATGGAGGGATTAGCCCACGGGAACGTAAACGTATCATGGGTCAGATTAAGAAGCTAGATTTCCCTTATATCGTTGCGACCGATTTAGCAGCGCGTGGTATTGATATCGAAGGGGTTAGCCATGTCATTAATGATGCGATTCCACAGGACTTGTCCTTCTTTGTGCACCGAGTGGGTCGTACGGGTCGTAATGGCTTGCCAGGAACTGCCATCACTTTGTATCAACCCAGTGATGATTCAGATATTCGTGAGTTGGAAAAACTGGGCATTAGCTTTGAACCAAAACAACTCAAAAACGGGGAATTTAGCGATAGCTATGACCGAGACCGCCGAGACAATCGTGAAAAAGCCTACAAGAAATTGGATACGGAAATGATTGGTCTGGTGAAAAAGAAAAAGAAAAAAATCAAACCAGGTTATAAAAAGAAAATCCAATGGAAAGTAGATGAAAAACGCCGCAAGGAACGCCGTGCTGAAAACCGCGCCAGAGGACGGGCCGAAAGAAAAGCCAAGCGCCAAAGTTTCTAGCCTGATAAAAAAGACCTATCACTGTGATAGAAATAAGGTAATGGTCTTTTTTTTTTACCCATGATATACTAGTTCAATAATGTGAGGAGTAATATATGAAAAAGTTCAAATACCTGTTAATACCATTGACGCTGCTCTTGTTCTTTGTGACGGGCCAACGTGTTTTCGCCGCACAAACCACGGTGACTATTGCGACGGATTCAGATACAGCCCCTTTTACCTATAAGGAAAAGAACACCTTTAAGGGCTATGATATCGATGTCTTAAAAGCAGTCTTTAAGGGCTCAAAGGATTACAAGGTTGCCTTTCAAACGGTTGGATTTTCATCCATCTTAACAGGTGTAGATGCTGGGCGTTATCAAATCGCCGCTAACGATTACAATTATAATGAAGAGCGCGCCAAAAAATATCTCTTTTCTGATCCGGTATCCAAGTCTCACTATGCCATTGTGTCAAAGAAAGGGACTTCATATGCTAGTTTGGATGATTTGGCTGGGAAGACAACCGAAGCCATGGCTGGCTCTAACTATGCTCAGGTATTAGAAAATTACAACAAAAATCATAGTGACAAACCGATCACAATCAACTATGTCTCTAGTCAAACAGGACTCACTTCACGCTTGCAGAATATTGAAAGTGGAAAGATTGACTTTATCCTATATGACCAAATTTCATCCGCATATGTTGTGAAAGATCAAAAATTAAACTTGACCGTTACTAAACTAACGGACCAACTTGATGCTGACGACAAGGCAGGAAAAGAGTATTTTCTTTTTGCCAATAGCAAAGAAGGAAAGGCCTTGCAAAAATTTGTGAATAAGCGCCTGAAGGTCTTGAAAGCTGATGGCACATTGAAAAAAATTAGTCAAAAATATTTTGGCGGTGACTATGTCACTGAGCTAGACTAAGGGGGATTGTCATGACGATTTATTTTGCTGCTTCTTGGTATGATAATTTTTTAAAACTAATCCCGGATGGGACGAGTTTTAGTTGGCGAGCAGTCTTTGATGCTTTCCCTAGTATTTTAGAACGTTTACCTATCACGCTGGGCTTGACTCTGGGTGGTGCTTTCTTTGGGTTGATTTTAGCGCTGTTTTTTGCCATTGTTAAAATCAATCGCATTCGCATCCTGTATCCTATTCAAGCCGTGTTTGTTTCTTTCTTACGAGGGACACCCATTTTGGTACAACTGATGTTAACCTATTATGGTATCCCACTGGTGCTTAACATCATTAATCGCAAATACAACTTGAACCTAAACATCAATGGGATTCCAGCAGCTGTATTTGCCATTACCGCCTTTGCTTTCAATGAGGCGGCTTATACCAGCGAAACCATCCGGGCAGCTATCTTGTCGGTTGATCCTGGTGAAATTGAAGCGGCGCGGGCTTTAGGGATGACCAATGCCCAAGTCTACCGGCGGGTTATTATCCCCAATGCGGCAGTTGTAGCCGTACCAACACTGATTAATACTTTGATTGGTTTGACTAAAGGAACTTCCTTGGCCTTTAGTGCAGGTATCGTAGAAATGTTTGCTCAAGCACAAATTTTGGGTGGTGCCGATTACCGCTACTTTGAGCGCTACATTGCAGTTGCCTTGATTTACTGGGCGATTAGTGTCATCATTGAAAATATCGGTCGTTTAATTGAAAAGAAAATGGATATTACAGAATCGCCGGATATCACCGATGATATTGCAACAGCAGGGGGGATCAAATAATGATTAGTATTCGTCATTTGAGCAAGACATTTTCTGGACAAACGGTTCTGGATGATTTGAACTTGGAAATTCAAAAGGGAGAAGTTATTGCGCTTGTTGGGGCCTCAGGTGCCGGTAAGTCTACCTTTTTACGCAGTCTTAACTATCTCGAACAACCAGATTCTGGAGAGTTGACCTTAGACGGTGACTTTACGGTCGATTTTGCGACCATCAGTCAAGATGATATTTTAACGCTACGTCGCAAATTGTCCATGGTTTTTCAACAGTTCAATCTTTTTAGTCGACGGACTGCCTTGGAAAACGTCAAAGAAGGTTTAAAGGTCGTTAAACATCTTTCTGATGAAGAAGCTACCAAGATTGCCCGAAATGAATTGGCTAAGGTTGGACTAGCCGATCGCGAAAACCATTACCCGCGCCATCTGTCTGGTGGACAAAAACAGCGGGTGGCTCTCGCTCGTGCATTGGCTATGAAACCAGAAGTTCTGTTGCTTGACGAGCCCACTTCAGCGCTTGACCCTGAACTTGTTGGTGAAGTAGAGGCATCCATTGTGCGTTCTGCCAGAGCGGGTCAAACTATGATTCTGGTGAGTCATGATATGAGCTTTGTTCGTCAGGTGTCTGACCGTGTGCTCTTCTTGGATAAGGGGCATATCATTGAAGAGGGCACACCAGATGAAATTTTCAACCATCCTAAAAATGAGCGAACAAAAGAATTTTTCGCCAGTTACAAAAAAACCTTTATCTGATATAATAAAAAGAGAGATGAGAGGCTGGTAGTGCTACCTGCCTCTCATTATTTGACGTATGGTTTTAAAAAGGGGATGCTATGGCAGATTTATTTCGTTTTTATATTTTAGGTTTAGTGCTAGCAGTCATTTTCGGACTCTTTTTTAGTGTCATTTGGATGCTTTTACGAGTGGTAAGACGCAAGGATCGCTTGGCAGTACAGCGACGCACTTTTCTCTATGACCTTTTGATGATAAATCTGATCACCATTCCAGTTGCATCCTTTGCCTTTGCGGCCATTTTAATCATGTTGCAAGCATAATGACAGGGATTTATGAGCGTTTGCGTTATAATAGGCCTATGATTTTTGAATATGAGGAGGATAGCTATGTTTGATACATTAGTGATTGGTTCTGGCCCTGCCGGAATGACTGCGGCTCTATATGCTGCACGAGCGAATTTGAAGGTTGGTCTGATTGAACAAGGGGCACCTGGTGGCCAAATGAATAATACATCAGAGATTGAAAACTACCCAGGGTATGAGATGATTTCTGGCCCAGAATTGGCTATGAACATGTATGAACCCTTGGAAAAATTTGGTGTAGAACATATCTATGGTATTGTCCAAGAAGTTCAAGAGCATGGGTCTACTAAAATTGTCCTCACTGAAGAGGAAGCCTATGAAGCTAAAACCGTTATTCTAGCAACAGGTGCTTACCACCGCTTGTTGGGAGTACCTGGTGAAGAGGCTTACAATAGTCGCGGAGTGTCTTATTGCGCTGTCTGTGATGGGGCATTCTTTAGGGATCAAGATTTAGCGGTTGTTGGTGGCGGCGATTCGGCTGTCGAAGAGGCGATCTATTTGACTCAGTTTGCCAAAAGTGTCACCATCATTCACCGTCGAGATGAATTGCGTGCACAAAAGATTCTTCAAGACCGAGCTTTTAGTAATCCTAAAATTAAATTTCTTTGGGACAGTGTGGTGGAAGAAATTAAAGGAGATGACACCAAGGTTCGAGAGTTGCTTGTCAAAAATGTGAAAACTGGAGAAAAGGAAAATCACGCTTTCGGTGGAGTGTTCATTTATGTGGGACTGATCCCTGTTTCACAGATGGTTAGCCAGTTGGGTGTTACAGATGCAGAAGGTTGGGTGAAAACAGATGATGGGATGCAAACAACTGTCCCAGGACTCTTTGCTATCGGCGATATTCGACAAAAAGAACTTCGTCAAATCGCGACTGCTGTGGGTGATGGAGCTCAAGCTGGTGTAGGTGTTTATCAATATTTACAAAACCATTAAAGTCTAAGGCAACTGTTTTTTTCAGTTGCTTTTTTTTCAAATCATGATATAATGAAAGCGTTGAAAGGTTAGTAGACATTGACTTGTTAACCTTTTCACAATAGGTTCAAAGTTCTGCTTTGAAAAAATATTTTTTTGATTTTCATAAGGAGGAAATCACGAATGGTAGTTAAAGTTGGTATTAACGGTTTCGGTCGTATCGGACGTCTTGCATTCCGTCGTATCCAAAATGTTGAAGGTGTAGAAGTAACTCGTATCAACGACCTTACTGACCCAGTAATGCTTGCACACTTGTTGAAATACGATACTACACAAGGACGTTTTGACGGAACTGTTGAAGTTAAAGAAGGCGGATTCGAAGTTAACGGCAAATTCATTAAAGTTTCTGCTGAACGTGACCCAGAACAAATCGACTGGGCTACTGACGGTGTAGAAATCGTTCTTGAAGCAACTGGTTTCTTTGCTAAGAAAGAAGCAGCTGAAAAACACTTGCACGCTAACGGTGGTGCTAAGAAAGTTGTTATCACTGCTCCTGGTGGAAACGACGTTAAAACAATCGTATTCAACACAAACCATGAAACACTTGACGGAACTGAAACAGTTATCTCAGGTGCATCATGTACTACTAACTGTTTGGCACCAATGGCTAAAGCTTTGCAAGACAACTTTGGTGTAAAACAAGGTTTGATGACTACTATCCACGCTTACACTGGTGACCAAATGATCCTTGACGGACCACACCGTGGTGGTGACTTGCGTCGTGCTCGTGCTGGTGCTGCAAACATCGTTCCTAACTCAACTGGTGCTGCTAAAGCTATCGGTTTGGTAATCCCTGAGTTGAACGGTAAATTGGACGGTTCTGCACAACGTGTTCCAGTTCCAACAGGATCAGTTACTGAGTTGGTAACTATTCTTGATAAAGAAGTTACTGTTGACGAAGTAAATGCTGCAATGAAAGCTGCTGCTAACGAATCTTACGGATACACTGAAGACCCAATCGTTTCTTCAGATATCGTAGGTATCTCATTCGGATCATTGTTTGACGCAACTCAAACAAAAGTTCAAACAGTTGACGGCCAACAATTGGTTAAAACTGTTTCTTGGTACGACAACGAAATGTCTTACACATCTCAATTGGTTCGTACACTTGAATACTTTGCAAAAATCGCTAAATAATTTTTGCTAAAAGAAAAAGTCGAAGCTTTAGCTTCGGCTTTTTTGTATAGAAAATACCCGGCTGCATCAGGGCGAGCTAAGCCAGTAAGGTCAGATGGTAGTGGTAGGTTGTCTCAGCGGTGATATCGTTAGTTGAACCCAGCTTTTGTCCTTTCTGTTATTCGCCTCACTGTCTTCGTAGGTATTTGACCAAGTTGGTGACTTATGGTATTGGTAGTTTCTTTGGCATGGCTTCTCGGATTCTTTGTGACTTCTTTCGCATTTAAGCTATGGATTTCAAGGCTTTTGTGCTATAATGGAAGCGTATAAAAATTTAAAAGGAGTCTGATTAATGGCTAAATTGACTGTTAAAGACGTTGACGTGAAAGGGAAGAAAGTTCTCGTTCGTGTTGACTTCAACGTTCCTGTAAAAGATGGTGTCATCACCAACGACAACCGTATTACGGCTGCTTTGCCTACTATCAAGTATATTCTTGAAAATGGTGGACGTGCCATCCTCTTCTCTCACCTTGGACGTGTCAAAGAAGAAGCAGATAAAGAAGGCAAATCATTGGCACCTGTTGCAGCAGATTTGGCTGCCAAATTGGGTCAAGACGTGGTCTTTATTCCAGGTGTTACACGTGGTGCTGAATTGGAAGCAGCTGTTAACGCTCTTGAAGATGGACAAGTTCTTTTGGTTGAAAACACTCGTTTTGAAGATGTTGATGGCAAGAAAGAATCTAAAAACGATCCTGAACTTGGTCAATACTGGGCATCACTTGGTGATGGTATCTTCGTAAACGACGCCTTCGGTACAGCTCACCGTGCTCACGCGTCAAACGTTGGTATCTCAGCAAACGTTGAAAAGGCAGTGGCTGGTTTCTTGCTTGAAAACGAAATTGCCTACATCAAAGAAGCTGTTGAAACACCTGAACGTCCATTCGTAGCTATTCTTGGTGGTTCTAAAGTCTCTGACAAGATTGGCGTTATCGAAAACCTTCTGAAGAAGGCAGATAAAGTTTTGATTGGTGGTGGGATGACTTACACCTTCTACAAAGCTCAAGGTATCGAAATCGGTAACTCACTGGTTGAAGAAGACAAATTGGACGTGGCTAAAGAATTGCTTGAAAAATCAAATGGTAAATTGATCTTGCCAGTTGACTCAAAAGAAGCCAATGCCTTTGCTGACTACACTGAAGTGAAAGACACTGAAGGTGAAGCTATTGATCCAGGTTTCCTTGGTTTGGATATCGGTCCTAAATCTATCGCTAAATTCGATCAAGAATTGACCGGTGCTAAAACAGTTGTCTGGAACGGACCTATGGGTGTCTTTGAAAACCCTGACTTCCAAGCTGGTACAATCGGTGTCATGGACGCTATCGTCAAACAACCAGGCGTGAAATCAATCATCGGTGGTGGTGACTCTGCTGCCGCAGCTATCAACCTTGGCCGTGCAGATAAATTCTCATGGATTTCTACTGGTGGTGGTGCTTCTATGGAACTTCTTGAAGGGAAAGAACTTCCAGGATTGGCTGCTCTAACTGAAAAATAAGTCACTTAGATAAACTGAAAAACTCAGAACACACGTTCTGAGTTTTTTTGTAGAGAGACCTTTCAAAAAAATCCTTATTGACTCTTTTCCTGTCAATAGTTTTTTGATAGAATAGCTAGGACTGATGACAGAAATTGAGGCCATATGTTTAAACATTTTAACTTTACTTTTGATCCCAAAAAATTCCACTTGGGTATGCGGACTTTTAAGACGGGTCTGGCTGTGTTCTTAGTGTTAGCTCTGTTTGCCCTCTTTGGTTGGAAGGGGACGCAGATTGGTACCCTGACTGCTGTTTTTTCCCTACGGGAGGATTTTGATAAGAGCATTCATTTTGGTTCGTCTCGGATTTTTGCTAATAGTATTGGTGGCGCTCTGAGCTTACTCTTTTTCTTGGTCAATGATTTCTTTCACTATAATATTTGGGTAACCTTGCTGATGGTGCCTATTTTGACCATGTTGACAATCATGATAAATGTCGCTTGTGATAATAAATCAGGGATTATCGGGGGTGTTGCAGCCCTCTTGATTATTTGTTTGTCCATTCCACACGGGGAACAGATTACCTATGTCTTTGCTCGTGTCTTTGAGACATTTGTCGGCGTTTTTGTGGCTATTTTGGTCAATGCAGACGTGGATAAACTACGGCAATGGCTCAAAAGATGAAATAGTGAGTAGCGAGTGTCAGGAAGTATCAGTTATGTTGATACGTAAAAAGAGTCTTCAACGATAAAAGACAAGTTTTTTGTCTCTATCTTGAGGACTATTTTTCACCTTGTTAAATTTCTTGGCCATCGTATTTAAAGATGACATGTGAAAATTCTTCGTAGCCATCCTTGTTTTCCATGAAAGCCTGGGCTTCTTGCTTGACCGCTTGTAAATCAATCCCTTGGTCGTTGGCAGCAAAGACACAACCACAGTAACACTGGCGGTAAATATCGTATTCATCGGACATCTCGACAGAGCGGCGATAGCCTTGATTTTTCTTTAAATCACTAGGCAGATACTGGGTGTCGTAGAGTTTTTGAACTTCAATACCGATATTATTGATGACTTGGGCATTTTTGTGGGGACTGATGGTCAATGCAGAACCGAAATAATCAAAGCCCCACTCAACCGCTTGTGCTGCTGTTTTATCTAAGCGGTAGTCAAAGCAGACGCTGCAACGGTCGCCCCCTTCGGGTTCATTTTCCAAACCGTGAACGAGTTTTCGGTACTCACTCGCATCATAGGGAGCAGACATAAAAGCGACTGATTGTCCCGTTTTTTCGTTAAAGTCAGAAACGAATTTCTGAGTTACATACTCGCGGCGTTCATACTCTATTTTGGGGTGAATGTTGGAGTTGGCAAAGTAAATAGTGACGTCACAATACTGGGTCAGGTATTCCAATGTATAGGTTGAACATGGCGCACAACACACATGCATGAGCACCTTGGGGCGCACATCAGCTTTTTGCCATTGTTTGACCATTTGCTGCATGACACGGTCGTAATTAATTTTTTGATTGGGGTTCATCTTGGCTAAGATGTCTTCAATATCAATCATGGTTTCTCTTCTTTCTGAGTCTTTTCTACCAGTTTACCACAGAAGCCAGGGCTTGGCTAGCCTTGCTGGTTCCTCTTTTGGGGCTAAAATGTTACAATAGATACACTAATGAAGGATGTGACGTAATGGCAAAACAAGTGAATCTTACAGGAGAAGAAGTGGTTGAGCTGACTCAGACTTATCTGAGCGCTGAGGATGTGACCCTGGTGCAAAAAGCTCTGAACTATGCGCGTGAGGCTCATTCGGGTCAATTTCGTAAATCAGGCGAGCCTTATATCATTCACCCGATTCAAGTAGCCGGGATTTTGGCGGGGCTACACTTGGATGCGGTAACGGTAGCCTGTGGTTTCTTGCATGATGTGGTCGAAGATACCGAGGCAACGCTCGATGATCTTGAAAAGGAATTTGGCGCTAATGTCCGCGATATTGTTGATGGGGTCACTAAGCTAGGGAAAGTAACCTACAAGTCTCATGAGGAACAGCTGGCAGAAAACCATCAAAAAATGCTGATGGCTATGTCCAAGGACATTCGTGTCATTTTGGTCAAGTTGGCTGACCGCTTGCACAATATGCGAACCCTTAAGCATTTACGTAAGGACAAACAAGAGCGTATTTCTCGTGAAACCATGGAAATTTATGCTCCCTTGGCTCACCGTTTGGGGATTTCTGCCATTAAGTGGGAACTGGAAGATTTGGCTTTTCGTTACTTGAATCCTGCTGAATTTTATAAAATCTCCCAAATGATGCATGAAAAGCGTCAGGAACGCGAAGCCTTAGTAGATGAGATTATCGGTAAGCTAAAAACTTATACCAGCGAACAAGGCCTGGAAGGGAAAATCTACGGGCGGCCTAAACATATCTACTCCATCTACCGTAAGATGAAGAAGAAGAACAAGCGCTTTGATCAGATTTATGACCTTATTGCCGTGCGCTGTATCATGGAAACTCAGAGTGATGTCTATGCCATGCTGGGCTATATTCATGAGCTCTGGCGCCCCATGCCTGGTCGTTTCAAGGACTATATCGCCAATCCCAAGTCTAACGGTTACCAGTCCATCCACACGACTGTTTATGGGCCAAAAGGGCCGATTGAATTCCAAATCCGAACACAAGAGATGCATGAGGTCGCCGAATACGGGGTTGCGGCTCACTGGGCCTATAAAAAAGGTGTCACTGGCAAGGTCACGGACAAGGAATCACAACTGAGCATGGAATGGATTCGTGAATTGGCTGACCTGCAAGATGCCTCCCATGGCGATGCGCAAGAATTTGTAGACGCTGTCAAAGAAGACATCTTTTCAGAACGTGTTTATGTCTTTACGCCTAATGGTGAAGTATGTGAATTACCCAAAGGCTCGGTACCGATTGACTTTGCCTATGCCGTCCACACGCAAATCGGTGAACGAGCGACCGGGGCTAAGGTCAATGGTCGCATGGTGCCACTGACGACCAAGCTCAAAACGGGTGATGTGGTTGAAATCATTACCAATAGCAATTCCTTTGGTCCCAGCCGTGACTGGATTAACATCGTTAAAACCAGTAAGGCCCGCAATAAAATTCGTCAATTTTTCAAAAATCAGGATAAGGAACTCTCAATCAGCAAGGGACGTGAGTTGCTGGTGGATACCTTTCAGGAGCATGGCTTTGTGGCCAATCAGTACCTGGATAAGCGTCACATGGACGAGCTTTTGCCGAAAATGAGCTTGCGGACAGAGGAAGCCCTCTATGCTGCCGTCGGTTTTGGCGAAATCAATCCGATCACTGTTTTCAACCGTTTGACTGAAAAAGAGCGTCGTGAGCAAGAGCGTGCCAAGGCTAAGGAAGAAGCTGATAAGCTCATGAAGGGAGAGGTCAAGCACGACAATAAGCAACTGCTCAAGGTAGCTAGTGATGGTGGTGTGGTTATCGAGGGAGCCTCAGGTCTTCTGGTTCGTATCGCGAAGTGCTGTAATCCGGTGCCTGGCGACGACATAGAGGGTTACATCACCAAAGGTCGTGGGGTTGCCATTCACCGTGTGGATTGCCACAATATCAAGAGTCAGGATGGCTATGAGCAACGCTTGATTGAGGTGGCTTGGGCTGATAATGTGGCGCGTGACCGTGACTATATCGCAGAGATTGACATCTACGGACTCAACCGTTCTGGTCTGCTCAATGATGTTTTACAAATCGTCAGCAATGCCACAAAGAATATTTCTTCGGTCAATGCCCAGCCAACCAAGGATATGAAGTTTGCCAACATTCACTTGACTTTTGCGGTGCCGAATTTGACCACGCTGACCAGCTTGGTGGACAAGGTCAAGGTTATTCCGGATGTATACTCTGTCAAGCGGACCAATGGATAGGGGATAGGCATGCGTATTGTGATACAGAGGGTTAAAGAGGCGCAAGTCTTAGTCAATCAAGAGGTGATAGGTGACATCGGTCAGGGGCTCTTGCTCCTAGTGGGAGTTGGTCCCCAGGACACGGAGGCGGATGTTTCCTATGCGGTGACTAAAATTCGTCAGATGCGAATTTTTAGTGATGAGGCTGGGAAGATGAATCTCTCAGCAGAAGATGTCTCTGCCAGTGTTTTGTCGGTGTCTCAATTCACTTTATTTGCTAGTACAAAAAAAGGGAATCGTCCGAGTTTTACGGGAGCAGCCTCTGCCCAAAAAGCTCAAGCCCTTTACGAATATTTTAATGAGGAACTTGCGTGTTATCTGCCGGTGGAGACAGGACAATTTGGTGCGGATATGCAGGTTTCCTTAGTCAATGATGGTCCAGTGACGATTATACTGGACACCCAAGTTAAAGAATAAGACAGGAATGAGGTCGAGAATGGTTCGATTACAAGATGATTTTTATGAAGCAATTAATGGCGACTGGGCCAAGACAGCTGTTATCCCTGATGATAAACCAGTGACTGGTGGGTTTATGGATTTAAATGATGGCATTGAAAAACTCATGCTGGAAACGACCGATGGCTGGTTGCGTGGGGAGAACGTGCCACAGGATAGTATTTTAGAAAACTTTGTGGCCTTTCATCAGATGGTCGCTGATTATGAAAAACGTGAGGCTGACGGCGTGACACCTGCCCTGCCTTGGATTGAGGCGATTGCTGAACTAGACAGCTTTGAAGACTATGTGCAAAAGATAGCACAGTTTGAAAAAGAAGGTAAGCCCACTGACCTGCCTTTTTCGGTGGCTCCTGACTTTATGGATGCCCAAACCAATGTCCTCTGGGCTGAGGCACCAAGTATTATCTTGCCTGACACAACCTATTATGAAGCAGATAACGAAAAAGGGCCTGAGTTGTTAGCCCTGTGGCGGCAAACACAAGAAACGATTTTAGGGCATTTTCCTTTTAGTCCAGAGCAAATCAAGGATATCTTAGATAAAGTTATCGCTTTGGATGCCCAGTTAGCGTCTTATGTGTTGTCTCGTGAGGAAGGTTCTGAATACGCTAAACTCTATCACCCTTATCGTTGGGATAACTTTGTAGCTTTAGCACCAGACCTGCCTTTATCAGCTATTTTTGAAGACATTTTAGGTCAAGTACCTGATAAGGTCATTGTTCCTGAGGAACGGTTCTGGACGGAGTTTGCGAGTCTCTATTATTCACCGAATAACTGGGAGGCGTTAAAGGCGGGACTTTTGCTGGCTGCAGCCAATAGTTTCACTTCTTATCTGACGGACGATTTGCGTGTTGAGGCTGGCGCTTATAGCCGTGCCCTGTCTGGGACGCCGCAAGCCATGGATAAAAGAAAGGCAGCCTATTACTTGGCCTCTGCTGACTTTAGTCAGGCCTTGGGGCTTTGGTATGCAGGGGAGAAATTTTCTCCAGAAGCCAAGGCAGATGTGGAAGCCAAAGTGGCGACCATGATTGATGTGTATAAAGAACGGTTGGCGAAACGAGACTGGTTGCAAGAGGAAACACGGCAACAGGCCATTACCAAACTCAATGCCATCACAGCCCATATTGGCTACCCAGAGAAATTACCAGAAACCTACGCTAAAAAGATTGTTGATCCTGAAAAGTCTCTGGTTGAAAATGCGATTGCTTTTGATCAGATTGCTATTGCTCACGGCTGGAGTAAGTGGAATCAACCGGTCGACCGCAGCGAGTGGCACATGCCAGCTCATATGGTCAATGCTTACTATGACCCGCAACAAAACCAGATTGTCTTTCCTGCGGCTATCTTGCAAGCTCCTTTCTATGATTTAAAACAATCTTCTTCAGCTAACTATGGGGGGATTGGGGCTGTGATTGCTCATGAAATATCGCACGCCTTTGATACCAATGGCGCTTCCTTCGATGAAAATGGTAGCCTTAAAGATTGGTGGACCAAGGAGGATTATGAGGCCTTCCAAGAACGGACGGACAAGGTTGTGGCCCAGTTTGATGGTTTGGATTCCTACGGGGCTAAGGTTAACGGCAAGTTGACGGTTTCTGAAAATGTAGCTGACCTTGGTGGCCTGGCTTGTGCCCTAGAAGCAGCTCAAAGAGAAGCAGACTATTCAGCTAAAGATTACTTTGAAAACTTTGCGACCATCTGGCGCATGAAGGCTCGCCCTGAATATATGCAAATGTTGGCCAGTGTTGATGTGCATGCTCCAGGCAAACTGCGGACCAATGTCCAAGTGCCTAACTTTGATGCCTTTATTGAGGCTTTTGACGTCAAAGACGGTGATGGCATGTGGCGGGCACCAGAAGATCGCGTGGTTATTTGGTAAAACCTTGCGTTTGTAGACTGACAAATCTATTAGGAGACAGTCAAAAAGACGGTAATCCGTGCGTGATTCCGTCTTTTTTGTTATTGATGAAACTAATAACAGACCATTAGTAAAGTGTCTAACGAACCCTCTTGTCCTTGATGCACTGGTCCTTTATAATAAATACACAAAGGAGGGGTTCATATGACACAAGCGACAGACATTTTACAGACACTAAAGAAGGCCCGTTGGGTAGACTTGACCCATCAAATTGATAGTGAGAGTCCTCACTTTCCAGCCTTACCTGCCTTGGAGCAGACAGACGTTTTTACACTCGAAGATGGCTTTCATGTTCAAAAGTTTTCGGTTGTCGGCCAATATGGCACTCACATTGACGCCCCTATTCATTTTGTGGCAGGGGGACGTTGGTTGGATGAGCTACCACTAAAGGACTTGCTTTTGCCATTGTATGTCATTGATAAATCGCAAGCTGTGGCTGAAAATCCTGACTATGAATTGACCAAGGCGGATATTTTAGACTTTGAAACAAGGTATGGGCAAATAAAAGTAGGGGCTTTCGTCGCTTTTCGAAGTGACTGGAGCAAGCGTTGGCCAGATCAAGATGCTATTCGCAACCTGGATGCGGACAATGGCAGCCAACATACGCCGGGCTGGAGCCATGAGGCCTTGGAATTTCTGATACATGAAAGAGGCGTCAAGGCACTGGGACACGAGACCTTGGATACGGATTCTGGACAAGCTGCCCTGCGTAATGGTCGCTTAGTCGAAGAGTATTACCTCTTGGAGCAAGACATCTATCAGCTGGAAGTCCTAGCCAATCTAGATCAGTTGCCAGCCACGGGAAGCCTGATAAATATCGCCTTTCCCCATTGGCATCAAGCGACAGGTTCACCTGTCCGCGCGGTAGCCTGGGTATTTGACGAATAAATAAAGCCTCCGTCAGGAGGCTTTATTTTTGAGCTTAGTTCGCTTTTGGTGTGAAGCTGCTTTGGATGTTAAAGTGCTTTTTAAAGAAGTATTTTCCAGCAATGGCAGCTGCTCCAATCAGGATAGTGACGATAGCAGGCAGTTGGATGTTGATGCTTGCGGGGATCAAACCTGAAAGGGTGACAATGATGACGAGTACGATTAACACGGGGATCAAAGCCAG
The DNA here is from genome assembly GCA_963635745.1 of Lachnospiraceae bacterium. Lineage (GTDB taxonomy): Bacteria > Bacillota > Bacilli > Lactobacillales > Streptococcaceae > Streptococcus. Next base: position 174,952 of record CAVHFY010000035.1, read on the forward strand.
AATACTCTTGAGCCAACCAAAACGTTTGCGGTTTTGGGCCAGATTGGTTTGAAAGCGATACATGAAATAGAGCAAGGCACCACCGGAAAAACCAAAGACAAAGAGGGAAATGAGTCCATAGCTGGTGGTTCGACTGTCAAAGAAATTCATGACCCCACTAAACAAGGCGATAAAACCTAAAAAGAAGAGAGAAGAGTCTAAAAACATGAGCCAAGGGTTGTCATTGGTCGCATTCGCAGCCACTTGAGCCTCTTTTTTGGTGTAACTTTGTGCCCAACGTGTTGGCGCCCCTAGGAAACTTCGTGCGGGGATGCCACGGCCTTGTTCTTCGAGAATCTGTGGCAAGACCTCTTCTAAGATAGCCTTGATGTCCTCATCGGTTTTCCCATTGGCGATGAGTTCATTGGTGGCGATATGAATAAATTCTTGGTTTTTTTTGGTGAGTTGCTGAAGGTCGATAGTCATGAATTACTCCTTTTTAAAGTGGGCTTAGAACCATTTTTTACGGATAAAGTAGGCAACGACAATGCCTGACATCACAGCGGCCATGAGGGTGACAAACCAGAAAGCTCCCTTGAGGTCGTTGAGCGGTAGATAGTTGTCTTGAAAGTTCATGCCATAAGCCGAGAAAATAACGGTTGGAATATCCAGAGCCATGGTCATGAGAGCCAAAGTTTTCATGATGGAGTTCTGGTTGTTGTTGATAATCGAAGCCGCCGTTTCGGTCATGGCATTCAAAATATTTTCATAGATCGATGCCATCTCGATGGCCTGTTGGGTTTCGACCAGGGTGTCCTCTAAGAGGTCTTCATCTTCCACATACTTTTTGAGGCTGGATGCATTACCCGTTAACTTCTTGACAATGCGTTCGTTTAACTTGAGGGCGGCTTTTAGGTAGACAATGGATTTTTCCAGTTCCATCATATCAAGCAACTGCTCGTTTTTAGTAGAGCCTTCCAATTGGGTCTCCAACTTATCACTCTGGCGGTCAATAGACCGCAAGGCTGTCAGAAAGAGTTCTGCGTTGCGATAGAGCAGTTGAAAGACAAAGCGCGTCTTCATAAAGGTATAAAAATTGCGTGGCCGTCCTTTTTTAAAGGTATCAAACAGGCTAATGTCTTCCAAGCAAGTTGTGATAACGGCTTCCTTGGTAACGATAATACCGAGTGGAATAGTCACATAGTAGGTCCGCTCGTTGCGCTCTTCCTGAGTGGGAGCATCCACGATAATCAAGGTATAGTCATCTTCTGTGACCACACGAGAAGACTCTTCCGCATCCAGAGGTGCTCGGAGGTCTTGGATATCCACATGGAAACGATTGGCAACGTTGAGGGATTCTTCTTCTGAGGGATTGACCAAATGGACCCAACAACCTGGTTCATAGTGGTCAATGGGCTCAAAGGCTGTCGCTGTAGATAGGTAAATCTCTTGCACGATGGTCTCTCCTTTTCAGAATTTTTGGCATACCGTTTCATTATACTACAAATCACCGATTTTGTAAGCCGTCTTTAATGGGAAAATTTGATATAATGGCTGGTAGGATTTAAGGGAAAGGAGACCGCATGCAAGACAAAATTCGGATACATGGTGCACGTTCTCACAATTTAAAAAATATCGATGTGGATATTCCGCGTGACAAACTCGTTGTCGTTACAGGTCTGTCCGGGTCGGGCAAATCGAGCTTGGCTTTTGATACGATTTATGCCGAAGGGCAACGCCGCTATGTGGAAAGTTTATCGGCTTACGCGCGTCAGTTTTTAGGTAATACCGAAAAGGCAGATGTGGATGCTATTGATGGCTTAAGCCCAGCGATTTCTATCGACCAAAAAACCACCAGTCGCAACCCGCGTTCAACGGTTGGGACGGCGACTGAGATCAATGACTATTTACGGCTACTCTATGCGCGTGTCGGTGTTCCTTATTGTCCCAATGGGCATGGGGCGATTCGGGCTTCTTCGGCGGAACAGATTGTTGATAAAATTTTAGCCCTGCCCGACAGACAACGTATGCAAATCTTAGCTCCTGTCGTGCGTGGTAAAAAAGGTCAACACAAGACGACCTTTGAACGCATTGAGCGCGACGGTTATGTGCGGGTGCGGGTTGATGGTGAGGTCTATGATGTCGGTGAGGTGCCAGAGCTCAACAAAAACAAGACGCATACCATTGAAGTGGTTGTGGATCGTATCATCAATAAGGAAGGCATTCGCAGCCGTGTTTTTGGCTCTGTCGAAGCCGCCTTACTCTTAGCGGACGGCTATGTCATTATTGACACCATGGATGGCAAGGACATCATTTTCTCTGAGCATTATTCCTGCCCGGTCTGTGGTTTTATGGTGCCAGAGTTAGAACCTCGTCTCTTTTCATTTAATGCCCCTTTGGGGGCTTGCCCGACCTGTGATGGTTTGGGCAATCGTTTGGAGGTTGACCTAGACCTGGTCTTACCTGATCCGAGTCTGACCTTACGTCAAGGGGCATTAGCGCCTTGGAACCCCATCTCGTCCAATTATTACCCGGCTCTTTTAGAACAAGCCGTGACAGCCTTTGGGATTGATATGGATACCCCTTTTGAAAAACTAACTCAGGCTGAACAAGATCTAATTTTGTATGGGGCTGGAGATAGAGAATTTCATTTCCACTACCGCAGTGATTTTGGAGGAGAGCGTGATCTCTTTATGCCTTTTGAAGGGGTTGTTAACAACGTTAACCGTCGCTATCACGAAACCAACTCAGACTATACCCGTAATGTCATGCGGGAGTACATGAATGAGCTAACTTGTCCTAGCTGTCACGGTTATCGGCTAAACCCTCAGGCACTCTCTGTGCGTGTGGGGGGTGAGGATGGGCTAAATATTGGACAGGTCTCTGAACTATCCATTGGCGACCATTTGGACTATGTGTCTGCCTTGAACCTAAAGGATAATGAAGCGACCATCGCCCGCCCCATTCTCAAAGAAATCAAAGATCGCCTAACCTTTCTTAACAATGTTGGCCTGGCCTACCTGACCCTATCACGGGCAGCAGGGACCTTGTCTGGTGGGGAGAGTCAACGTATCCGCCTAGCGACGCAGATTGGTTCCAACCTTTCTGGTGTCCTCTATGTCTTAGATGAACCGTCTATCGGTTTACACCAAAGAGATAACGATCGCTTGATTGCCAGTTTGAAAAAGATGCGTGATCTGGGCAATACCCTCATTGTGGTTGAACACGATGAAGATACCATGCGTGAGGCCGACTGGTTGATCGATGTTGGGCCTGGTGCCGGCCATCTGGGAGGAGAGATTGTCGCTTCTGGTACGCCAAAACAGGTGGCTCGCATGACCAAGTCCATCACGGGGCAATACCTTTCTGGCAAGAAGACCATCCCTGTCCCTGAAAGGCGTCGTTCTGGTAATGGCCATACCATTCGCTTAGAAGGAGCTAGTGAAAACAACCTAAAAGATCTGACAGTTGACTTTCCTTTGGGGACCTTTACGGCTGTGACAGGTGTCTCTGGGTCAGGCAAGTCGACGCTGGTTAATGGGATTCTTAAAAAAGCCATTGCCCAGACGCTCAATGGCAACTCAGAGAAACCTGGTAAATTTAAGAGTATTCAGGGCTTAGAGCATATTGATCGTTTGATCGATATCGACCAAAGCCCTATTGGGCGAACCCCACGGTCCAACCCAGCCACCTATACGGGCGTTTTTGATGATATTCGTGACCTTTTCGCCCAAACCAACGAAGCCAAAATTCGAGGCTATAAAAAAGGCCGCTTTAGTTTTAATGTCAAAGGTGGCCGATGCGAAAACTGTTCGGGGGATGGGATTATCAAGATTGAAATGCACTTTTTACCAGATGTATATGTCCCTTGTGAAGTCTGTCATGGAACCCGCTACAACTCCGAAACGCTAGAAGTCCATTACAAGGAAAAAAATATTGCGCAAGTGTTGGATATGACAGTAGACGATGCCTTGACGTTCTTTTCAGCCATTCCGAAGATTGCCCGCAAACTGCAAACCATCAAAGATGTTGGTCTGGGCTATGTTACCCTAGGCCAACCCGCAACCACCCTATCTGGGGGTGAGGCGCAACGGATGAAGTTGGCCTCTGAGTTGCACAAACGCTCAACAGGTAAGTCCTTTTATATCCTAGATGAGCCGACAACGGGGCTCCATACTGACGATATTGCACGTCTGATCAAGGTCTTAGACCGTTTTGTAGAGGATGGCAATACCGTGCTTGTGATTGAGCATAATCTAGATGTGATTAAAACAGCGGACTATATCATCGACCTTGGCCCTGAGGGGGGTGTCGGTGGAGGAACGATCGTCGCCACTGGTACACCCGAAGATATCAGTCAGGTGGCTGCTAGTTATACAGGTCAATACTTGAAACCAAAGTTAAGGCCTAAGGATTAAGGCATAAGGGCTTAGGCCAACCCATAAAACCATCTTTTTCTGTCAGGGGAACAAGGTTCCATTGAGGAGAGGTGGTTTTTTTTAGTTTAAGATAGCTATTGCCTGAAAGGATTTCCTCTCCCAGTCGCGTCACTAGCCCTTGCTGGCAGATTTTCGTCTTTGTTGGGCTGAAAACAGTGTCCTGTTTGGAAAAACTTAGACTTGTTGTCATCAAGATAACCCCCTTATCTGGGCAAAGGGTGTTTATCTGTGTTCATATGAACACTTATTTAACTAAAATAGTGTTTACCTATGTTCAGATAGATAAAATAATTGTTTGAGTCTTGTTTATATGTGTTTGAATGAACGAAATAATTATTTGAAGTTTGTTTATTTGGTTTGAAATAAACAAAAAATAATTGGGATGTTACTGATTTGTGTTGAGATAAGCCGTGATTTGGTCTGTAAGGGTTTGTTTTGAGGTGGGGAAGGGCTAATATAACAGTGCAAGTAGTTTTAACGTGTTCGATAAGAGATCAAGCAGTCGGAAAAGGCCTTTCTTTTTTCCGATAGTTTGCTTGTTTTTTCCACTATAAAAAAGCCCGAGCAAAATGCTCGGGCTTTTGGAGGTTGTCTGTGACTGTCAAGCGGTGATGCTTGTGGACAAACAGATGATGCGGTTTTAGCGGTTACCTATCAGAGTTCGCATCATTGGTAGTTAAAGGCCCAGTAGTAGGTACCATCTCCTGCAATGACGCAGGCAACGGCCCCTTGGGTGATGTCAGCGCTGTAGAAGATTTCTCGCCAACCACTGTTGATCCACTTGTCAGCGACCACAACACCGTTGGTTTCCCGACGAAAGACCAGACCCTCACTCACAAAGTTGTGAGAAATGTCTTTGGTGTGTGGTAGGGTCGTTGAGGTGTAGAGCTCCTCAGACCAAGTCAGAGGTTGTAGACCAGCGGCTTGGCGTTGTAGGTTGATTTCATCAAAGGCAGTTTGGGCTGCTGCACGATCGACATAGTCAGATGTTTCTGTTGGCTCAACACGGTAGATAAATTTGACATCGCCAAACTCATAATCCTTGTATTTGTCATCAGTGACGCCACTCTTGAGGTGAGCTACCAAGACATAGTCACGTGACCAAGCGCTGGCTTTAGAAGATTCAAAGATGCTGGCATCTTCGATTTCCCATGTCACAGCACAATCCCAACCAGCATTGTCTTTAAAGACAGGGTTGGCGTGTTGGATGACGTAGTCTTTGAACTCATCCACGTTTTGGAAAGGCAGGGCTTCCCCAGCTTTGCCGGTTCCGACAACATTTTCAGAATAGAGGGCTACGCTGGACGCCTTGTCGTCGTAGTCATATTCATCATTGTTGGCTGGTATGTGGATACTTGGATCGAGGGCAGGGTCGTTATTGTCTGTGCCGTTAAAGAGTTTCCAATGGTCATCGATCCACTTGTAGTAACCATCAATACCGCGTTCCTTATCTTCATCAGTCAGCGCTACACGGTAGTAGTAGACGCCGCCAGATTCGACGAAGCGTGGGTCAGCTTGCATAGCAGGGTCTGTTGGTGGTAAGGTTGGTTTTGGTAACTTGTCGTAGTCGATATTGGTTTCAGGCGCATAACCAGGGGTTTCTGTGCTATCATCGCCAGTGCCTGGTGTGACAGTGCCACCGTTATCATTACCAGAGTTGTTGTTACCATTATCAGAAGGGTTGGTAGAAGAGTTATCGGTGTTACCAGGGTTTGTATTGGTGTTGTCGTTACCGCTGTTATTGTCAGACGTGTTGGCTTTGACAAATACCCATTGGCCATTACTATAGTAATAGTAGTCACCATTGTCTAAGACATAGTAATGGTAACCATTTTCATAACGGTAGTGACTGTCGTTGGTCAAGGCCGTATAGCCGTTGTTGGTGTTGGTATTACCATTATCTGTGTTGTTACTATTGTTTGCATAGTAAACCCATTGGTTGTTGGTGTAAACATAGTAGGAACCATCGTCTAATAGGTAGTAGAGGTAACCGTTACTGTAGCGGTAGCGGGAGTTGTTGTTAGATGTGCCACCAGGATTGTAGTTGTTATAACCAGGGTAAGTGTAGCCATAATCATAATGGTATGGGTAATAGGGGTTATAGCCTGGATAGTAAGGGCGATAAGGTTGCCACGTGTTGTAACCATAGCCATAGTTGTAGGGGTTCCAACTGTTGTAGGAATAACCGTAGTTGTAAGGGCTCCAGCCATAGTTACTATAGCCACCATAATAACTTGGGTAATAGCCATAGGCATTGGCATAGTTATTATAGGCATAGTTCCAGTTGTTATAACCATAGTTGTTGTTATAACCGTAGTTATAGTAAACTGGTCTAGCATTGTAGCCATTAAAGCCATAGTTCCAGTTGTTGTAGGCGTAGTTATTATAGCTATAGGCTGTGTTCCAAGGGGTGTAATAGGTTGGTGGTGCCGTCGGATAGCCATAATAATCATAGGCTTTGGCGTCTGTGGTATTTAGAGCTAAGGGCGCTAAAAAAGCCAGAGCTAAGCCTGCCTGCGAGAAGAATCCTAAACCTTTTTTCATGATCATCTCTCCTTTATGTTGTGATAAAAGTTCAGGTAAGTTTAAGGTAACCGTTTTCATGTTCATTGTAGTCCTCATGCTGACATTTGTCAAACATTATTTCAATAAAAACGCTATGAAACAAACACTTAATGTTTGTCATGTATCTGAAATGTGAATAGTTTCACAATTTTTCATGATTCATGAACTAAGCAAGAACTTGTCTATGAAAATCTCCCTCATGAAAGACCAATTAGTGCTATAATAAGAAAGAAACTACAGCCATCAGAAAGGAACTGCTATGCAACACCGTTTGGAAAATGTGACTCAAGCCTTAAAGACTGCCCCTTTTGACGGGCTTTTGGTCACCAATCATACCAATATCTACTATTTAACTGGTTTTTCTGGAACCAATGCCACTGTTTTCATCTCTGAAAAGCACCGTCTCTTTATCACAGATAGCCGTTACAGCCTGATTGCCAAAGAAAAAGTACACGGCTGGGATATCATCGAAGCCAAAGATCCGCTTGCTGTCATCAAGGAACGGTTAGCGGGGTCTGGTTTGCGTCGCTTTGGTTTTGAAAGTGATCTGCCTTATCGTAGCTTCCATCAGCTGGAAACGATTTTTAGTGATTATCAGCTGGTTGCGGATGACGGTTTGATCGAACGCCTGCGGATCATCAAGGATGACAAAGAACTGGCCACCATTCGTCAGGCTTGTTCTATCTCAGATCGTGCCTTTACGGATGTCTTGGACTATATCAAGCCAGGTCAAACAACGGAAAAAGATATTCGTGACTTTTTGGATTTCCGCATGCGCCAATACGGGGCATCTGGTGTTTCCTTTGAACTGATCATTGCTTCAGGCTATCGCTCTAGCATGCCACATGGGGTGGCCTCAGACAAGGTTGTCGAAAATGGCGATATGTTGACCATGGACTTTGGTTGCTACTATGACCACTACGTCAGTGATATGACACGGACCATTCATTTGGGGCCAGCGACTGAAAAAGAAGAAGAAGTCTATCACTTAGTTCTAAAGGCAAATCAAGCCCTCCTAGACCAAGCTAAGGCTGGTTTGTCCATGCGAGACTTTGACAAGATTCCACGCGATATCATCACGGATGCCGGTTATGGGGCTGCTTTTTCACATGGGATTGGTCATGGGATTGGTCTTGATATTCACGAAGAACCTTACTTTAGCCAAAAAGATACCGAGCATCACTTAGAGGCAGGCATGGTTTTGACCGATGAACCAGGGATTTATCTGGACAATGCCTTTGGGGTGCGTATCGAAGACGACCTCATCGTGACCGAAGAAGGGTGTGAACTGATTACCCTAGCACCTAAAGAGTTCATCATTCTCTAAGGAGGTTATATGACGCAACGTCTGAGTTGGGAAGATTATTTTATGGCCAATGCCGAGTTGATTGCCAAACGCTCAACCTGTGACCGTGCCTTTGTCGGCGCTGTCTTGGTACGTCAAAAACGCATTATCGCGACCGGTTATAATGGTGGTGTTGCGGCCACGGATAACTGCAACGAAGTCGGCCATGAAATGGAAGACGGGCACTGTATCCGCACCGTGCATGCCGAGATGAATGCGCTCATCCAGTGTGCCAAAGAAGGCATCTCGACAGATGGGACAGAGATCTACGTGACTCATTTTCCCTGTGTCAACTGCACCAAGGCGCTCTTACAGGCTGGTATCAAAAAAATCACTTATAAAGAAAGCTATCGCCCTCATCCTTTTGCTATCAAGCTCATGGAGCAAAGAGGGGTCAGCTACCAACAGCATGATGTGCCTAGTGTCCGTCTAGGAAAATAATGGTTTAATATGACAAAGCTCAGGTATGCTAGAGCTTTGTCATTTTTTTTGAAAAAAGAAACAAAATCAGACAATCTTGCAAGCCTTTTCAGAATATTATGAGCATAATATGAGACAGATTATGACAAGATGTTTGACGAATAATCGGGTTATTAGCAAAATAAGATGGTTCGACAACACTATATGTTATCAGAATATGACAAGATATTGCTACAATGTGACATTTGTGTAATATTGCATCTTTAAAGTGCAATTCATTGACATAAAGTGACAGAGACTGTAAAATAGACTTAACGTTTTGTTAAAGACAGACGACTTTAAAATATTTTTGTAAAGAAAGGGCTCCTATGCGTCGTAAACATTTCAATAAAAACTTTGATGAGGTCAACCGAACTTCCCGGGTTAAAATGCACAAATCTGGTAAGAACTGGGTTCGCACCGTTATCTCCTATCTTAATATCTTCCGTGTCTTCAAAGGCGGTGTGGTCAAAGAAAGTAAGGTGACCGTTGAGACTGCTACGGATAACACCCTCAACACCTCTAGTCACGCCTTGCTCAAGACCCTAACCGCAGCGGGAGCCGTTGCTGGCGGAGGGACTCTCTTAGCTCAAACCCAGGTCACCGTTCATGCCGATGAAACCGCTACGGCGACAACTGTGGACAACACCGAAACTTTGGTCAATGCGGATACGGTAACCGTTGGCGGGACCTCAACAAGCTCTGAAGCCACTGTCGACCAAGCTTCCCTCTCTGCTTCTGTGCAAGCGTCTCAGTCTGAGTCCTTATCCGTCGCTCAGTCTAGCTCAAGTTCAGAAAGCTTGTCTCTAGAAGCTTCTCTGACAGCTTCAACCTCTAGCTCAGAAAGCCTGTCTGTGATTGCATCCGAGTTGGTGTCATCCTCTCTGTCACTGTCAACATCGGCTTCAGCCTCAACGGCTGCGGAAAGTAGCAGTACGTCTAGCACGACAGCTACCAGCACAACCACTGCTAGCACAGATGCCAAAGATTTGTTGGATCAAAACACGTCTGAAGCGGACCTCTTGATCGGCATTGCCAACAAGTATGCGGCAACCCTATCTGATAGCACGGCTAAGACAACCTTGGTCAACAGCATCAGCCAAGTCCAAGCGCAAGTCACCGCGTCAAATGCCCTGTTGGCTAGTGTGGCGACCAGCCAAGCCTACGAAGACCAACGCAAAAAACTTGGTTCAGCAGTGGATAGCATGATGGCAGCCTTGACTGCAGCAGGCTTTACGGGAAATGGGACGGCCGCTGATGGGAGCTCAGCTATCGTGGCGCAGTTGGATGCCATCTCTGTTAGCACCAGCTCAGCCAGTGGCGTGACCATCTCACCTGTCATCACCAATCCAAATGGTGCCAGCATCACCGATCCAACCCCAACTACCTCAGGCTATGCGGTCGACCCAAATACCAGCCGTTACACCTTTGGGATCTGGGATTTCACCAAAAATGACCAATCCTTTGGTTACTATGCGACCCTTTCTGTCGATCGCTCAGCCATCACAGGCACTAGCCTGTCTAACCCAACGGTCTACATCCGTATCGTCAATAAGGCAACCGGTCAGGAAGTTTATACGACAACCCTGAATGCCGGAGATACCCAAAAGACGCTACCAAGCTATATCACAGGCGATAACAGTGATGTGACCAACAGCCTCAACTACCAAGTGGCTAGCGGTAGCAGAATCCCGGGTGTGGTAACCCTGTCCTTGATTAACTCAAATATGCAGTACGAGACCAAACAAATCATGGACGTTAACTACCCGGGAAATGAAGGAGAGTCTAAACCCAACGTCCAAACCTCTGTCCCATCCCGTCTGGTGACTCAAAATACCATCTATAAGGAAGTAGACTCTAGCTACACCAGTGGCACTTATACCCCAACAGGCAATGAAACTGTTCTAGGCAAGTATAGCCAAACTGGTATCGAGGGACAAAACTACACGGCCTCAGGGGTACGGTCTATCGATGGCTATGTCCTGGTCCCAGCGACGACGGATCGGAACTTAACCGTCCAAAGGACCAATGGTACCTTGGGTAGTGTCGGCCAACAATACGTCGAGCTCGGTGGTGGGGCGAATACTTACTATGTCAAACGGATCACCGAAGTGGTCAATACGGATGGCTCAACCATTACCCGCTTTTATGTCTTGGACCCATCTCAAGTTAACAACTTTACCACAGCTGATATCGGCACACCAGATGTTTCTAAATACACCTTGGTATACACGACACCGGTCATGAAGCCAGGAGCTGCCTATGTCCCAGCCTCAACGGAAACCACTACGGTTTACAGCAAGAATGGCGACTACTATTTGAAAGTGTCACCCTTTATCCAAGACAATGGTATCTACACCAACCTGATCACGGGCTGGTACTCCACCAATGAGACCGTGACCTATAAGACGCAAGAAGTATCAGATCCAAATGGCCCTATTACTGAAGTTACCTTGCCTAAGCGTTTTGCGGGAGCACCAGCGGCTAGCCTGACACCACAAGGACTGGGAAATAACCGATACAATGTCATCGCGGCTGCCGTGGCGGATGACGATAACGGGATTGAGGCAGTTAGTCGTTCCTTTGTTAATGACACCGATGCCAGCGCAGGGGTTATTTTCAAAGGTTTTAAAGGGTACAAGTCCTTCTCAAACAACTACTCTGTCCCGACAGGGATCAAGGCACCAGTTGATGTGGTCTACTACTACCGCAAGATGACCGTGTCTGAGTCAACCTCTCAGTCTGAAGCCTTTAGTGCGTCTGACTCAGCCTCAGTTTCAGCTTCTGTGAGTCAAGCTCAAAGCCTGAGCTACTCCGAGTCTACTTCTACGAGTCAGGTGCAAAGCGCAAGTGCTTCAGTGAGTCAATCACAATCTGCTTCAACCAGCCTGAGCCAGTCACAATCTACTTCGACGAGCCAAGTCCAAAGTGAAAGCGCCTCAGTGAGTCAGTCACAGTCTGCTTCAACCAGTGTGAGTCAAAGTCAAAGCACTTCAGCTTCAGTTTCAGCCAGCCAAAGCACGAGTGCATCCGTGAGTGCGTCTGAGTCAACGTCTGTTAGCTTGTCACAAAGCGAAAGCACGTCTGTATCGACATCAGAGAGCCAAAGCCTGAGCACCTCAGTGAGTGCGTCTGAGTCAGCCTCTACGAGTCTGAGCGAAAGCACCTCCGTGTCCGTGTCAACGAGCCAAAGCACGAGTGCATCCGTGAGTGCGTCTGAGTCAACGTCTGTTAGCTTGTCACAAAGCGAAAGCACGTCTGTATCGACATCAGAGAGCCAAAGCCTGAGCACCTCAGTGAGTGCGTCTGAGTCAGCCTCTACGAGTCTGAGCGAAAGCACCTCCGTGTCCGTGTCAACGAGCCAAAGCACGAGTGCATCCGTGAGTGCGTCTGAGTCAACGTCTGTTAGCTTGTCACAAAGCGAAAGCACGTCTGTATCGACATCAGAGAGCCAAAGCCTGAGCACCTCAGTGAGTGCGTCTGAGTCAGCCTCTACGAGTCTGAGCGAAAGCACCTCCGTGTCCGTGTCAACGAGCCAAAGCACGAGTGCATCCGTGAGTGCGTCTGAGTCAACGTCTGTTAGCTTGTCACAAAGCGAAAGCACGTCTGTGTCGACATCTGCTAGCCAAAGCGCCTCAGTTTCAACCTCAGTCAGCCAAAGTGTTAGCTTGTCTGTGAGCCAGTCTGAGTCAACGTCCGTTAGCTTGTCACAAAGCGAAAGCACGTCTGTGTCGACATCTGCTAGCCAAAGCGCCTCAGTTTCAACCTCAGTCAGCCAAAGTGTTAGCTTGTCTGTGAGCCAGTCTGAGTCAACGTCCGTTAGCTTGTCACAAAGCGAAAGCACGTCTGTGTCGACATCTGCTAGCCAAAGCGCCTCAGTTTCAACCTCAGTCAGCCAAAGTGTTAGCTTGTCTGTGAGCCAGTCTGAGTCAACGTCCGTTAGCTTGTCACAAAGCGAAAGCACGTCTGTGTCGACATCTGCTAGCCAAAGCGCCTCAGTTTCAACCTCAGTCAGTCAAAGCGTGAGCACATCCGTGAGTGCGTCCGTCTCTGTCTCCACCAGTCTGAGCGAAAGCACGTCTGTCTCCGTCTCTGCTAGCGAAAGCCTGAGCACGTCCCTGAGTCAATCCGTCTCAGCGTCCGTCAGCCTGAGCCAAAGTGAAAGCACGTCTGTGTCTGTATCAACGAGCCAAAGCACCAGTGCTTCTGTGAGTGTGTCAGCATCACTGTCTACTAGCATCAGTCAATCTGAGTCAACTTCTGTGCAACCGAGCCAGTCTGTCTCAGCTAGTGTGAGTGCCTCAGCGTCAGCTTCAGTGTCTACCTCGCAAAGTCAGAGCGCCAGCTTATCAGCCTCAGTATCGGCCTCTGTCTCTGCTTCAGCCTCAGCATCAGCTAGCCTGAGCACGTCCTTGAGTCAGTCTGAGTCAACCTCCGTCTGGCCAAGTCAGTCCGCTTCAGCTTCTGCCAGTGAGAGCGCTAGCTTGAGTGCTTCTCTCTCAGCTTCTGAATCAGCCTCAGTGTCAGCTTCTGAAAGTGCCAGCGCTAGTCTGTCAGCATCCTTGAGTAGCTCTGAGTCAGAGTCTCTCAGCACGTCACTGTCAACCTCTATCAGCTACTGGACATCTAGTTCCATGCACGAGTGGGACGAGTACGGTCGCAATGGCCGCAAACGTACCCTGTATGGTTGGGATCAGTCTGGTCGCAATCGCGGTAGCCGTGTCGTGACAGGCACTCTGCCAAGAACCGGTGAAACAGCTACCAGTGCAGCAAGCCTTCTATTAGGCGCAGCAGCCTTGACCAGTGCCGCTACCTTGGCTAAAAAACGCCGCAAAAAAGAAGACTAAGTCGGCTAAAAAAGAGTAAAAAACTTGGAACAGGTGTTCCAGGTTTTTTAGCTTGCCCAGACAAATGAGAACTTTTTCATGAAAAAGTTTTGAATGATTTCTTGAAAAAATGCTTACGAGAAATATTTTTTTGTGATAGACTGAGTCTTATCACATAGAAATGGAGCTTTTATGCCAAGAAATTTTAAAGAAGCCTTGTTCTTCACCTTGCTTATGTGCAGTCTGATGGTGCTGGGCATGTCGGTCTGGAACTTATTTGTAGCGGGTCATTTGACTTGGTCTCATGTCCTTATGGGCTACCTGCCTGGTTTTGTGACCGCCTTTTTACTCGATGTGGTGTTGGTTGGCCCCTTGGTCAAGGGGATTGCCTTTCGCTTTCTCAAAGACCACCACAAGCGCTGGCAAAAAATTACTGTTATCTCTGGCGGGATGGTTTTGCTGATGGTGACCTTTATGTCCTTGTATGGTTTGCTGTTTAGTGGTGTCCCTCTCTCTTTAGGGGCTTATGGCCAAGCTTGGTTGACCAATTTTGTGGTTGCCTTGCCCTTTAACTTTATCCTCGTGGGTCCTATCTCTCGCTATATCCTTAGCCACGTGCAAAAACCTCTTCCAGGAGAAGACACCGTCGAAGATTTCGAAGACGATGACGAAATTCCGACGATTATATAAACAAAATCCCAGAGACAGATCTGTCTCTGGGATTTTTAGCTGTGGGGACAAAACGTGTTTCAACACTCCAAGATGGTCATAGAATGGCGAAATTCATCGGCTAGATGTTGGTGTTTGTAGGCCTGAAACTCGGGCAATTTCTTGACGGCATTGTAGCGTTTGCTGAGGTTCCAACTGCCTGAAGGATTGTACTCTGGGTGGTCATTGACAAAATCAATGGTCAAATCCCATTCCCGCAGGTAGCCCAGTGGCCGTGAATGGTAGGTGACCCCATCAATGGTCTGGTCCCCGTAGGAACGATGAGCGTGGCCAAAGACGACATCTTTGACACCGTGGCGAACAAACAGCTGATGGTAGGCCTGGCTGCCTAAAAAGGCATTGAAGGGGGCAAACTTTGGGTGGGTCATGGTAAAGGCTTGATGGGGGACAAAATGCATGGCCACAAGAGGCGCTGGGTTGAGACTGGCCAATTGATTTTCTAACTGTTTCAGACTCTGTCGTGTCATCTCGGGGTCTGTGAGAGGACGATTGAGCCGACGGTCAAACCAGAAAGTTTGTTTAAAGCGCTGATGTTGTTGAGTATTTTTTTCTGGGCCAAAGGAATAGTCATACCAGCCTTGAAAAGCCAGCAGTTGACGTTGACCGATGGTATAGAGCTGGAAGTCCTGTGCCTGAATGTCTTCTTCAGAGAGGTCCAACATATCGTGGTTGCCAAGGTTATAGGTGACCATCACATGGGAGCTGAGTTGCTCTATAAAGGGCAGGGCATCTTCATTAAAATGATTGGCAATATCACCAGCGATATGGAGATGGTCAATGTTTTCCTCTTTTAAGACGCCAAGGAGCGTTTTTATCTCAAAGGGGCCAAAGTGGTTGAGGTCGATGTGGAGGTCGCTCATCAGGCAAAGTCTAGTCATGGCCTTATTGTAGCAAAAATCAAGAAAATGGGGTGGTTTGAGCCTTTCTGAAAGGGCATTGTCGGCATTTTTGAAAGTTTTTACGGTCTATGTTACAATGATAACACTAAAGAAATGAGGTAAATCATGGATATTTCTGAAATGCGTCAGATGATTGACGCACTCACCGTGAAGCTAACCAGCTTCAGGAGGTCACTTTGACTTAGAAGAACTGGAAGAGTCGATTGCGCAACTGGAAAACGAGATGACCCATCCCGATTTTTGGAATGATAGCGTCAAGGCTCAAAAGACTTCGCAGGAGTTAAATGACTTAAAACAAACCTATGAAACCTTCCATAAAATGCAAACCATGCTAGAAGATGCGGAAGTGCTCTTGGAATTTGCCAGTGAAGACGCAGACAGCAAGGTGGAATTGGAAGATAATCTGACAGAACTCGATCAAATCATGTCCCAATATGAGATGACCTTGCTCTTGTCTGACCCTTATGACAGTCACAATGCGATTTTAGAAATCCATCCAGGTTCTGGAGGAACGGAAGCTCAGGACTGGGGGGATATGCTGCTACGGATGTATACCCGTTTTGGGAATGCGCATGGGTTTAAGGTAGAAGTGCTGGACTATCAAGCGGGGGATGAGGCAGGCATTAAGAGCGTGACCTTATCCTTTGAAGGCACCAATGCCTATGGCTTGCTCAAATCTGAGATGGGGGTGCACCGCTTGGTGCGCATTTCCCCTTTTGACTCGGCTAAGCGTCGCCACACGTCCTTTACCTCGGTAGAAGTTATGCCTGAGTTAGACGATAGTATCGAGGTTGACATCCGAGATGATGATATCAAGATGGATACCTTTCGTTCAGGCGGTGCTGGGGGACAAAATGTCAACAAGGTGTCTACGGGGGTGCGTTTGACGCACATTCCGACAGGCATTGTTGTAGCCTCTACGGTTGACCGAACTCAGTATGGTAACCGAGATCGGGCTATGAAGATGTTGCAGGCCAAGCTTTACCAAATGGAGCAAGAGAAAAAGGCTGAAGAAGTCAATGCGCTTAAGGGTGATAAGAAAGAAATCACCTGGGGCAGTCAGATTCGGTCTTATGTCTTTACTCCATACACCATGGTCAAAGATCATCGCACTGGCTACGAAGTGGCTCAGGTTGATAAGGTCATGGACGGTGATCTGGATGGATTTATTGACGCCTACCTCAAATGGCGTCTAGAAGAATAAGGAGAATTGCATGGCATTGATTGAAATGACTAATGTCAGTAAAAAGTATAAAAATAACGTATCAGCCCTGCGTGGGATCGATGTTGACATCGAAGAAGGCGAATTTGTCTACTTAATCGGGCATTCAGGAGCAGGGAAGTCTTCTTTTATCAAGATGCTTTATCATGAAGAAGCGGTGACTCGTGGTCAACTCTATGTTGGTAAGTACAATTTGTCAAAATTACGTCGTCGTGAAGTGCCACTTTTGCGTCGTAGTGTAGGCGTGGTCTTTCAGGACTACAAACTCTTGCCACGAAAGACTGTTTTTGAAAATGTGGCCTATGCCATGGAAGTTATCGGTGTTAAACCCCGTCACATCAAAAAACGGGTAGCTGAAGTTTTAGATATGGTAGGTTTAACAAGCAAGGCCAAGGCTTTTCCGAATCAATTGTCAGGGGGGGAACAACAACGTGTGGCCATCGCGCGTGCCATGGTCAATATGCCTCAGCTTTTGATTGCTGATGAGCCGACAGGGAATCTTGACCCTGAAAATGCTATCGAAATCATGGACTTGCTTGAAGAGATCAATAAGGAAGGGACGACCATTATCATGGCGACCCACAACAAGCAACTCGTCGACGCTTACCGCCATCGGGTCATTGAACTAAAAGATGGTAAGATTGTTCGCGATGCCAAAGAAGGGGGATACGAATCTCATGATTAGACGTTTTTTCCGTCACATTAAAGAGTCCTTTAAGGGACTGGGGCGCAATGGTTGGATGAGTTTTGCGGCTATTACAACCGTTGCTGTGACCTTGACCTTGGTTGGGCTATTCGCTTCATTGATTATCAATGCACAACACCTCTCGCAACAAGCGACGGGGAATATCCGAATTGCAGTTTTCTTGTCTGATGGATCGACAGATGCCGCTGAAACGGTCGCTGACGAAGCAGGAAATCAGGTGGCTAATCCCGCTTATCATGCGGTCTACAATCAAATTGAAGCCATTAAAGGTGTTAAAAGCATCGAGTTCTCCAGCAAGGACACAGAACTTGCTAAACTAGGTTCTGATTATGCGACACTAGAAGGGGATCAAAATCCGTTGCAGGATGTGTATTATGTCACGATTCAAACCGCTAACCAGGCCAAAAGCATTACCAAGCAAATTCAAGCGCTTGACGGGGTAGATAGTGCCAACTACGGTGGTGATACTGCACAAAATGTGATTAACTTTGCCAACTACATCCAAGTTGGAGGGACGGTCGCGACAGTTGTGCTCATCTTGGTGGCTATCTTCTTGATTTCTAATACTGTTCGGATGACCATCCTTTCTCGGGGAAATGAAATCCAAATTATGCGTTTAGTTGGCGCTAAAAAAGGCTATATCCGGACACCTTTCTTCTTTGAAGGGGCTTGGATTGGTTTGATTGGTGCTATCCTTCCAGCAGGAGCGGTTAGCTACCTGTACTTGCTAGCTAACGAATCTTTGGCGAAAGGATTAGCCGAGCAAAATCTGTCTCTTTATCCTGTTAACCAATTTTTACCATATGCTGTTGGTGCCATCTTTGCTGCTGGGATTGTTATCGGAGCCTTCGGTTCTTTGATTTCAACTAGCCGTTTCTTAAAAATCTAAAACAAAAAGTCTCGGGCATTATCCGAGACTTTTGTTGTGCCCGACTGTTCAATGTTGTCTGTTGGTCAGGGCTGGTCTTTTTTAGCTTCTTCTTGTGAGTCGATGACACTATCTGGGAGAAAGGAAATTTTTTGGATATCTGTCAGAGCAATCAGGTGTGTGGGGCCTTGGTTAATGTCTTTTAGTACCAGTTGGCTCTTCTGACGATCATAGCGTGTAATGGTACCAGTCACAGAGCCCTTATCTGTAATCAGATGAATAGGTCGCTGATGTTCCAAGGCAGTCGTTAGACGGCCCTCGATGCGCTTGATACGGGAAGCTTCCTCGGGTGGGGTATGGCTTGGGTCAATGTAGTGTTTTAAATCTTTTTTTAAATGCTCAATTAGTTTTTTCATCGTCTTTTCTCGAATAAGTTGTTAAAATAATTATAACGTAAAACCCTAAATTTTGGCAAACGCTAACGAATAAGCCAGTAGGAGGATGAAAAATGGCTGCATTTAGCTTTGAAATTGAAGAACATTTACTGACCCTGTCTGAGAACGACAAGGGCTGGACCAAGGAATTGAATCGTGTCAGTTTTAATGGGGCCGAAGCCAAGTATGACATCCGTTCTTGGAGTCCTGATCACGATAAGATGGGCAAGGGCATCACCTTGACTAATGAAGAATTTCAAGTTTTAGTCGATGCCTTTAAAGGTTAACCCATTGACATAGGATAAAGAGCCTGAGACAGTTGTCTCAGGCTCTTTATGGTATTAGCGTGTGATAATTGGCCGTAGCCGTTGAGCAATGATGGCTACAACGACCATCTTGATCAGGTCAACAAGGACAAAAGGAGCTACTCCAGCATAAAAGGCAGCGCTGGCGTTGAGGTGCAAGAAGATTATAAGACCAAGCCAGCCACAGAAAAAGGCCAGAGCATCTCCTAAAATGAGACTGAAAAGGAGATACCAAAAGTTAGACCGTTTGGCAATTAAGCAACTTGTAAGGAGCGTAAAAGCAGCGAAACCGAGGAGAAAGCCACCTCCAGCACCGACGAAACTCGCCCATCCTCCGCCACCTCCGGCAAAGACAGGTAAACCAATAGCCCCCAGTAGCAAATAAGCTAGACAAGCTATAAAAGCATCTAAAGGTACCAAGAGACTGGCAACTAGACCAACTGCAAAAGTTTGCAAGGTAAAGGGAATGCCGGGAAGTGGGACGGTAATTTGCGAACAGACAATCAAAAGTGCCACAGCGATAGCCATACGCGTTAGTCGTTTAGTTGTAAAAGAAGCCATAAAAATAAGTGTTACCTTTCTAATTTAACAAGGGTAACACTTATTATAACAATTTTTTAAAACATGTCAATCACTAAAATGACATTTAGAATGGTCAGGAGTCCAGCCACACCATAGCCGATGGCTGAATTCCATTTGGCATTGGCATAATCGCCCATAATTTTTTTCTGAGAAGTCAAATAAACTAAAGGAAAAATAGAAAAAGGTAAGGCGATGGATAAGAAAACCTGTGAGTAAATCAGGAGGTTATCCAAAGTGGTTTCTTGGTCCCCAAAAAGCAAGGCAACGATAATGACTGGCAAAAGGGCGAATAGGCGGGTCACCAGACGAATCAGCCAAGCTGGCATCCGCAGTTTGAGGAAGCCTTCCATGACGATTTCACTGGTCAAGGTGCCTGTGATGGTCGAGTTTTGTCCGCTAGCGAGAAGGGCGACGGCAAAGAGGGTCGCTAAAAAGGGGCTGGCAATACTTCCTGCGAT
This sequence comes from Lachnospiraceae bacterium, assembly GCA_963635745.1. Classification (GTDB taxonomy): domain Bacteria; phylum Bacillota; class Bacilli; order Lactobacillales; family Streptococcaceae; genus Streptococcus. The sequence goes on from CAVHFY010000035.1 coordinate 194,768, forward strand.
ACTAGGAGTTTCGAGGGCGTGGTACATGCTAGAAAAAGCACCGATTTTTTCAGAATGTCCAAAAAAGAGGGCGGCTCCAAGAATGAGTAGGAGTGAGTTGACCACAAAGGCTAAACTTAATTGCAGATTGGAATCCCAGGTCATAAATCGTACCGCACGCTTGATATCCTTGGGGTCATTGTAATCCACACGCCGAGTTTGTGAGATGGAAGAATGCAGATAAAGGTTATGGGGCATGACAGTGGCACCTAATATACCTAGGCTTAAAGTCAAGCGACTGGATAGACTCCCTGTGGTTTGTGTATCAAATACAGAGAGCTGGGGCAGGTAACCTTGAAGAATGCCTGTTAAGCTTGGTTTGGACAAGAAAACCAAGTAGACAAAAATAATCAAGATGGTTGCTATCAAAGTCGATACAATGGCTTCGATTTTACGAAAGCCTAGTTTCATTAAAGATAATAAAAGAAAGACATCGCAAACCGTCAGTAAAATGGAAAAGAGTAAATCCCAGCCAAAGAGCAGATGCAAGGCAATTCCAGACCCGATGACTTCGGCTAGGTCAGTAGCCATGAGTGCTAGTTCAATAATGACCCAGAGGAGATAACGTAGACCTTTTGGTAAGTAGTGAGCGGTAGCTTGGGCCAAATCGGAACGCGTGACAATACCGAGTTTACCAGACATCTGTTGCAACTGCATGGCAATCAGTGAAGATAGTAAAATGACCGACAAAAGGAGGTAACGGTAGCTTGCTCCCCCTTGAACGCTGGTAATCCAATTACCTGGATCCATATAACCGACGGCTACTAGGGCGCCTGGCCCTAAAAAGCGCAAAAAGCTTTTCCAAAAGCCGAGATTTTTAGGAACTTGGATGGACTGGTTGATGTCTTGTAGAGACGTGCCAGCGTGGGCGGATAAATCAGATGGTTGTGACATGGTTGTCTCATTTCTAAAAGGGCTAATCCCTAACCTGTTTTACTGGGATTATAACAAAATTTAAAGGGCAATGAAAGTCAGTCATCTGTAACATGCAGGCAGACGTTGGTAGAGGGGAGCCTATCAGGGTTTCCAGTGGCGAATTGACAGGAATTATATTAGAATAAAAGAGTTGACTAAAAGATGATGAGATGAAAAAGATGACAGAGCAAATCATAGGGCATGGGGATGCCCATAGTAAGATTATATTGATGGGAGAACACTCGGTGGTCTATGGCTTTCCAGCCATTGCTATGCCCTTGCAAGGTATCCGAGTAACCTGTCGGGTGACAGCAAGCCAGCAACCGTTTGTGGTTGACTTGACGGATCCTTTGTCTACGGCGGTATATGCTGCCTTAGAGCATCTAGGTCAAGACGGTGCTGGTATTCGTTATGAGATTGTCTCTAATGTTCCTCAACGACGAGGTATGGGGTCTTCAGCGGCTGTGTCGATTGCAGCTATTCGGGCGGTTTATGACTACTTTGGACAAGAGATTAGTGACCAGGATTTGGAAATTTTGGTTAATCAGTCCGAGATTATTGCGCATACCAATCCAAGTGGCCTAGATGCTAAAACTTGCCTGAGTGATGAACTCATTAGCTATATTCGCAATGTCGGTTTTAAACGATTGCCCTTTACGGGTGAAGCCTATCTTGTTATTGCCGATACGGGCATTCATGGACAGACGAGCGAAGCCATTAAAAAAGTACAAGATTTAAATGAAAAGGCGCTTCCTCACCTAAACCGCTTGGGGAGTCTAGCCGAGCAATTTGAATCGGCTCTTTTAGCTAGTGATTATCGAGTCATGGGGGAGCAGATGACGCAGGCGCATGAGAGCCTCAAAGCACTAGGGGTATCTTGTGATACTTCTGATCAGTTGGTGCTTCAAGCTCTGGAGGCAGGTGCCTTGGGGGCTAAAATGACAGGAGGTGGCCTCGGTGGTTGTATCATTGCTTTGGCTGATAGTGAATCTCTCGCCTTAATTTTACAAAAACAGCTTAATCAGAAAGGAGCCAAGCAAACATGGATCGAAAAAATGTAACCGTAACTTCCTATGCCAATATTGCTCTTATCAAATACTGGGGCAAGGCTGACCCTGCCACCATGCGACCAGCTACTTCGAGTATTTCCTTGACGCTAGAGGCCTTGACAACCGATACGGAATTGCTTTCTTTGCCTGCCGATGCCAAAGGGGATATTTTTTATCTGGATGGCGAGCGACAAGGAAAAGTCGAAACAGCCAAAATCAGCAAGGTACTGGATCGTTTTCGCCGTCCTGAAGACGGTTTTTGTGAAGTGCGATCTGTCAATCATATGCCAACTGCTGCGGGTCTGTCGTCGAGTTCATCTGGTCTGTCTGCCCTTGTACGTGCGGCTAATCGCTTTTATGGGAAAAATCTCGCGACACCAGAGCTGGCTCAGGAGGCCAAGTTTGCTTCAGGTTCGTCGGCGCGTAGTCTTTATGGGCCTGTTGTAGCTTGGGATAAGGATAGTGGAGCAATCTTCCCTGTAAAAACAAAACTCAAAATGGCTATGATTATCTTGGTGATTTCCGACCAGAAAAAAGCCATTTCTTCCCGAGAAGGCATGAAACGGTGTGTAGAAACTGCCAGTAATTTCACAGACTGGGTTGACCAGTCAGCAAAAGATTTTCAGGCCATGCAAACGTATTTGGCGGCAGGCGACTTTGAGGCCGTTGGGCAACTAACAGAGGAGAATGCCTTAGCCATGCATAGTACAACAAAGGCTAGCCAACCGTCTTTTACCTACCTGACACCGGCTACCGAGGCTGCCATGGCCCGCGTGCGTGACCTACGCCAGGCAGGTGAGCGTTGTTATTTCACCATGGATGCTGGTCCCAATGTTAAAGTGCTCTGTTTAGAAGAAGATTTGGAACGCTTGACAGCTATTTTTGCTAAAGATTACCCAGTCATTGCCTCTAAGACAAAGGAATTGTCATGAATGTTACCGTAAAGGCTCCAGGTAAACTCTATTTGGCTGGGGAATACAGTATATTAACACCAGGGCAGTCGGCGATTATTCTGCCTGTGCCTCTTTATTTAACAGCGACAATTGCTCCAGCAACTCGTCGTCGAATTTTCTCAGAACAAATTGGTCGGGAGGCGACAGGGCCTTCAGATAGTCGCTATACTTTAATTTACCAAGCGATTGCCTGTGCTGAAACCTATCTCTTACAAAGCGGTTTAGTGGCGCAACATCGCCCCTTTTCTTTGACAATAGCAGGTCAACTGGGTCAAGCCGGGAAAAAATTTGGCTTAGGCTCGAGTGGCTGTGTGGTGGTTGTGACCTTGAAGGCTGTGTTGGCTTTTTATGATGTCACCGTCCACTCTGACGTGTTGTTTAAGTTAGCTAGTGCAACACTTTTGACTTTGGATGACAATGGGTCAATGGGGGATTTAGCCTGTATCACGACAGAAGACGTGGTCTATTACCGTTCCTTTGATCGCCGAATTGTCAAGCAATGGTTGAATCAAGAAGAGCTCTCAACAGTAATCACACGTGATTGGGGCTATGAGATAAAACCTATACATAGCCTTTTTCCAGCTTCGATTCTCGTTGGCTGGACTCAAAAGGTTGCCTCCTCCCAAGATTTGGTCAATCGTGTAAAGGGTAGTCGGGCGCCTGTCTTTTTGCAGAGTATGGAAGAGGCTGTGGTTAGCCTGTGCCAGGCCCTGACCAGTGGTCAAAGAGACTTGGCGGCCTCTGCACTCATTCAGGCTGGTCGGACTTTAAAGAATCTGGACCCCGCAATTTATACAACTGCTTTAGTTGCTTTGGTGGATCAAGCTCAGGCGTTGGACATTGCAGCTAAAAGTAGTGGTGCTGGTGGGGGTGATTGTGGCATTGCCCTTGTCTATGATAAAGATCAAGCTCAGGCGCTTAGCCAAGCCTGGCAAGCGGTTGGTATCGAAACTATCGCAGAGATCGAGCTAGGAGAAATAGATGAATCGTAAAGATCAGCATATGGCATATGCCTTGCGTTACCAATCCCCCTATAATGCTTTTGATGATATGGAAATCCTGCAATCTTCTTTGCCAGAGATCTCCCCACATCAAGTCGATCTGTCAACCACGGTACTTGGAAAAAAGTGGGCTTTTCCCTTTTATATCAATGCCATGACAGGTGGTAGTGCCAAGGCAGAAAACGTAAATCACAAGTTAGCGCAAGTAGCGGTTGCTTGTGACTTGGTCATGGTGACTGGCTCCTACAGTGCGGCCCTAGCTGGTCAAGAGAGGGCTTCCTTTCATTTGAGAGAGACATTTCCTGAGTTGCAGTTGGCTACCAATATTGGTTTGGATAAGACACCAGAACAAGCACAACAAGTGGTTTCTGCTATGCATCCGCTTTTTCTTCAAGTACATGTCAATCTTATGCAGGAATTGTTGATGCCAGAGGGAGAAAGGGATTTTTCAGCCTGGTTGGCTCATCTCGAACGCTATCCCAAAGAAGTTTTGGCCCCTTTGATGTTAAAAGAAGTTGGTTTTGGGATGGATCCTGAGACCATCGCTAGAGCTTTGGCGGCTGGATTTGAGGCAGTTGATATTTCAGGTCGGGGAGGGACCTCTTTTGCCTTTATCGAAAATCAGCGGTCTAGGCGTGCGCGTGACTACCTGGATGACTGGGGACAAACGACGCCTTTAGCCCTCTTACGCAGTCAGCCCTACCAGAAAGAGCTAGATGTTCTAGCGAGCGGTGGCATTCGTCACCCTTTGGATATGGTAAAAGCTTTTGTTTTAGGCGCAAAAGCAGTCGGGTTATCCCGACCGATTTTAGAGTTGGTCGAACGCCAGTCTACTGAAGAAGTGATCGCTCTTGTCAACAGTTGGAAAGAAGACCTGCGATTTTTGATGACGGCTCTTAATGCCCCTAGTCTGTCCCACCTTAAAAACCGACCTTACCTGCTCTATGGTCATCTAAAAGAGGCTTGGGAACAATTGTCTGGAGAAAAAGCATGCAAGAAATGACATTAGCTGAGTGGTTAGATAACCCCAAAGGTGCCACTTTGCTAGACGTACGTGAGTCTGATGAATTTGTCCAAGGTCATCTTCCTGGTGCACTGAATAGGCCTTTGTCGACTATCAAGAATTGGAAAGAAGACCTAGGCGCTGCACAAACATATGCCATCATGTGCCAGATGGGGGCTCGAGCACAGCGGGCTAGCGACATCTTGGTTGAGCAGGGGCTGCAACTGATTGTTATCACTGATGGCTTTGGGGCTTACCAGGGACCAATCGAAGAGGGAAAGAGAGATGAATGAGTTACAAGAAGCCATTTTAGCTTTTAATCAGGCCAGAGGCTGGGGACAAGCCCATAGCCCGAGGAATCTAGCGACGTCTATCAGCATAGAGGCTGCGGAGCTCTTAGAAAATTTTCAATGGCAGGACACTCCAAAAGACATGGCCAATGTTGAAGAAGAGCTGGCAGATGTTTTGATTTATTGTTTAAACTTGGCGTCTGTTTTAGACCTTGATGTCACGCATATCGTCACAAATAAATTGGAAAAAAATGCCATCAAATACCCCCTACCAGATGGGGCACCAAATTCTAGCAAGTAAAAGATATTTTTGGTAACTGGTGTTTGATTTGGTTACCTGATCCCTATGCTATGGGAAGATAGAAAGGAATCTATGGCCAACGAGGATGTTTTTTCTTATCTGAAGCGTTACGGAAATGTGTCCTTTGCGCAAGAACCGCTTAATGCCGTGGACCAACTGGTCTTAAACGAGCTCTGTTATTTACCTTTTACGGGTTTGGTAGCGCAGGATTTTGACATGAGTGTTGCTAAATCCTTGTCAGATTTGAGTGCTCAAACCGAGAAACGACAAGCGCTCTGGGATGAGAATACGGGACTTGCAACTGCTAAACGACGTGACCTTTTTCGGACACTGTCTCAGGCCTCACGCTATAGCGGTGTGTGTGTTTTAGGCTATCGCGAGGACTTGTCTCTAGCCACCGAACGGCAATTTGCTGCGGTTTTACTCGTTATTCCCGAGATAAGTTATAGTCAAGTAGTCTTTCGGGGGACAGATACTAGCCTCATTGGTTGGAAAGAGGATTTTATGATGACCTATCGCTCAGAAATCCCTGCTCAAGAGATGGCTCAAGCCTATTTGCAGGAATTATTGGCGACATGGTCAACACCGCTTGTAGTTACTGGTCATTCAAAAGGTGGAAATCTGGCGCTTTATGCCTGCCTTCAGCAAAAACAAGCTGCTAATGATTGGCTAGCTGAGCTAGTCACTTATGATTCCCCCGGGCTACACCCTCGAGTTTTGACTAAAGAAAAAGACAATCCCATTTTGGATCGTCTGATAGCCTATCGGCCTCAAGAATCGTTGGTCGGCGTGATGTTGGAAATGCCTAAGCAAACACAGACCATTCAAAGTCGTGGGCAATTGCTGATGCAACATTCGATTTTCAACTGGCAACTAGCAACGACCGCTTTACAGCCTGCAACTAAGGGACAAACCTTACTGAGTAAAACCATGGAGCAGGTCTTTGAGCAATTTCTTGACGCCTTGCCTAACCCTCAGCTTAAACTTTGCGTCGACACCGTTTTTGATAGCTTGATTTTAGCAGGGATCGGTGATTTGGCTGATTTTCAGAGGGATTTTCTGACCAGTAGTCGTCGAGCGGTAGACGGTCTGACTGGGATACCTCCTGAAAAGAGACGCGCAGTCATAGACGCTCTAAGGGTTTTGATGGGGCTGATTTTTCAAGAAGGGGTAAAGCAAGTTGGGCAACAAGCAAAGAGTCGATGGGATTATCGCCAGGAAATTAGAAAGCGTTTAGAAGCGTTTCGGTCTGACGAAACAAACAAGTAGATATTACACACAGACACCCGGCAAGCCATGCTTGTCGGGTGTCTTCACTGTCTCACCAGCCACTCAACGAAATTTCACCGCTGTTGAGGGTCATGGTGTCGCCGTTTTCTAGCCGGACACTGAGCAGTCCTGTTTTATCCACATTGGTGGCTATACCTTGATAGGTATTGCCGTTTTGGGTAAAGGTGACGGTTTTTCCAATGACTAAAGAATGGGTTTGATAGACTTCAAGAAGCTCATTTTCAGGAGTTTCTTGAAATAGGTGTCCAATGCTTGCAATGAGGTCTTGTCGGGTGATAGGGGGTGCTTCGACAAACAAACTGCCTGCTTTATCTGCCAGCTCTTTGGGGAAGTCTGTGATATGAAAGTTAAATCCCATGCCAATGATGACCTGACCCACCAGGCCGGTTTCCATGTCCAGTTGACTTTCAGTTAGGATGCCGGCTATTTTTTTGCCATCCAAGTAGATGTCGTTAACCCACTTGATAAGGGGACGTTTGTCGGTCAGCTTTTCGATGGCCAAGACCACGCTGGCTGCTGCGAGCAAGGTGTAGTTAGGGAGGTCTTCTAAGGGACAAAGTGGCCTAAAACGATAACTAAGGTAAATGCCGCCTTCCTTGGGAGCGAAAAAAGAACGGCCAAAACGCCCGACTGCAGCAGTTTGGCTGGGTGCCAGGTAGAGATGCTTATCATCTGCAAGGTACAGTGTTTTGGCATCTGCTTGTGTCGAAAAACTATCTGCCTTGAGACTGACGGGAATACCGAGTTCTTGGCTTAGCAGTTCCGGCATAAGCAAGTCCCCAGACTCTATAAGGTAGCCCTTTTTCTTGACTGATGCGATACGAAGGCCCTCTTTTTCCAGGCGCTGCATGCCTTTCCAGACAGAGGTGCGCGAAATGCCCAGCTCTTCCGCTAGCTGCTCACCACTGATCCAGTCTTTTTTTTCTTTTAATAACAGATAGATTTTCTCGTAGGTTTTCATGCTCCTAGTATAGCAAAATTTTCCCAAGTATTAGGATTTCCTATCAAGAAGATAGGAGATTTCTATGGAGAAAGGCCAGGCTGGCCCAGATTTTATGATATAATGTAACAGTTATTAAGTCCCGAAAAGGTGGTTTGGTCTAGCCAAATCAGTGCTTTGTAACCTAGTAACGTCAGACAGGCCGTGGCCTGTTACAACATTTTAAGGGGGACATCTTATGTCAGAACGTAAACTTTTCACTTCCGAGTCTGTATCTGAAGGGCATCCTGATAAAATTGCCGACCAAATTTCAGATGCAATTTTGGATGCTATTTTAGAACAAGACCCAGAGGCTCACGTAGCGGCTGAAACGGCTGTCTATACGGGTTCCGTCCACGTCTTTGGGGAAATTTCAACGACTGCTTATGTCGATATCAATCGTGTCGTACGTGATACTATAGCCGAGATTGGCTATACAGACACCACCTACGGTTTCTCCGCAGAGACCGTGGGTGTGCACCCATCCTTGGTGGAACAATCACCCGATATTGCTCAAGGGGTCAATGAGGCTTTGGAAGTTCGTGGGGATGCCACTCAAGACCCATTGGATCTGATTGGGGCAGGGGATCAAGGCCTCATGTTTGGTTTTGCGACCGATGAGACACCAGAGTATTTGCCGCTTCCTATTGCGCTTAGTCACCAATTGGTCAAACGTTTGGCTGACTTACGCAAATCGGGTGCTATTAGCTATTTGCGCCCGGATGCCAAATCACAAGTGACAGTGGAATACGATGAGAAAGACCGTCCTGTGCGCGTGGATACGGTTGTTATCTCGACGCAACATGATCCAGAGGTGAGTCAGGAACAGATCCGCCAGGATGTGATTGAACAAGTCGTTCGTCAAGTTATTCCGGCTGATTATCTGGATGAGGAGACCAAGTTCTTTATTAACCCAACGGGTCGTTTTGTTATTGGTGGCCCTCAAGGTGACTCAGGACTGACCGGTCGTAAGATTATCGTAGATACCTATGGTGGTTATGCGCGTCATGGTGGTGGAGCTTTTTCTGGAAAAGATGCTACAAAAGTTGACCGTTCCGCTTCTTATGCCGCGCGTTATATTGCTAAGACCATTGTTGCTGCAGGTTTGGCCAAAAAGGCTGAAGTTCAGTTAGCCTACGCTATTGGGGTAGCACAGCCTGTCTCCGTTCGTGTCGATACCTTTGGAACAGGAACAGTTAGTGAGGCACAATTGGTTAAAGCGATTCGTCGAGTCTTTGATTTGCGACCAGCTGGCATAATCCAAATGCTAGACCTCAAACGGCCAATCTACAAGCAAACTGCGGCTTATGGCCATGTCGGTCGCACGGACATTGACTTACCATGGGAGCGTCTCGATAAGGTGACTGCTCTGCAAGAGGCGGTAGCAGATGAAGGTAAATCATAAATGACAGAAGGTTGGGATAAAGTGCCCAGCCTTTTTGTGTGGTGTGATTTATGGGATTTTCGCCAGAACATAAGCACTGCTGAAAACTGTTTTTATGAAAAATTCAGAAAAGTTTGCATTTTCTGTCCAAATGCTTAGTAACCTTTTATGTATCGTTGACTTTTACTGAAAATAGGACTAAAATAACAGGGTAAAAAAATTAAAAGGAGAATTCACAATGAATTTTGCAATCTTGGCACTCGGTATTGCCTGTATGGGTGTATCTATCGGTGAAGGTATCTTGGTCGGTAGCTTCATGAAAGCTGCAGCACGTCAACCTGAGTTGTTCAATAAACTCCGTACCATGATCTTCTTAGGGGTTGGTTTCATTGAAGGGACCTTCTTTGTGACATTTGCCTTTACCTTCTTCGTCAAATAAAGGCTCAGACCCATTTAGAAAGAAGGTGGACGAAAGTTGGAAGAAACTTATCCAAGTGTAACTATCGGTCCTGTGACCTTTGACCTGACCTTGTTATGGATGTCTGCCCTGACGGTATTGGTTGTCTTTCTCTTTGTTTATCTGGCCTCTCGGCGAATGACGCTAAGACCTAAGGGAAAGCAAAATATTTTGGAGTGGGTCTATGATTTTGTCTATGGACTCATCAAAGATAACCTAGGCGAGAAATACGCCAAAAAATACCTCTTACTCTACTTTAGTGTCTTTACCTTGCTTTTGGTAGCCAATAATATTGGGTTGATAACCAAATTGACTTCTCCTAGTGGAGATAATCTTTGGACATCACCGACGGCTAATATGTTCTTTGATATTGGCCTTGCGGTTATCATGTCTATCTGTACCCAGGCAATTGCCATTCGAGAAAATGGAGTCAAGGGTTATTTCAAAGAGTTTGTAACCCCAATTGGGATGACCCCTCTCAATATCATGGAAGAATTCACTAATATCATCTCGCTAGCTTTTCGTCTTTACGGAAATATTTATGCGGGTGAGCTCTTGGTGGGATTGCTCTTGATTTTCGCTCGAACCAGTATTTTGGCAACACCATTTGCCTTTATATTCCTCTTGCTATGGGTGGCATTTTCCATGTTTATCTCCTGCCTTCAGGCTTATGTATTTATCCTGTTGACATCCACCTATTTAGGGGGCAAGATTAAAGAAGAAGAGGACTAAGAAAGGACAAACGTATGTTACCAACATTAGAAGCGTCAGGCCTTGGGACTGTTATTGGAAACTTTATCATTGTAACCGGCGCCTTTGTCGTGTTGCTCTTTTTGATTAAACAATTTGCTTGGTCTCAAATTACAGCTATTTTCGATGCACGTGCCCAAAAAATTTCAGATGATATCACATCAGCCGAAGAGTCACGTGTTCAAGCGGAAAGTTTGGCTAATCGCCGTCAAAAGGAATTGGCAGAGGCCAAGGATGAAGCAGGCAAAATCATTGATAATGCCCATGAAACTGGTAAAGCTCATGGGGATAAGATTATTGCCAATGCCCATGAAGAAGCTAATCGTCTCAAAGAAAAAGCGCAACAAGACATCGCGCAAAGTAAACAAGAAGCGGTGTCTAGTGTCAAAGGTGATGTGGCTGATTTGACCGTGCGTTTAGCGGAAAAAATTCTTGCCAAAGAACTGGATGATCAGGCCAAACAAGATTTGGTCGACCGCTACTTGGATCAATTAGGAGATGCCTAATGGACAAGAGAAAAGAAGCGCTCCTTGCGCAATACGCCAAGAGTTTGGTTGATGTGGCTATTAGTCACAACCAGACCCAGACAATCCACGATGAGATTGAAGCGCTTTTAGCGGTTATGGCTGATACTGACTTGGCAGCATATTTGCACCAAGCCAATGTCACAAAGGAACAGGCAAGCAAGCTCCTTGACTATCTTGCAGAACCCTGTTCAACTGAACTGCAACGTTTTTTGGCCATTATTAGCCAAAACAACCGCGAGGCAGAACTTGAGGCTATCCTAGAAGCGACTTTAGCACTTTTGGCGCAAGAAACAGGCCACTATCAGGTTCTTGTGAAAACAGCGACACCTTTGCGAAATGATCAAAAAGAAAAGCTCTTATCCTTGGCGAAGTCACGTTTTGGTCTTGCCTCTGGAGAGCTAGTCGAAAGCGTGGACCAGAACCTTATTGGTGGATTTATTATCAATGCAAAGAATCAAGTAATTGATACGAGTATTCGCAGTCAATTGCAAGATTTAAAAACCAAATTAAAATAGAAAGTGGTGTGACTTTTGGCAATCAATGCACAAGAAATTAGTGCTTTAATTAAGCAACAAATTGAAGGATTTACACCAAATTTCGATGTCACACAAACAGGTGTTGTCACCTACGTCGGAGATGGGATTGCGCGTGCTCGTGGCTTAGATAATGTTATGAGTGGCGAGCTTTTGGAGTTCTCTAACGGCGTTTATGGTATGGCTCAAAACCTGGAAACCAGTGATGTCGGGATTGTCATTTTAGGAGATTTTAGTCAAATTCGTGAAGACGATATTGTCAAACGAACAGGCAAAATCATGGAAGTTCCTGTCGGAGAAGCTTTGATCGGTCGAGTGGTTAACCCTTTGGGACAGCCTGTCGATGGTCTAGGTGATATCAAGACAGATAAAACACGCCCTGTCGAGGCACCAGCTCCTGGTGTTATGCAACGGCAATCTGTTACAGAACCTCTTCAAACCGGGTTGAAGGCCATCGATGCCTTGGTACCGATTGGTCGCGGGCAACGGGAATTGATTATTGGGGACCGTAAAACGGGTAAGACCTCTATTGCTATTGACACCATTTTGAATCAAAAAGACCAAGACATGATTTGTATTTATGTTGCAACAGGTCAAAAAGAATCAACTGTGCGTGCTCAAGTAGAAACCTTACGACGTTTTGGGGCTCTGGATTACACGATCGTTGTGACGGCATCGGCTTCTCAACCATCACCATTGCTTTACATTGCACCTTTTGCAGGTGTTGCGATGGCTGAAGAGTTTATGTATAACGGCAAGCATGTTTTGATTGTCTACGATGACTTGTCCAAACAAGCCGTTGCCTATCGGGAACTCTCGCTCTTGCTCCGTCGGCCACCTGGTCGTGAAGCCTACCCAGGGGATGTTTTCTATCTGCACTCTCGTTTGTTGGAACGTGCAGCGAAATTGTCTGATGAATTGGGCGGTGGTTCCATCACGGCTTTGCCAATTATTGAAACACAAGCAGGAGATATCTCAGCCTACATTCCAACCAATGTGATTTCTATCACGGATGGTCAAATTTTCTTAGAGTCCAACCTCTTTTACTCAGGGACTCGTCCAGCCATCGATGCAGGTTCTTCGGTCTCTCGTGTTGGTGGGGCGGCACAAATCAAGGCTATGAAACGCGTGGCAGGAACCTTGCGGCTTGACTTGGCATCTTATCGTGAGCTGGAAGCTTTCACGCAATTTGGTTCTGATCTAGATGCAGCAACACAAGCCAAATTAAATCGTGGTCGTCGAACCGTTGAAGTCTTAAAACAAGGGGTTCATCAACCATTGCCTGTTGAAAAACAAGTTCTGGTCTTGTATGCTTTGACACATGGCTTTATGGATTCAGTCCCTGTTAAAGACATTCTGAATTTCCAAGAAGAGTTGTTTGCGTTCTTTGATGTTAAGTATCCTGAATTGTTAACGACTATTATTGAGACAAAAGATCTGCCTGAAGAGGCTGTTCTAGATGAAGCGATTGAGACTTTCAAAGCCCAATCACCATATAATTAAGAGGGAGGTCGTCTATGGCAGGATCTCTTAATGAAATCAAGACACGTATTGCGTCTACCAAAAAAACAAGCCAAATTACCGGCGCCATGCAAATGGTATCGGCAGCTAAACTCAATAAATCTGAACAAGCCGCGAAAGATTTTCAAGTCTATGCGTCAGCTGTTCGTCAGATTACCAATGACTTGCTGAGTGGGATTCCGACTGGAAGTACCAGCAACCCCCTTTTGCAGGCTCGACCTGTCAAGAAAACGGGTTATATTGTCATTACTTCTGACAAAGGCTTAGTGGGTGGCTATAATGCCAATATTTTGAAAGCCGTCATGCAACTCAAAAAAGAGTATCACCCCAATGGTGACGATTGTGAGTTTATTTGTATTGGTGGTACGGGAGCAGATTTCTTTCGGGCTAGAGGCATCGAACCTGTTTTTGAATTGCGAGGTTTGCCAGATCAGCCAAGTTTTGAACAAGTCTCAAAGATTATTTCTAAATCTGTTGAGATGTATACGAATGAAATCTTTGATGAGTTGTACGTGTGTTATAACCACCACGTCAATAGCATCACGAGTCAGGTGCGTGTCCAACAAATGCTTCCAATTGTTGAACTTAACCCAGAAGATGAAGGGCAAGATGACCGGACGTCATTTGAATTGGAGCCTGATCGTGATATTATTTTGGAACAATTGCTTCCTCAATACACAGAAAGCTTGATTTACGGGGCGATTGTGGATGCCAAAACGGCTGAACATGCTGCAGGTATGACTGCTATGCAAGCTGCAACAGATAATGCCCACAATTTGATTAATGAATTGACCATTAAATACAATCGTGCCCGTCAGGCAGCGATTACCAATGAAATTACAGAAATCGTTGCTGGTGCTAACGCATTAGAATAACAAAAGGAGGAAGCAATGAGCACAGGAAAAATTGTTCAAGTCGTCGGACCTATTGTTGACGTCGTCTTTGAAAATGACCAGCATCTCCCAGAAATCAACAATGCTTTGATCGTTTACACTGATGATGCTAAAACACAACGTGTCGTCTTAGAAGTAGCGCTCGAAGTTGGTGATGGTGTTGTGCGGACAATTGCCATGGAATCAACAGATGGTTTGATGCGTGGTCTAGAAGTCTTGGATACAGGGCGTCCTATTAGTGTTCCTGTCGGAAAGGAAACTTTGGGACGTGTCTTCAATGTTATCGGTGACACGATTGATAATGGTCCAGCTTTTGAACAAGGTGACCGCAGAGACAGTATTCACCGCAAGGCCCCTACCTTCGATGAACTGTCTACAGCAACAGAAATTCTTGAAACAGGGATTAAGGTTATTGACCTCTTAGCGCCTTATGTCAAAGGTGGTAAAGTCGGACTCTTTGGTGGTGCCGGTGTTGGTAAAACCGTCCTTATCCAAGAGTTGATTCATAATATTGCCCAAGAACATGGTGGGATTTCTGTCTTTACCGGTGTTGGAGAACGGACCCGTGAAGGGAACGACCTCTACTGGGAAATGAAAGAATCCGGCGTTATCGAAAAAACAGCCATGGTCTTTGGTCAGATGAACGAACCACCAGGAGCACGGATGCGTGTTGCGCTGACAGGCTTGACCATTGCGGAGTACTTCCGTGATGTGGAAGGTCAAGACGTTCTTCTTTTCATCGATAATATCTTTCGTTTCACCCAAGCGGGTTCTGAAGTGTCTGCCCTTTTGGGACGGATGCCATCAGCCGTTGGTTACCAACCAACCTTGGCAACTGAAATGGGACAATTGCAAGAACGGATTACTTCAACCAAGAAGGGGTCTGTTACCTCTATTCAAGCCATCTATGTACCAGCGGATGACTACACTGACCCAGCGCCAGCAACAGCCTTCGCCCATTTGGACTCAACAACCAACTTGGAACGCCGTTTGACGCAACAAGGGATTTATCCAGCTGTTGACCCTCTGGCCTCAACATCAGCTGCTTTGGCACCTGAGATTGTTGGGGATGAGCATTACGCCGTTGCCACTGAGGTACAACGGGTGTTGCAACGCTACCGTGAACTGCAAGATATTATTGCTATCTTGGGGATGGATGAATTGTCCGATGAGGAAAAAACCTTGGTTAATCGGGCTCGTCGGATTCAATTCTTCTTGTCTCAAAACTTCCACGTGGCTGAAACCTTTACAGGTCAACCAGGGTCTTATGTCCCAGTTGCGGAAACCGTTAAGGGCTTCAAGGAAATCTTGGATGGAAAATACGACGATCTCCCAGAAGATGCCTTTCGTTCTGTCGGTCGGATCGAAGAAGTCGTCGAAAAAGCCAAAAAAATGGGATTCTAGCGAGGTGAGACAATGGCAGAAATGACGGTTCGTGTCGTGACACCAGACGGTGAGCGTTACAATCACCATGCAAAGTTTGTCCAGGCTGATACCTTGGCAGGTGAAATCGGGATTTTGCCAGGCCATGTCAATTTGATTGCCCCTTTGGATGTTAACGAGGTTCATGTGCGTCGCATCGATGATGACAGCCACATGGATTATATTGCGGTTAACGGTGGCATTATTGAAGTCAAAGACAATGTGGTTTCTATTATTGCAGATTCTGCAGAACGTGACAGAGACATTGATGTCAGTCGGGCTGAACGTGCAAAACAACGTGCTGAAGCTAAACTAGAAGAGGCACGGGCTCATCAAGAGAACAACATCGATGAAGTTAAACGGGCGGAGGTAGCACTAAAACGTGCGATGAACCGTATTCGTGTGGCTTCATCACGATAAGCAAAAAACGTCTGAGAACTTGGCCTCAGACGTTTTTTCTATCTCCTAATATGGTGAGAGAGTAAGTCAGGTTTTATTTCAGTTGTTTGTTACAGATCAAGTGGTTTTTTAGCTAATAAGGTCGCAAACTGCAGGGCGATTGGGTTACCATTTTCATCGCGTTTATGGAGGTGGCCAAGGTCTTCATTGTACTTAAGGATTTCCCAGCCTTTGTAGTAAGCCTCTAGTTCACCAGGAGTAAAGGTAAAGCGAAAGAAGGGCAGGGTGCAAGGATATTCTTCGGTGTTCATGGCGCAGACGATGAGGTTGTAGCCACCTGGGAGAGTATGCGCCTGCATGTTTTGAATAATGTCTGGAATGCGCTCTCGCTCCAGAAACATCATCACTACGGTGGAGATGATGACGTCATAGTCGGCGTCCAACTGAGCTAGGTTAATGTCATAGAGACCGGTCTGGATGTCCAAGCCTTCATTCTCAGCAATCTGGTCAATCATGGCTAAGCCTTGAGGGTTACGATCCAGTGCGGTGACTTGATGACCTTGTTGTGCCAAGAAAAGGCTATTTCGTCCTGAACCGGCTCCTAAATCTAAAATTTTTCCTTGTTCGAAGAGCGGTGCTGCTGCCAAAACGTCAGAGTGGGTACGTCCGAGATTGTATTTTTTTGAAAAATAATCTTCGGGTTGGCAGTAAAATGTCAGGTAAAATTGGATATCGTCCGTTAGAGGGGTTACCTTGTGCCAGACCTGAGGGGCTACAAAGGGAGTGGGGGTTTCTGGTGTCAGTTCAGTTTCTGAGAGAGATTCACCAGATGCCGTTAGTTCAGTAAAACGTAATCGTCCGCTTAAAATAGTGAGTTTGGCCCAAGTCCCTTCCATTGTGTTGTGTTGGTTAAGGACTAAATCGGGAATGGTATCCTTGTTCCAGGTAGGCATGACCTTGTATGCAATCAGTTTATCTGTGTCAAAAGTTGTTGTCATAGGATCTCCTTAAGATGCGAAAAAGCTAGGAATCAGATACCAAGCGAGGCCTGCTAAAAAGGCAAGCCCACTGATAAGGGCATCGAGGCGATAGGCATATGGGGATGTCTTGTGGTAGACAAGGCTTAAAATCATACCAATGAGGCCTAAGGTCATGGCAATCAAAGGTGATAACCAGGAGGTAGCTATACCAGCAATACCGTATACAAGAGCTGTCTTTTTCTTAAGTGGTGTCATCTGTTCTCCTTTGAAGATGTTATCATTGTATCACAATTCATAGCTGAAAATGCCCTTCTTTTACAAGAAGCAAAAAGAATCCTTTCTATAAAACGGTTACACGTTGGTCAGTCCTTTTTTTTGTTGGCATTTGTGATATACTTGTAGGCGAATCATTTAAAGATAAGAGGAAAACATGACCAAACTTAGAGAAGATATCCGTAACGTTGCGATTATTGCCCACGTTGACCATGGGAAAACAACCTTGGTGGACGAATTGCTAAAACAATCACATACTCTGGATGAACGTAAAGAACTTCAAGAACGCGCCATGGACTCTAACGATCTTGAAAAAGAGCGTGGGATTACCATTTTGGCTAAAAATACAGCGGTTGCCTACAATGGAACCCGTATCAATATTATGGACACGCCTGGACACGCGGACTTCGGTGGTGAGGTTGAGCGTATCATGAAAATGGTTGATGGGGTTGTCCTTGTCGTTGATGCCTACGAAGGGACCATGCCACAAACCCGCTTTGTGTTGAAAAAAGCCCTGGAACAAGATCTTGTGCCAATCGTGGTAGTCAACAAGATTGATAAGCCATCTGCACGTCCTGAAGAAGTCGTGGACGAAGTTTTGGAACTCTTTATTGAGCTTGGCGCAGATGATGATCAATTGGACTTCCCTGTTGTGTACGCTTCAGCTATCAATGGCACATCGTCTCTTTCTGACAATCCAGCTGATCAAGAACATACCATGGCGCCAGTCTTTGATACCATCATTGACCACATCCCAGCACCAGTGGACAACTCAGACGAACCATTGCAATTCCAAGTCTCTCTCTTGGATTATAATGACTTCGTTGGGCGTATCGGTATCGGTCGCGTCTTCCGCGGTAGCATCAAAGTTGGTGACCAAGTTACTTTGTCCAAATTGGATGGCACAACTAAGAACTTCCGTGTAACGAAACTCTTTGGTTTCTTTGGTCTAGAACGTCGTGAAATTGACGAAGCCAAAGCAGGTGATCTGATTGCTGTATCTGGTATGGAAGATATCTTCGTTGGTGAGACAATTACCCCAACGGATGCGGTAGAACCTCTTCCAATTCTACACATTGATGAGCCAACCCTGCAAATGACCTTTTTGGCAAATAACTCACCATTTGCTGGTCGCGAAGGAAAATATGTCACTTCACGTAAGGTCGAAGAACGTCTCTTGGCAGAGTTGCAAACAGACGTTTCCTTGCGGGTTGACCCGACAGATTCTCCAGATAAATGGACCGTCTCTGGTCGTGGGGAACTCCACTTGTCTATTCTGATTGAAACTATGCGACGTGAGGGTTATGAGCTGCAAGTGTCTCGTCCTGAAGTTATCATCAAGGAGATTGATGGTGTTCAGATGGAACCATTTGAACGCGTGCAAATTGACACGCCAGAAGAATACCAAGGGGCTATCATCCAATCTTTATCAGAGCGTAAAGGTGACATGCTGGACATGCAAATTGTCGGTAATGGCCAAACACGTTTAGTCTTCTTGGTGCCAGCTCGTGGTTTGATTGGTTACTCAACAGAGTTCCTATCAATGACGCGCGGTTACGGGATTATGAACCACACCTTTGACCAGTACTTACCAGTCGTTCCTGGCGAGATTGGAGGACGCCATCGTGGAGCTTTGGTCTCTATCGATACCGGTAAGGCAACAACCTACTCTATCATGTCCATTGAAGAACGCGGAACCATTTTCGTCAACCCAGGGACTGAGGTATACGAGGGGATGATTATTGGGGAAAACTCACGTGATAACGACCTGACGGTTAACATTACCAAAGCTAAGCAAATGACCAATGTGCGTTCAGCAACTAAAGACCAAACAGCTGTTATTAAAACACCCCGTATTTTGACCTTAGAAGAATCTTTGGAATTCCTTAATGATGACGAATACATGGAAGTCACTCCAGAGTCTATTCGCTTACGTAAGCAAATTCTGGATAAAAATGCGCGCGCTAAAGCACAAAAGAAGAAAAAATCAGCTGAGTAATCTATAGGAAGGGCTTATTGAGATGGTCTATCTGATTATTTCACTACTTATTTTGCTCTATTACTTTTTTCTGGCACCAGCAACCATCAAAAATACCATGGGAGTTATTTTGTTGGTGGGGTTGCTGGCCCTATTAATGGTACTAGCAGCGCTGAGTTTTATGACCTTTCTAGAACTCCCTGCTGAAGTCTTTGTCGTTTTGGGAATGATTGGGATAGCCTATTGGAGTTTGCGAGATGTTTGGCGTCTCAAGCCTCTGAACAAATCAAAATCAACCAAGCGTTAAAATGAGTGAACTTAGGAGTCTAGGCCCATGTCTTAGACTCTTTTTCATACTTGAAAGCCTTGAAAAAGTTAGGTATTCAAGGTAAAATGAAACAAACTATAGATGTTTAAAGAAAAGGTCAAAAACATGAAAACAATCACGACATTTCAAAATAAAAAAGTGCTGGTCTTGGGCCTAGCACGGTCAGGTGAGGCGGCAGCGCGCCTTCTAGCGAACTTGGGAGCTATTGTCACGGTCAATGATGGTAAGCCTTTCGAAGAAAACCCTGCAGCTCAAGCCCTTTTGACGGAAGGGATTACGGTCATCTGTGGAGAACACCCTGTTGCTTTGTTGGATGAAGATTTCGAACTGATGGTTAAAAACCCAGGAATCCCTTACAACAACCCAATGGTTGTTCGTGCTCAAGAAAAAGGATTACCTGTCTGGACAGAAGTTGAATTGGCTTACCAGGTTTCAGAGGCTCCTATCATTGGGATTACAGGGTCTAATGGGAAGACGACCACGACTACGATGATTGCTGAAGTGCTAAATGCTGCGGGACAATCTGCTCTGTTATCAGGAAATATTGGCTTTCCTGCCAGTGAAGTAGCTCCGAAAGCAAGCGCTGATGATACTTTGGTTATGGAGCTATCTTCTTTTCAATTGATGGGGGTTGAACGCTTTCGTCCTCAAGTAGCTGTTATAACGAACCTTATGCCAACTCACTTAGATTACCATGGTGATTTCGACGCTTATGTCGCAGCCAAATGGCATATTCAAGACCATATGACAGCTGAGGATGTCCTGGTGCTGAATTTCAATCAGGATTTGGCCAAAGACTTAGCCCAAAAAACGCAAGCAAGTGTTGTGCCTTTTTCTACCAAAGAGGTGGTTGATGGGGCTTATTTGCAGGATGATACCCTTTACTACAAGGGGGATGCGATCATGGCTGCAGCTCAACTTGGGGTTCCAGGGAGCCATAATATTGAAAACGCCCTGGCAACTATTGCAGTAGCCAAATATTACGGGGTGGCAAATGCTGTTATTGCCTCTGTCTTGTCTAAATTTGGTGGCGTTAAACATCGTCTACAAAACTTGGGCAAGGTTGACGGCGTTTCCTTTTATAATGATAGCAAGTCGACCAATATTTTAGCGACACAAAAGGCCTTGTCAGGCTTTGAAAACCATCAGGTCATTTTAATTGCTGGTGGGTTAGATCGTGGGAATAGTTTTGATGCCTTGGTTCCAGACATTACTGGACTCAAGGCCATGGTGGTCTTGGGAGAAACAGCTCCAAAGCTGACGCAGTTAGCAGAAAGGTTAGCTATCCCGGTCTATCAAAGCCAAACTGTGGCTAGTGCGGTTCCTCAAGCCTTTGCCTTGGCTCAAGATGGGGATACCGTTCTCTTAAGTCCTGCTAATGCAAGCTGGGATATGTACCCTAATTTTGAAGTGCGTGGGGAAGAGTTCATTGCTGCAGTAGATGCGTTAAAGGAAAAGTAATGGTAAAGAAACGGATTGTTTTGACAGGTGGTGGCACAGTCGGCCACGTGACCCTTAATTTGGTTTTAATTCCAAAATTGTTAGAAGATGGTTGGGAAGTTCACTACATTGGCAATAAAAAAGGTGTGGAGCATGACCAGGTTACAGCCTTGAGCAACCAGGTAGTTTTCCATAGTATTGCAACGGGGAAATTGCGGCGTTATTTTTCGCTACAGAATCTCTGGGATGTCTTTAAAGTGAGTTGGGGTCTTGTCCAATCCCTCTTTTTAATGCTGCGTATCCGGCCACAGGCCCTCTTTTCAAAAGGTGGCTTTGTCTCTGTTCCACCTGTTGTGGCTGCAGGTTTACTTAAAATTCCAGTCTTCGTGCATGAGTCTGATTTATCCATGGGGCTAGCTAACCGAATTGCCTTGAAGTTTGCGACGGTTATGTATACGACCTTTGATCAGGGGGCGACTTTGGCCAAGTTAAAACCGATCGGTGCAGTCACCAAAGTTAGACAGTTTGAGCCCTCAATTCCTTCTGAAACCTTTAAAGCGGTATTAGAGCAGATGGACAGCCAAAGACCGACAGTTTTGTTTATCGGTGGGTCAGCTGGTGCTCAAGTATTTAACGATTTTGTCAGTCATGAAGATAAGTTGAAATCCTTATATAATGTTATCAACGTTACAGGGGATGCCTCTTTGAATGTTCTGGAGAAGGGCCTGTATCGTACCGATTACGTCACGGAAGATTATCAAGCTTTGATGAACCTAGCTGATGTTGTAGTCACACGTGGGGGCTCCAATACGCTTTTTGAATTATTGGCGATGCATAAGCTCAGTTTAGTCATACCTTTGGTAAAAGGAAGTCGCGGAGACCAAGTTGAAAACGCACATTACTTTGTGGAGAAAGGCTATGCTGCAAGTCTGGATGAAGATTCATTAACATTTGATGCTTTTCATGAGCAAATCCAAAAACTCTTGGCTGATAAAGATCAATATCTGGCGGCCATGACCCAAAGTACAGAAATTACTTCGCCCCAAGCTTTCTATCGGGAACTTATGACGGCGATCCAAGGAGCAAGAGGAAGAAAAAATGGCAAAGGAAGCGCCTAAAAAAGCCAAAAAGAAAGAGTCTAGTAAGGCATCTGGATCAGAAACATCACAGAAAAGCTTGTCTATGACAGAATGGCAAAAACGTAATCTGGAATTTCTCAAGAAAAAGAAAGAGCGTGAGACCAAAGAAGCCAAAGAATTGGAAATCCAGCGACAGCGTCTAGAAAGTGTCTTAAGGCAGGCAAGCGAGACAAAAAAAGAGACAGCTAGTACAGAAGCATCATCCCAGAATAAAAAGAGTTCAGAAAAAGAGTCAATCACAACAGGCGTTCTTGCCTCAGGCAAAAAATCGCAATCTTGGCTTGAGAAATGGCGCGGATTCTGGCGAAATTGGTCTTATAAAAACTGGCGAATACCAGCTTGGTTGACAAATAAGTCGCTGCTGAAGGCTAGTTCGGTTTTATTCGTTGCCATACTTGTGGCGCTGCTTTCTCTGTATTTTTTGACCCCATTAAGCACGCAAAAAAATATTCGGGTTGCTGGCGAGACGAGTATCAGTCAAACAGATGTTTTGACCGCTTCAGGTATTCAATCGAGCGATTATGCACTAGCAACCTTTGCGCACCGTCAGCGGATTGTGCAACATATCAAAAAGAAATACCATTGGGTGAAGACGGTTGACATTAGTTACCGCTTTCCAAATGTGTTTACGATTCGACTGAAAGATTACAGTATTTTCGGCTACCAGCAGTCTGGTGACGGTTACCTAGCTGTCTATGAAAATGGCGCGAAGGGGACTGTTCAGGCGACAACAACCTTGCCGGCTTCTTATCTCACTATCAATCTTGATAAGGAGTCCCAAATTCAAACTTTAGTTAAACAGATGCGTAAGCTCTCTGATAGCTTACGTAATAATATCCAAACTGTTGCACTAGCGGGTTCTACCACGACACCCGATTTATTAAAATTAACCATGAGAGATGGCAATACTGTTTTAGTTCCTTTGACACAGTTGGGTAAAAAATTACCATATTATGAAAAGATTTCTAGTGGTTTAACAGCACCCATAACTGTGGATATGGAAGTGGGCATTTACACGACGACGGAGAGCAGTTCGTCATCTGAAGAAACAAGTCAAGGCACAGACCAATCGACTGATGCGCAAAGCCAAGAAGCTACGCAAGCAGCTGCCACTACGACGACAGAAGTGACGGATGCCAGTAGCACTGACACAGCTACCTCGAGTACAGGGTGATGGCATTTGAACCTAACATTCGTTAGGTTTTTTTGCTGTAAATCCCGAGCAGTCAGGAATTTTCTAACTATCATTTGTATGAGAATGGAGAACTGTCTGAAAATTTTCTCGGTTTAGTTCTGCTTTAGTGGCCTTTTTATGTTATAATAAGCTTTGAGTTATTCTGCTTGCTTTTGAGACAAGTAGTACAAAAGAGATAGTGAGGTTAGAGGTGTAGATGGCTAAGAACGGCTTTTTTACCGGATTAGATATTGGAACAAGTACCATCAAAGTGTTGGTAGCTGAATTTGTAAACCAAGAAATGAATGTCATTGGAGTGAGTAATGCGCAAAGTTCTGGCGTGAAAGATGGCATTATTATTGATATTGACGCTGCGGCTCAAGCCATTCGCACAGCTATTCAGGAGGCAGAAGACAAGGCAGGTATTTCCATTGACGCTGTCAGTGTTGGTCTGCCAGCGGATCAATTAGGTCTGGAGCCAGCACAAGGTATGATTCCTGTGCAGAGTCAATCCAAAGAAATAACAGATGAAGATGTGTCAAGCGTGGTTCAGTCAGCATTGACCAAGAGCATCACACCTGAAAAAGAAGTGATTTCCATTATTCCACAAGAATTTATGATTGATGGCTTTAAAAATATTCGTGACCCTCGTGGCATGATGGGTGTTCGCTTGGAAATGCGAGGGATGATTTACACAGGACCAACGACTATCCTGCATAATCTGCGTAGTGCTGTCGAACGTGCTGGTGTATCGGTTGAAAACATCATCATTACGCCTTTGTCTTTGACCCAAGCAGTTCTTAACGAAGGGGAACGAGAATTCGGTGCTGTTGTTATCGATATGGGTGGAGGTCAAACGACTGTTGACGTTATGGCTAATAACGAGCTTAAGTTCACCAAGATGTACAGCGAAGGTGGCGATTATGTCACACGAGATATTTCAAAAGTCCTTAAGACTTCAATTGCTGCAGCAGAAGCCTTGAAGTTTAACTTCGGTGAAGCAGACAGTAATGTAGCCAGTGAATCTGAGCTGGCCCAAGTTGAAGTGGTTGGTTCCAGTGAACCAGTGGAAGTTTCAGAACGTTACATTTCAGAAATCATTGAAGCACGTTTAACCCAACTCTTTGATCGTATCAAGCAAGACTTGACACGCAACCGCCTCCTCAATGTCCCTGGGGGTGTTGTTTTAGTCGGTGGGGGAGCCATCATGCCTGGTGTGGTTGAGCTTGCTCAAAGGGTTCTTGGTGTTAATGTACGTCTATATGTTCCAAATCAAGTGGGTATTCGTAACCCATTGTTTGCTAATGTGATAAGTCTTGTCGACTATATCGGTCGCATGAGTGATGTGGAACGTATTGCACAAGAAACCGTAACTGGTGAGGAAGCTCTTCGTCGTTTGCCGGTGGAAGTTCAGACAAGACCTGTAGCTCAGCAAACAGTTGCCCCAGTACGCCAGGTAGTTACAAACCATGCGAATCCTAGTGTGGAACAAGCACAGCATCCGCAACCACAACAGCAAACAGCGAACCCTAAACCAGCACCAGTGCGACAACCACAGAACAAAGAAGACGATAACAAACCGAAGTTGACCGATCGCCTTCGTGGTATGTTTGGTAGCATGTTTGATTAAGTAGTAAAGAAGTAAAGGAGCTGACATGGCATTTTCATTTGACGCGGCATCTGCGCAAGGTGCAGTAATTAAAGTTATTGGTGTCGGTGGTGGTGGCGGAAACGCCATCAACCGAATGATTGAAGAAGGTGTTTCTGGTGTCGAATTCATCGCTGCCAACACTGACGTTCAAGCTCTTAGCGGTTCAAAAGCTGAAACCGTTATTCAATTAGGACCCAAATTAACGCGTGGTCTTGGTGCCGGAGGACAACCTGAAGTTGGACGTAAGGCTGCTGAAGAAAGCGAAGAAGTATTGACAGAAGCCTTAAAGGATTCTGATATGGTCTTTATCACAGCCGGTATGGGCGGTGGTTCAGGAACTGGTGCGGCACCTGTTATTGCACGTATTGCTAAAAGTTTAGGAGCTTTGACAGTTGGTGTTGTAACGCGTCCTTTTGCTTTTGAAGGGAATAAACGCAGTACTTTTGCGGCAGAGGGGATCTCAGAATTACGTGAACAAGTTGATACCCTATTGATTATTTCGAATAATAACTTGTTGGAAATTGTTGATAAAAAAACACCTCTTATGGAAGCTTTGTCTGAGGCAGATAACGTCTTGCGCCAAGGGGTTCAAGGAATTACAGATCTGATTACTAATCCTGGTCTGATTAACTTGGACTTTGCTGACGTCAAAACAGTTATGGCCAATAAAGGAAATGCTCTAATGGGGATCGGTATCGGTTCTGGCGAGGAGCGAATTGTTGAAGCCGCTCGTCGTGCGATTTATTCTCCACTTTTGGAAACAACTATTGACGGTGCAGAAGATGTCATTGTTAATGTGACGGGTGGTTTAGACATGACTTTGACAGAGGCAGAAGAAGCTTCTGAAATCGTTAGCCAAGCTGCTGGTAAAGGGGTTAACATCTGGTTGGGAACTTCTATCGACGACAGCATGAAAGATGAAATTCGGGTAACGGTTGTTGCGACGGGTGTTCGTCAGGACCGTGCTGAGCAAGTTTCTGGATTTGGAGCAACAAGCTCGCAACCGAAAGCGTCAGAAGCCACAAGTCAACGTCGTTCTTATGATTTTGACTTGAACCAAGAGCGCGATATGCCACGAGTTAGTCGTCAAGAGCCACAACGTCCTGCCTCATCAGGTTTTGGCAATTGGGATTTGCAACGCGATGAAATTTCACGTCCGACCGAAGGCGAGTTAGATAACCATGTACAAATGTCAACGTTCTCTGGCTTGGATGACAAAGGTGATGACGAGGAACTTGACACTCCACCTTTCTTTAAGAACAGATAAAACATATGACGGTAGCAGAAAACACACAAGCTGTTGAAGCGAGAGTCGCTGAAGCTTGTCAAAAAGCATGCCGTAGTCGATCAGCTGTTCGTTTGGTAGCTGTTACGAAATACGTGACACCCGAAAAGGCCAAAGAAGTGGTTGATGCAGGGGTAACGGATTTAGCAGAAAATCGTGTTGATAAGTTTCTTGAAAAATATCAAGCTTTATCTGGCGAGCAAATTACTTGGCATTTGATTGGTAGTCTACAACGTCGTAAAGTAAAAGACGTTATCAACAAGGTGGACTATTTTCACGCCTTAGATTCGGTTAAGCTAGCCCAAGAAATTGACAAAAGAGCAGACCACCCGGTGGCTTGCTTTTTGCAGGTTAATGTCTCAGGGGAAGAAAGCAAGCATGGGTTTGCTCCTAAAGACATTGATGCAGCCTTGGATGTTATTGGAACATTAAGTAAGGTTCGGATTATCGGGTTGATGACGATGGCGCCGATTGACGCTGACCACGACACATTAGAAAAATTATTCGAAGAGACCAATCAGTTGAGAGCGTCTCTGGAAAAACAAAATCGAGAAGGCATGACTTTTACAGAGTTGAGCATGGGCATGAGTCGGGATTTTCCGGAAGCCATCGCCCACGGTGCAACTTTTGTTCGAGTTGGAACAGCTTTCTTTCAATAGGAGACACAAATGGCTTTTAAAGATTTTTTTGAAAAAACAGCAAATTATTTCTCAACGGA
Source organism: Lachnospiraceae bacterium (assembly GCA_963635745.1). Lineage (GTDB taxonomy): Bacteria > Bacillota > Bacilli > Lactobacillales > Streptococcaceae > Streptococcus. The sequence goes on from CAVHFY010000035.1 coordinate 221,440, forward strand.
TGATATTGACGAATACGAAGAACAATATGAGGAATACGAAGAGGAGCCTACTCAGGCGACTCAACCCGTAGCACAAACACAAGAACCCGCAGTGAAGTCACTGCGAGAAGTGAGAGGACAACAAGAAATGGCTAGTACCAATCGTCCAAGCCAACAAGAAACCTACACCCATAGTACTCGTGTCCAAGCACATCAAGGGCGTAGTGGCTATAACGAACCAGTGGTCAGTGGGAATTTAGCGGCACGCCGTCAGGTGCAAGTCACCAAAGAAACCGGTCGTGCAACCATTGCATTGAAGTACCCTAAAAAATATACGGATGCTGAAGAAATCGTTGACCTTTTGATGATTAATGAGTGCGTGCTGATTGATTTCCAATATATGATGGATGCGCAAGCACGTCGTTGTTTAGACTTTATTGATGGTGCTAGCAAGGTATTAGCCGGTAACTTGAAAAAAGTTGGTGCTTCGATGTACTTACTCACTCCAGTTGATGTGGTTGTGGATATTGAGGAAATGTCTAAAGTGACTGCTAATCAAAGTCATGACTTTGATTTTGACTTGAAGAGTCGTTAAGCCATGGCGTTTCTTTACTACTTTTTGATGCGTTTGATTCAGGCTTATCTTTTCCTAGTTTCGGTCTACGCACTCATGAGTTGGTTTCCAGGGGCTTATGAAACAGCGTTAGGTCGCTGGTTAAGCCGACTGATTGAGCCGATATGGCGTCCATTTCGACGACTACCATTGCAGTTTATGGGCTTGGATTTTTCGCTTTTAGCTGTTCTTCTTTGTGGTCTTTTTCTCATGCGACTTATCACAGCGCTATTTGTGATGGGATTCTAAAATGTCAGATGCTTTGTATCAGCATTTTCGACCAGAGGAGACTGATTTCATCAATCACATGCAAGAGCAGTTATATCGTGTCAGTCAACAACAAATACCCTATCTAACTGATTTTTTGAATCCACGACAGATCTTCATCCTGCAGTGTCTCGTTGGAAAACATGAGGGGGTGGTTTGTCATAGTTCGAGTAGTTATGTCTCAATGGAACTAACACGACTTTATATCTGTCCTGACTACTATGAAGTGTCTTGGCTGGATTTTGAAATAACATTGTTAGCTATTACCTTTCCTAGTCGATTTGTGCAACTGACACACCGTCAAATAATGGGGACCTTGCTACATCAGCTTGGGGTCAAACGAACAACCTTTGGTGATATCCGAGTGGCCGCTGATGTTTGTCAGGTCTTTGTTAAAGAAAATTTATCGGCACATTTTCAAAATGAGGTAACACAAATAGGCCGACACCCAGTTCATCTGAGTGCTGTGGCGGTAGAAGAAGCCCTCCCCTTAGCAGATGATTTTAGGACACAAACCTTACTGGTTACTAGTCCAAGATTAGATAAGCTAATCGCTGCAGGCTTTAAAGTTTCTCGGCATGTGGCTGGCCAACTCATTCATCAGAATAAAGTGACCGTTAATTTTGCCACTGTAGACAAATCGGCATTGCAATTAGTTGAAAAAGATCAGATAAGTGTGAGAGGCTTTGGTCGACTAAGGGTGGGGGCCTTTTTAGGAGAAAGTCGTTCTGGAAAGTTGAAGCTACAAGTTGGTATTATAAAACATAAATAGAGGAGGCCTTTATGGCATTGACATCAGAGGATATTCGTCAGAAAACCTTTGAGACACGCTTTCGTGGTTATGATACGGAAGAGGTCGATGTCTTCTTAGAAGAGGTGATGGCTGAATTAGATCGTTTGCATGAACGAGTTCGTAGTCAAGAACAGCACACCAAGGATCTAGAAGACAAATTACATTATTTTGATGAGATGAAAGAATCATTGAGTCAATCGGTGCTGGTAGCTCAAGAAACAGCTGATCGGGTAAAACAAAAGGCCCATGAAGAAGCTGAGCAAGAACGGCAACAGGCTCGTGAAGAAGCTAATGGCCTTCAGCTACAAGCGCAAGAAGAGTCTCAACGCATGTTGCGAGAAGCTCAAACTCAGGCAGAAGAAATGTTAGCCAAGGCTTCAAACAATGCCCGAGACTTGCTCAAGGAGACAGAAGGCTTGCGACAACAGGGTCAAACCTTCCAAGCACGCATGATTGAAGCTTTGCAAGAACAATTACGTTTGGCACAGTCAGCAGAGTGGGAGGAACTCCTACATCCGACTGTTCCTGGTGATCAAGCACAAGGTCAAGCTTTCGAATCACAAGCTTTGGCATTAGAGGAGACGTTAGCCACTGCAGAAACGCAAGTGGCACATCCAGATGGCCTTTCAGTGACGAGTACAGCAGATGATATGAGTGAATCCGATGACCCATATGGTTTGGATGATCAGTTGGCTGCTGATGCGACACGGCAATTTTCTCCAGAAGAAATGCTGGATCTGCAACGTCGAATTGATGAGAGTAATCGTATCTTAGAGGAAACACAAAACTTACAAGCTGACATTGAAGAGGCACAGCGGATCCTAGCTGAGCAAGGTCTCCTAGAGACAGCTGAGCACGAGACGGTGTCTGAGCCTGAACCAGAAGTTGAAAACAATCTGGGTGAAACGAAAACATTTAAATTATTCTAGAGTAAAAACACGACCCCATATGACACGACCAGCGAGCAGGTGATGGTGGAAGACCTGTCGTCCCTCTAAATAGGGTTATCCTTTTACTAGAATTCTCACTGAACTGAGTAAGTGAGGACGTTAGCCTTCGTTACGGGCATAGAGGGTCCAGGCTTTTTGGCTGGACTAAACTAAGGTGGTACCACGAGCTTTCGTCCTTATCGGAGGAAGCTTTTTCTATTTTTTTAAGGAGTTAGGATGCAATTAAAAGAAACCCTCAACCTCGGACAAACAAAATTCCCTATGCGTGCAGGTTTGCCAAATAAGGAACCGCAATGGCAAAAAGAGTGGGAAGAAGCAAAGATTTACGATAAACGTCAGCAATTAAATGCAGATAAACCGGCTTTCTTCCTTCATGATGGCCCTCCTTATGCCAACGGCAATATCCATGTTGGCCATGCCATGAACAAGATTTCTAAAGATATTATCATTCGTGCCAAATCAATGATGGGCTATCGTGCACCATACAATCCTGGCTGGGATACGCATGGTTTGCCAATCGAGCAGGTCTTGGCTAAACAAGGTGTGAAACGTAAAGAAATGGACAGGGCAGAATACCTGAAACTCTGTCGCGATTACGCCTTGTCTCAAGTAGACAAACAACGTGAAGATTTCAAACGCCTAGGGGTTTCAGCGGACTGGGAACACCCTTATGTCACTTTGGATCCTAAGTTTGAAGCTGCTCAAATTCGTGTGTTTGGAGCGATGGCCGACAAGGGCTACATTTACAGGGGAGCCAAACCCGTTTACTGGTCTTGGTCTTCAGAATCTGCTTTAGCCGAAGCTGAAATTGAGTACCACGACATTGATTCGACTTCTCTCTTTTATGCCAATAAGGTCAAAGATGGCAAAGGTATCCTAGACACAGATACTTACATTGTGGTTTGGACAACGACACCATTTACTGTCACAGCTTCTCGTGGATTGACCGTCGGTGAAGAGTTTGACTATGTGGTTGTGCAACCGGCTGGCGATAGCCGTAAATTTGTCGTAGCAGCTGACCTTTTGTCTAACTTGTCAGAGAAATTTGGCTGGGAAGATGTGCAAGTTCTTGCCACCTATCAAGGTAAGGAACTCAACCATATCGTCACTGAACACCCTTGGGATACCGAAGTGGATGAGCTAGTTATCTTGGGGGAACATGTAACGCTGGATTCAGGGACGGGGATTGTCCATACAGCCCCTGGTTTTGGTGAGGATGACTACAATGTCGGTATCGCTAACGACTTAGAAGTGGCCGTCACTGTTGACAGTCGTGGGATTATGACGGCGGAGGCTGGACCTGACTTTGAAGGACAGTTCTACGACAAGGTAACGCCAATTGTGCAGGAAAAATTGGGTGATTTGCTCTTGGCTTCTGAAGTCATTACCCATAGTTACCCATTTGACTGGCGGACCAAAAAACCGATTATCTGGCGTGCTGTTCCGCAATGGTTTGCTTCTGTTTCGGACTTCCGTGAGGATATTTTGGCTCAAATCGAAAAGACAGATTTCAAACCGGCTTGGGGTAAGACACGTCTGTACAACATGATTCGTGACCGTGGTGATTGGGTGATTTCGCGTCAAAGGGTTTGGGGAGTACCACTACCAATCTTTTATGCAGAAGATGGTACTGCAATCATGACCAAGGAAGTCACTGACCATGTCGCCGACCTCTTTGCAGAGCATGGCTCTGTTATCTGGTGGGAACGTGAGGCTAAAGAACTCTTGCCTCAAGGTTTCAGTCACCCTGGTTCTCCAAATGGCGAGTTTACCAAGGAAACCGATATCATGGACGTTTGGTTTGACTCTGGTTCTTCATGGAATGGCGTTATGAATGCTCGTGAAGGCTTAGGCTATCCAGCTGACCTTTACCTAGAGGGTTCCGACCAATACCGCGGTTGGTTTAATTCTTCCTTGATCACTTCAGTAGCTGTCAATGGTCATGCTCCCTATAAAGCAATCTTATCGCAAGGCTTTACCTTGGATGGTAAAGGCGAAAAGATGTCCAAATCTTTAGGGAACACGATTTTGCCAAGCGATGTGGAAAAACAATTTGGTGCTGAGATTTTACGTCTCTGGGTAACCTCAGTTGATACTAGCAACGACGTGCGCATTTCCATGGACATTTTGAAGCAGACTTCAGAGACCTACCGGAAAATCCGCAACACACTCCGCTTCTTGTTGGCCAATACATCAGACTTTGACCCTGTCAAAGATCAAGTAGCCTACGAAGACCTGCGTTCTGTGGATAAGTACATGACCATTCGCTTTAACCATCTCGTAGATAGCATTCGTGCAGCCTATACGGCTTATGACTTTATGGCCATCTATAAAGCTGTGGTGAATTTCTTAACGGTTGATTTGTCAGCTTTCTATCTTGATTTTGCCAAAGATGTTGTTTACATTGAAGCAGAAAATAGTTTGGCTCGTCGTCAAATGCAGACCGTTTTCTATGATATTTTGGTTAAATTAACCCAGTTATTGACACCTGTCTTGCCACATACAACTGAAGAAATCTGGTCTTATCTAGAACACGAAAGTGATGCCTATGTCCAATTGTCTGAGATGCCAGAACCAGAGCATTTTGCTAATGAAGAAGCTATTTTAGAACAATGGGATGCCTTTATGGCTTTCCGTGACCAAGCACAGAAAGCTTTGGAAGAAGCTAGGAATAAAAAACTTATTGGTAAATCCCTGGAAGCTCACTTGATCGTTTACCCTAGTGAAGCCATTCGAGTCCTTTTGGCCAGCTTGGACAGTGATCTGGCACAACTGCTTATTGTGTCTCAATTGACGCTAGCAGAAGGCGCAGCTCCTGAAGGTGCTCTTGTCTTTGAAGATGTCGCCTTCGTTGTAGAACAGGCCCAAGGTCAAGTCTGCGATCGTTGCCGTCGGACAGATGTGACCGCTAAAGAACGCTATGGTGTTGTCTTGTGCGATAACTGTGCTGCTATTGTTGAGGAACATTTCCCACAAGCAGTAGCTGAGGGCTTTGAAGTTAAGGCTAAAAAGTAATCGTTTCCTATTAAGGAAATAAAGAACATAAAGGTTAAGAGTCTGGAAGCTTAGCTCTAGACTTTTTTTCTGTGGATAAAAATATCATTAGAAGACACCGCTAAAAGCATAAGGTCAGAGTTATTTTAGTCGTTGAACTATCTATAGTTTTCATCTATATCCTGTTCAAGCTATTACCCCCCTACTCATGCTCTTTGGCATATGGTAGAATAGTAAGGATTAATGAAAAGAGGTATATTATGACGAATAAACTACTCGTTCTCCAATCTGATTTTGGTCTCGTTGATGGTGCCGTATCTGCCATGATTGGAGTGGCCTTACAAGAAGATGCCACCTTGAAAATCCATAATTTGACACACGACATCACTCCCTACAATATTTTTGAAGGGGCTTACCGCCTTTTTCAAACCGTAGAATATTGGCCGGAAGGGACAACCTTTGTGTCAGTGGTGGATCCTGGTGTGGGCACGTCACGCAAGAGTGTTGTCGCATTGACAGAGAAGAACCAATATATTGTAACTCCAGACAACGGAACCCTCTCTTTTATTAAAAAGCATGTTGGCATAAAAGCTGTTAGAGAAATTTCTGAGGTGGAAAACCGTCGTAATAATACGGAATTATCTTATACCTTCCACGGTCGTGATGTTTACGCCTTTACCGGTGCCAAGCTGGCTAGCGGTCATATCAGTTTTGAAGAAGTTGGACCAGAGCTGGCTGTGAGTGATATTATTGAACTGCCGGTTGTTGACACGGTTATTACGGACAATGCGGTCAGTGGTGCCGTTGATATTTTAGATGTGCGCTTTGGTTCTCTTTGGACCTCAATTACGCGTGATGAATTCTATCGTTTAGAGCCGCAATTTGACCAACGCTTTGAAGTAACAATTTACAATAATGATATGTTGGTCTATCAAAACCAAGTGGTTTACGGCAAATCCTTTGCAGATGTGCGTATAGGGCAACCAATTATTTATATCAACTCTCTTTACCGTGTTGGGGTTGCGATCAACCAAGGTTCTTTTGCTAAAGCTTATAATGTTGGTGTGGGCTCTAACTGGCGTATTGAAATTAAGAAAATGGACTAAAAGGAGAACAGAAATGCAAAATCATTCGATTAAAAACGTTGTTGCAACGGGTATTGGGGCGGCCCTCTTTATCATTGTTGGTATCTTCATCAATATTCCTATTTTTGGGAATACGAGTATTCAGTTACAATATGCTGTTTTGGCTCTTTTTGCGAGTATCTTCGGCCCCATTCCTGGTTTTTTGATTGGTTTAATTGGTCACGGGTTAAAAGATGCCCTCCAGTACGGTAGCTTATCCTGGTTTTGGGTCTTGGCCTCAGGTGTTGTCGGTCTTGGTATTGGTCTTTTTCGTCGGTATTATGATGTTGAAAAAGGGGTATTTGGTGTTAAAGAATTGTTTATTTTTAATGGCGTCCAAATTGTGTCTGTATTGATTGGTTTTGGTTTAATTGCGCCTTTAGGGGATAAATTGCAATACAACCAAGCGTGGAATTACCTCTTTACACAAGGGGCTATTGCCAGTTTTGTCAACGTATTAACCATTGCTGTCGCAGGGAGTCTGCTGCTTGGAATTTATGCGAAAACACGGACACAGGCTGGAAGTCTGACCAAGGACTAGGCCAAAAGGAGTCAAGGTGACCATGACAGATTGGATTTCATTTGAAGACTTTTCCTTTACCTATGAGGCCCAATCTGAGCCAACATTAAAGGAAATTACCCTCAGTATTGAAAAAGGGAAGAAAGTTTTGATTATCGGTCCCTCAGGGTCAGGAAAATCGACTTTAGGGCAGTGCCTTAATGGAATTATTCCTAATATCTATAAGGGGCAGGCTAGTGGACGTTTGACTATAGCTGGTCAGGAGGCTTTTCATCTATCGATTTATGACAAATCACAATTGGTGAGTACTGTTTTACAGGATCCAGATGGTCAGTTTATTGGTCTAAGCGTGGCTGAGGATATTGCCTTTTCTCTAGAAAACGACGTGATGCCAATAGACACGATGCGAGAAACGGTTGCCAATTGGGCTCAAGCCTTAGAGTTAACTGACCTATTACACCATAGACCACAAGATCTATCAGGTGGCCAAAAGCAACGAGTGGGGCTGGCTGGAGTCCTTGTTGATGAGAGTCCTATTCTCTTATTTGATGAACCTCTGGCTAATTTAGATCCTAAATCAGGTCAAGATACCATTGATCTCATCGATCGCATACATGGCGAGACTGGGGCGACGACCATTATTATTGAGCATCGTTTAGAGGATGTGCTTTACCGTCAGGTGGATCAGGTTATTCTGATCAATGACGGCGAAATCATTTTTGATGGGGATCCAAATGAATTACTGCAGACGGATTTGTTGCGTCAAAATGGTATTCGCGAACCCTTATATATCAGTGCTTTGCGAGATATGGGTGCTGATTTGACGCAGTTGCATCCTTTAGCCCATTTGGAACAGCTGGATGTATCACAGGTAGAAGTGCCTGCATTGCCAAAGCTTAGTGTTTCAACTGAGCACCCCGCTCTCTTGGAAGCTAAGCATCTTCACTTTGCTTACCGACCAGATCGACCTATTCTTAAGGATTTGTCTCTGACAGTTGGTGCGGGGGAGCGTCTAGCTATTGTCGGAAAGAATGGTGCTGGTAAATCGACATTGGCTAAGGCCCTTTGTCAGTTTATCCTTGCTCAAGGTCAACTGACCTACCAGGGAAAAGATATCAGTTCTGACAGTATTGCTGAGCGGGCAAACCGTATTGGTTATGTGCTACAAAATCCTAACCAGATGATTAGTCAGACTATGATTTATGATGAGGTTGCTCTAGGCCTGCGCTTACGTGGGGTTGACGAAGAAACGGTTAAGGAAAAAGTCGAACAGGTACTAACAATTTGCGGTCTCTATCCGTTTCGCAAGTGGCCAATTTCGGCGCTATCTTTTGGTCAGAAAAAACGTGTTACCATCGCTGCAATTTTGGTTTTAGAACCTCAGGTGCTTTTGTTGGACGAACCTACAGCCGGTCAAGACCATAAGCATTATACAGAGATTATGGCATTTCTGGATGACTTGCAAGAACGTGGTCACACCATTGTCATGGTTACGCATGATATGCAACTCTTAACGGAATACTCTGATCGTGTGGTGGTGGTTTTGGATGGTCAAGTGATTTCAGATAGCCGTCCGGAGACGCTATTTGGTCAGGAAGCGATTTTGGAGCAGGCATATCTTAAGACAACGAGTCTTTATACTTTGGCCAAGAAATTGGGGGTAGACCCTGCTCGCCTTACTCAGTACTATATTAGCCGACGAAAGGAGGAGTCACGTGGCGTCTAATCAATTGATTGGTTATCATCCTGGCCATGGGTTTTTATACCGTTTATCGGGTGCCAGTAAAATGCTTTTTTTCTTGCTGGTTTCGGTAGCGGCTATGGCTAGTTATGACACACGTTTTATCGTGTCTTTGGCAGCTTTATCTTTACTTTTGTTTACATTAGCCCAGATTCGCTGGAGAGATATCTCTTTTGTCATTTACATTGTGTTATTTATGGCCATCTTTAATGTGATAGTCGTCTATTTGTTTGCCCCACAATATGGGGTTAGTATCTATGGGCAAAAAACGGTCATTTGGTCAGGTATTGGTGCTTATAACTTGACGACGCAAGAGTTATTTTATCTGCTTAATCTTTTGCTTAAATATTTTTGTACGGTGCCTCTAGCGATTCTATTTTTGATGACCACTCATCCTAGTCAGTTCGCGGCTAGTTTAAACCGTATCGGTCTACCATATAAGGTGGCTTATTCTGTGTCGTTAACTTTGCGTTATATTCCTGATGTGCAAGAAGAATTCCAAATGATTAAGTTGTCTCAGGAAGCGCGAGGTTTGGACCTTTCCAAAAAGGTTAGCTTAGTTAAACGTATTAAAGGAAATCTTCAAATTGTTGTTCCCTTAATTTTTTCTTCCCTAGAACGTATTGATACAATTGCCACAGCGATGGAATTGCGTCGATTTGGCAAATTTAAGAAACGTAGCTGGTATCAACACCAGGATTTAGCAGTAAGGGACTATGCTACGCTTGCTTTGGCTGTTTTCATTCTTGCTTTGTCATTGGTGTTGATTGCTTATAATCACGGCCGTTTTTACAACCCTTGGGCCTAGCACCATCAGCTAGTCAGTGTTTTAAGATCTACTAAATGCAGTCTTTGTTACTTTCAATGGATCGAAAAAAAGATAAAAATCTTAAGATTTTTATCTTTTTTTCATTTTTTGCGAATTGCTTTCGAATAAACTAATGAAGGCAGTTAAGCCTTGTAAAAATAGAAAGGAATTGCTAATGGTTCAAAAAAGATTGACAGATATGACATTTTACCCTTTAAGAAGGTCTAGAAGCCCCATTCTACCATTGGTGGCTGATGAACGCATGTGGTCAGTAGGATGCTTTTATCACCAACCCTTATAAGAAGAACGACCAATAACTTGGACTTTTGGAATGTTTTTTATATTCAATTTATTAACAAGAAACTAAAAAATTTCTAAGTAGATAGCATTAACAGGAAGGAAGAATTATGGTTCAGATTAAATTAACTCCCGAAGAGTTGCGCACTTCTGCGACAAAATACACAGATGGAGCGA
>CAVHFY010000036.1:0-75247 GCA_963635745.1 Lachnospiraceae bacterium
CAATAGCATCAAGTGGGGGATTCTCCGTGTCAATCCAAATGAATTCAATACCAATTTCACCGTTTTTGAATTTGGTGAATATTAAAAATTGAATCTTCATCCCAATTTTTGATACAATAAGTTTGGAGGAAACTTATGTCCAAAAAAATCATATTTGTCGTTGCAGCTGCTATTGAGAGAGATGGAAAATTCTTCTGTGCACAAAGACCCAAAGAAAAGAGTCTTGGGGGATACTGGGAATTTCCAGGTGGTAAACTTGAGGCCGGAGAATCTCCTGAAGAAGCTCTTGTTCGTGAAATTCGAGAAGAGTTAAATTCTGAAATTGAAGTTGTTTCATATATTAATGAAGCTTCATATGACTACGATTTTGGAATTGTTGTAATGAAAACCTATCGTGCTAAGTTACTCTCGGGAAATTTGGAGTTGTTAGAACATCAAAATTCAATCTGGTTATCTCCAAACAAACTTAAAAACCTCAACTGGGCTCCAGTAGACCGCCCAGCTGTCGAAATACTAACAAAAAAATAAGAGAAGTTTCTCTTATTTTTTTGTTAGATAATTATAAAGAGTTGAATCAACCTCATTAGCTAATTCAAAATTCATTGTAACTACCGGAGTTTTTTCGTCCTGCATCTTGGTTTCGATGGCACTCGCTTCCAAATAGTATACTTGTCCCAGATAATAGAAATCATTTCCTTCACCATCCTCTTTTTTTACAAAGAGATGAAGTGTCAGTCCTGATTGATTTGACTGCATAATATCAACAACTTCTTTTGACTTGAAACTTCTATTACTCCTCGAATACCAGTGAAAGACCTTATTTGATAAAAAACTATCCTTATACTGGGTTGTTTCAGTAATATCATCGTCTTTGTGATAAGTTACAAAGATAGGACAAGTTCCATGCTTTATTTTATAACCATAGACAGTAGAACTCTCGTCTTTTTCCCAGCAAAGTAATCGAATCGCATCTTTCCGAGAGTATTTTTCCCCAATAGTCAGGGGTTCTTGCGGGTACATCTCTGAACGACACAAACCTGTCTTGATGATGTCTAAAATAAAATTTTTATACTCCTCAGTTAGTAGTTGAGCAAACTTGGAGTCTAATTGATAAAACTTGTCCTCAATTTTTAGTGCTGACAGTCCATACTTTTCCTGGTCTCTTTTTATGAAAAAGTTGTAGGTCAAATATCTTTCAATAGACTTCATCAAGTTTTCTGAAGTTTCTAAATGCTCTTTTTCTAAGAATGTCTCAAAATCGGTTCTAGAAATTTCTCCATTTTCCATCAAAAATTTTAAAAGATAAAGGTCTTCTTTACGTTTACCATTGGATAATTCCTTACAAAGAAAAGTTAAAAAACCATTTAGTTCAGGTATACTAATAAATCTATTATCTTTATCAAAGGCAGCAATTACCTCACCATAATGATTGAAATTATCAAAAAAGATATAGGGATCCAGACTATTTAGTTTCCTAAAATCACTTAGATTTGGAGTGCGACCCAAACGATTCTTGGCTTCCATGTAAGCTTCTTTAAGGATAACACGATTAGATAGGTTTGTATGATTAATTGATTTAAAAATCTGTTCTTTTGCGACTTCCTCAAAATTAATGGTCGTTAGACCATTAAGAATATTGGGTTCTCGAAGTTCACGTCGATAATTATCCCTATTCATCGATTTATCACCAAAAAGAGCAATTGGAATCAAGTAATTATTTTTATAATTTCCGACAAAGTCAATAATTGTAACATACTCTTTGCTCTCATGTTTTCGCAAACCTCGACCGATCTGTTGAATAAATATAATACTAGATTGAGTATTGCGTAGCATAACTATCTGATTGACAGATGGAATATCTATACCTTCGTTGAAAATATCTACCGTAAGAATATAGTCTAGTTCTCCTTTTTCCAATTGATCAACTACTTCATTTCGAACAGCCATACTATCGTCACCTGTCAATGCACGACAACGCTTCCCTACTTGATTTAACTTTGAAGATAATTCGTGTGCTTCTTGTTTAGAGGAACAAAACATTAAGCCTTTAACTTTTTCACCACTAACTCCATAAAAATCGATTTTTTTAAGGATGTGCTTAACTCGCTCACTAGAAGTTAAATTATTAATTTTTGTTTTTTCATCAATAAGTTTCCCGTCTATCTCTATATCCTTTACCCCATAATAAATAAATGGGCAAAGCATGCCATTGTCAAGAGCATCTTGCAAACGGATTTCATAGGCAACATTATAGTCAAAAAGTTCATAGATATTCTGACCATCTGTTCGTTCTGGTGTAGCCGTCACCCCTAAAAAGAAATCAGGCTGAAAATGGGCCATAACTTTTTGATAGGACCCCGCCCCAGCTCTATGAACTTCATCAATCAAAATATAGTCAAAGTAATCTTCTGAAAAAAGCCGAAGATTGGCATCACGTGATAGGGTCTGAATAGTCGCAAAAATATATTTCTTTCCAGTTAGGTCAGCTCCAGAGTGATAAATCGTTCCTTCCGAATCCTGAAACTGTAACACTCTCTGGAAATCTTTAAGAGACTTTTGGAGAATTTGTTCTCGGTGAACGAGAAATAGCATTTTCTTAGGTTTAAATTCTTGCACATCAAAAGCAGAAAGAAATGTTTTCCCGGTTCCAGTTGCACTAATAACCAGAGCTTTGTTTTTCCCAGAATCTCGAATAGATTGAAGTTCTATTAGTGCCTGCTTCTGCATTTCATTCGGTCGAATATCTCCGGTTTGATACTCTAACACCTCCTCTTCTCGCATTTCGGCAGTTTGAATAATTTTTCGGCGTTTCTTTGCATAGGAAGTAATCACTTCTTCTGTTAACTCATTCGACTTGCCCCAAATCTTGTCAAATTCTTTTTTTGTCGCTCGTATAAGTTCTCCATTATGAGTTGACGTTAACTTAATATTCCACTCATAATTCACTTTAAGAGCCGTGTGTGTTAAGTTTGAACTCCCAGATATCAAGACCTGCTTTCCTTTGTGTTCAAATAAATAAAACTTTGCATGCATCTGTAAAAAATCAGGCGTCAGCCGAATTTCAACATTTGTTAACTTTAATAGTTCTCGCATAGCTATTGGATCATTAAAGTCTAGATAGGGAGAAATCAAAATTTTGCCCTTAACCCCCTTATCCATTAAATCGGATAGTTGAGACTTTATCAAAGCAATACCTGATTGAGTAACGAAAGCCACTGAGATATAAAATTCCCGACAAGTAGATAGTTCATCCTGTAAATCAGACAAAACAAACCGCTTTTCTTCAGGATCATTGATTAAAATTTGCGGTGAATAACCAGCTTCATGAAATGTAATATTATCAACAAAGCCAAATTTTAAAGATCTGATGAGCGTCTCTTGAAATAAACGATTAGCTTCTGTCATAGAAAGACTCTTTTCTATTCAAATTTAGTTTGATTATACAAGAAATTTTAAAAGATATCAATCGAGACTGGTGTCTCTACGTGTTGATCAAGTTTCAAATAAAAACACGGTAATCCACCGTGTTTCTTTGCTTATTTCACCAACTTCTTCATCTCATCAATCCGAGCAACGGTTGCGTCATACTTAGCTTGGTAGTCGGCTTGTTTGTCGCGTTCTTTTTGGACGATTTCTGGTTTGGCGTTGGCAACGAATTTTCCGTTAGAGAGTTTCTTAGTGACCATATCCAGCTCTTTTTGCCATTTAGCCAGTTCTTTGTCCAGACGAGCTAGCTCTTCTTCGACATTGAGGAGGTCGGCGAGGGGCAGGTAGATTTCTGCACCTGTGATGATGCTAGACATGACCAGTTCTGGGACGTCGACATCTGCTGCAATTTCCAAGTGTTCTGGGTTGGTAAAGCGTTTAATGTAGTTGCTATTAGCGTTAAAGAAAGTATCTAGTTGGCTGTCGGTCGTCTTAATGAGGATAGTGATTGGTTTACTTGGCGCCACATTAACCTCGGCACGCGCATTTCGAACGGAGCGAATCACGTCTTTAAGCGCTTCAACGCCAGCTGCCGCTTCTGCATTTTCAAATTCTGGACGAACCACTGGGTAAGCTGCTGTCACGATCGTTCCTTCAGAGATTTGGCCATAGATTTCTTCCGTTACGAATGGCATGATTGGGTGAAGTAGACGCAAGATTTGGTCCAAGGTGTACAAAAGAACCGAACGCGTGATGACTTTTTCATCTTCATTATCGCTGTACAGCACTTCCTTGGTTAGCTCGACATACCAGTCCGCAAACTCATCCCAGATAAAGTTGTAGAGGATATGACCAGCCACACCAAATTCAAACTTGTCAAAGTTTTCTGTAACTTTTCCGATGGTTTCGTTGAGGTTGTGGAGGATCCAGCGGTCGGTCACATTGCCAGCTTGACCAGCAGCGACTTTAGCTACATTGTCACGTGCCGCATCCAAGGTCAAACCTTCATTGTTCATGAGAATATAACGGGAAATGTTCCAGATTTTGTTAATGAAATTCCATGACGCATCCATTTTCTCGTAAGAAAAACGCACGTCTTGACCTGGGGCAGAACCGTTTGATAAGAACCAACGCAGGGCATCAGCACCGTATTGGTCGATAACATCCATGGGGTCAATACCATTTCCAAGAGATTTGGACATTTTGCGCCCCTGCTCATCACGAATGAGCCCGTGGATAAGGACATTTTTGAATGGACGCTTTCCGGTGAATTCCAAGGATTGGAAAATCATGCGAGACACCCAGAAGAAGATAATATCGTAACCTGTCACCAAGGTTGAAGTCGGGAAGTAACGTTTGAAGTCTTCTGCTTCTACGTCTGGCCAACCCATAGTAGAAAACGGCCAAAGGGCTGAACTAAACCAAGTGTCTAAAACATCTTCGTCTTGTTTCCAACCGTCGCCTTCTGGGGCTTCCTCACCGACGTACATGTCACCGTCTGCATTGTACCAAGCAGGGATTTGGTGCCCCCACCAGAGCTGACGGGAGATGACCCAATCGTGGACATTTTCCATCCATTGGAGGAAGGTATCGTTAAAGCGAGGTGGGTAGAAATCAACCTTGTCGTCGGTGTCTTGGTTGGCAATGGCGTTCTTGGCCAGTTGATCCATCTTGACGAACCATTGGGTGGATAAGCGTGGCTCAACCGGCACACCGGTACGTTCTGAGTGACCTACCGAGTGGGTCATTTTTTCGACTTTGACTAGTGCGCCGATTTCTTCCAATTTTTGAATGACTGCTTTACGAGCTTCGAAGCGGTCCATACCGTTGAATTCGCCAGCTAATTCGTTCATGGTCCCGTCATCGTTCATGACATTCACTTGTGGTAAGCCATGGCGTTGGCCAACCGCAAAGTCGTTGGGGTCATGAGCTGGCGTGATTTTTACAACACCCGTTCCAAACTCGGGATCTGCGTGCTCGTCGCCGACGATTGGAATGGGTTTATTCAAGATTGGCAAAATAACGTTTTGACCAATCAAATCTTTATAGCGAGGGTCCTCTGGATTGACCGCCACGGCTACGTCCCCAAACATGGTTTCAGGGCGCGTGGTCGCTACTTCAAGGACACCAGAACCATCCTCCAATGCATAGTTCATGTGGTAGAAGGCACCTTCGACGTCCTTGTGGATGACCTCGATATCTGAAAGGGCTGTCCGGGCTTTGGGGTCCCAGTTGATGATAAACTCACCACGGTAAATCCAGCCCTTTTTGTAGAGCTCTACAAAAACCTTGCGAACTGCCTTAGACAGACCTTCATCGAGGGTAAAACGTTCACGAGAATAGTCCACAGAAAGCCCCATTTTGCCCCATTGTTGCTTAATGGTTGCTGCATACTCGTCCTTCCATTCCCAGACCTTGTCCAGGAATTTCTCACGCCCCAGGTCGTAGCGAGAAATGTCTTGCTCGCGCAAACGCTCCTCAACCTTGGCCTGCGTGGCAATCCCCGCGTGGTCCATACCTGGCAGCCAAAGGGTATCAAAACCTTGCATGCGTTTTTGACGGATGATGATATCCTGCAGGGTCGTGTCCCAGGCGTGTCCCAGGTGGAGTTTACCTGTTACATTTGGTGGTGGAATCACGATAGAATACGGGTGTGCTTTCTTATCGCCTGAAGGCTTGAAAACATCTTCATCCAGCCATTTTTGATAACGACCAGCCTCAACTTCGGCTGGGTTGTATTTTGGTGACAATTCTTTAGTCATGTGTGTTTCCTTTCTAGGTTGTTTTTCAGTGAAATTAGCATCTAAAATAGAACCTTTTTTCATTTCCTGGCCAATGGTCATCTTGCCCGAGGCTTGAGCGCCGATAAGGACAATGTTCATGACAAGCCGTTCCCTTTCTTCTGCCTAGCTTTCTTGATGAAGCTTCCCATAGGGTCCACTCGGTCATTCAGATAGCGATAAACACGCTGATGCCCATCTCCCATGAAATAAACTGGGGCAAAAGCCTCGCTACGCAAATGTCCCTTGCTGTCCAGAAGTTCAGGTTCTACCAATCGGTTAAGAATCTTAGCAAAGAAATGACAAACGCCGTCTTCCTCAATGACCTTGTCCACCTGACAATCCAGAATAAGTGGGCAGGCATCCAAAATAGGTGCCTGTGTCTGGTCTGAAATCGTGTAATCTAGACCTATTGAGCTCAGCTTATCTTTGTGACTGGTAAAACCAGCCTTTTCCATCTCAAGCATGAGGCCTTCATCAGGAATATTTAGGGTAAAATGCTGATAGTGTTTGATTTGTTCAGCGGCATTTTCTTTTGAGCCTACACCAACAACGACCAAATCCCCTAGACTGTATGAAGAACTACAAGTTGTCACATTGTAACCAAAAGCTTGGTCTTGGTAGCCCAAGATAAAAATGGGAAAACCATAGTACAATTTACTGGTTTGAAACGATTCTTTCATCCTAAAACTCCTTTCCGGCAAAGCTAGCTGTCACCTCTCTTCCTTCTCCCATTCGCCTTTAAGCAGACCAAAGCGTAGCACATCGCAACGCTCCCCACGAACGTCTTGTCTACCACGGATACGCGCCTCTTCTTTAAAACCGAGCCTTTGAGCCAGGCGTTGACTGGCATAATTATAGTCATAACACTCCAGTTCCACTTTGTAGAGGTCTAGCTCTTCAAAAGCTTGTCGTAAGAAGGCTTGTGCTGCTTCAGACATCACACCCATTCCCCAATAATCGGGGGATAAGAGATAGCCCATCTCAAGCACATCATCCGCATGACGGTGATTAAAATCAATAGAGCCAATCACTCGGTCTTCACCTTTCATGGTGATGCCATACCCCGAAGGCAGGTTACTTTCACGCAGGCGTCTAGGGTAAAAAACTTCTAAATAGGTTCTTTGATCCGCTAAGGTTTGCATTGGTAAAAAACCCGCAGGATAGGCCACTTCTGGTAAACGGGTAAAGTCTAAAATGTCTGGGGCATCGCACAGACGTCTTTGTCTTAGACCAAGGCGGTTAGTTTCAATGTCTGGCAAGGGCTTTCCAGCCCATTTTTCAGAAATGTGTGCCATAAACCTCCTTTCGCTAGATACAGGTCAGGTTCATACAAAAAAGCAATCCGCTCCTATCTCAACTGACAGGGACGAATTGCTCCGCGGTACCACCCAGATTCGGGCATGCGCCCGCAACTTTATCTTCATTTTTTTCCTGTTAGCAACCCGTTTTGCGGCATGGGTGGATTTCTCAGCGCCACCACTTTCTGTGCCATGCCTGAGGCAAAACTCCTCTAACAATCCTATTTTAGCACGCTTGACTTGAAATTGCAATGTCTCCAGGCTATTTCACTCCTCCAAATCTCGGAAAAAGTCGCTCTTAATGTCACGGTAGGGCTGGATATCCTGGACATACTCCAGCACCCCCTGAAAATCGCCGGCCGTATCGCGAACGGCCTTGTAGGTTACATGGACGAACTTGCCACGTGACTCGGACTTGAACCACATGACGTACTCATCTTTAACGCCATCACGCAACCCTTTCATAATGGCCTTGACTTTGGGCAAGACCTTTGGCGGGTGGCAGAGCTCGACGTTACGACCAACCTGAGAAGGTGTCCGCTTGAAAATCATGTCCTCAAAGGACGCATGATCGTTATAGTATTGAAAAATATCATCTTTATTAACAAAAGTGATTTCCATCGGCAGGTGATTGAGGATAAGGTTTGCTTGCTCTATCGACAAATAACCATGCCCGAAAGGCTGTTGACTGCTAGAATCACTGACTGGTGCCGTTTTCTCCTTGGGTGTAAAGGAAATGGTCAGTTGCCCATCTGGCGTATTGATGACGTGTTGGACGGCATCAGTTTCTTGAGACTTTTCGTCTAATGATTCTGTAACCGTCAATTCCTTAGCCCGAACTTGGGAATTTTCTTTAGCGTCCAAATTTTCAGTAAAGTCAACCCGATGGGGTAGCCATTTTTCCTGTGGCATGATGATCGCATACCCATAAGCGTCGCTTTCTTCTGCTATAGCTAGCCAATCATCTTGCGTAAAGGCTTCTAGAAGGATCATCAAGAGGATGGATTCTTCCTTGAAAATCATCCCTTCAAACTCCGCAGCAAAGGCTTCAAAAGTCGCTTGAACCTGTCTAATGTCGCTATTTGGCAGAGCATTTGCTACCTCCAGCACGGCTTGAAAAAGCTGACGAATCTGGTCATCTACACCCCACATGACCTTGGGTGGCGAGTCATGCCCGTAACGCTCCATGACGGGAAAGAAAAGCTCTTCCTTACGGCGATAATGGCGATCAAATTGACCGACCAACCCCAACTGGCGCTGGAGACCCTTGAGCATCTCAATCTGAAGCGCTTCATCCTCTGTCGTTGCATAACTGTCTAGGAGCCGTCGCACACGGATAATCGCCGCCCGCAAGGCCAAATTTTCCTGTTTAAAAACCTGAACAGGGTGTCCAGGATGGTCGGTGTCTGCGGCTTCTACCCCTTGAATGGCATTTTTAAAGAGATTGGCATGAACGTCGCAGAGTTCCATGACATCTTCAAAAGTCACCCCTGAGTCCGAGTTCATCAATTGGTGTTCCATCAATGAAATCTCGATAGCTGAAACCCCTGAAAAAGTGGCGTCAAACCGCTCTTGAACAGACTCAGGACTGGCGCCGTGGTGCAGGTCTAAAAGAATGTCTCGCAGAACCTCGATGCGTTGGTCTGTCATCAGTCTAGCCCAGTGACCTCGTAGCCATTGGCCACGAAAATGTCGCGAATTTTTTCAATAGGTAGGCCGTGCATGGCTGCCCCCTGAATCAAGGTCACCTGACGTCCCACGGTCTCACGCATCTGCGGGTTAGCCAGAGGAGCAAATCCCAAGTCCACCAGAATATCCAGCAATTCAGGATTTTTGTCCAAAAGGTTAGCCACTGGTTGCGATAAATCTATGATATTGTTCATAAAAAGACTCCTTTTTTAAGACTATTATAGCAGATAGAGGCCTGAAACCGCTAGCTTTGATCAAGAAAAAAAGCCCGAAGGCTGTTAAATACTTGTTTTATCCCGCTTTAAAGCTAACACCGTTTGCTTTTAGTTTCTCTACTGTGGTTTTACCAATTCCTTTGAGAGCTAGGACTTCTTTTTCTGTCCATTTTTCAAAAGCATGAGCAGAAGTCAAGCCAGCCTTGTAGAGGGTTTCGACTAGGTTAGGGCGAATATCAGCTACTTGAGGCAAGTCTTTGAAAGTTTCCAAGGTATGAGCCTTTTGCGCCAAGTCCTCATTTACCGCTGTTCGAGGTTTGGTATTTTCTCCTTTTGAAAAGGTTTGTGGCTTGGCTTGAGGGCTAGTTGGTGATTGACTTGCTACGACAGGACGAGAAGTTGGCACTACAGTTGAAGCCAAACTTTCGTGACGACGGATTTGGTTGCGCAATTGTTTCTTGCGGTTGAGCTTTTTAGCCATTGATCTTAAACTTTCTTTTCCTTCATTTTTCCCCTGTGTTATGGTCACACAAAGGTTTGTTTTAGTGTAGCAAAAAAAGGGAAGCTTTGCAACACCCTCTTTATTTAGTATGTTCTTTTGCCAAACAAGTCATCTGGCATGTCGTGAAAACTTTTTTTATTATGGTAATTTGAAAACTTGCCTTGGAGAAATTGGTAGGCGTCCAATTTACTCTCATAACGGATGAAGGCGTCCTCGGCGCGCTCGTCCTTGTCTTCCTTCCAGACCTTGTGAGCCTGATCCATGGCCAATTTGTTGATAGTGATCTGCTGGTTGATCCATTCTTCAAAATCTGCTAAAAATGTCTGTTCGTAGCTCATAAGCCCTCCTTCTGCTCCATTATACACAAAAGCCGCCTTAGGAGCAAGGTGGCTTGTTTCACTTGCGCTTTTTAGATTTTCCTTTGGTGATAGAGTCGATAGCGACTTCCTAGGAAATTCCACACCCAAGATTTGAGCCTAAGGTCTCAAATCTTCCCAGTGGCAGAAAGACTTCGTTTCTGCCACTTTTATCACAAGGGAAGACCTAAAAGGCGTGTTAAACCTTTATAGAGCTGAACAGAGTGTTTATCGTAATTTGTGAAAACTAACGCTCAAAGAGACAGGTCTCGCCCAGTGGGTCATAGACTGCATCTACACGGAAAAGGCCGTCTTCCATGACATGGATGGTTAAAATAGCACAGTTTGGCATCCCCTTGATGACAGGTGGCTCCACTGTCCAAAAGCGATAAAATTGGGACAAGGCTGCCCCATGGGTGACCACCAAAACTTGGTCATCGTCTGCCATCTGATCAGCGATTGCTGTCAGTGTTTTGCCCATGCGCTCGGATACCTGGACATTGGACTCACCCCCGTAAGCCACGAAATAATCTCCGTAACCAGACCCATCTTCGGTATTCAAGGGCGGATTGAGGCGCTCAGAGTGACCTTCAAAGGTGCCAAAATTCATCTCTTTGAGACCCTTGAGGCGAGTATAATCCGTGCGCCCAGAAACGATTTCAGCCGTATCACAAGCCCTTTCCTGTGTTGACGCATAAATTGCATCAAAAATGATGGCTTTTTCTTGAAAATATTGCCCCGCCACCTGAGCTTGCTGGATACCCAGCTCTGTCAGAGGTGCATCACACCAACCCTGGATACGTTTTTGCACATTAAAGAGAGTCTGACCATGACGCATGAGATAAATGGTTTTAACCACCAACTACACCTCCCTTCACAGGATAGCTCCGAAAATCTTCCGTCGGCACGATGAGTTCACACATGTCATAGCCATTATTTGTTTTTTGAAAATGACAGATATCCCCATTGCCAAAACCGTGATCTAACCCCCAGCTGATACCAAGTTCCTGCAACAAGCCCCACATGGATGCGCCATGGCTAACCGCCAGAATAGTCTCCGCGGGGTCGGTTGCAAGCACCGTGTCTAAGCAATCCTTCATCCGCTTGCCAACGTCACGAATATCATCTCCACCGTAAAAGACTAGCAAATCTTCAAAAGAATGTGAACCTGGTCTAAACCTGGGTAAGAGATACTCTGGTTGCGCTTCAAAGCGACCGAAATTCATCTCCTTAAGCCCCTTGAGCTGAGTAACCTCTTCAGAACCTGTGACCAACTTGGCCGTGTCCGTCGCCCGCTCCTGAGTAGAACTGTAAACGGCGTCAAAAACAATGCCTTCTTGGTGGAAATAATCGCCAATAGCCAAGGCTTGGGATATGCCTTCTTCTGTTAAAGGAGAGTCACACCAGCCCTGAACGCGACCTTCTTCATTAAACTGTGTGCGTCCATGGCGCATGAGATAGAGGTCTTTCATGCTTGTTCTTCCTTTCTAGTCCTGGTCTAAGACGCTAGCCCCGCGACTAGCAATCACGTCCTTGTACCAATAGAAGGAATCCTTGCGCGAGCGGTCAAAAGAACCATTGCCTTGGTCATCCGCATCGACATAAACAAAGCCATAACGCTTGGACATTTCAGAAGTTGAGGCAGAAACCAAATCGGTACAGCCCCATATGGTGTAACCCATGAGGTCCACGCCATCTTCGATAGCTTCATACATCTGTTGAATGTGAGCCGCCAGGTAGTCGATGCGGTATTGGTCATGAATGCTACCGTCTGCTTCAACCGTATCCAGGGCTCCCAAACCATTTTCCACGATGAAAAGAGGTACTTGATAGCGGTCATAAAGTTTGTTGAGGGTGATGCGTAGACCCACCGGGTCAATCTGCCAGCCCCAGTCAGAGGCTTCCAGGTAAGGATTTGGCTCACTCAGTATCAAGTTGCCGGCCGTTGCGCTCTCAGATGTTTCCTTGCGAGCAATTGAGGACATGTAGTATGAAAAGGACATAAAGTCAACGGGGTAGGCAGCCAGGATTTCTTCGTCGCCCACTTCCATTTTCAGCTCTATGCCGTTTTCACGGAAGAAACGTTTAGCATAGCTGGGGTATTTTCCGCGTACTTGAACGTCTGAGAAGAAAAGATTTTCATGGTCCTTACGGATTTCTTCCATGACGTCGTCGGGATTGCAGGTAGCTGGGTAGGCCTGCATGCGGGCCAACATACAGCCGACTTGGTTATCAGGATCAATCTCATGAGCCACCTTGGTTGCTAGGGCAGAAGCCACAAATTGATGGTGAACCGCCTGATACATCTCGTCCAAATGAAGCTTTTCATCCTCGAAAAGGAGACCACCAGACAGGTAACCCGTCATTCCTAAAATGTTAATCTCGTTGAAGGTCAGCCAGTAGCGCACCTTCCCCTTGTAACGCTTGAAAACAGTGGTAGCATAATGGACAAAGAAATCAATGACCTTACGGTTTTTCCACCCACCGTAGGCTTTAACCAAATGAATAGGAAATTCATAGTGTGACAAGGTCACCAAAGGCTCTATACCGTGGCGGTTGAGCTCGTCAAAGACCTTATCGTAAAATGCTAATCCTGCTTCGTTTGGTTCGGTTTCGTCGCCATTTGGAAAAATCCGTGACCAAGCGATAGACAGACGAAAGGTCTTAAAGCCCATCTCAGCGTAGAGGGCAATGTCTTCCTTGTAACGATGGTAAAAGTCTGACCCCCAGCGTTTTGGGTAGAGGCCTTCGGTGTCGGATAGAGCAAAGTCTAGCTTGGTCTTGGTCATAGGCGTAGTGAATTCACCTCCCATGGTTTTACGGTCCTCAGGTGCTACGGCGCGAGAGGTATCAGAGGTGGCTGGACCGCGACCGTCTACATCCCAAGCCCCTTCAAATTGATTGGCAGCGGTCGCGCCACCCCAGAGAAAATCTTTCGGAAATTCTTTCACCATAATAAACTCCTTGTGTCAATATAAGATAGTTTAATTATAGCCGTTTTTGGAAACCTTTTCTTCTACTTTCCTTGCCATTTGTGATACTATTATCAGATTTATCTCAACATGTCCCAGAAATAGGTCACCAGCTCCTCCTCGCTGACCTTGTGGCGCTGGCTCAGCCACCAGCTCAAGAGGCCTGTGAAAGTCAGAGCCACCCTGTGTTCCTGCAGAGTTTGTGGCAAGCGACTCTCCTCGCCAAAAACACGCGCCGCCACCTCTGGATAGATATGTTTGGTAATTTCATGGGTCAGGGCCTGGTCGAAATAGGGATTTCCCGCTGTCAAGAGCCGCGCCACCTGGTCCTGGTTCTGATGAAAATGCTGAAAAAGATGAGCCAGGTAGGCGTCAAAATTCCCTGCATCCGCCAGCTGAAAATGGTGAAAAAGCTCCTGACAATAGCGCTCCAGGAGGGCTTCCTTGCTAGAAAAATGGGCGTAAAAGGTGGTCCGCCCCACATCGGCCCGGGCGATAATGTCTTGGACAGTCATGGCTTGGTAGCCCTTGTCATTGAGGAGAGCGATAAAGGCTTGATAAATGGCCTTCTGGCTCTTGGTCACACGGCGATCTTTGCTCATGATTTGCGTACACTTGGCTCCATTTGTTCGCTAGCGAACACTTTGTCGCATCTGCATCTGGCCAAGCCCTTTCTCGTTTAGGATAATATAAGTGAACAGAGTGTTCGCTTATATTTTACCACAAAAGGAGTTTGCTATGTCTGCAGCCAAATCCACGACCCTTGCCTTCTGGCTCAACATCATCTTTTCTGTCATCGAAACCGTCTTTGGCGTCCTCTTAGGTTCTAGCGCGGTCCTGGCCGATAGCGTGCACGACTTTGGCGATGCCTGTGCCATCGGCATTTCGGCCTATCTGGAGCGCTTCTCCAACCGCCAGGCCGACGACCATTACAGCCTGGGCTACAAACGTTTCAGCCTCCTGGGCGCCATGGTGACCGCTACCATTCTCATCACAGGCTCTGCCTTCGTCCTCCTGGAAAATGCCCCCAAGCTCTTTAACCCGCAGCCCGTTGACTACAATGGCATGTTGGTCCTGGGCCTGGTGGCGATCGCCATCAATCTCCTGGCCAGTCGTGTGGTCAGCCAGGGCCATACCAAGAACGAAGGCATTCTCAGCCTGCATTTTCTGGAGGATATTCTGGGCTGGCTAGCTGTTATCGTGGTGGCCCTGGTTCTGCAATTCACCGACTGGTATATCCTGGATCCGTTGCTTTCCCTAATCATTTCCGCCTTTATCCTGTCCAAGGCCATTCCTCGCTTCTGGTCCAACCTGAAAATCTTTTTGGCTAGCGTGCCCGAGGGTATAAATCTAGCCGAACTCCGTCAGAGCATGGAAAGTCTAGACGCCGTTGCCAAGGTCTGCCAAATCAATGTCTGGACCATGGACGGCCTGGACCATTGCGCCATCGTCCATGTAGTGCCGGCACCTGGCTACGACAGCAGCACCTGCAAGCGTTCCCTGCGCCAGGCCTTGGCCGCCTACCGCATCAGCCAACTCACTATCGAAATCGACCAAACCCTGTCCGACCACCAAGCTCACAGCGCCTAAGGAGACTTTAAGAAGTCTCCTTTTTGTGCTATAATAATGATTTGTTTACACAGGGGATTCATATGACACATACACAAACTAATCATCAACTGGCCCAACGAGGACCCATTGTTTCGATCGTAGCTTATCTCATACTCACGCTGTTAAAACTCTTTTTTGGACAATTTATGCATTCTCAAGCTCTGGTTGCTGATGGTTTTAACAACGCTTCTGATATCATTTCGAACATCACCATATTAATTGGTATTCGTCTAGCCAGCCGGCCAGCAGATAGTGACCACCGTTTTGGCCACTGGAAGATTGAAGACTTAGCAAGTCTTGTCACTTCCTTTATTATGTTTGTCATTGGCCTACAGGTTTTGTGGGAAACCATCAAGAAAATTTTTATTGGTGAAAATACCCCCGTTGATCCTGTAGCTGCGGCAGTTGGACTTTTCTCTGCTGTTATTATGCTGGTTGTTTACTTCTACAATCGCCAATTGGCTAAGAAAACTAAGTCAAGCGCTCTGGTTTCTGTTGCAGCAGATAACCTCTCAGACGCAGTCACTTCTATTGGGACTGCTATTGCAGTACTAGCTAGCGCCTTTAATATGTCTTGGTTGGATAAATTGGCAGCAGTAGTCATCACAATTTTCATTTTAAAAACAGCCTATGATATTTTTATGTCTAGCGCTTTTTCTCTCTCTGATGGCTTTGATGAAACAGAATTAGCCAAATATGAAGCTGAAATACTTAAAATTCCCAAAATCACTCGCATCAAGTCCCAACGCGCACGAAATTATGGGAGCAATATTTACTTGGATATCGTCTTAGAAATGAACCCTGACTTGTCCGTTTATGAGAGTCATGCCATCACCGAGCAGGTAGAAGAACTCCTCAAGCACCACTTTGGCGTCTACGATATCGATATCCATGTAGAGCCTGCAGCAATTCCCGAAGATGAAATTTTAGAAAATGTCTATCATAAACTACATCAATTTGAATTAGGCATTCATAGAGAACCCGACCACTACACGCAATGGCTGATGGAAGATTTCCGTTGTGTGACGGCTAGAGGAGAAAACCTGACTGTCCATAAGTTTCTTCAATCACTGCCTAAACGAGAGCGAGTAGAACTGACAAACTTTGACATGACTTCCATTTCTCAAAAAACCAAACTAGTGACATATCAGTTAGAAGATGAGACCCACACCAGCCTCTGGCGCCGACATGAAAAATGGTATCTGGTCTTTCACCAAGTTTCTGGAAAAGTTAGAAATTGACAGTAGGTAAAGAATAGCCTACAATATACCTCATGGGAGGTATTTTTTTATGAAAGGTTTAACACTTATCCTAGGTGGTTTAATAACTTTGGTTGGGATCATCTGGTTAATTAATCCGCTATCAACCGTGTCCTTTTTGGCTTGGGTACTTGCTTTTGCCTTATTGGCAACAGCTATCAGTCAGATGAGTTTTTACTTTAGCTTGGAAACTAAACACCGCAATGTGTGGAGTCTTTTACAAAGTATTCTGTCACTTATTTTTGCTTTTATCATTTTTGGAATGTCTGGGGCAGAACGCGCTAATTTTTTGATTACTCTGGTAGGCTTTTGGGCTATTGCTATCGGAATTACACGTTTATTCTTAGGCTTTAGTTTACGCAAGTCAGGTTTTGAGCAAGACAATCGTATTATATCAACTGGTATTTGGGCGCTTGTCATTGGACTACTCTTACTGATTTTACCGCTTTTATTTTCAGCCTTTATCGGCTATCTAGCTGCCTTCTTTTTAATAATCTCAGGTATTTCTCTTCTGCTAACAGGACTGCAATTACCATAAGAAAAGCAACTAACCTAGTTAGTTGCTTTTTCTTATGGTTTACCTATTAGGAAACATTGGCATCCGTTGATAAGGTTTCTTGATGCATTCCCGTTTTAGCATCCTCAACAATATCTGCTAGAGTCACTGAACGTAGACTATTTTCCAGGGCTTCTTGCGCCATTTTTAACTTATCATCCAAGGCACCATGGATATTGCGACCAATGGGACAAGAAGGATTTGGATTATCATGAAAACTAAATAATTTTTGAGATTCTCCCAAACTTTCAACGGCTTGATAGACATCATAAAGTCTAATCGTACACAATGATTTCAAGATAGTGATTCCACCACGGCCTCTGGCAACATCAATAAGACCAGCCTTCTTGAGCTGAGACAGCGTTTTACGAATAATGACAGGGTTGACCCCAACACTGCCCGCAATTTTATAGCTAGTCATTGGAACATCGGATTTATCAAGCGCTACCAGCGTCAATAAATGAACCGCTATGGTGAGACGACTAGAAATTTGCATGAGCCTCCCCCTTTCTAATACCTCTATTGTATCATTTTCTGATGTCATGTCAACGATTACATCATTTAAACAAAGATAACGTCAACGCGTTATCTGAATGATCGCTACAAAGCTACACCAAATATTTCCAATGACCTTAGCTCTTCAGCTGTCAACCGACGATAGTCACCTAATGCTAAGCTTGGGTCAAGATGCAAGGGACCCATACTTAAGCGCTTAAGCATAACGACTTCCTTACCACAGGCATGCACCATACGTTTAACCTGGTGAAATTTCCCTTCAGCAATACTTATCAAAACCGTTGATTGATCAGACGCGTGATCTTGCTGGACAATTTCTAGTTTGGCAGGTTGGGCGGTAAAGTCTTTAAATGGAATACCTTGAGCAAACCGTTCGACGTCAGTTTCATCCATCACCCCCGCCACTTGAGCCCAATAAGTCTTAGTCACATGTTTTTTAGGTGATAACAGTGCATGCGACAAAGGCCCATTATTGGTCAAAAGAAGCAATCCCTCAGTATCCTTGTCCAAGCGACCGACTGGAAAGACAGATTTGTGACGCGCAGTCTCATCCAAGAGATCGACGACTGTCCGTTCTTTGGCATCCTCTGTGGCAGACAGTACACCAGCTGGTTTGTTAAGCATATAATAAACAAAAGTCTCATGTACCAAGTTTTGACCATCTAAGCAGATTTGATCGATTTGGGGATTAACCTGTCTCTTTGGAGATGTCTCAATCTGATCATTAACAGTTACTCTTTTTCTCTTAAGAATTTCTTTGACATTCCGACGACTCGCCAGACCACAATCAGTCAAATATTTATCAAGACGCATGCGTCACCTCACTCAAACGATGTTGAAAAATTAGGACTATGCCAATCAAGGCACAAACACTTGCTAAAACAATAAGAAAGGCCTTTGGACTTACCGAAATAAAACTAATCAACTTAAGCAAATAAGGAGAAAGAGCCGAGCCCAAATTACAGCCTACTAAAACAACAGCTGTTGCACTATTGAGCTGGGCTGAAGGAATTGTTTCCGACAGCTGGTTAAAAATAGCCGTTAAAACGATGCTGTAGAAAAAACCAACTGCCACATCACTTAAGCCCAATAAACCAATCGAATTCACCAGTGTCATAGCTAACAAGCTTACGGCTAAACCAAAAGAACTAAACGGGAGGAGATGATCCTTTAAGCGACTCAGTAAAAAGACAAAGCACATGCCAGACAGAATGCCTGTCAATTGTTGTGCTGTCAAGACATAACTTGCTTGAGTAGCTGTTCCCATCCCACTTTGACTCACCAAAAAAGGAATACGCAAATTTAAGACAGAGCTAATGGCTACCGTCCAGCTAGCAATCACTGCTAACCAGATCACGCGTCCCCATTGTGCAAAGGAAAGCCCTTGCTTGGCTGACATTTTTCGAAAAGACTCGGCTACTTGGCTAGGCTTTTCTGGAACCCATATGAGATAAGCAATCAAAATCAAAAAGCCAAAAGCGTATATAGCAAACGACCAGATCCAATTGAATCTAAGCAATTGCCCCACAGCCAAAGTAAACAAAGCCCCACCAACCACTTCGGCGGACCCTCTTAAGCCCAACATCTGAACCCGTTCTTTGCCTTCATAGCGCTCGCTGATGATAGAGATAGCTTTGGCATTGATCATTCCCAGACCCATACCTAGAAAACAACGAGAGAGTAAGACAAGCCAATAATTTTGAATCAATAGCGGAAAACTTCCTGCCAAGCTGACACATAAAAGCCCTGATACAATGAGCTGGCGTTCACTCAGATGTCGAACCAAATAGCCGTTAGCCAAGAGCATGAGGACAACAAAAAAGGAAGGAATTGACACCAAAAACTCAACGCGATCAGCTGGATAACCTTTATAGTAAGCCAGCATCTGTGGCAAGGCTGACGAAATGGAAAAAGACGAAATCAGCATGAGAGACAGCCCTAAAAGACTGATTTTTTCAGCAATTTTTTTCATAAAACTCCTTAGATAAAAAAGGCGTCGGAACCAGATCCGCACGTCTTTTTACAGTTCATCGTCAAAAGAAAAACGCAATTCGTTGAGTTCTTCTTCAACTTCTTCTTCAATTACTTGACGTTTCTCATTGGCATCAATATTAAGTACCAAACCAATAGCCACTGAGATGGTCAAGAGGCTATTTCCCCCCTGCGATAAGAAAGGAAAGGTAACACCCGTAGAGGGAATTAAACCTGAAATGCCTCCTATATTGACAAAAACTTGAACCAGTAACAGACTACCAACACCAAGCGCAATCATGGCATTAAAAGCATCCTTAGCCTTAATACCAACTAGGAAAATCCGTAGAATGAGGAAAAAGACCAGAGCCAATATCAGGCCAGCACCAATGAGTCCAAGTTCTTCAATGACAATCGAAAAGACAAAGTCTGTCGTTGCCTCAGGAAGATAGCCTTTCTTTTCGATAGAATTGCCCAAACCGCGACCAAACCAGCCTCCATTACTCATGGCATAATAGGAATTGATTAATTGGTGACCAGAATCCGATGCATCTTTGAAAGGGTTGTAAAAGGCCTTAAACCGTTTCGCAACATAACCAAAAACAGGGACCTTAGCCATCCGGTCTGCACCGACAAGACCAATAAAGCCAAGAAATAAACTTGCTGCACCGGCGATAAAAGCAAGACCAGTACTAAACCAGCGATAGGCTACGCCAGTCACACAGCACATGATAAATAAAGTTAAAATAATGATTGTCGCATTTCCCAAGTCAGGCTGAATGACAACGAGGCCAACCATTACGGCTAAGTAAACACGCCAATCTTGGAGTTGCCGTGGAAATAAATGCCCACGCGAAAGCGCCTGATAGTCATACATGGCGACTTCTCTTTGGCGACGGGCAAAGGTTAAAGCCATCATCCAAATCACAATTAGCTTTAAATATTCCGCTGGCTGAAAGGTTATGGGTCCCGCCGAAATCCATCCATGAGCCCCATTAATCTCTTTAGAGAAAAAACGTGCAATGATGAGTAGGAGTATCTCGATACCCATGACAACCACCATGGTGTTAGCACTCCGTAAAAATGTTAGTTTGAGTCGATAAATAAAAGTGATTGCTAAAAGGCTAAGGCCCCAAAAAAGGCCTTGATTGATGACAGAGGCAAAAGGGTTAGCGCCTAATTGAATCAAGCTGGTACTGGTCGTTGAGTAAACCACCAAAAGAC
Organism: Lachnospiraceae bacterium; assembly: GCA_963635745.1. Lineage (GTDB taxonomy): Bacteria > Bacillota > Bacilli > Lactobacillales > Streptococcaceae > Streptococcus. The sequence continues at coordinate 20,379 of CAVHFY010000036.1, forward strand.
CGATCACTGATAGGATAAGGTAAGGAATTAAAATCGAATAGTTGAGCAAATGCCGCTTAGAAACTTTCATACTAGTACTCTCTTTTATCAAAACTTGCCTTCAAATTATACCACCTTTAAACCTTTTTTGAAAGCCCCAAGAACAGCTAGTCCAATGTCGCGACGGCAGCTTAAAAACAACTGTTGGCTGTTAAAGACGACTTATTCAATCATACCAACAAAAAAAGCCCTATGGCTTCTTTTCATATATCATTAGGCGACGATAGCCTTAGCCACTTCCTCAGCCGATATGCGAGAAAAATAATCCCCGATAGTAACGGATTCAATGACCTTGAGCACATCTGGATATTCATAACGAACACCAACTAAGGCTTCTTCGATATCTGTGACATCTTTGATACCAAAGAAATCACCATAAATCTTAATACTCTTAATGCGTGAATTTTCGACATCTGCATAGGTCGTGATTTTACCAGCCGGATAGCGAACACTTCTTGAAATTGTATACTCAGGAGAAGCTCCATAGGTCCAGTCCCAAGTATTGAACTGTTCTTCGTAAGAAGTTTGGATTTTGGCCTTATCTTCTTTTGTCAAGACATACTCCGTCATATCTGGATACAATTCTTTCATCTTGGAAAGCAAGGCTTCGGAGAATTCTTGAACCGTGATTTTTTCGGGTAACTCATCCAAAATATTGGTCACACGAGCTCGAACAGACTTGACTCCTTTAGACGCAATTTTATCCTTGCTGACTTTCAAAGCTTGTCCTAATACAGACATGTCAACATCAAATAAGAGACAACCATGGTGCATCATGCGGCCTTTATAGTAGGCTTGAGCATTCCCACAGAACTTTTTGCCATCGATTTCAAGGTCGTTACGCCCAGTAAATGCCGCATTAACACCTAAATCTGCCAAGGTATCAATGACTGGCTTAGAGAAAGTTTTAAAATCGAAAGCCCCTTCGTCTGCCTTGTTTGAAATAATCGTGTAGTTTAGGTTGTTTAGGTCATGGTAAACCGCGCCCCCACCAGATAAGCGACGAACCACCTTAATCCCGTGCTCATCTGTATAAGCCTTGTTAATTTCTTCGATAGTGTTTTGGTGCTTACCGACGATTATGGCTGGACGATTAATCCAAAGGATAAACAACTCATCCTCGTCAACTAATTCACGAAAAGCATAGGCTTCTAAAGCGATATTATAGGCTGGGTCATTGCTTGTATTGACAATATATTTCATGTCACACTCCTTTAAAACGAATTGATACTTGTATTATAACAAATAGAGCGTTTTCCTGTGTCTGAGATGCTTAAAAACGGCTCCCTCAAATGAGACAACCGTTTTTTGCGATGTAAGATGTAATTAGAAGACCATATCCCCATTTTCTTCTAGAGTAAAGCGCACATTATCCTCAATCCATTGGCGTCGAGGGGCTGGCTTATCTCCCATAAGCACAGAAACACGGCGCTCCGCACGCGCCAAGTCTTCAATCGTTACACGAATTAGCGTACGGCTGTCTGGGTTCATCGTCGTCTCCCACAGCTGATCGGCATTCATTTCTCCTAGTCCTTTGTAACGTTGCAGGTTAGCTCCTTTACCAAACTGCTGGCGCAGTTCTTCAAGTTCACCATCTGTCCATGCATAGGCGACTTGCTCTTTTTTTCCTTTTCCTTTAGACATTTTGTAAAGTGGTGGCAAAGCAATATAAACATGGCCTGCTTCCACTAAAGGACGCATGTAGCGGTAAAAGAAGGTTAAAAGTAAGGTCTGAATATGAGCCCCATCTGTATCCGCATCGGTCATGATAATGATTTTATCGTAGTTGATGTCATCTAGAGTAAAATCAGCACCGACACCTGCTCCGATTGTATAGACCATGGTATTGATTTCTTCATTTTTTAGAATATCTGCCATCTTTGCCTTTTCAGTGTTGAGCACCTTACCCCGCAAGGGTAGAATGGCCTGAAACTTTCGGTCACGTCCTTGTTTGGCAGAGCCACCAGCCGAATCTCCTTCGACCAAGTAAAGTTCATTTTTTTTCGGATTACGTGACTGAGCTGGTGTCAGTTTACCTGATAGGAGCCCCTTATCTTTTTTCTTTTTACCCGAGCGAGACAAATCACGCGCCTTACGAGCAGCTTCTCTAGCATCGCGTGCTTTAATCGCCTTGCGAACAAGCGTATTGGCCAACTCACCATTTTCAAGTAAAAAGAAAGTCAATTTTTCGGAGACAATAGCATCGACCAAAGGCCGTGCCATAGGCGTGCCTAATTTGTCCTTAGTTTGCCCCTCAAATTGCAAATGCTCTTCAGGAACCAAGATGGATAAGACGGCTGACAGCCCTTCACGATAGTCAGAGCCTTCCAAATTTTTATCTTTTTCCTTGAGAAGTCCTGTCTTGCGTGCATAGTCGTTCATGGCTTTTGTCAGAGCAGATTTAAAACCAGTTTCGTGGCTTCCCCCGTCCTTGGTACGGACATTATTGACAAATGACAAAATATTGTCAGCAAAACCATCATTGTACTGTAAGGCTACTTCTACTTGGAAATCATTTTCTTGTCCTTCAAAATACAAAACAGGTGTCAAAGTTTCCTTGTCTTCATTGAGATAACTAACAAAGTCCTGAACCCCATTTTCATAATGAAAAACATCCGTTTGGTCATCGCGTTCATCCGTTAAAGTCAAGGTCACATCCTTAAGTAGGAAAGCCGACTCGTTTAAGCGCTCTGCAATCGTATTGTACTTAAAATTAACGGTTGAAAAGATGCTGGCATCAGGCATAAATGTCACCTTGGTCCCTGTTTTGGATTTGGGAGCCTTGCCGATGACTTCTAATGTAGTGACAGGTTTTCCTCCATTTTCAAACCGTTGGCGATAAACTTTGCCATCACGCGTAATTTCGACTTCTAACCAAGAAGACAAGGCATTCACAACGGATGACCCCACACCATGAAGGCCCCCTGATGTCTTGTAGCCTCCTTGACCGAATTTCCCACCGGCGTGCAAGACTGTAAAAATAACTTCAACAGTTGGAATACCCATAGCATGCTGACCTGTTGGCATACCGCGTCCATGGTCAGTTACCGATAAAGAACCATCGGCATGAATGACAACATCAATCTGATCTCCAAAACCAGAAAGAGCCTCATCGACGGCATTGTCCACAATTTCCCAAACGAGGTGGTGCAGACCTGTGCCATCTGTTGAACCAATATACATCCCAGGTCTTTTTCTAACCGCCTCAAGCCCTTCTAACACTTGAATGGCATCATCGCCGTAATTGTTAATAGTAATATCTTTAGCCACAAAGGACCTCCTTGCATAACATCTCATCTATCTTACAAGTTTTTAGTAAATTTTGCAAAATTTCTTTTGCTCTGTCAAAAAAATTGACTAAAAACGAAGTTTAGTGACACGGTTTTTCTTAACCAGCAGTCTATGTTATAATAGGTTTATGAAAATAATCAGTTTATTCATTGTCGCATACTTACTCGGATCCATTCCTAGCGGTCTGTGGATCGGACAGATCTTCTTTCACAAAAACCTACGTGAACATGGTTCAGGAAATACAGGGACAACCAATACCTTTCGTGTCCTAGGAACCAAGGCAGGAATCCTAGTCTTTCTCTTAGATGTCATTAAAGGGACTGTACCAACCCTCTTTCCCTATTTATTTGGGCTTGATCATGCTAATGTATGGGCTATTGTTTTTGGTTTAGCCGCTATCATTGGGCATATCTTTCCTATTTTCGCAGGTTTCAAAGGAGGCAAGGCCGTCGCCACAACTTTTGGAGCTTTGATTGGAATTGCACCACTTTATCTCCTGTACTGTGCCAGTGTCTTTGTTATCGCACTTTATTTGACTAGCATGATTTCCTTTGCATCTATTACAACAGCCGTCATGGGGATTTTAGGCATCTGTCTCTTTCCCCTGTTCCATGTTATTATCCCTCGCTATGAAGCGCTATTTTCCATTGTTTTTATACTCGTCGGGCTCGGTATCATCTGGCTTCATCGTTCCAATATCAGCCGCATCCGTCGCCATGAAGAAAACACGATTAACTTTGGGCTCAACCTGACTCACCAAAACAAAAAATAAAAACAAAAACGAGAAAACTAATCCTGGTCTTCTCGTTTTTCTCTGCGGTTTTGAAGGATCGTAATGACATCGCCACGTCTCCCTTTCAGCTTGCCTTGAACCAATTCCTGTACCGTAGCATTAAGGACAGCACCCAAAATTAAGACACGTGCCAAAAAGATAAACCAAATCATCACGATAAAGATCATGACAGAACCAAACACCTTGATATCTATAAATCGTCCGGTCATATGAATGACATAAGTTGATACCAAACTGCTAAAGAGAACCAAAAATACAGCTGTTAAGGCTGTCCCAGGAAGGACAAAACGCAGTTTGTTAATCTGAACATTGGGCAAGACAAGATACAAAATACCGAGGCCAAGAAAAAGTAAAATAAGCGTGATAGGATAGGTAGTGTCTCCTAAAAATTCTAACAAATAGGGCGCAATACCATGTGAACGCAACAAGCGAATGCTCAATTTGATAGCTGTTGGTAAAAACATGGTAAACCCTAATAAGAACAAAATTAAAATACCAATGAGGGCACCAATCAGGCTAGAAATGATAAAATCTCTGTGCTGACTGGCACCATAGGCCTTATTAATAGCCTTTTGTAAAGACCCCAAACTCTTGGATAAGGTCCAAAAGGCGGCCAAAACTGCAATGGATAAAATACTAGTTGATGGTCTCGCAAAAATATTCCGCGTAATCGCCTCCGCTGGTGCATAAAAATCAGAGGGAAGACCTTCTTTCATCAGCTGCAACAAAGTAGTGACATTGATACCTAAGTAAGGAAAAATATTGGCTGCAAGAACGATCAACGGAAAAACGGTCAGCAAGAGATAATAGGCTACGGCTACCGATGACAAGTCCATTTCTGCACTATTATAGTGCTTGAGCCAGATTTGTAATGGTGGCCAAGACAAACGCTCAACGAAACGTTGAGACAGCTTTTTAGCTGCCATTAATAAGTCCCTTCTTCTCCTTGGCTAGTCAAAATCACAGGGCCATCTTTGGTGATAACAAATTGATGTTCATATTGGCAAGATAGACCGCCATCCAAGGTTTTATGGGCCCACCCAGTTTTCATATCAGTGTCAATCTCCCAAGTCCCTGTGTTAATCATCGGTTCAATGGTCAAGACCATCCCTTCACGAAGGCGTAGTCCTCTGCCCTTAGTTCCATAATGAGGAACCATTGGTTCTTCGTGCATAGTTGGTCCGACACCGTGGCCAACCAAATCGCGAACCACACCATAGCCACGACTTTCCGCATAGTCTTGGATAGCCGCACCAATATCACCGATACGGTTGCCGATCTTTGCCTGTTCAATGCCGATGTAGAGACATTCCTTTGTCACGTCCATGAGGTCCTTGACTTCTTGAGAAGCATCCCCCACTGCATAGGCCCAACAAGAATCCGCCAAACCACCAGTATAGTTTTCAGTGTAAGTTTTCATCTGAGCCACATTGTCAAAATCCAGTTTTGAAACATCAACAACGGATTTGTCTAACGGTTCGCTAAGAACCATATCGACTTTGAGGAGGTCCCCTTCTTTTAGAGTGATGTGACGGGGAAAAGCATGGGCGACTTCATCATTGAGACCACAACAGGTAGCATACGGATAATCCATCACTGTTCCATCCACGCCGATCTGTAGAGGAAGGACATTGGCTTCTTTGCAACGACGGCGCACATACTCTTCTACCTCCCACATGTCCAATCCTGGTTTGATCAAGTCGCGCAGGCCGATATGAATGCTGGCTAGAAAATCGCCGGCACGATCCATTGCTTCAATTTCTCGAGTTGATTTAAGTGTAATCATGTTATCTCCTTGATAAGTTTATTTTAATTTTACAGATAAGGTGGCTTTATAGGCCATATGCATGCCCTGATAAACTTCAAAATCTATCGTGGCAGACCGCCTGGTGTGACTGATGATTTTACTTCTGACGTCAAGGTGATCGTCGAGTTGAACAGCCTGTAAGCAGTAAAGTACAATTTGCTCGATAATAATATTTCTGTGTTGTTTTTTTGTTAAGAGGCGAATACCTACCTCTTTGAGAATTTCCACCATGGCACCTTGAGCTAGATTTCCCTGACTATCAATCATGCTGGTGCTGACTTCTATACTATAGGCATAACGCCCTTCTTTGAGATGGGAGGTGATATTATCACTATAGGAAGGGAGAGCTTTATCTTGGCTCTCTTGAAGAGCTTCCATCACCTGCCGTCTAGTAACCACACCTAGCAACAAGTGATTGGGTTGAACGACCGGAATCATCTCAAAGTCTTCATAGACCATTTTTTGGCTAATATGAGAGAGGTTGACACGTGGCAAGGTAGTCAAGGGGTTTCGGGTCATGATTTGAGAAATGACGACCGACTTGGCCTTTTCAGTCACATCTCGGATGGAAACAACCCCTACCACCATGCCATGGGCATTGACAACAGGAAAACGGACGTGATTGTGTTTTTTCATCAGTAGGGTGAAATCCCTGACCGTGTCTGTTTCTTGCAGGTAACCATAAGTATCCTTATCCAGATAGATATTCTCTACATTGGGAATATCTGTCTTTAAACGCATGGTCGACAAAGCTTGGTTAATCATGGTCGCGATGGTAAAGGTGTCAAAATGAGATGATAAAATCGGAACCTGTATCCGATTGCTCAGCTCTTTAATTGCCTCTGTGACCTCAAAACCACCTGTTACCAAGATAGCATTGCCAGACTCAAGCGCTAACCGTTGGATAGCAGTACGGTCTCCAACGATTAAAAGTCCAGATTTGGACAAATACTTCCCAATATTAGCCTTAGTCATCGCACCAATAGTAAATTTTTCAAACGACTTTTTGAGTCCTTGATGACCTGCTACCACTTCACAATCCGTTAGCTTTGCGATTTCCTCAAAAGTTAAAGCTTCGAGACGCATACTGGTTTTGGGAGGTTCAATACGGACCGTTCCACTACGTGGGCGCGTTTCAACCAGGCCTTGATTTTCTGCTTCCTTGATGGCGCGATAAGCCGTTCCATCACTAATTCCCAGATGGTTTGAGATACTGCGGACACTGACACGCTTACCAATCGGTAATTTCTGCAAATACTCTAAAACCTCTTGGTGCTTACTCATGTATCCACTCCTTTCTACTCAGGTGAAAATCTTGATAAAGTCGTACCGCATGACTATAACGGTCACTGGCGCGGTACTGCTGTTTTGGTATAAATCCTGCCTTTTGCGCCACCCGTTGACTCGCTATATTTTCAGCATGGGTTTTTATGATCAATTTCTCAAATCCAAAGCATTCAAAAGAAAAATCTCGAACCGTTTTAAGGCAGTCTGTCATCAAACCTTTTCCCCAAAAATCTCGGTGTAGAAAATACCCTATTTCAGCAGTCATCTTGCTGCTTTGAATATTTTCCAGACGAATCATCCCTAAAAAGTCATCGCTTGTCTTGTTCGCGATGGCCCAAATTCCCAAAGGTCTTTGAATAAAGCCATGCGCCATCAGATAGCGAACCTCATCAGGGTCTTGACAGGTCGGAAAAATAAAAGAAGTATTTTGCGGACAACTGATAATATCAAAAAAATGATCAAAATCACTCATCCAAAGAGGGCGCAGATGACAAAGAGGAGTCTCAATGAACTGGTACAAGGCTAATTGGGTCCATAAATCCATAAGTTTATTATAACACAGAATCCTTATGGAAAGGAAATTCATTATCCTGTCATAGCCTCTCATATTACCTTGACCCCCGATTGTTATGATAAGATTAAGGGTGTTACAGAGTTGTTACAAACTCTAGTTTATCGAAGGAGAACTCTTTATGTTTACACGCCTACAAGGCCGCCAGACAGTGTGGTCTCGCTATGGGTTAGCGCTCTTTGCTTTACTTCTCTCGCTAACGCTGACATCTCGGGTGGGGGCTGCCGATTGGTCGGGGCTGTCCACTGCCACCAAGGGTGGCCCCAACATGGCCTATGTCGACTACGACAGCCTGAACGACGCTGAAAAAGCGCAAGTGCGAAAGCTCGATGCCAACGAGGTCATCAAGACCAACTGGCGCTACAAGCTGGTCTATGCTAAGGACAAGACCCCTGAGACATCGACCTCAACCAGTTCATCTAGCACGCCGCCAAGTTCGACAACACCGCCTTCTTCCCCTCAAGCGTCTAGCACGACACCAACAACACCTTCAAGTACTGCTAGCCAAGCTACAGAAGGCCAACTGCCCCTGACAGGGGAAAAGGTTGTGACCAGCTTGTCGATTCTCGGGTTGATGTGCATTGGGAGCGCTCTCTTTCTGATCATTCGTCGCAAGCGTTCCAGCGCCAAAGGCCTTCTCATTCTCTTAGTCGCAACGGGGGCTCTGGGCTTGGGCACTAGTGTGGTCAAGGCCTACTCAGGAACCATCCTCAAGGAAGCTGAGCTTCTCACTGCTAACACCGTTATCACCCCACCGACCATCTACGGCTACCATTACGTCGGTGCACTGTCCATCCCATCTGGGACTGTTATCGCTCGCTATGTGGACACCGCCGGCAATGAGATTGCTGACAGCGTGACCGTAGCTGATGAGGCGGATGTCGACACGGCCTACACGACCGAACAAAAGACCATCGAGGGCTATCAATTCAAAGAAATGGCCACAGACTCCGCTGCCACAACTGGTACAGTTATTGATGGTACCCAGACTGTGACCTATGTCTATGAAAAATCGGGAACCTACAAACTCTACCTGGACATCACTGTCCCAACTCCTACCACTTATGATAAAAACTATGAAGTCGGCCTAGAATGGTGGCAATTAAACAACCAAAGTAATGTGGATGATATGGGACTGCTCGACCCTGCCAATCAGATTGCTTCAAGATCAGACAAATACTATGTCAAACTTGGACAAACACTGACTGTCAAATACCAAGGAAAGGCCTTGGTAGCTAGTGGTACCACACCGAATACTTATTCAATCCTCGTAGGTAGCACCGAGGGAACCTTAGGTAGCCCTATCCAACGCATAGCAACGAACGACATTTTAAATAATATAACGGTTGAGTTTAATGGAAATACTTATAGTCTTGACACCTTCAATACCTATGTCAGCAATCAACTAACTCAGATGTATCCATCTATCTACCCTACTGTTGACTGGGCCACTGCTGCTGGTCCTATTACAAGAACGACTAGCTTTACAGCTTCACCAGATCAAGTCTACGCCAATCTAACTGAAGAACGCTACCATGTCACACTGGGTTTAAACGAGAGCAATCCACGACCGCAACTCTGATAGCTCAAAGTAAGAAAGAAGTCCTAGGCACGACAGCCACAAATTAGGACACAATAAAAACACTTCTGTAGCCAGCTAGTCATCTAGAAACAGGAGTGTTTTTATTTTTCCAATTATAATGAAGTAAGAATGCAACAACAACTAAAGGTCCAATACCCTGTTTCGTACAGGAAATCGACTGTTCAATCGTGCTTTTTTACCTTTTAGAACCAGCGCAGTCAACTGGTCAGCCCAAGCATCAAAGGCTCAGGCATTGATTTGATCGCCTATGGCTGATTTGATATCTGGGCTTATGATTGTCTCCTATCTCGCTTTCCTTGTTGTCTGCGAAACCTCACAAAAAGGCTACGTTAGCGACAACCAGGTCAAGTCCTTTATTTCATGATAAAGAACAGATCCAGAAAATTTGCCCATCACCCCTATCATGAAAACAGTGAGCTTAGTCATCCTCTGCAAATTGGCTATTATAAAGGTCATAATAAAAGCCACGGTCAGCCAGTAGTTCCTGGTGATTCCCCTGTTCAATGATTTGACCATCTTTAAGTACCAGAATACGGTCTGCTTCCTGAATCGTTGACAAGCGATGAGCGATAACGAAACTCGTTCTCCCCTCCATGAGGCGACTCATGGCCTTTTGAATGAGTTGCTCCATTCGTGTGTCTACAGAAGACGTGGCCTCATCAAGGATAAGAATTCTAGGGTCAGATAAGAGAGCCCGCGCAATCGTTAAGAGTTGCTTTTGACCTTGTGAAATATTGCTAGACTCCTGATTCATGACCATGTCGTAACCGCCTGGCAAAGTTCGAATAAAATGATCCACATTGGCCAACTTGGCAGCCTCAACGATTTCTTCGTCACTGGCATCCAGACGTCCAAAACGTAAGTTGTCACGGATTGTCCCCTCAAAGAGCCAGGTATCCTGAAGCACCATTCCGATCTGACGACGGTAAGCCTGACGAGATAGTTGCCTAATATCATGCCCATCGATGGTAATAGCGCCCGCATTAACATCATAAAACCGCATAAGGAGATTGATTAAGGTTGTCTTACCAGCTCCAGTCGGGCCAACAATGGCAATCATCTGCCCCGGCTTCACGTCCAGGTTAAAATCTCGAATCAAGGGACGATTTGGTAGGTAACTAAAATCAACCGTCTCAAAGGCAACCTGCCCACTCAAGTCATGTTCTAAGACTTGAGTCGGTTGATTGACCACCTCTTCTTCGTCTAAGACTTGAAAAATCCGATCCAGTGAAGATTGTGCAGATTGTAAGACGCTGGATAACTGAGTCACTGTCTGGATCGGTTGATTGATTTGCCAAACATATTGAATCAAAGCTTGCAAATTCCCAATGGTCAACTTACCGGCAATCACTTGAAGACCTCCCCAAAGGGCAATCAACACATAGGTACCATCTGAAATCAAATTCAGAAAAGGCATCATCAAACCTGAAATGAAGCTAGCTTTAAAACCAACAGTCTGTAACTCCTGAGTAATTTCGCGAAAATCCTGTGAAGTTTTGTCTTCTTGGTTGAACAGTTTCACCACATTAAAGCCCGTTAAACGTTCTTGCGCAAAACCATTTTGCTGACCAATGGCATCCGCTTGCCGTTTGAAATAAGGTTGCGAATGCTTGACAACTAAGCGAGAAATCTCATAAATCAATGGCATACTGACGATGACAATCAAGCCCAATGGCCAATTGATGTAAAGCACCATGACCACCACCAATATGAGAGTTAATAAGGCATTAACAATCTGCAAGAGACTTTGTTGCAAGGCATTAGAAACCGTTTCAACATCACTGGTAAAACGTCCCAAAATATTACCAAACTGCTGGGTATCAAAGTAAGAAACTGGTAAACGATTGATCTTATGTGAGAGATCATGACGGAGTTTTTGAATACTTCCTTGGACGGCTTTCGTCATGTAGTAGTTAGAACCATACGAACCTAATCCATACAAAACCCCTCGCGCAAAATAAAGAACTAGGATACCAAAAATGTAAGAATAATCCAGACCCGCTCCTGGTACCTGACGGACTATAGCCAAAAGATTTTCTGTAATCCGCGTGATAGCTAATCCAATCACAAAAGGTTCAAGCACACTCATGACAACCGCCAAAATTTTCAGTGCAATGGCTGCAAAAAAGGTAATTTGATAGGCTTTTAGATAGGCCCACATTCTCAAGAAAACATTAGTCTTCTGCATGCTGACCCCCTTTCTCCTCATCCTTGAGCTGAGACTCTGCAATTTCACGATAAACAGAGCAGTTTTCCATTAACTCCTCGTGGGTACCCCGACCGATAATTTTCCCTTGGTCTAGAACGATGATCTGATCTGCCTGACGGATCGTCCCTACACGCTGAGCCACAATTAAAACGGTTGCCTCCTGCGTCACTTCCTTGAGGCGTTTTCTTAACAGAGCATCCGTTTTGTAATCCAAAGCAGAAAAACTATCGTCAAAGATATAGAGACTTGGTTTCTTAACAAGGGCTCTAGCAATGGACAGGCGTTGTTTTTGCCCTCCAGAAAGATTGCTTCCCCCTTCCGCTAGGTGGGTTTCAAAGCCATCGGGTGTCCCTTGAATAAAGGCACTGGCCTGTGCAATATCTGCAGCTTCTTCTAACTCTTTTTGACTGGCATCAGGCTTGCCAAAGCGTAGGTTTTCAGCAATCGTCCCTGTAAAAAGAACTGCTTTTTGTGGCACAACACCCAGTTTATCACGCAAAGCAGAAAGTTTGTAATCCCGGACATCTACTCCATCTAGCAAAATTCGGCCAAAAGTGACATCGTAAAAGCGTGGAATCAAATTGACAATCGTGGATTTACCAGAACCGGTTGATCCAATAAAGGCAACAGTTTGACCAGGTTTTGCCGTAAAAGAAATATCTTCTAAAACCGGTTCCTCTGTTTTCCCAGGGTAGCCAAAGGTGACATGGTCAAAAGTCAATACGCCAGATGTTTCCGTCTCGGTAATGCCATTTTCGGGGTCTTGAATCAACGGTTCTGCCTCTAACACCTCCTCCAAGCGGTGAGCAGACACTGTCATGCGAGGATAGAGGGTAAAGAGATTGGCAAATATCAAAAATGAGAATAAGGCGTGAAAACTGTATTCCACAAAAGCCACCAAGTCACCAATTTGAAGATGAGAAGCAAGTAAAGGCGATAAAGCAAACCAAACAATGGCAACAATCATAGCCACAATTATTTGGACAAACAGTGGCTCTGTCAAACCCGTCAGGGTAAAGAGTCGCCGTGAGAGACCGGCATAAGTAGCATTGACTTGATCAAAACGCTCTTCTTGGTAATCTTCTCGTGCAAAAGCACGGATAACACGTAATCCGGTCAAATTCTCCCGCACATATTGGTTGATTTTATCTAAGTTTCTTTGTTGTCGCTCCGATAGAGCTTTGGTCTTAATCGCAACATATGCAATAACCAAAAGTAAAAAAGGAATAGCCACGGCAACTATCCAAGCCAAGGAAGGTGCTGTGATAAAAATCATAATGACAGAAGTCACCATCATCATTGGTGTAATAACTCCCATCCGTAAGGCTTGCTCCGCAAACTGCATGACGACAAAAGCATCTTGTGTTTGACGTGTGACCAAAGAAGCAATCCCAAACTGGTCAAAGCCTTCATGTGAAAAACGTAACATCTGATCATTCGCGTCATTTTTCAACGCCTGCACTAGATGCGTGGTCAGGTAGGAAGAGGCATAAGATAAAAGCACTCGACCAACAAAACCAAGGATAACAACCAACCCCATCATCTCAGCCCAAAAGTAAACCTGATCTAACTGACCTGGGGTAATAGCGAGGTCAATCATCTTGGCCAAAAGTGTCGGTAGACCAAGATTGACAACGACAAACAAAAGAGCTGCCAAAAGGTCAATCAAGAGCCAAGCAGGATAACGCTTCAAATAGGTCCATATGAGTTTCATATTCCCTCACTTTCTAATCTGGTAGCTCACTTAAATACTCGTAACGATCATACTTGACTAAAAGCGTCTCATTTAGCTGGTCTAGCTCTTTTTGGAGATCACCCAGGCGCACAAAGTCAGCCTGACAAGTTTGCATTTCCTTTTCAATTTTAGCAACCTCCTCTTCCAACGCTAGGATGTCCTCCTCAATAGTCGCCCACTCCTGTTTCTCCAAATAGGATTTTCGTTTCGTTTCAGTCGCTTTTTCAGGTTTAGAGGGCGTTTGTTCCGTTTTCCTCTCCGTTGCTCTGACTTGTTCTAGTGCTTCTTGTTCTTGCTCAAAAGTACGCTCATCTAAGTAATCGGTGTAATTCCCAAAATAAGACCGAATGTGACCGTTCTCAAAGGCTAAAATTTTATTAGCCACCTTATCCAAAAAATAGCGATCGTGACTGACCGTAATGACAGGTCCTTGAAAATGTTGAATGAAATTTTCTAAAACAGTCAGAGTAGCAATATCCAAGTCATTGGTCGGTTCGTCTAGAAGGAGAACATTGGGGCGTTGGAGAAGAATTTGAAGTAGATAAAGACGTTTTTTCTCGCCTCCTGATAGTTTGCCGATGAGACTACCGTGCATATGACGTGGAAAAAGAAATTGTTCTAGGAGTTCAGCCACCGAAACACGTCCTGCGCTGGTATCGACCTCATTGGCGATTTCTTGTAATGCCGTAATGACGCGTTTATTGGGATCAAGGTCACGGATTTGCTGGGAAAAATAGCCAATACGGACTGTTTCACCAATTGTAATAGTGCCTGCGGTTGCTATCAGGTCGCCATTGATCAAATGCAAAAGACTTGATTTACCGACACCATTGTCGCCGACAATTCCAATACGGTCCTGCGCTTGAACCAACCAATCAAAATGAGAAATTAAAGGCTGTGAGGGTTCATAAGAAAAGTCTACCCCTTCAAACTGAATGACTTTTTTACCAATTCGACTCGCTTCAAACGCAACCGATAAATCAGAACCTCTGTTTTCTTGTGCCAAGTCTTTCTTCAAGGCATTGAACCGATCAATCCGAGCCTGTTGCTTGGTCGCGCGTGCCTGAGGCTGACGACGCATCCAGGTCAATTCCTGTTGATAGAGTTGCTTTTTCTTATGCAAACTGGCTGCCTGGCGTTCGTCTTGCTCTGCCTTGAGTCGCACATAATCTTGGTAGTTCCCCTTGTATTCTATGAGATTTCCTTGGTCCAACTCAAAAATACGAGTAGATATCGCATCTAAAAAGTAACGATCATGCGTGATAAATAGAACTGTGCGTTTGCCTTTTTCTAGGTACTGACTTAACCAAGCAATGCTGGCAATATCCAAATGGTTGGTTGGCTCATCTAATAAAAGGAGATCGGCATCACCTAGCAAGATTTGTGCCAATTGTACCCGTCTACGAAGACCCCCGGACAAATCACCAACACGTTGGTACCAATCTGTCAAACCTAGACGTGTTAAGACAGATTTGACATCACTTTCCATGGCCCAAACACCCAAATTATCCATTTGTGCCATCACTTGTTCAAGCTCAGCCTGCTTTGTAGCGTCATAATGGGCCATCAAGTCTTCATAGCGTTTGAGCAAGACAACTTCTGGACGCTCATCATTTAAGACAGTTTCTAGAACTGTTAATCCTTCCTCAAAGCGCGGCTCTTGTGTCAAGTAAGCTAATTGATAGCCATTGGCCACTGAAATAGGATTTTTATCGCCATCATACCCTTCACGTCCAGCTAGGACATCCAAGAGACTTGTCTTACCAGTACCATTGACACCGATTAGCCCAATCCGGTCACCAGGATGGATAACAAAGGAAATGCCGTCAAAAAGAGTTTTATCAGCTACTGTTTTGGTTAAATCTTCAACTATAAAATCGCTCATAGTAACCCTTTCTCTCTTAAATAGTGACTGACGACCTCTTTTTCGTTAGATACTAGCCCCATAACCATCGCTTTTTCCAGCTCATCTAAAATGTCTCCCAGATGAGGACCTGCAGACAAACCATAAGTTTCCATCAAATCACGACCATTAAGACACATATCCTTTTTACTCTGAATTGGCAAGCTTGCCTCTAAGGTTAAAATATGTGCATGATCAGTGGGCAGTCCTAACCCTCCACGAAGGTCCTCTACTAAAAGTAAGATTTCTGACCCATAGGTATAAACATCCCAAGCAGACAAACAACCCGTTTTTCTCAAACGAAAGGCAGACACAATAGCGGACACACGCTTTTGAAAATCATTGGATGTCTTCCAGTCCTTCAAAAATTGACGAACATTAGGTTCTTCTGCCTGCAAGATAAAAAGACTAGCCCAAGCTTGTTCGGAAGCTGAAAAAGTAAAGTCATTGGCTAACCGTTCCATTAACGTCTGTAAAACATCACAGTAAGCTGACAAATGCGGTAAAAAATTTTGTGCTTGACAGTCCAGGAGAGCTGCAAGTCCTTTGCGCCAATGGGGGGCCAAAAAGAGTTTATCTAATTCAATAAATGAACGTTCAACAGAAATTTTTTCCAAAAGAGGGGCATGTGCTTTCATGGCTGAAAATGTTTCTGTGGCAATGGTGAAATCCAAACTCGCCACAAAGCGAAAGCCTCTCATAATACGTAGGGCATCCTCTTTAAAACGTTCATCAGCCACCCCAACTGCTCGGAGTACTTTCTGTTTCAAATCAGTCATACCATCGAAAAGGTCCACAATTTGCGATTGTTCATTCAAGGCCAACGCATTAACAGTGAAATCTCGGCGTTTGAGATCTTCTTTGAGCGAGCGGACAAAAGTCACCGCCGATGGCCTGCGGTAATCGACATAGACATCTTCTGTTCGAAAGGTTGTCACTTCGTATTCGTGCGCCCCCTCTAGAACGAGCACTGTCCCATGCTCAATTCCGACATCAACCGTCCGAGCAAACACTGATTTCGTCTCTTGTGGATAGGCGCTAGTGGCAATATCCACATCATGAATAGGGCGCTCTAGGAGAACATCTCGAACGGACCCGCCTACAAAATAGGCCTCAAACCCTGCGCTCTGTAGCTTTTCTAAAATAGGCAAAGCCTCCTGAAATTCAGAAGGCAAAATTGATAATGTATGCATGATTATAGTAATTTTTCCAATCCGTAAACCAAGTCTTGTCTCTTGACGACAGCCTTCATTCCCAGATTTACGCCACCCATAAAAGAAGCGCGATCATAGGAATCATGTCGAATCGTCAAGCCTTCTCCTTTACCACCAAATAAAACTTCTTGGTGCGCAATCAAGCCAGGCAGGCGAACAGAGTGAATACGAAAACCATCAAAGTCCGCACCACGCGCACCTGCTAGTGTTTCTTTCTCATCAGCAGCTCCTTGCTGTTTGTTTTGACGGTTGGCACGAATAAGTTCAGCCGTTTTCAAACTGGTTCCACTTGGTGCGTCTTTTTTGTTATCGTGATGCAATTCAATAATTTCAACATCTGGGAAGTACTTAGCTGCCTGAGCGGCAAACTGCATCATTAAAACAGCTCCAATAGCAAAGTTAGGAGCAATTAAACCACCTAGCCCTTTTTCATGAGCCAAATCTTGCAAGTCTTGAATTTGTTCTGGTGAAAAACCAGTTGTTCCCACAACAGGAGCGAAGCCATTTTCCAAAGCAAATCGGGTGTTTGTATAGGCCGCACTTGGAACAGTAAAGTCCACCCAAACGTCTGCATTAAGAGATGCAATCGCCTCATAGCTTGTATAAACAGGCACATTTTGCCAATCGCTTTCTGTGGCATAAGGGTCAAAAAGCCCCGCTAAGACGAGGTCGCTATCTGCTTTAACCATATCAACAACTGTCGACCCCATGCGACCTTTATAACCTGCAACTATTACTCGAATCGTCATACATTCTCCTTTTTATCGACAGTGATGTCTAACCTTTTGTATCAATGATAGGAACATAGCCTAAAGCTATAGCCCCTTCGCCAAGATGGGTTCCAATGACTGAACCAAAGTTAGCAACTTCTACGTCTGAGACTCCTTCTCGCTCCAAGCTAAACTTCAAAGCCTTGGCTTTTTCCTGAGCATTGGCATGAATGACAAAAACCTTATAGTGTCCGCCTTTGATGCCGTCTAGCATCAATTTCATTAAGCGTTTGATCGCTTTTTTCTCGGTTCGAATCTTCTCATAAACAACAATGACACCCTCGTCATTAAAGTACAAGATGGGCTTAATATTAAGCAGATTGCCTAAAAGGGCTGAGCCATTCGACAAACGCCCTCCCTTGACCAAATGATTCAAGTCATCCACTAAGATATAGGCTTTTGTTCCTTCAATCTGAACTTGTAGATTGGCTTTTATGGTTTCAAAATCCATTCCCTCATCTGCCCATTCCACAAGCGATGTTACCATCACCCCCAAAGGCACACAGGTAATCTTTGAATCTGGAAAAGCTATCTCTAGTCTAGGAAATTCATCTTTGAGGTATTGAATATTTTGCCAAAATCCAGAAATGCCACTAGATAAAAAGAGACCTATCACATGCGTATAGCCTTGGGCCTGATAATAGGCCAAAGTCTCTTCAAGAGTCGCCAAACTTGGTTGACTGGTTTTTGGCAAGTCCTTAGCTTGTGCCATCAAGCCATAAAAGGCCTCAGCAGTCAAAGTCTCACCCTCGATATAGTCAACCCCATCAATAGAAACAGTGATAGGCAAAACTGTGACATCTTGACGGTCTCGAATAGCAGGTGCCAAAACGGCAGATGAGTCGGTTATAACGGCTAATTTCATCTCTTTTTAAAACTCCAAATTGATGCCAGGGAGATCCAGGGCGATTTCTGTTACTTCATAGGTTAAGCGCTGCAAGATATCCAATAGAGGAGCAGCAATTTCTGTCGCCTCCTCTTGAGAAAATTCGCTTGGTTCATTAATAACACGGTCTTTTAAACGAACCATCTGAGAAATGATCCCTGAAATAACAAACTCATCTCGAACAATCATGAATTGCAAAACAGCAATAAACTGGGTACTCTTGTGTTCTTCATTTTTATCAACCAATTGAAACGTAACATCAATGGATGTTTTGGGGGCACCGTTTTCTTTTTCCCATTCAAAATTACGCGCATCGTAATGGTATTGGCTGACAAACTCTTTTTCTCTGACAAGATCTAATGCCATGGAGAACTCCTTTTTCTATCGTCTATTATCCTTCCAATTATAGCACAAAAATCTGACCCTGAAAAGGCAAAAAAAGAGCGACAAACGCTCTTTACCTAGGTGTTCTGGTAAACAATTTTCCCATCAGCGATGGTCATCTTAACCACGCCTGTCAACTCCTCACCGATAAAAGGGGAATTGCTTGCTTTGGAGGCAAATTTATTTGATACGACGCGTTTTTCCTTATCTGCAAAGATAACTAAGTCAGCAGGTCCCCCTTCTGCCAAATATCCTGCATCAAAAGCATACATAGAAGCCGGATTTATAGTCATCTTCTCTAGAAGTTCCATCAAGGTCAGGTCCCCCGTTTCCACGAGATTCGTCAATCCTAAGGACAAAGATGTCTCTAAACCAGTCATACCAGATGGCGCTTTGGTGATATCAGCTACGGCTTTTTCATCAGCATGATGTGGGGCATGGTCGGTAGCAATCACCGAAATAACACCTGATTTAAGCCCTTCAATAACTGCTCGGCGATCCGATTCCAACCGCAATGGTGGATTCATTTTTGCATTAGCTCCTTTGGTAAGCAAGAGATCTTCTGTTTTAGAGAAATGTTGAGGGGCGACTTCAGCTGTAATGTTTGCCCCCATTTTTTGTGCGAATGCCACCACATCAACAGACTCTGCTTTGGATAAATGTTGGACGTGCAAATGTGCTTTTCTGTCATAGGCAATCATCACATCACGCGCAATCATCGCATACTCGGCCACACCCGTTGCACCACAAATATGAAAGGCTTTCTCAGCAATGGTTTCATTAAAGCCAAGTGTGCCATTTAAGCCAGGATCTTCTTCGTGAACCGCCAAAAACGTGCCATTAGCATTGGCCAAATCCATGGCTTCTTTAAGCACCTTTGTGGATTCTAAAGGGATGCCATCATCGGAAAAGCCAACAGCTCCTGCTTCCAAAAGTGCTTTAAAGTCCGTCAGGTGTTCACCATCAAACTGTTTGGTAATACTGGCGTTTGTATAGATATGAATAGCTTCTTTGGCTGCGCTAGCTATGACGTCTTTTAATGTTGTCACATCTGAAATGGTGGGATTGGTATTAGCCATCATGACAACAGAAGTTACCCCGCCAGCTGCCGCTGCTAGAGCACCTGTATGGATATCTTCTTTATGGGTTTGACCTGGTTCCCTAAAATGTACATGGATATCCACCAAGCCTGGTGCAACAATTAAGCCACTGGCATCAATGATTTGTACGCCATCTGGGACAGTTAGTTTGGGGGCTATCTTTACAATCTTCTTCCCATCGAGCAAAATATCTAAAATAGCATCGGTTTTTGTTTTTGGGTCGACCACGCGACCATTTGTGATCATTAACATTTGATATCCTTTCCTAGCTAAGCCAATCAATCTCAGAAAGACCGGCCTGCTTCAAAAAGTTGTTGGTTTTCGAAAAAGGCTTGGAGCCAAAAAAACCACGGTAAGCCGATAAGGGACTTGGGTGTGGAGCTGTTAGCACCAAATGTTGCTTTTGGGTGATCAATGCCCTTTTCTTTTGAGCAAAGCCACCCCAAAGAACAAAGACAACAGGGGATTTCTTTGCATTCACAAGGCGTATGATCGCGTCGGTGAAAGGCTCCCAAATGAGACCTTGGTGCCCATTAGCGTGATGCTCAGGCACAGTTAAACAGGCATTGAGTAAAAGCACCCCCTGTTGTGCCCAAGTTGTTAAATCATGACTAGGACGTTCATTGTCCAGGTCTTGTGACAACTCTTTTAGAATATTTTGTAAGGAGGGCGGAGCAACAAGGTCATCTGGTACTGAAAAAGAAAGTCCCTGTGCTTGACCTGGTCCATGATAAGGATCCTGTCCTAATATAACGACTTTCACCTGAGACAAAGGTGTCTTTTGCAGGGCCGCAAAGATGCGGTCACGGGGTGGGTATACCACACCCGAGGTATAGACGGATTCTAGAAAGTTATTGATTTGCTTATAGTAATCTTGAGGCAACTCCGCCTTAAGGGCATCGTGCCAATCCGAATGCTCCATAGTCACTTCTTTCTCTATCCCTAAGCCTGTCCAATGACGACCAGTTTTGCTTCGTCCAAAATATGACCTTCCATGGCTTCTAACAACTGATTAAGGTAAAAATCATCCGACAATGGCAGTTCGTCGTCCAAGGCATAAACTTTCAACTCATAACGGTGATTCTTATCTGGTGGACAAGGGCCAATATAGCCATGACGCAATTCCTGAACGCGCTCTTGCCACAGGGGGCTATAGGAACTATTTATCCCTCGTGTTTGCCCTTGTGCTTGACGCGCAAAATCCTCAGGAATGCTTACTTGTCCTGCAGGAACATTAGCCACCACCCAGTGAATATAAGGAAAACCGCAAACAGGAATAGCATCCCAATCCAAAAAAGTCCAGGCCAGCGTTTTGGTATGTTTAGGTAAGCCTTGTATCGTAAAAGGAAAAGATAAAATCGGCAGACCAGCCACTGAAAGCTCAGCACCTTTAGCATAGCGTTGTGGGACTATAGCATTTGCAAAATCAACTGTAATTTCCATGTCATGCGCTCCTTGCTCTTCTATGACAAGCTCTAATCTTGCCAAGTTTCTTGATTAGCCTTAAATTTCTTTAATAATTCTAATCCATCAGCATCGATGTAGCCCTGAACTTTTGCGACCTTAATCAGTTCACTGTAGTTTGAAAGTGTTTCTAAACGAACGCCAGCTTCCGCAAAATTAGCATCTGCCTTTGGTAACTCATAAGTGAAAATAGCTACAACTCCTAAGACATCAGCCCCTTCACGTTCAGCTGCAACCACTGCTTCAAGTACAGAGCCCCCTGTAGAGATAAGGTCTTCGATAACAACCATCTTTTGTCCTTTGACGACGCGACCCTCAATTTGATTACCAGCGCCGTGGTCTTTTGGTTTGCTACGAATATAGGCGAATGGGAGGTTCATCTTGTCTGCCACAATTGCCCCGTGTGGGATACCTGCCGTTGCCGTACCTGCAATCACTTCCACCTGAGGAAAAGTTTCCTTAATTTTTTCTACAAAACCATCCTCGATTAGAGTACGCGTCTCAGGATAAGAAAGGGTAATGCGATTATCAGTATAAATGGGTGATTGAATCCCTGATGCCCAGGTAAAAGGGTCGTTAGGTTTCAAATAAACCGCTTTGATGTCCAATAAATCTGATGCAATTTGTGCTGCTAAAGTCATATTTTCCTCTTTTCTTATTACATAGTTTTTGTCTAAAGAGACAAATCAATGGGCTAACAGTCTACTTTACTGATTCCACTCCTCTTTAATGGCTAGATAGGCCTGATAAGGATCCAAAGCTTGAGTAATCGGACGCCCTACGACAATATAACTTGACCCAATGCGACGCGCTTGACCAGGTGTGACCACACGTTTTTGATCACCGACGGCCGAACCTGTAGGGCGAATACCCGGAGTCAGACAAATGAAGTCATCTGATGTCGCATCATGAATAGCCTGAGCTTCCTGAGCGGAACAGACCACACCATCTAGACCAGCTTCTTGCGTTTTCTTAGCGTAGTGCAAAACAGATTCTTTTAAAGACAATTTGATCTGTTGGTCTTCCTGCATTTGCGCCTCAGAAGTTGATGTCAATTGTGTCACTGCAATCAGTTTTGCTCCATGACCAAGACCCTCACGAGCCGCCTGCATCATCTCAACACCGCCTGCTGCATGAACATTGGTCATGTCAACGTCTAAATCTGCTAACACTTTCATGGCTGAGTAAACCGTGTTTGGAATATCATGTAATTTCAAATCTAAAAAGACACTATGACCACATGATTTGACGTATTTAACTATTTCTGGACCTTGAGCATAGTAAAGCTCCATTCCAATTTTAACATAAAGAGATTCGTCTGTTGGAAATTTGGCAAAAAAGGTTCTAACCTCTTCTAAACTTGGAAAATCAAGTGCAATAATGGGACGTTCTTCACGCATGTCTAATCTCCTTTGCAACACGTTGTTGTAATGCTTGTAGTGATGTGATACCATACTTGGCCATTATCTCTGGTAAACGATCGATAATATCTGGGCAGGCATAGGGATTGGTGAAATTAGCCGTACCAACGCCGATAGCACTCGCTCCAGCCAGTAATAATTCTAGAGCACTTTCTGCTGAATCTACCCCTCCCATACCAATGATAGGTAAATCTGTCTGTTGCGCCACTTGGCGAATCAGTTTTACAGCAATTGGCAAAATCGCTGGACCACTCATCCCACCAGTTCCATTAGCAATGATTGGTCGCCCAGTTTTGAGGTCAAGACGCATCCCCACAAGGGTATTTATCATTGTAAAACCGGTAGCTCCGGCTGCTTCGACAGCTTTTGCCATAACTGTAATATCAGCAACACTCGGAGTTAACTTGACATATACTGGCACATCTGACACGGCAACTGCTGCTTTTACAACTTCATAGGCCATATCTGGATCTTGTCCAATCAAGAGCCCATGATTTCCATGATCGACATTGGGACAAGAAATATTGAGCTCAATGGCCGTAACATTTGGCGCTTTGGAAATCTTATGAGCGACAAGGGCGTATTCCTCTACGGAGAAACCAGCCACATTTGCAATAATCGGCAGTTGTGGATAGTGATCCCTAAGCCAAGGTAATTTATGAGTCAACACTTGCTGCAAACCAGGATTTTGCAAGCCAATGGCATTTAGCATACCTGATGGCGTTTCAGCCACCCGAGGTGTAGGGTTTCCAAAACGTGGCTCCTGTGTGGTTGCCTTAACCATAATAGCCCCTAATCGATCTAAGTCATAATACTTGGCGTACTCCTGACCGAAGCCAAAACAACCCGAGGCTGGGATAATAGGATTTTTTAAGTCTAGTCCCGGAATCCGAACCGCTAATGGATTTTCTATCATCGCCACCTCCTATAAAATCACATGCCCTGTTGGAAAGACTGGTCCCTCGTGGCAAACACGTTCATTGCTATCTTGTGTAGCATCTTTTAGGTGTACGACACAAGCGTAACAAGCTCCCATTCCACAGGCCATGCGCTCTTCTAGTGAGATAAAGGCTTGCGGATGGTCAGCAAAGGTTTTGTCAACGTAAGATAACATGCCAGGGGCTCCACAGGCATAAATGGCATCAAATGTCTCCTCAAATTGGTCGATTACCGTTGATACATAACCTTTTATTCCATAAGAACCGTCATCAGTTGTAACAATAACATGTCCATATTGGGCTAGGCATTCTTCCAAAATTACGGCTGTTTTTGTAGCAAACCCCAGAACAGCAATGACTTCAACGCCTTTTTCATGCAGTTCTTTAGCCACTTCAACCATTGGTGGTACTCCGATACCACCACCGATGATGAGCGCTTTTTGCCCTTTTGAGACTAAAGATAGATCAAAACCATTGCCCTGTGGTCCCATAACATCAAGTGTTTGCCCTGCTGTCATTAGACTCAGTAGACGCGTACCATCACCCTCCACTCGGTAAACTAGAGTCACTGTCTTTGCCATCTTGTCCACATTAGAAACACTAATCGGACGACGTAAAAGCTTACTTGAGTCAGGTACACGAATATGTAAAAATTGCCCAGCTTTAACTTCATCAACCATATCGCCAGTTAATACCATTTCAAAGATACCAGAGGCAATTTCATTTTGACTAACCAGCCTTAATTCTTCTTTTAATATCATAGCAACCTTTCACCAAAAAAGACCTCACCCAAGAGGGCAAGGTCACACAAAATCTAGCAGAAGCTCCACTCCTACTCTTTATATCACTGGGTGCCTTTGCAGCCTCTCTGGACTGAATTAAAGGATATCTTAAATTATTATAGAAAGTCTCTCAGTTTTTGTCAAGTTATTTTTGTAAAGACAAAACAAAAGACTATACCCAATCCAATTGCCGCTCCTCAAACACTCGTATGACTTCTTTTGTAACTGTCCGTCTGAATGAGGACTGATACTTCCAGATAGTTATTAACTGAATGTATTTACTCGTCAAGAAAACGTTTTGGGAACTCAAAAATAGAGCTCCAAATTCTTGGAACTCTATTACCGCTTACCCCTTCACTTTAGCCTGTGCTTTTGCTTTATCTTTTTTCATCGTATTGGAGCGTAGTTGCCCACAAGCTGCATCAATATCCGTACCGTGTTCTTGGCGGACGACGCAGTTGACACCGTTTTTCTTTAACACATCGTAAAAAGCCTCTACTCGTTCCTTAGGACTTCGGCTATATTGATCATGTTCTGAGACAGGATTATAAGGGATTAGATTAACATAAGAGAGTTTTCGAATCTCTTTGGTTAAATCAGCCAACTCCTGTGCATTTTCAGGTGTGTCATTGACCCCGTTTAACATAATATATTCAAAGGTAACCCGACGATTGGTTTTATCAATGTAATATTTAATGGCATCGAACAGCTTTTCAAGTGGAAAAGAGCGATTAATGCGCATAATGCTCGAGCGTAAGTCATTATTAGGCGCATGAAGAGAAACCGCCAAATTCACCTGAATATTTTCATCAGCAAATTCTCGAATCTTGTGGGCCAGACCTGACGTTGAAACAGTAATATGTCGCGCACCGATGGCTAGACCTTTATCATCATTAATTGTTCTAAGGAATTTCAAAACATTTGTGTAATTATCAAAAGGTTCGCCAATCCCCATAACCACGACATGGCTAACACGTTCACCTTGGCCTCGTTGGTCTAAATACTTTTGAACCAACATAATCTGAGCCGTGATTTCACCATTGTTGAGATCACGCTGCTTTTTAATCAAACCAGATGCACAAAATGTACACCCAATATTACAACCCACTTGGGTCGTCACGCAGACAGATAGGCCGTAATGTTGTCGCATTAAAACAGTTTCAATCAGCATACCATCCGGCAATTCAAACAAATATTTAATGGTACCGTCGGCAGATTCCTGAACAATCCGCTGTTTTAAAGGATTCACACAAAAATTATCGTTTAAAAGGGTAATAAAATCCTTAGAAATATTGGTCATTTCTTCAAAGGACTGTACACGCTTGCGGTAAAGCCAATCCCAAATTTGTGTTGCGCGGAATTTTTTTTGTCCGTTTTCAAGACTCCAAGCAATCAGCTCGTCTTGTGTCAGTGTGTAAATGGATGGTTTCATAATTAGCCTTTCTTACGAATCGTAAAATGTTGGTTTTGTTCTCTTTTTCCAGATGCTCTTTGAGCCGGCCTCGTCTCTTGACTGCGTCTCTTCGTCTGAAAATGTTTTTTTTGCGAAGATTTTTTTCGAGAACGGTTGTCTTTACGCCATTTTTCAGACTCTTCTTGGTAAGTCATTTTTTGAGGACTGGTATTTTTTAAAATAAAATAGTCACACCCAAAATTACAATATTCACGGATATAGTCTTCCAAGCGGTCGAAAGCTTGGTCACGTTTTTTTGAGCTATGATAAAAACCTTTAAGGCGTAGTTGTTCATTTCCCCAATCACCAACAATATAATCATACTGATTTAACCAATCACTGTAGCGTTGCGTAAAAGCTTCAACATTAAAAACGTCTTGGGAATTAAAAACCACTTCATAAAGGCGATTGTCTGCCTTGACAAATGGTGCTTCGAATTGAAATTGGGGTCCTGGAAAACGATTGTAATTATACAAATCAGGTGAGATATCCTTTTTCATGCCTTCCTTTCATATAGCGAGCTACTGTCTGACGTAAGAGATCTGGAAAATGGAACTGCACCTTTTGATTCTTAAGACTTTCAAAATAAGGCGCAAAATAATATTGATCAACCAAGACAAGGCGATGGCGCTCTTTTGTTCTATCAACCTTACTAGTATACACTATTTTCCCGTTTTTGTAAGTGAATCCCTGTGAACGCATGTCACCAAATACTTTACCTCGAAATCCCATACCACGAATGGCTTGGTGCTTTAACAATTCTGCTTGCTGATAAATATCTTCGCAGATTACACTAAGCTCTTCTTGTGTCACCTCAAGACTGATTAAGCGCATTTGGTGGGGAAGACTTTGATGTAAGCTATCAAGCGAACACTCCTGTTCAAATGGTTTAACGACGATACCAGTATTGAGTAAGCATAAGTCAGCTTGAGTCGCTTCTCGCATGGCCTGCATGGTTAACTTAACACTCTCTTCTTGGTCAGGAATATGGTCAAATCGATAACACATGACCTGGTCTAATAAACGTCGACCGTCAGCTTCCATTGCTGCAACCCAGGCCTTATCTTCGGGTTGACTCGGTAGCTCTGATGTGGCAAAGGTTCGAATAAAACAGTCTTCTATTCCTTTTTCTCCCAATACAACATCAATTTCACCGACATGTTCCCCATAGCGACCAGCTGCCGCCAGATAAACACCATTGATCTGTGTTCCTTCTTCCAAAAGATGATGGGTATGCGCCCCGATAATCAGGTCAATTTGAGGAAACCTTTTGGCAATTTCCTGGTCAACGCCCAATCCTAAATGACTTAAAAGGATAATGCCATCTGCAGAAGCCACCTCCGGCCGCGCTAAATCCTTTTCAATACAAGTATACATATCCAATACCCGCCAGCCATTCGGTGTATAGGTTAACTCATAAGGAAAGGTATAGCCCAAGAAAACCAACCGATGCCCAAAGGAAGTTTCAAAAACGGTATAAGGAGACGCCCATTCCGGACGACGCCCATT
The DNA here is from genome assembly GCA_963635745.1 of Lachnospiraceae bacterium. GTDB lineage: Bacteria > Bacillota > Bacilli > Lactobacillales > Streptococcaceae > Streptococcus. The sequence goes on from CAVHFY010000036.1 coordinate 47,538, forward strand.
CGGATGTTTCAAATTTCCTAGAACAACAGAAAAGTTGGCGGCATCATAAAGAGAAGATATTTCCTCCTTAGATAGACCAATCCCTTCATTGTTACCAATAGTGGCGTAATCAATTTCTAGTGCATTCATGAGTTGAATATTCCACTTGCCTGAAGTGGCATCAGTTAAAGGATGACTCTTGTCAACATTATCCCCAATGTCCAAACGCAAAACATCACCCTTGAAACTCTGACTATGTTCCCGAAAAAATCGCCGAAGCTTTGGGTAATTTTCAGCATGTGAATGCAAATCATTTAAATGCAAAAGACGAACTGTTTCTTTCATATCAAATATTATACCGCAAAAGATAAAAAAGGTCGGTTTCTAGGTAAAACCTAACCGACCCTTTAGAGATTAATTTGGTTATAAGATTTGCTGAATGCTTTTTTGACAGAACGAGGCGCCTTATCCCAGGAGCTTGTCTGAGTGAGTTCCCCAATAACAATGGTTCTTTGTGTCGCTTCAGCATCTGTACAAGTCACTAGTGTGACTTGAGTCTTTCCGGGCGTATCATCAATAACAGCAACATCTGTCGGTGCCACGATAGACACGCTGGTTATGGTATAGGTGTAGACTTTTTCTTTATCTGTAAGATAAATTTTTTGTCCTGCTTTGGTGCGGTCCAAAGGTGAAAACAACATGTCAGAAGCACCTGTCATAGCAAAGACGTGGTGACTAGCCAAAGCATAATTTCCTTGGCCCATCACTTGGTCTTCTTTCATGGTCCCAGCACCGTAAGACAGTTCCGTATTACCTAAACCTTTAAAGATTGGTAAATTAATACCGACATCTGGTATCGCGATACCACCTACCACTGGTAATTCTTGTGCACTCATTTGTGCTGACAAGACTGATTCTGCACTCAAGGATTTAACAGCATTGAAATCATAAGATGCTTTTTTCTTTTGGTTGTCTTCTAAAGTTTTCTTTGAGACACGAGATACCTGATATCGGTTGGAATTCCAAGCAATCATGCTGTTTCGTAAAGACCGTTGGAAAACTAAAGCTAGGCCAACAGTAAACAACACCACTACAAGCAGCCAGCGAAAGCTAGTCAATAGTTTTTGCTTGATTGTTTTGGACTGCTTAGACCTTTGGGTCATCTGTCGCCTCCTCTTGTTCTGTCTCAGCATCAGAGCCTTCGGCTGCCACTAAAGTAAAGTTAACAATTTTGGCATCTTGATCTAGACGCATGACTTTAACCCCCATGGCGGCACGTCCGGTTTGTGAGATATTAGCCACATGTGTCCGAATCAGTACACCTGTATCTGTGATTAACATAATATCTTCATTTCCTGATACGGTTACCAGACCAGCTAGAGGACCATTTTTGCCGGTAATATTAGCCGTTTTGATTCCCTTACCACCACGACCTTTTTGTGGGTAGTCTTTGGCTGAAGTTCGTTTGCCGAAGCCTTTTTCCGTTACGACTAAAATTTCTTGTTCATCTGACACTACGCAGGCCCCAACTACTTGGTCTTCATCACGTAAGGTAATTCCCTTGACACCCGTTGCTGAACGGCTCATCGCACGTACCTTGTCTTCTGCAAAACGAACTGTATAACCTGTCTTTGTCCCGATTATCACATCATCTTGTCCGCTCGTGACAAAAACATTGATTAGCTCATCGCCATCCTTCAAATTGAGAGCCTTCAGCCCATTTTGTCGAATGTTTCTAAATTCTTCCAGAGCTGTTCGTTTAACGATGCCATGTTTTGTGACAAAAAACAAATAGGCATCTTCAGCTTCTCTGGCTCCACCGATGATGGTTTGTATTTTTTCACCTTCATCTAATTTAAGGAGGTTAACAATAGGAAGTCCTTTAGCCGTACGACCATACTCGGGCACTTCGTAGCCCTTTAACCGATAAACACGCCCCAAATTGGTCATGAAATATATCGGATCATGGGTACTCAGTGATAACAACTGACTCACAAAGTCATCATCATTAACACCTGTTCCTTGGACACCACGCCCTCCACGGTTTTGTGCACGAAATTCATCTTGAGCTAGGCGTTTGATATAGCCCTTGTTTGATAAGGTAATCAAAACATCTTCCTCTTCAATGAGGTCCTCATCTTCCAGCGACAAGACTTCACCAACCATGAGTTCTGTTCGGCGGTCATCAGCAAATTTGCGTTTGATTTCTTCTAGTTCTTCACCGATAATAGCGATAACACGCTCAGGCTTAGCTAAGATATCAGCCAAGTCAGCAATCAAAAGCAAGAGGTCATCATACTCTGACTGAATCTTATCTCGTTCCAAACCAGTCAGACGACGTAAACGCATATCTAAGATAGCTTGGCTTTGACGTTCTGATAAAGCAAAACGTTCCATTAATTCTTTTTGAGCGATAGTATCTGTTTCGCTGTTTCGAATAATGCGGATGACTTCATCTAAATGGTCAAGAGCAATCAGTAAGCCCTCTAAAATATGCGCACGGCTTTCCGCCTTAGCCTTATCGAAAGCTGTCCTACGAACAATAACATCCTTTTGATGCGCAATGTAGTTAGCCAAGATTTGGCGGAGTGACAGGATCTTAGGTACTCCATTCTCAATCGCTAGCATGTTAAAACTAAAGTTCGTTTGTAAGCTCGTCAACTTGAAGAGGTTATTGAGGATGACATGGGCAGAGGCATCTCTACGCACCTCGATAACCATGCGGACACCTTCTCGGTTCGATTCATCTCGAACAGCTGTAATACCTTCGATACGTTTTTCCTGTGCCAGACGTACAATATGTTCATGCACTTTAGTTTTATTCACCATGTATGGAAATTCAGTAACAACAATTCGTTCACGACCTGACTTGGTTTCTTCGATTTCTGTTCTAGCGCGTAAAACAATCGATCCTTTTCCAGTTTCGTAGGCCTTATGAATACCTGAACGCCCCATAACCAATGCACCTGTTGGAAAGTCTGGACCAGGCAATACTTCCATGAGTTCTCGTGTTGTTGCATCTGGATTTTTTAACAGAAGTTGAACCGCATCAATGGTTTCTCCTAAGTTGTGTGTTGGAATATTGGTCGCCATACCGACAGCAATACCAGTTGCCCCATTGACTAAAAGATTAGGGAATCGAGCAGGCAAAACCACTGGTTCTCGCTCAGAACCATCGTAGTTGTCCTGATAGTCAACCGTGTTTTTGTTAATATCTCGCAACATTTCCAGGGCAATCTTACTCATGCGAGCTTCGGTGTACCGCTGAGCGGCGGGCCCATCGCCATCCATGGAACCAAAATTTCCATGACCATCTACTAACATATACCGGTAAGACCACCATTGTGCCATCCGAACCATGGCCTCATAAATAGAGGAATCCCCATGCGGATGGTATTTCCCCATCACATCACCCGTTATCCGAGCCGATTTTTTGTGAGGCTTGTCCGGTGTTACCCCCAATTCGTTCATCCCGTATAAAATACGACGTTGTACGGGTTTTAAGCCATCTCGTACATCTGGAAGCGCACGCGAGACGATAACGCTCATCGCATAGTCGATAAAGCTCGTTTTCATCTCGCTGGTCAGATTGACATCGACCAAATTTTTATCTTGCATGCACTCTACTCCCATTCTATGTAAATACGCTTTATTATAGCATTTTTTCCGTTTTTTGACCATGAAAACACATGATTTCACTTATCGACTGCTAAACGACTTTTTGAAAATATTCTGAAATTTTCTGTATCTATTATCAAGAATGACGAACCGTGTGACTGAATTTCCATTAAAACCGTGACAGAAAGCCTATAACGTGATAGAATACTTGTGAATGGGTCTTGAACTCAAAAAAAATTAAGGAGATGTTTAGCATGACTGCAACTAAACAACACAAAAAAGTTATCCTTGTCGGTGACGGTGCCGTTGGATCTTCATACGCTTTTGCCTTGGTTAACCAAGGAATTGCTCAAGAATTAGGAATTATTGAAATCCCTCAATTGTTCGAAAAAGCGGTTGGTGATGCCCTTGACTTGAGCCACGCTTTGGCTTTCACTTCACCTAAGAAAATCTACGCAGCAAAATACGAAGACTGTGCAGATGCTGACTTGGTTGTTATCACTGCTGGTGCCCCACAAAAACCAGGTGAAACACGTTTGGACTTGGTTGGTAAAAACCTTGCTATCAACAAATCAATCGTCACTCAAGTTGTAGAATCAGGGTTCAAAGGAATCTTCCTCGTTGCAGCAAACCCAGTTGACGTGTTGACTTACTCAACATGGAAATTCTCAGGATTCCCTCAAGAACGCGTTATCGGTTCAGGGACATCTCTTGACTCAGCTCGTTTCCGTCAAGCTTTGGCTGAAAAATTGGATGTTGATGCACGTTCCGTTCACGCATACATCATGGGTGAGCACGGTGACTCTGAATTTGCCGTTTGGTCACACGCTAACATCGCTGGTGTCAACCTTGAAGACTACCTTAAAGACGTGGACAACTTCAACGATGCTGAATTGGTTGAATTGTTTGAAGGCGTACGTGATGCCGCTTACACTATCATCAACAAAAAAGGTGCAACTTTCTACGGTATCGCTGTTGCCTTAGCACGTATCACTAAAGCCATCTTGGATGATGAAAATGCTGTATTGCCATTGTCAGTCTTCCAAGACGGTCAATATGGTATTAACGATGTCTTCATCGGACAACCAGCTATCGTTGGTGCACACGGTATTGTGCGTCCAGTAAACATCCCATTGAACGACGCTGAAACACAAAAAATGCAAGCTTCTGCTGATGAATTGAAAGCCATCATTGATGAAGCTTGGCAAAACCCAGAATTCCAAGAAGCTTCTCGTAACTAAGCTTCATCCTAAAAACGCTTGTCGTCCGACAAGCGTTTTTTAAGTTCTCTATTCGATGATGAGTGACTATAACAATTACTTTTTCCAAATAAAATCTACTAGCCTTTCCCTCATAATAGTAGCATAAAACGCACTAGAACAGATGTCTAGTGCGTTTAATCTAACTTAATCTTCTGCCTTTAAGGCAGCTTTAGCGATATAACTCAATGGTTGATTAAAGTGTGGTAAGAAGAAGAGATCCAAGAGCGCCAAGCGGTCGATAGTGACTTGTTCTTGAATGGCCAATGAGAACATGTGGATACCCATAGACACATCACCACGTGAAGCCATCTGTGCTCCAAGTACTCGACGTGTTTTTCGATCGTAAACAATCTTTAAGATAACTTCATAGTTGCCATGTTCCATAAAGGCAGCTTTTTGCAGGTCTTCGACCTCTGTCACGACAGGGTCAAAACCGAAGCGTTTTGCTTTTTCAGCCGTTAAACCGGTAGAAACCATGTTAAGGCCGAAAATAGAAATCCCATTTGAGCCTTGAACACCGAGGGATTCAAATTCATGGCCAGCTACATTATGCGCTGCGACCATACCTGAACGAACAGCATTTGAAGCTAGGGCAATATAGTTGGTATCTTCTAGGGCATTATCATAAACCGTCGCACAATCACCAACGGCATAGACATCTGGCAGATTCGTTTGTTGCTTTTTATTCACCAAGTAGGCACCATTGCGGAAGGTTTCAATTTTACCAGCCCCAAGCGCTGTGTTTGGACGAAATCCAACAGCTAACACAACCATATCGACATCACGACTCTGTTTATCTGTGACGATACGTTCGACCTTACCATCGCCTTCGATTGCTTGAACCGTTTCACCAAAGGCTAACTCAATCCCGTGTTCTTCTAAATTAGCACGCATCAAATCGGTCAAATCACGGTCATAATAGCCAGCCAAGCAGGTATCCACCACGTCAACTAAAACCACTTCTTTACCTAGACGTTTAAAGGCTTCGGCTAATTCAACCCCGATGTAACCAGCCCCAACAACTGCCACACGGTTAATGTGTTCAGATTTATCTTGAAGCTTATCAATGACTTCTTGCGCATTTTGGAACAATTTAACGAACTGCAGATTTTCCAAAGTGGCTTCAAAGGTACGACTGCCCTCTTTGATCTCAGCGCCTTTAATCGGTGGTAAAATCGGCTGTGAACCTGTCGCCAAAATCAATTTATCATAGCTTTCTTGATGTTCTTTACCATCGACAAGAGCCGTAACAACTTTATTATCATAGTCAATCGCTGTAACAGGACTATTCATATAAACTTTAGCCCCTTTTTCTTCCAGGATTTCCTTATTCGCATAAAAAAGTCCATCAGAACCTGAAATTTGTTTCCCAATCCATAGCGCCATTCCACAGCCAAGGAAAGAAATATTTGAGTTTTGGTCAAAAACGACCACCTCGTTTTCAGCACCATAGTTATCCAAGAGGGTGGTAATCGAAAATGTTCCCGCATGGTTAGCGCCAACAACAACAACTTTGCTCATAATAGCCTCCATTATTTTTCATTCCTCTAGATTATAGCAAGCCTTAAAAACGCTTTCAAGAAATATGCTCGCTTTTTCACAAATTTTTGCATTAAACATTGCTACATTTTTTGTAGAACAGGTCTAGTAAAAGAAATAAGGTTGGTCTAGTCAGGTGACCAGCCTTATTTTGTCGAAAGTTCGCCGATGAATTGAGATCTGCTTGTTCTATCGGTGTAGAAAAGCCAATACGTCAAAAATCAAGGATTCTAGAAGACTAGAATAATCTTTCTAGCAAAAAAGTGGCGCTTCCTTTCCTAAGCGTTCCTATCCCAGACAACAAAAAGCCCCCGCTTGTTGGAGCGAGGGCTCTTCAGCTAGGCCAGTTAGCCTTTTTCAGTCACGATACCATCGGCGTCGGCTTGGTAGGATTTACCGTCGTATTCGAAGACAGTATCCTTCAAAGCTTTACCGTCAGCGCTCAGGTAATACTGTTTGCCTTGACTATCTGAAGCAAAGCGATTGCGGTACATCTCACCGCTCTCTTTGTCAAAATAGTAGATATTGCCCTCAATGGTCAGGAACTCACCCTTGGCTTGGCTACCGTCTGACTTGAAGTAGAGAACAAAATCACTTTTAATGCTTACACCTTTTTGTTCCTTGCCATCCGTATCGATGTAATGCACCGGCTTCCAGTTAAGGTCATAAACAAACTGGTCTTTTACAGTTTCGAGTTTTGTCAAAACACCTTGCTCATCAGCGGTATAGAACTTCTTTTCTCGAGTGAAGATACCATTACGGAAAAGGGCACCTTCGTGACTAAAGAAATAGTCTTTTCCATCAATCGTCTTAATTCCATATTCCACCCGGAATTTTGACTCTGGGTAGAAATAATAGGTTTTGCCATTGATTTCCTGCCAGCCTGTCACTGCCAGACCATTTGGGCCACAGTAGAACATTCCAGGCTCTCGTAGTCTACCATAATGAGGAATATGTAATTTCAAGGCAGAGGTCCAAACGAAGGTGTTACGCTTCATAGCCCCCGTCTTTTCATCAAAGAGATAATCTGGGGCTAAACCAAAGAGTCCTGCTGATTGGAAATCACCATGAATTTGGGTATTGTAAGCAATGACATCGCGTACAGAAATACCATTCCTATCATAGTAGTAGGTCTCGCCGTCTCTGTCTTGAAAACCAACCGCCATCTTACCGTCGGCATTAAAGTAACGATAGACGGTGACCGTTCCACCACTAGAACGACTCTTTTCCTGGAATTCCAGTTCCTGACTGATGGCCATTTCACCACTGTCCTTGTCAAAGTAATAGGTCGCCCCATCAATCTGGAACAATCCACCCTTGGCTTGGCGACCTTCCTTATCGAAATAGAGATGTTGACCGTTGATGTCTTGGAAACCTGTCACCATCTTGCCATCCGCATCATAGTAATACCAGTTGCCTTGCTCGTCTGAGACGAATTGACTGCTGTAAGTACTGCTGACTTCACTGATAACCCCTTCAGCATCGGCTTGATAGACTTTACCGTCAGCACTCAGATATTGATTAGTCGCCAAACGACCGTTCTCTGCTTCGAAATAGTACTGTTTACCGTCGCGTTCGACAAAATCCCCCTTGACTTGAGCGCCATCTTCTTTGAAATAAAGTTGAACACCGTCGATGGTTTGGAAACCTGTTGCCGCACGACCATCACTACCCAGATAGTACCAGTTGCCATCCTTGTATAGGATGAAACGATTCCGCAGGAGCTCGCCTTGGCCGGGATTATAATAATAGCGACCGCCATCAATAGTAACTAGCTCATCCTTGACTTGGACGCCGTCTTCTCTGAAATAGTGATGGTGATAGCCAATCATTTGCCGACCAGTTAATTTCTTGCCATCAGTCCCATAGTAATACCAATTGCCCACCTCGTCTGAGACAAATTGATTCCTGTATTTTGGAACTTCTGTCACAACACCCTCAGCGTCAGCGGTATATTTGACACCATCGATTTCAAAAGAGTAGACATTCCGATGGAGCTCGCCGGTCTTTTGATCAAAGTAATACTTTTTTCCTTCAATCGTGACTAGTTCCCCCTTGGCCTGGCGACCATCTTCGTGGAAATAGAGTCGAACGTAATCCACTGTTTGAAAGCCGGTCAGTTTTTGACCATTGATATCGTAATAATACCAATTACCTTGGTCAACTGAAACGAACCGCTTGCGGTATTGAGGCGTTTCAGTCACGACTCCGTCGACGTCTGCGGTGTAAGTTTTACCACCAAAAGTGAACGTTTGGTTTGTCACCAAACGGCCATTGTCCGCGTCGTAATAATAGGTCTTGCCGTCACGTTCAACCAAAGCACCCTTGGCTTGAACTCCATCTTCATAAAAATACAAGTTGAAAGTGTCAATGGTTTGGGCTCCAGTCAACCAGTGACCTGTATCGTCTGCATAGTACCACTTGCCCTGGTCGTCTAAGACGAATTGATTGCGGTATTTTGGAACTTCTGTCAGAACACCCTGGCTATCTGCCGTGTAAGTGTTATCCTCGATGGTTATCGGATCAAACTTGCGATAGAGCTCTCCTGAATCTTTATCAAAATAGTATCTTTTTCCGGCAACCGTCACTAGCTCTCCCTTGGCTTGACGACCATCTTCATGGAAATAGAGTCGAACGTAATCTATGGTTTGAAAGCCAGCCACTTTTTGGCCATCCGCCCCATAGTAATACCAATTGCCTTGGTCATCAGAGACAAATTGGTTGCGGTACTCAGGCAACTTCGTCACTACACCATCGCTATCTGCCGTATAGCTTGTGCCATCAAAGATGAAAGTTTGGTTTGTCACCAGACGGCCATTGTCCGCGTCATAATAATAGGTCTTACCATCACGTTCAACCAAAGCATCCTTGGCTTGAACTCCATCTTCGTAAAAATACAAGTTGAAAGTGTTAATGGTTTGGGCTCCAGTTAACAAGCGACCAGCATTGTCCGCATAATACCAGTTACCATCGTCATCTGAAACAAACTGGTTTCGTGGTGTAACGCCAGATTCGTTGCCCTGTTTATTGTTGGCGAGAACAGGTTGATCCGTGACAGGTTGCGATTGGCTGGATTCCGTAGTCGATTCACCTGTTGCGTCAGTATCTGGTGAGACTTGTTCTGTAACGACAAATGTCTCCTCATCTGAGGTCGCCGCTAAGAAATCAGCATCTGGAACAACTATTTCTTGATTCCCAATAACAGCGTCACTACTGCTGTCAACCATTTCACTCGTAGTTTGATGGTCCTCAGCCTGTTCAACGACTTCTAGGCTATTAGATGTCTCTGAACCGGTATCGGTGTCGACAACACCCACAATTGGTGTGGATGCATCCCTTGTGGCCACCTCATACGCTTGGGCTTGACTTCCCCCGACTAGAAGAAGACCCAGTGTTACCGACGACACTATTAGTGTTACCCAATGTTTCTTCACTTTATGTAAGTGAAAACGAACCTTCTTTTCCATGGTTCTATCCTCCTTTTATTTTTTCACCGTCATTCTAACACCAAAGTGAAACGCTTTCAAATGTTAATATAAGAAATATTATTGTTTTCACATTATGTCAACTATTCATCTTAATCAGACCTTAAAATGTTTTCGCAACAAGAAAAATCCCCCGAGTATAAATCGAAGGATTTTTCAAAAAACTTATTGACGGACTTTTGTGGCCACACCATCAGCGTCAAACACATAGGTGTAAGGCCCACTAACCAGTTGTCGGTTCACCCATTTTTCACCACTGTCACGATCGAAATAATAGGTCTTGCCATCGATAGTCACAAAGACTCCCTTAGCTTGTTTTCCGTCCTTATAAAAGTACAAGTTCTGGCCATTAATCGTCTGAAAACCTGTGACTAGGTTACCATCGGCATCAAAGTAATACCAGTTTTGATTTTCATCGGAGATGAATTGATTCCGAACATCTAAAAGTCTTGCCTGTCCATTGTCATCCAGATGATACATCTTGCCATCTTTTATGGCATTGGCATTCCGCGATAGGGGCGCCATATTGTAGCCCGGCGCAATAAACTTAAAGTGGTATAGCTGGCCATCGATGACTTGCCAAGGGTCCTTAGTCTGTCCACTTGGGCTTGCCAGGGTGTAGCCATCATAATTGAAATAATAAATCTCTTCATTCACTTCAAATAAGCCTTTTTGAAGCACACCTTCAGCATTGGTTTTATAAGTAGAAGAATACTGTACATTACCAAAAGCATCCTGACCGGAGTAGCTGACTTTTCCGATATAATTGCGTTTTAATTTGCCCTCACCATCAAATAAATAATAGTTACCATCAATCTCCCGAACCATACTTGCTGCGCGATAATAATCGGAATCCAAGTTATCAGCAGTCGCAGGCACAAAATAATAGGTTTCGCCGTCAACTATTCGCCAACCAGTTTGTAAACGACCATTTTCATCCGCTAAATAGTAATAAATAGTGTACATAGGGCCTGTGCCAGTGACTTTTGAGGCAACCAATTGGTTTTTAGCCAGTTCTCCAGTCCCTTGATCAAAATAATAGCCCACGTTATCAATCAAGGTTCTCCCCGTTGCCATATGACCTGAATCCGGGAAGAAGTAATAGGTTTTACCCTCTAAGGTCAGAAAGCCATTCTTATAGGGCTGTCCATCACTATCTAAATAAAGGGTGTAGTCATTATCATTGCCATGTCCTGGCACGCGAACCGTGTAGAATTGATTACGTAACAAAGAACCATCTTTGGCAAAATAATAGGTTTGGCCATTGATTTCTTTAGCGCCATCTGTAAACAACTCTCCGCTATTAGGATCAAAGTAATAAGCCTTGCCGTCAACCGTGACTAATTCACCCTTGGCTTGCTTGCCGTCTTCCTTGAAATAAAGTTTAACCCCATCAACCGTCTGAAAACCGGTTAGTTTGTGACCAGACGCATCGTAGTAATACCAATCGCCTTGAGCGTCAGAGACAAATTGGTTGTGGTACTCAGGCACTTCTGTCACTACTCCATCAGCATCTGCCGTATAGGACTTGCCGTCGACTTCAAAGGTCCCATTACGAAAGAGGGAGACGGTTCCCGGTTGGAAATAGTAGGTCTTGCCATCAATAGTTCTCAAACCTACTCCCGTGCGAAAATTGCTTTCTGGATAAAAATAATAGGTTTTACCGTCAATATCCTGCCAGCCTGACACTGCCTTACCATCCTCACCAAAGTAAGCCATGTAGGCATATGGGTAGCGAGTACCAATAGGATCTTCGCGACTATGACCGTAGACCCGTGCAAAAGCATTGCGGTACATGGCACCTGTTTTAGCGTCAAACTGATAGTCCACAGTTGGGCCAAACAAACCTGGTATGAATTCTCTCCTGGCAGCATTGTGGTTATAGACATTGACATCTAGGACTTTTACCCCATTTTCATCATAATAATACCGCTGTCCATCACGGTCCAACCATCCTTTCACCATCCTACCATCAGCATCGAAATAACGATAAGCAGTATAGAACTTGTTGGGACCATAACCACCAAAGTTAATCTCTTGATTGACTACCAAGGCCCCACTATCTTTGTCAAAATAATAAGTATTTCCGTCAACCGTGACTAGCTCACCCTTGGCTTGCTTGCCGTCTTCCTTGAAATAAAGTTTAACCCCATCAACCGTCTGAAAACCGGTTAGTTTGTGACCCTTGGCATCGTAATAATACCAATTGCCTTGGTCATCAGACACAAACTGGTTATGATACTCAGGCGCTTCTGTCACGACGCCATCAGTATCTGCCGTATAGGACTTGCCATTGACTTCAAAGGTTTGGTTGGTCACTAAGCGACCATTATCCTTATCATAGTAGTAAGTCTTGCCGTCACGCTCGACCAAGGCTCCCTTGATTTGGACACCGTTCTCATCAAAGTAAAGGTTAAAACTATCAATGGTTTGAGGGCCTGTGACCTTTTGACCATTAGCACTGTAGTAATACCAGTTACCTTGAGCATCAGACACAAATTGGTTACGGTACTGAGACACTTCTGTTACCACACCGTCAGCATCTGCCGTATAGGACTTGCCATTAAGTTCAAAGTCCTGATTACGATAGAGGTTTCCAGAATCCTTATCAAAATAGTAAGATTTGCCATCAATACTTAGGAGTTCCCCCTTAGCTTGAACCGGATAGTTGGCATCTGGTTTGAAATAATAGGTGTGGTCTCCTAGTTGATAAAAACCTGTGACAGCCTTGCCATCACCATCTAGATAAATCCAGCTATCAAGGATTGGTTTAGGATAGTCACCGATTGGGGTACTAGTGTTGTAGGTACCAATCGTATTGTCTAAATAAAGGAATCGGTTCCGCACAAGAACGCCGTCTTGATCAAAATAATAATAAGTGCCATCAATATTGCGTAAAACATGACGCGCTTGTAAGTTATAGCCTGGATAGAAATAGTAGGTCTTTCCATCAATCGTCTGCCAGCCCGACACGGCCTTTCCATCCGCCCCGAAATACGCCCAGTCTTTCGAAGGGTATTTATGGCCGGCTGCTTGTGGGCTATAACCATCGACTTGCGCAAAAGCATTACGAATCATAGCTCCTGTCTTAGCATCAAATTGATAATCCGCTGCACGATCACTAAAAAGGCCTGTATTGTATATCTTGCGATCAGCGACAACGTTATTGTAATAATTTACATCACGAACTTGATAGCCATTTTCGTCATAGTAATAGGTTTCCCCGTCACGTTCTTGCCAGCCGGTCACCATCTTGCCGTCTGCGCCGAAGTAACGGTAAATCGGGTAATCGACATTGCCATTTTTAGGAAAATTAATCTCCTGATTGACCACCATGGCACCTGAATCTTTGTCAAAGTAATAACTCGCCCCATCGATGGCGACCAATTTCCCTTTGGCTTGAACGCCGTTTTGATCAAAATAAAGTGGCACTTGGTCGATCGTTTGAAAACCTGTAACCTTTTGACCATTAGCATCGTAGTAATACCAGTTACCTTGAGCGTCAGACACAAACTGCTGGCGAGGCGTTTCATCTGCTTGAACGTTAGAGTCTGATGCTGACGAATCCACTGCGACAGCTTGGCTGTCACCTATCTGGGTTTCCGAGCTATTAGCTGAAGTGTTGTCACTCGTTTGTGTCCCATCAACGGAAGTTTTATCAGCGTCAGATGTTTCGGTTTTTATCGTTTCACCTCTTGTTGTAACATCAGACGGACTGGAAGCTTGATCAGTAGAAGTTGTTTCACTACTACTGTTCTCTGAAACGACCAAGGCCTGATCAGCCTCAGATGAGTTAGTGACTTCTTGGTCACCGAATGTGGCTGTCGTGGTATCAGTCACAACAGTTTCTACGACCGGAACAGTGGTTGCTGTGACAGAAATCTCATCTGCCTGAACGCTATTGCCTCCAGCCAGTGCCAGAGCCAGTGCCGCCGTCGACACAGCAATGGTTACCCAATGTTTTTTCACTTTATGTAAGCGAAAACGAACCTTCTTTTCCATGGTTCTGACCTCCTTTATGTTTATCATGGTCATTTTAACAACAAATACAAACGGTTACAACCAATAATCTATAAAAGAAAAGCAAAATTCACATTATGTCATCAAGTTTTCTTAATTTGACCTTAAACGTCCGACAACACATGGTTAATACGATCAATGGAACTGACAACTAGTCAGACTAATAACCATTTAAATGAAAAACCCCCCGACAGAATAAAAACTTTCTGTCAGGGGGTTCCTTTGTTTTTGACGGTGCTTAATCCCTGAGACTTGTGGTCAAAGGATTAGAGACTACTTCATCTAAATTTTTTTCAGTGAAATCATCTATCGCCTTTTGATTTCGCCGTTTTTTGTAACGTTTACGGATAGTATTAAGTTGATCTTTTAATTTCGTCAGTTCTGTCCGTGACTTTCCGTCTTCTGATTGGATATAGGCCACCACAGTCACGTAATCCATCAAGACTTGATATTGCTTAAACAAGTGCTCACGATAGGTCTGACTTTGATTGTTTTCACGCTCGCTAAGCTCTTGCAGGCGTTTTTTATAACAGACTGTTACTTGTTCTTGGGAGCGGGTTAACTCTTGCACCTGCTCATCAAGGCCTAACTTTGTCACAGCCTCCTGATAGGTCGGTTGCGCCAAGCGTTTAAGGAGTTGATCATAACGGGCAATATCTTTTTCGTAAGATTGCCGTGAAGCTGTCTTATAAGTACTTAAAAGAGGGTATAGTGTCTGGTAAGCCACTTGTTTCTCAGCATTTTTCGTATAAGAGTGTGCCTTAAGATAAGCCCAAAGCCCACTAAAGGCTTTGTTTTGTTCCTTAGCAGCGGTAGCTAGTTCCGCTACAATCGGACTCTTTTTCACCTTTTGATAAGACGCTTGATAACTGAGTAGCCTTTCGGGCAAACCCGTCATTTGCGCTTGGAGCTGGTCATCAGGGTGTTCTGCTAAATAGCTATACAGACTATCATAACTGTCCTTGATCAGTTGGTAAAAGGCTTGATGGTTAAGTGCACGGAGATTAACATCTGCAATCTCATAGATAGATGATTTCATAAAAGACTCCTTTTTTCTTTTCTCACTACTTTATTCGTAACAGATGATGAAAAACGGTAAAAATCATTGAAAAAGTTAATCTTTCCCCTGTTTATCGTGTATAGCTATTATTTCAATCAAAATAAGAGCTATACGTTCGTGTTCTCCTTTCATCCGAATTCAGATGAAGACCACACGTTTGCTTTATTATCTTCATCCGAAACAAAATAAGCCTGATTTTAAAAAAATCAGGCTTATTTTGTTTGAAATGAGTGAAACTTTTTGTGAAAGAAGGCTTGTTTTAATGAGAACGAAGTCTTATTTTTCTATGAATAGTGTTTTTCTAATTGAAATCAATGAATTATTTTGATGATTGCATCTGGTCTCTAAATGCCTGAATGTCTTCTTCAAAAGTTTCTTCTTGGATATCATCCAACATGTCATATCATTCTTATACCACAATTCAGACAGCAGTCTAAGCATACACAAACCTATAGTTAGACTAAACTAAGGGTACCCTTACCCGAATATTATCTCTCTTATTGTATCATTTTTCACTCATGATTTTAAGAGATAAAAAAGAAAGCCTTCCGACTTCCTTTTAATATTTTCAATGTTATTCGCATTTACTCGGCTTTGTTGATATCTTCTTTGAGTTCGTCAATATCAAACTTAGCAAAGAGGTATTTACGGTCTTGCACGGGGAAACGTTGGTCTAGTTGGTCAACGGGTCCCACTTCGACAATACCATTGTCAATCACAAAGTCCATAACATGTCCCCCAAAGGTGTGGTCGTCTGAGATAAAGTGAAGATGGTAGCCTGCTACACTTACACCGTGGAACATTTCAGGTGTCCAAAAACCAACGATGGTTCCTGAGACATTTGTTCGGGTATACTCAGGTTGGTGAACGGCTACTTCTGCAAACTTTTGATCCATGTTAGACTTGGGAATCATCCGTACATGCATGGTTGAGAAATCCCCATGTATCTTGATAGAACGAAAAAGGTTAACACCGTCATAATAGGACTCGATGCGATCTTCGAGTTCTTTATCCGTCATTTGGAACCGTTGACGAAAGACCACTTCAGCCTGATGGGGCACAACAGCTGCATAAGGAACTTTGACGTCATCTCCAACTTCTACAATGCGAGGTTCCTGTCCTTCGGTACCGATAGCTTGATAGGCCTTACCATCTAAAACAATCAGTTCCCCATCAATGGAGTCCAAGGTTCCAATCCCAAGGTCACCATGCTCAAGCAACTCTCCGATCGTCAAACTCCCACCATATAAACCGGCCATGAGGGCACTGAGCGTATTGTACTGAAATAATTTAATCGCTTCTGCCATAGTGCGTTCGCGTCTCCCTTAATAAAATTTATCTGGCAAAATGGTTTCTCCAAGAGAAAGGTTATCCTTATAATCAATTGGAATATCAATCAAGACTGGGCCTGAGGTTTGAGACTCAGCCATGGCTTGCGCCAATACCGTTTCAAATTCAGCTTTGGTATGCACACGGTAACCCTTAGCCCCGAAACTTTCGGCATAGGTCACAAAGTCAACCGGACCAAAGGACACACCTGCTGCCCGACCGTATTTTTTTTCTGCCTGGAACTCAACCATGTTGTACTTGCCATCATTCCAAATCAGATGCACGATTGGCAGTTTGAGCCGAACGGCCGTCTCAAGTTCCTGACCTGAAAAGAGGAAACCACCATCTCCTGATATAGAAACGACTTGCGTATTTGGGCGAACCAAAGCCGCAGAGATTGCCCAAGGCAAAGCAACCCCAAGTGTCTGCATCCCATTTGAAAAGAGTAAGTGACGCGCTTCATAGCTCTTAAAGTAGCGGGCCATCCAGATATAGTGACTCCCCACATCAACCGTCACGGTTGTGTCATCAGCGACCTGATCTTGCAAAACTTCAATGACATCTAAAGGATGGAGAATACCTTCTTGAGGTGTGCGGTCAAATTTCAAGTCATTGGCCTTATGTTTTAAACCTGACAGATACTCACGCGCATCATCATCCAGTCGGTAACCAGCAATGGCTGGCAAGAGGAGATCCAAACTTTCTGCAATATCTCCAATCAACTCCCTTTCTGGTTGGAAGTAGGTATCAATCTCAGCTGGTTGAACATCGATAACAATAATCCGAGCAGAAATCTCAGCATTCCAGTTGCGGGCTTCATATTCGATCGGGTCATAACCGATAGCGATAATGAGGTCTGAGCGTTTAAGTAGCATGTCACCTGGTTGGTTACGGAAAAGCCCCACCCGTCCAAAGAAAGTATCTTCTTCGAGTTCTCGAGAGACAATACCTGCCCCTTGGAAGGTTTCCACAACAGGTAGTTTGACCTTTTCTAAAATATGGCGAATACTTTGAGTTACTTGCGCAGTAGAGGCACCATTACCCAAAAGCAAAACAGGAAGTTTAGCATTTTTAATGGCCTGAGCCAAATAGTTAATATCATCAACTGAAGCGGAACCCAACTGAGGGTCTGTCAATGGTTTAATGGCCTTAACAGTGGCTTCACTGTCTGTAATATCTTGTGGGATAGAGATAAAGCTAGCTCCGGGCTTACCTTCTTTGGCATAACGATAAGCATTTGCAATAATTTCTGACAAAGTATCCGTTTCATGAATCTCTGCAGAATACTTAGTGATAGGTTGCATCATGCCAACATTATTCATAGACTGGTGAGCACGCTTTAACAGGTCACTGCGTTTGACCTGCCCACTGATCGCAAGGACAGGATCCCCTTCATCAGTAGCGGTCACTAAACCAGTCGCCAAGTTAGAAACACCTGGTCCACTTGTCGTCAGGACAACACCAGGTTCCCCAGTGATACGGCCAATTCCTTGTGCCATAAAAGCAGCATTTTGTTCATGACGGGCCACAATTAGCTCTGGCCCTTTGTCTTCTAAGGTATCAAAGACTCTATCAATCTTGGCCCCTGGTATTCCAAAAATATAGTCGACCTTATGGTTAATCAGGCTGTCGACAACTAAATCGGCACCGTATGTTTTTTGACTTTCAGACATCCTAATCCCTCCGAGTAGTTAATGAATTCTTCATTATTATATCATAGACCTGAATAATCTAGCTTTTTCTAATCCAGAAATTTGTGAATTTTTTTCAAAGTTATTTAAAAGGCTTCATCCGATTGCCAATCAGCTAACCACTCCATTGCTTGGCTGTCATCTGGAACAACTTTCACATAGCGCTCTAGATAGTGACTAGCTTGTTCCTTGTCACCCAGTTCACGCAAGTATAAGGCATAGTCCAGCAGAAACTCCGGATTTTGGCTTAGATCAGTGGCAATATCCCTATAGATAGCCTGCGCCTTAGTATCTGCTTCTATATGGCGAAAGGCTTTTGCTAAGTTCCAGCGTGACAAGACAGACACAATGTCGTCTGACACTAGTTCTATGATGTCTTCATAACGTTGGTCTTCGAGCAAGAGATTACTCAAACGTAAAACGACAGCTTCACGATCCTCACTGACCTCTAGTGCCTGTCTCAGATAACGTTCACTTCCAGATGGATCGTGTAACTCATAGGCTAGCTGAGAGGCCAACAGCAAAAGTTGGCTATCAAAACTATTTTTAGCTAGACCTTGTTGAACCAGTTGCAAAGCCTTTTTAGTCTCATGTTCTGCGTGCAAAGATTGGGCATAAGGGTACTCATAGCCAGGAAAGTCTGGATTAATGGTATCGAGCTGTTTAAAGTAGAGATTAGCCTTTTGATTTTCATTTGCCTCAGACAATAAACTAGCTAATTCCATAATAGTTTGCTCATCAAAATCGAGTTCTACTGCCTTTTCCAAAAACTCGATAGCGGCTTCAAACTTCCCAAGATTGGCATAAGCAAAACCGATACGTTGATAGGTTGACACACCTGTTGTTTCGTAGATAAAGCGTTGATCCAATTGAGCGTAGTGTTTAATGGCTTGTGAAAAATTTCCTAATTCAAATTCCATTTCGGCTAGACCAAAGGTCACAATAGGGTCGTCTGAAATAGCCTGAGCTTCTGCCATTTTATCCCGCGCTACCTCTGTCAAGCCCTCTAGCTGATATAAATCGGCTTTGGTCAAGAGCGCCGAAAGATAAGCGTCACTTGTTTCGGGAATGTCTTCCAAATAAGCAAAAGCTTGCTCGATATCCCCATCTTCGCCAGCTATCTGAGCGAGATTGATCGCCAGTTCAGGAAAATGGGGCAATAATTTTTCATAAAGACGTTTGGCTTGCGGAAAAAAACCAATCGCCTCTAAATAATCAGCTAAAGACAAGAGCGTCTCAGAGCTATCTTTTTCTAGAGCCTCTTCAAAAAGTTCCTCGAACTGTGTCATCTTCTGAGCGTCTAAAGCTTCTAAGGCCTGTTGACTATAAGACATAGGGTCTCCTTTTTCTAGGTTTGGGGATAAAAATCAACATCTTGTTCTTGCAAGATTTGGTTTTCATCATAGACAAATTTTGCTGAAAAGAAAGGAACATCTCGCAAAATCCAATCAAAGAGTTGGTAGTCCCCCTCCCAGGTCGGTTTATCCATAACTTCGTCGTAAGGGACCCAAGCCAAGGTACCTTCATTGCAGTCAATTAATTGCCCACTAAAATGCGTAATTTTAAAAACGTAGGTGTACCAATCTGTGTTTGGCGTAAAATCTGGGAAGGTCACCATCCCTGCAAAATGCATATCTTGAACGGTTAAGCCGGTTTCTTCATAGATTTCACGAACGGCACATGCCTGTGGGGTTTCACCAGCCTCAATTTTACCGCCAACAGAAATCCACTTGCCTTCATGAACGTCGTTGGCTTTTTTATTACGGTGCAAGAGTAGTAATTCCTGACCATTATCAATATAGCAAATCGTAGCGAGTTGTATTTTTTTTGCCATGGGAGATCCTTTCTGGTTTCCTAGGTCTATTTTAGCATAAAAACAGGTGTTTTTCTCTTTCTCCCATTGAAAACAACTGTCTACTCATGTTATATTTCATAACATGAATTCTCCTATCATTTGCTCAATAGGTAATCTTTTGGTATAATCTTTAAGGTAAATTTATAAAAAGGAGAGACTTAATGAAAAATAAAGTCTTTGCACTGCTCTTGACAGTGTTTTGCGCACTGTTCTTTTCCGGGCAGGCCAAGGCCGACGACAAAATCTCTGTCGTTGCCGATCAAACTTATGCGCCATTCGAGTTTAAAGATTCGGATCAGACCTACAAGGGCATTGATGTCGATATTCTTAAGAAAGTCGCTGAAATCGAAGGTTGGGACTATAACGTCTCTTATGTCGGCTTTGACGCAGCCGTAAATGCTGTGCAAGCGGGACAAGCCGATGCGATCATGGCCGGGATGACTGTTACTGAGGCGCGTAAAAAGGTATTTACCATGAGTGATACCTACTATGATACTTCTATTGTCATCGCCACAACAAAAGCCAACAAAGTCAGCAAATATAGTCAATTAAAAGGAAAGACAGTCGGTGTTAAAAACGGAACGGCTGCTTCTACATGGCTAGACAAGCACAAAAAAGAGTATGGTTATACCATCAAGACCTACGATACAGGGGATGATATGTATAACAGCTTAGCTTCTGGTTCCGTCTATGCAGTGATGGATGATAAGGCTGTCATTCAGTATGCGATAAACCAAGGACAAGATTTAAACATGTCCATGAAAGGGGAGAGCATTGGTAGCTTTGCATTTGGTGTCAAAAAAGGCAGCAAGTACGAATACCTTGTCACTCAGTTCAATGACGCTTTAGCCAAGATGAAGGCTGATGGTAGCTTGTCTGCTATCATTGAAAAATGGACTGGAGAAAAACAAGCTAGCGCGACGACAGCGGCTTCTAGCAACGCATCTGGCACTGGTAATGCTTCTGCCAAAGCAACGCCTCAAAAAAGTAGCTACACTATCGTAACAGACTCTAGTTTTGCTCCATTTGAATACCAAAACGACAAGGGCAATTACGTTGGAATTGACATTGACCTTATTAAAGCTATTGCCAAGCAACAAGGGTTCACGATCAAACTTAGCCATCCTGGGTTTGATGCTGCGCTTAATGCAGTACAGACAGGTCAAGCCGATGCCGTCATTGCTGGAATGACCATCACAGATGAACGGGCCAAGATTTTTGACTTCTCTGACCCTTATTACACTTCACAAATTGAGCTTGCTGTAAAAAAAGGTAGTAAGATTAAATCATATGAAGACTTAAAAGGTAAGACTGTTGGAGCCAAAACCGGTACCTCTTCTTACCTCTGGCTCAAAGACCATACAGATCAGTACGGATACACCCTAAAAACTTATGATGATGCGTCATCTCTCTATGACAGTTTAAATTCTAACTCAGTCCAAGCCATTATGGATGACAAAGCTGTCTTGGATTACGCCATCAAAGAAGGGCGTAGTTTTGAAACACCTGTTGCTGGTATTGACACAGGAAATCTTGGATTTGCCGTCCGTAAGGGAAGCAATGCTGAACTTATCGAGATGTTTAACAATGGTTTAGCAGCTCTAAAAGCGAATGGTCAATACGATAAAATCATTGCCAAATACACCAGTACAAAAGAAACTAGCTCAGACAATACCGTTGACGAATCCACTTTTGTTGGTTTGATTCAAAACAACTACAAACAACTCTTGAGCGGTCTTTGGATTACCATCCAACTTGCCCTCCTATCCTTTGCGATTGCCCTAGTTATCGGTGTTCTTATCGGTATGATGAGCGTTAGTCCTTTTAAATCCTTACGTGTGATGGCTAGCATTTTTGTCGATGTGGTTCGAGGGATTCCATTGATGATTGTCGCAGCCTTCATCTTCTGGGGAATTCCAAATGTTCTCCAACAAATGACGGGGAGCCAAGTCACTATCAATGAATTTGTGGCTGGGGTGATTGCCCTGAGCCTTAACTCAGGTGCCTACATCGCAGAAATTGTTCGCGGAGGAATCGAAGCTGTGCCGAAAGGTCAAATGGAAGCCAGCCGAAGTCTGGGGATTTCATATGTGACAACAATGCGCCGCATTATTGTGCCACAAGCGCTCCGCTTAATGTTACCAAACTTTATCAATCAGTTTGTCATTACTCTGAAAGATACCACTATCATTGCAGCGATTGGATTGGTTGAACTCTTCCAAACTGGTAAAATTATCATTGCCCGCAATTACCAATCTTTCAAAATCTATGCTATCTTGGCCATTGTATACTTGGTCATGATTACACTTTTGACACGACTGGCAAAACTCTTGGAAAAGAGGTTTAAATAATCTATGACAAAAGAACGCGAACTAAAAATTGACGTGCAAGATTTGCACAAATCTTACGGATCAAACGAAGTCCTCAAGGGCATTACCACTCAATTCTTTGAAGGGGATGTGGTGTGTATCATTGGCCCTTCAGGTTCAGGTAAATCTACCTTCCTGCGTACCCTTAATCTTTTAGAAGACATTACAACTGGTCAAGTCATCGTTGATGGTTACGAACTCAGTAACAAGAAAACCGATATTGATAAGGCTCGTGAGAACATCGGAATGGTTTTTCAACACTTCAACCTCTTCCCCCATATGAGTGTTATTGACAATATCACTTACGCCCCTGTTGAACTCAATAAAATGAGCAAACGGGAAGCCAAGAAAGTGGCCATGGAACTCTTGGAAAAAGTCGGTTTAGCTGATAAAGCGGATGCTAAACCAAACAGTTTATCTGGTGGTCAAAAACAACGGGTGGCCATTGCGCGTAGTCTAGCCATGAACCCTGATATCATGTTATTTGACGAACCCACTTCTGCCCTTGACCCTGAAATGGTTGGCGATGTTCTTAATGTTATGAAAGACTTAGCCCACCAAGGGATGACCATGTTGATTGTGACCCACGAGATGGGATTTGCACGCCAAGTAGCCAACCGTGTCATCTTTACAGCAGACGGTGAATTTCTTGAAGATGGGGCACCAGATGAAATTTTCGATCACCCGAAACACCCACGTCTACAAGAATTTCTCAACCAAGTTCTTAATGTATAAAGCCTGAAAGATTGAAAAGGTTACCCAAACCTGTTCAATCTTTTTTTATTCACCGGCAGTTGTTTTACACTATCATTGCTTCCTTCATCTGACAAGGCTTAAAAAGGATGGTAAAATAGTAATAGAAGGTTGGATACGTTTTCACTATTTTAAAATTATAAGGTTTATCATAGCAGTCCTGACAGGGCTCTACTTCTTTTTGTTTACTTAATCCTTTTGGAGGAAGTCTTATGAAAAATAAAGGTCATTATTTTTTAGCTCTGCTTCCCTTACTCGTCTTAACTCTTCTGCTAAGCGGTTGCAAGATTATGATGCCTAGTGATTACAAGAAGGCCAAAGAAGTGCTTACAGAAGAATGCCATAAAGTCGGTCTCAAGGGAGAGATTCATATCACCAAGGTCAAGTGGACAGCTTTGGAAATACCAACCTATCATGTCTCTTACACCTACTCAGAGAAAACATATGATGGCCAGAGGTTGACCTTAGAAGATAAAACGTTTTTTCACTATACCTTGTCAAATGCATCTAGCGATAATCTCCCTGAGTATAAGGAAGCCTATTTGGAGCAAAAATCACTCCAAAAGAAAGAGAAAGAAATTGAAAAACAATTAAAGAAACAATCTCTTGGTCTGCCCATTAGTTCTCTTAGCTTTTTAGCCAACCTCCAATCTGATGAAAAGGAACAGATATTAGATACTCTAGCCGCCCAAAACCTCAAAGACGGAAAAAGAGACTTCGCTGGTTACTACCACATTCCTTTTCAAACCTTGATTAATCAAGAATTGATTCAGGTGACCATTTATATTGATGAAGATGCCTCCGTCACGGAACAAGACATGAAAAAAGCAGCTGAAAAACTAAACGCTAGTCGGCTACCGGATGGTGACTATGACTTCTTCTATTATCATTACAATATTTCAAACGATTCAGAAGATGAGACTATCAGTTACCCATTTAAAGTAGAAGGTGGAAGAGTCATCTTTGATGAAGAAGAATAATAATAATATTCTTCTTTCACGGATGCTATTGACGAAAACATAACAAATAAGAACAAACTTTCACATATAAAAAGAAGCATTTCCTCAGTCAGGGATGCTTCTTTTTATACTTATCTATCGAACAAAATTGGTTAATATTCTAGACACTACAAGAACAAAAACACAACAATCATACTAGGCTTTTTTCTTGGTTCTTTTCAAAATAGAAATTCAGTGTCACCTTATTTGGAAGCTTGTTTTTTCTTAGCTAGGCTACTTTTTACCAGACTAATAACCGTTGGCAAAAGGGTGACAATCACCACACCTAAAATAATCGCAGAAAAATGGGCTTTGACAAAGGGAATATTTCCAAAAAGATAGCCTGCTCCTGTTGCAATAAGCGACCAGGACAAGGCTCCAATAAAGGCGCGTTTCACAAATGAGCTGACTGGAAATTGGCTAATACCCGCTACAAAAGGAACAAAGGTTCGAACGATTGGAAGATAGCGTCCGAGGATGATTGAGCCAGATCCATGTTTTTCAAAATAGTCCTCCGCCTCTCGGATATTGTCCTCGTTAATAAACTTGCTAAAGAAACGATGATGGACAAGGCGATAGCCTAAGGTTCTACCAATGTAAAAATTACAGGTATCTCCTACAAAGGCTGCAAAGAAAAACAAAACCATAAAAAGACCCACATGAAAACTCATCTCGGGATTAGCCGCCAAGGCACCCGCTGCAAACAAGAGACTATCGCCAGGCAGAAAGGGCATAATCACCGCTGCAGTCTCTATAAAAATCACCATAAACAAGACCAGGTAGGTCCAGCCACCAACAGCATTGGCAATATTGTAGATATGGTCATCGATATGTAAGATAAAATCAACAATAAACATGAATTCCTCGCTTAATTGTAATCACTTGTCATTATATCAGAAATGATTTAGTCCTGCTTTCTTTTTCCAAATCTTTTCAATGCCATTGAAAAGATTCCCACCTTCCAAATTGTATCAGAAAAGCCCTAAGAAAAATTTCCTAGGGCTTTTTGACTCATGGATGACTAACAATGAGCTCAAGTTCGCCATCAAAAGACCATTCACTGACATCGCTAGGCAAAATAAAATGATCACCTTTTTTGAGCGGATACTTTTTATCAGAAACGGTAATCTCCCCTTGGCCTGAGAGAACACTGATTAAACTATAATCTGCTGTTTTTTTGAAAGCAACTGGTCCTGAAATCTGCCATTTATACACGGCAAAAAAGTCATTCGCAACTAAAAGAGTGTTTGTTAGATTATCCACTTGAACCGTAACAGGGCGACTATTTGCAGGTTGACCAATGGTTAACACATCAATGGATTTGTCTAAATGGAGTTCACGTAATTGCCCCTTAGCATCTTTACGATCAAAATCATAGACACGATAAGTGGTATCACTAGATTGCTGTGTCTCAAGAACTAAGATTCCAGAGCCGATAGCATGCATGGTACCACTTGGAACATAGAAAAAATCTCCAGATTTTACTGGTACTTTAGTGAGCAAACTGTCCCATTCCTTGGCTTCAATTTGCTGGCGAAGCTCTTCCTTTGAGCGCGCGTGATGGCCATAAATAATCTCTGCTCCGGGTTTGGCGTCAATGATATACCAGCATTCCGTCTTACCAAGTTCTCCTTCATGCGCTAAACCGTAGGCATCATCAGGATGTACCTGGACACTAAGCCAATCATTGGCATCTAAAATTTTAGTTAATAAAGGAAAAACCTTTTCTTTTCGGTTCCCAAACAATTGGCGTTGTTCTTCATAAAGTTGATCAAGTTTTTGTCCAGCAAAACGACCATTTTTGATACGTGAAACGCCATTGGGGTGGGCTGAAATCGCCCAGTATTCCCCAACATGGTCGCTGGGAATATCATAACCGAACACATCATGTAATTGACGGCCACCCCATATTTTCTCTTGCATCTTTGATTCTAGAAATAATGGTTCAGACATGTTAACTCCTTATTATCAAAAATAAATAAACCGCTTACTTTACCACTTCATTATAGCCCAAATAGGCTGCTACGTCTAGATTTTGTCAGATAAGAATCTCGCTTTTGAAAAAAAAAGAGCCTCTATTGAGACTCCTTTTTAGAATCAGCTACAACATTAATCTTCTGTATCCTCATCTTTTTCTTTACGACGCTTCCCTAATGCAAGTGCAGTCGCCGCCATTGCTCCGCCAACAATATAAGTCGGGATATCATTGGTATAAACAAAATCTCCACTCATACTGTTATTATTGCTTTGCGACAGTGACAGACTAAAACCTGTCGATAGACTGGTACTCAAGTAGAAACCGTCCAATGTGCTAAGTGAGCTAACGTTGGTGCTTGCTATCACTTGTGAAACCATTCCTAGATCTTGTGCCTCTATGACACGCGTCAAGCCCAAAGCCTCTGAAGAAATGACGATATTGGCATTGAGACTCGCACTGGTAGACAAGCTGGTGCTAAGACTTTCGCTGGTAGAAAGACTCGTGCTCAGACTCTCACTAGTAGAAAGACTGGTGCTCAGACTCTCGCTTGTAGACAAGCTCGTACTCAGGCTTTCACTTGTAGAAAGACTGGTGCTCAGACTCTCACTTGTAGACAAGCTAGTGCTGAGACTTTCGCTCGTTGATAGACTAGCGCTCAAGCTTTCACTGGTCGATAGGCTGGTGCTGAGACTCTCGCTGGTAGAAAGACTTGTGCTCAGACTCTCGCTCGTGGAGAGACTCGTACTTAGGCTTTCACTCGTAGAATGACTCGTGCTCAAGCTTTCGCTGGTCGATAGACTGGTACTTATACTTTCACTTGTTGAAAGACTGGTGCTCAGACTCTCGCTGGTAGAAAGACTGGTGCTCAGACTCTCGCTCGTGGAAAGACTCGTGCTCAAGCTCTCACTCGTGGAGAGGCTGGTGCTTAAGCTCTCACTGGTCGATAGGCTGGTGCTGAGACTTTCGCTAGTGGAAAGGCTAGTGCTCAGACTCTCACTAGTAGAAAGACTGGTGCTCAGACTCTCGCTTGTAGACAAGCTCGTACTCAGGCTTTCACTTGTAGAAAGACTGGTGCTCAGACTCTCACTTGTAGACAAGCTAGTGCTGAGACTTTCGCTCGTTGATAGACTAGCGCTCAAGCTTTCACTGGTCGATAGACTAGTGCTGAGACTCTCGCTGGTCGATAGACTGGTGCTCAGGCTTTCGCTGGTAGAAAGACTAGTGCTGAGGCTCGCACTCGTTGATAAGCTGGTGCTCAAGCTTTCGCTCGTAGAAAGGCTGGTGCTCAAGCTCTCACTCGTGGAAAGACTCGTACTTAGACTCTCGCTCGTAGAAAGACTGGTGCTCAGACTCTCACTTGTGGACAAACTGGTGCTCAAGCTTTCACTGGTTGAAAGACTCGTACTAAGGCTTTCGCTCGTTGATAAACTCGTGCTTAGACTTTCGCTAGTTGATAGACTCGTACTGAGACTCTCACTCGTAGACAAGCTAGTGCTCAGACTTTCGCTGGTGGAAAGGCTGGTACTCAAGCTTTCACTCGTGGAGAGACTTGTACTCAAACTTTCGCTAGTGGACAAGCTAGTACTGAGACTTTCGCTCGTAGAAAGACTCGTGCTCAGACTCTCGCTCGTGGACAGACTAGTACTCAGGCTTTCACTAGTAGACAAGCTAGTGCTAAGACTTTCGCTCGTAGATAGACTGGTACTTAAGCTCTCACTAGTAGACAAGCTAGTGCTGAGACTCTCGCTCGTGGATAGACTAGTACTTAGGCTTT